>CAWJUK010000005.1:0-107087 GCA_963846035.1 uncultured Acidobacteriaceae bacterium | reverse complement strand
TATACTGGATACATCGTTATGCCCTGCCCGTATTTTGAGCCGCTGTGCCGTGCCGCAGATCCAAAGTACGCGAATGCGCGGCTTCCGCTGATCGACGAGTATGACGGGCTTTGTCATGCCGGCTGTGAGCCGTTCCCCATACCCGGCGCGCTGCGTTTTCGCTGTTGCAACCATGGATACTCGAACGGCTCGCTGCAAACATTTTCCTTCGCAGGACTCACGGTCTGCTTTGCGGTTCGACGTGGCGCGGCGTACCGGGGCTAGCCTGGAGATCACGTGCGTGGAAGAGGAAAATCATGTTCCCGCGCGCTGGTATTCCGTCCAGTACTTTCCCAGTGGCGGGCGGATGGATCCGGAGATCCCGGACATGTGCATTCGCGCGCAGATCTCCGCGTTCTGCCGCAGCTACCTAGAGCATTTCCCAAGCTGATCGTCCAGGTCTTCGCATATCGCATATGGAATTGGAACCGGCATTGAAGCGTGCGCGCGGAGCAAACAGCCGCACGGTTCGCGAAACAGAATCCGACTATGCGGAAATCTGCTTGCCGAATGATGCGAATTCGCTGGGCAGCATGCTGGGCGGCCACGTCATGCATCTTGTCGACTTGTGTGGCGCGATTGCTGCCATGCGTCACGCGCGGGTGCCCGTCGTGACCGCTTCCATCGATCAGATGACGTTCTTGCACCCGATCCGTATTGGAGAGCTTGCCCGGCTAAAATCGCAAGTGAACCGCGTCTTCCGGACCTCGATGGAAGTCGGCGTGAAGGTGTGGGTGGAGAACCTTCACACGGGCGAGATCAAACACACATCCTCAGCGTATTTGACCTTTGTCGCGCTCGATCGCGAGGGACACCGCGTGGTGTTACCGCAGATTGTGCCTGAAACGGAAGAAGAGACCCGCCGCTTCGAAGAGGCCGCTCAACGCAGGGCTTACCGCCTTGCGTTCAAGGACAAAACGAAAGAAAGCGGACCGGTCGCATAGGAGAATCTTCATGGCGCAGTTCATGTTTGCCACCGGAATCGAGAACAGCTATCCGACGATTGCGCTGCCCGACGGATCCACGAAACGAGTGGACGAAATGGAGAAATGCCGTCACTACGAGTGTTGGGAAGAAGATTTCGAGCTCACTAGCGAGCTTGGAACGGAGTTCCTTCGATATGGCCCGCCTTACTACAAAACCCATTTGGGGCCGGGGAAATATGACTGGGAATTTTCGGACCTGACGTTTCGGAGATTGCGAAAGCTCGGTATCACGCCCATCGCTGATCTGTGCCACTTCGGCGTTCCGGACTGGATCGGCGATTTTCAAAACAAAGATTGGCCGCCCCTATTTGCCGAATACTGCAAGGCCTTCGCAGAACGCTTCGATTGGGTTAAATTCTTCACGCCCATCAACGAGATTTATATCGCCGCAACGTTTTCCGCGCAATTCGGCTGGTGGAACGAGAGGCTATCGAGCGATCGCGCATTCGTTACCGCTCTGCACAATCTATGCAAGGCGAATGTGCTGGCCATGCATGCGATTCTTGACGTTCAACCCAAAGCCATCTTTATCCAGAGTGAGGCATCGGAATTCAATCACCCGATGAACCCTTCGTGCGCTGCCACCGCGTACATCTATAACCAAAAGCGTTTTCTATCGCTCGATCTCACTTACGGCCAGCCGGTCACGTTCGACATGTATGAGTATCTGATGGACAACGGCATGACGCGTCCGGAGTATCACTGGTTCTGCAACAATCACCGCAAGGAACACTGTGTTATGGGAACCGACTATTACGAGACGAATGAGCATCTGGTCGCAAACAACGGTTCCGTAATGGCGTCCGGGGAAATCTTCGGATACTACGTCATTACTCACCAATACTTCGACCGCTACCACTTACCGGTCATGCACACGGAAACCAACCTGCCCGATCAGGACCGCGCCCCGTCCTGGATTCGGAAGGAATGGGCAAACGTGCACCGGCTTCGCGAGGATGGTGTTCCGATGATCGGGTTCACGTATTACAGTCTCACCGACCAGGTAGATTGGGATTCGGCGCTCGTAAAAGACGACGGGCACGTGAATCCACTCGGACTTTATGACCTCGATCGCCGAATCCGGCCGGCCGGGCAAACGTACCGCGAGATCATTCGCGAGTGGCGTCACATTTTGCCCACGCAGAGCCACAGCTTATACCTGAACTGCTGATGGCGCGACCGCTCGCAGCGGGTAGCGCGGTGTAATTTATTCCGGCTCTGCTTTGTACATGTATTTGATGCACCGCTTAAACAGCAGCAGATTTGGAGCGCCGTTGCGGTTCAATTTCAGGCACTCGCGGTCATACCATTCGATTACGCCTTCCAGTTGTTCGCCGTCCGTGAGCACTACGATCATGGGCGTCTTGCTTTGCATCTGCTTCGAGTAGTAAAACTGCTCGGCATTCGTCTGATCGGGCGGTGTAGTCTTTTTCACGAGTGGGGGGCGCCGGATGATTTCTTTCACTTCCGAAGAACTGCGAACCGGCTTTCTGATGAGCTTTTCTGAACGGCTCTCGTCTATCATTTTCCCTCACTTCAGTTCCTGGACATTGTCCTCGCGAAGACGAACCACGAAAGCGTCCATCGCCGGCACTTTCTGAATATTACGCCTTCCCATTTCGACCAGCTCATCCAGCAGACGCACGGCGCGTTCAATCCACTCGAACGTAATTCGCTGCGAAATGGCGGCGATGCGCGGCTGGAGATCGCGGCTGGTTGCGGCGGGGCGCCCCTGATGCACGCGAAGAACGTCCTCGACGACTGAATACGCGAGCTTCAAATAGGTCTCCAGCTTCTCGGATTTTCGGCTGGCGAAGGACTCTGAATTCGCCACCCAACTTGAAAATGGCACAACTCCCGCGCCGCATTCGAGCGCAGATAAAACGAGCGCACGGCGTTCCCGGAACTGCTCCAATTGCAACTGTACCGCGATTCCGGGACTTCCCTCAGCCAACGCGATTCGGGCGTTCGCATCCGGCAAGTTTCGCGATTCCATAAATGCCAGCATCTCGCTGTCCGATAACCGCGCCAACTGAAAGACGACTGATCGAGAGCGAATCGTGGGCAAAAGATCGTAAAGATTTTCTGCGGTGGCAATGATCACCAGATGTTCCGGAGGTTCCTCGAGCACTTTAAGAAGCGAGTTGGCCGCCTGCTCGTTGGCGCGCTCCAGATGATCAATCAGAAAAACGCGATGACTCCCGCGGTTCGGGCGAAGTTGCGCACGCTCTCGGAGCAATCGCATTTGCTGGATCGTAATCTGGCCTAACGGACCGTCCGGAGCAAAAGTGACGAAATCCGGGTGTGTCGAGAAGAACAGGGGATCATCGGCGCGCTTCTCGGAGGTCCATTTCTCGCGCGCCTCCACCAGCTCCAGATTGGCCGGCAAGCTTAAGTCATCGCGCTCAATCTTCTCTGCGTCGCCGAGCAGAAGAGCGCCGAAACGCCTGGCAAGCGTGGCTTTGCCCACGCCCACGGGGCCACTCAGCAGAATGGTCTGCGGAATCCGATTTCGATTGACGGTCTGCGCAAGCGTCTCCGCGATGTTCGAATTGCCGAAAAAATCTTTGAGTGCGGCCATCAGCGACGCTCGCTCGCGAGATTCACAGAGACATTCGGGAGCAGCGGCTCCACTTCCGACCAAACTCTCTCCGCGACCGTTGCGGGATCGCCGCTTCCGTCCACGATCCGGAAGCGTCGGGGATCCAATGCAGCGATTTTTTGATAGCCTTCGCTCACGCGCTTGTGGAACTCGAGCGATTGTTGATCGAGCCGCGCCTCCCGGTCGTCCAGAAGGCTACCCTCATTCCGACGATGAGCCCGTGCGAGCCCTGTTTCGAGATCCAGAGCGATGCAGACGGTAAGATCCGGCATCAGAGATCCCAGCGAGAGCCGATGCGCGGCACGCACGGCGCCAAATCCGAGACCGCGTGCTTCACCCTGGTAGGCAAGAGTCGAATCCGTGAATCGGTCGCTCACGACGATGTCTCCGCGCTCGAGAGCGGGAAGAATGATTTCCGCGGCCGCTTGCGTGCGCGAAGCAAACATCAACAGCAGCTCCGTGAGAGGCGCCATCTCCTGGTGGGCCGGATCGAGGAGTATGCGGCGAATCTGGCTGCCGATCACGGTCGCCCCCGGCTCCTGATTTTCCGTTACAGGTAGGCCCATTCGACGCAAACGCTCCACCAGCAGCCGCATCTGCGTCGATTTGCCGCTTCCCTCCGTTCCTTCAAAGCTGATGAACACGTCCCCGGCGCCCGCTATCCACGGCAGGTTTCAATCATAGACGAAGTGAAGCAAGCTCTTGAGATCTTCCCAGGCTTCGCGCCGGGCAGTCTGGTTATATTGGCGCAAAAGATAAGAGGGATGATACGTTACCATCACGGGAATATCTCGCCATTTGTGCCATTTTCCGCGTGATTTCGTGATTCCGTCCTTGGTATTCAACAGCGCCTTCATCGCCGTCGCGCCTAAGACGCAGATCGCCTTCGGTTTGATGGCCGTGAGTTGCCGGAATAAAAATTGGCCGCAGATTTCCATTTCGTCAGGGAGCGGAGTGCGATTTTCCGGCGGCCGGCACTTCACGACATTGCAGATGTACACGTCCGATCTGCGGATGGGTATGCCTTCCTTCGATGCGGTGTTCTCGATCATCTGCGTCAGCAACTGACCGGCGCGGCCGACGAATGGCAATCCTTGCGCGTCTTCCTCCGCACCGGGACCTTCGCCGACAAACACGAGCGGCGACTCCGCGTTTCCCGATCCGAAGACGATCGTCGTTCGGCCTTCGCACAGCCGGCAGCGTCTGCAATCCATCAATTCCGCCCGAATTTCTTCGAGCGCAACGCTGGCCGAGATGGTTTGCGGCGCAGTGATCGAAACAGGAGTCAGTGAAATATTGTCCTGTACGGGCCGGCCATACCCGGCCGTGGGCATCATCCGCCGGTAGAGCGAATCAAAGTCCAAATCGCGATAAAACGCGAGATAGCTCCGAATCTGTTCGACCGTCATACTCGCGAGATGTCAGGCCGACCTGTCGACGGCGCGAAGCGACAGGCGCAGCAACCCGGCAGCGTCCAAAATGCGCTCGGCGATCTCCTTCTTGTCCGCGGGTCCAGCGTGTATTCGGTCGCCAGAGCGCGTGATGATTTCCACTTCGTTCTGGTCGGATTCGAACCCGACGCCCTCCTGACTCACAAGATTTCCGACAACCATATCGCAGTTTTTCGCCAGCATTTTGCGCCGGGCTTCTTCGACAAGATTGTGTGTTTCGGCGGCAAAGCCGATCAGCAGGCGGTCGCCTTTCTGCTGCCCGATTTCTGCCAGGATATCCGGGGTCGGGTCTAATTCAAGCGAAAGCCGCGCCGCCGTTTTCTTCAACTTTTCCTTGGAAACGTGAGAAGCGTGATAGTCGGCGACCGCAGCGCTCTTGATAATCATTGTTGCGTCCTCGAGATTGTCGAGCACTGCGTTCCGCATTTCGTTTGCCGTGCGAACGGAGATGAACTGCAGGTTTTCCGGCGGCGCAATGCTGACCGGCCCGGAAATGAGCAGTACCTTCGCGCCGCGTTCCGCCGCCGCGCGGGCCAAAGCGTATCCCATCTTGCCGCTGGATCGGTTGCTGATGTAGCGCACAGGATCGAGCGGCTCTTGGGTCGGGCCTGCCGTGATCACAATCACTTCTCCCGAGAGATCCCGTTTGCGGCGGGTGAAGCGACTCGATGTGATCGGCGATCTGCGACGGCATCGGCCAGGCGGCCGGCCCCGATCGTTCCGCAGGCGAGCCAACCATCTCCGGGATTGACGATGGAGCATCCCCGATTCGAAAGAAGCTCCAGGTTTGTCCGGGTCGCCGGGTGCTCCCACATGGCGGTATTCATTGACGGAGCAAGCACCACGTGACCGGTAAACGCGAGATAAAGAGTCGAAAGGAAATCGTCCGCGAAGCCGTATGCGAATTTCGCGAGCAAATCGGCGGTGGCCGGCGCTACAACGAGCACATCGTTTTCCTGTGCGACGGCGATATGCTCCACTGCGCTCGATAGCGTATTGGGCTCGCTTCCTTGAGCGAACAGGTCCGTGATGACTTTGCGTCCCGTTAAAGCGGCAAACGTCAGCGGTTGCACGAACTGCTGCGCGGCCTTCGTCATTACGACTTGAATTTCGTGACCGCGCTGTTCCAAAATGCGCACAAGCTCGGCCGACTTGTACGCCGCAATTCCCCCGCCGACTCCAACTGCAATGCGCATCGGCGAGTTATTCCGTAAAGACCTCTTGCTCTTCCTGGGTCGCGTCGCCGTACGGAACAAGCCCCCGGCGCACTTCTTCCATCGCGAGAACGGTTGGTTTCTTGTTTACCGCCGGAAGGACGCTGCGCTGCCCGTTTTGCAATTGCCGCGCGCGCTTCGCCGAAACGATAATAAACCGATACGTGCTTGCATCGGCGTCATCTGGAATGCAATACGATGCATTGCTTCTGGGCGTATCTGCCATAATTCCTCCTAAAACCGGCGTCAAGAAGCTCGCCGGCATTTCGCGTTCATAAAAACTCTGAAGATGCGCTGCTACTCAAAGCTCTTGAGTATTGGCCGTATTCTGTCTTCCACGCGAGTTCGCCGGACTCGCTCCGCTTTAATAATCGCCATCAACGTTCCCACGGATTCCTCCACTTGGTGGTTCACTATCACGTAGTCGTATTCGTTGTAGTTTCCGATTTCCTGGACGGCGTCTTTCAAACGGCGCTGGATCACTTCCTCCGAATCCTCTGACCGGGCCCGCAACCGCTGCTCCAAAATATCGCGAGAGGGAGGAAGGATGAATATACTGACAGCCTCTGGAATGCTCTGCTTCAATTGTCTCGCACCCTGAACGTCAATGTCGAGTATGAGATCCTTACCCTCGCTGCGGGCCTGTTCGAGGATGCTTCGGTGCGTTCCGTAGTGGTTGCCGAAGACTTCCGCATGCTCCAGGAACTCGCCGCGGGCGATTCGGCTGGTAAATTCCTGCCGCGAAATATAGTTGTAGCTCTCGCCCGGCTTTTCGTTGCCGCGGGGCGTGCGGGTCGTGTACGAGACGGAAAATCGCAAGCCTAAATCGCTGGCCAACAGCTCTCCTACCAACGTGGATTTGCCGGACCCCGAGGGCGCGGAGATTACGAAAACGATGCTCATGCGTTCGCGGCTGATTATTCGAGATTGAGCGCCAATTCCCGGATCTTCTCGATTGCGCTCTTCATCTCCACGCCGAGATTCGTGATGCGAAGGCCCACTTCTCCCGCACCCGCGGTCTTGGACAGCATCGTATTCGTCTCGCGATTCATCTCTTGCAGCAGAAAATCGATCTTTTTCCCGATCTCCCCGCCACTCCGCAAGATGCGATTCAACTCATCCGAATGGACGTGTAATCGTGTCAATTCCTCGGCGATATCGGACCGATTCGCCAGCAACGCGGCTTCTTCTATCAAACGGCTTTCCGGGATATCTGCGTCTCGCAGCACGTCGCCCAGCCGTTCGCGAAGCATGTCACACAAGCGCGGGAGTAACTGCTCCCGCAGCTCTGCCACCTCGCGCCGGCGCTCTTCAATCGCCTGAATTTCTCGCCGGATCCCGCAGTACAGCTCCTCGCCTTCGCGCTCCCGATATGAATTCAGCTCTTCTATACAACTTCGAAGCGCATCCATGATTTCCACTTCAAAGCCAGGGTCGAAATCCCCGCTGTGCCGCGCGTTTTCGAGCACACCGGGCATTTGAAACAGCGCGTTTAAATCTGGTTGCGCGTTGATTTGAAAATCATGGCAGGCCTGGCGAAATGAAGAGATGTATTGGCTAAGCAGTTCCCGGTTATACGAACCGCGCACGGATTCCGCATCGCGCGCCAGCGAAGCGCGCAGTTCCACGTGCCCGCGCGCAATATGCTGTTTCAGAAGCCCGCGGATGCTGTTCTCGAGAGGCGCGAGGTCGCCAGAATAATGAAAATGGAGGTCAATGCCTCGATGATTGACGCTGCGCAAACTTAGCGTCAACTCCCCCGCGGTCGTTTGCCTGCGGACGAGCGCAAACCCCGTCATGCTCCTAATGGATGCCGACGTGGCGTTGGTGGGAGAACTCACGGCTGGCGTCTGCCCGTAAGCTGCCAATTCAGCCCGCGACCGCATTGGAATCGGCGTGCTGAAGTTCATGTAGGTGGTGGTAGATGCCGCCGAAAGCGATCAGCTTGTCATGCGTGCCGATCTCCGCAACTCTGCCCGCGTCCAGCACCACGATCTTGTCGGCGTGTCGAATCGTTGAAAGCCTATGGGCAATAACAAGCACCGTCCGGCGCCTCATCAGCGCGGTGAGTGCCTGTTGTACCAGCCTCTCCGACTCGGTATCCAAATGAGAAGTCGCTTCATCAAGGATCAGAATCGGGGCGTCCTTCAACAGCGCGCGGGCGATGGCAATGCGCTGCCGCTGTCCGCCGCTTAGCTTCGTCCCGCGTTCGCCGATTATCGTCTCGTAGCCCTTGGGCAGCTTGTCGATAAATTCGTCGGCAAGGGCAGTTTTCGCAGCCGCAAGAACGTCCTCCGGCTTGGCGTCGGGACGGCCGTACGCGATGTTATCGAAGATCGAATCGTTAAACAGAAACGTGTCCTGAGCGACGATGCTGATGTTTTCCCGGAGACTTGTCAGCCGTATATCCCGGACATCCTTGCCGTCCAGCCGCACGGCGCCGTCAACCGCGTCGTAAAATCGAGGCACCAGATTCGCCAGAGTGGTTTTTCCCGCGCCGCTCGCCCCTACCAGCGCAACCACTTCGCCCGCTTTAACCTCGAGATCGATGTCCTCGAGCACCGGCCGATCCGGAGCTCCCGGATAGCTGAACCGGACGTTTTCAAATCGAATGCTCTTCTCGAATCGCGTCAGCCGAATCGCGTTCGGCTTATCTCCTACGGCCCTCTGACGGTCGAGGTATTCAAATACCTTCATCGCCGCGCCGACGCCCTGCTGAAAGATATTGTGGATATTCGTGAGCCGCTTGATGGGCTCGTAGAGCAGCACTAGGGCCAACACGAAACCCGTAAACGTGCCGGCCGTCATGGTTGCGCTCTTCACTTGAAGACGCGCTACCGTGAGCAGCAGGACGATCGTAATTGCTCCGAAAAGCTCGATGATGGGAGACGCGAGCGCCTGTTGCGCAACGTATTTCAGATTCCCGCTCTTCAGGCGCTGCGCCGCTAACCGGAAGCGTTTCGATTCGTAGTCTTCGGCGCCAAAGCTTTTTACCACCTGATGGCCCGAAATGGTTTCCTGCAGGATTTGGGTCATAGTCGCCGCCATATCCTGCGCGTGCCGCGTTGTGCGCCGGATACGCCGGCCGAGCCGCACCGTTAGAAACGCGACCACCGGAAAAACCAGCAAGCTGACCAGTGAAAGTTTCCAGTCGATGCTGATCATCGCGAGCAGCAAAAACAGCGCAGTAAATATCTGCCGCAGCCAATCGGCGAGCATCGTAGAGACCGAGACCTGAATCTTGTCGATGTCGTTCATGATGGACGACATGATACGGCCGGTCGTCTGATCTTCGAAGAACTGCGCGTCATGCCGCAAAACCTGGTCGAAGACGTCCTGGCGGAGATCCATAATGGCGCTGATTCCGACGTAATTCACCAGGTAGCTTCCGAGGTAATCGCAGACGCCTTTCAGGATGAAGCACATCAGGATCCCCAGCGCGACCATCGTCCAAATGTTGTGAGCGAACGGTATGACGTCTTGCAGATACACGCGAATGTGGGTTTGTGGAATCGAAAAGAGCAGCGCCGGAACGTCAGGTGTGTTCGGCTTCAAGACGCGCTCGAATACCAGCGGGATGAGTTTTACCAGCAGCCCCTGCGCGAGGCCAACGAAGGCCATAAACACAACCGACGCTAGCAGCGCCGGGAGGTACGGTTTCGCGTACCGCAGAAGCCGGTAAAAATCTTTCAAGGGCGCGCCTCTACGACCAAGTTACGACTCGACAGTCGCTTGATCGACAAGCATGACCGGGATGTCGTCACGGATGGGATACACGCGGCTGCACTCGACGCATTTCAGCCCGCTCCCATCTTCTTTCAAAACGACTTTGGCTTTGCAAACGGGGCAGACGAGGATTTCCAGCAGATCTTGGCTAATCGCCATGGAAACATCAGTGTATCAAGGCTTCGAACTGCGGAAAGGCGTTCAGGTATCGAAAGCAATGCCGATTGCGCGGGCAACCTGGCGTAATCTCCCGTCCAGGGTCCAGAATTGGCAGCCCGTAAGCAAAGCCGAAGCGAAAAGGTGGCCATCAACCCAGCCCAGGCCCTTTCCCCAGAGACGTCGATCTTCGATCAATTGTAAGACCTCATCGTGCGAAGCAGATTTTCCGGCGGGTAGATTTCTTAGATCAGCTAAGATTCTGTGCCGATGTTTCAGGTTCCCGCATGCAAGTTCTCCAATCACAAAAGGGTGGGTCAGCACGTGCTCGTCAATTAGGAGGTCCATAAGGGCAGGCCTTGAATGCCGGAAGTGTTCGATCCAAACCGAGGTGTCGACGAGCACCATCAGGCGAAACGCCGGCGGGGGATTCTGCGCAACTTCGGGTCAGTTCCGCCGAGAGAAGCGAGGCGTTTTGCGGCTTCGCGCTTAATTAATGCTTCGAGGCCCGCGCGGACCAGAGCGGTTTTTTCTTTGATACCAGTCGCTTCCCGTGCTCTTTCCAACAGGGTTTCATCGAGGATCAGCGTGGTACGCATATGCATCAGTATGGCTGTTTTGTACAGATTCGTCAACTCGCAATATGGAGCTGCCGCTGTCTTAAGCCTTCAAATCCGGCAACAGAAAATACCCACTACGATATCCTTTCTCCTTGCTGCGTTCTGAAGTACGGGAAGGGGAGTGTACATGAATAGAAAGCCGATTCGGCCCGGCGCATCTGCTGGAATTTTCCTGGCTGCTTGCCTAACCCAGGCGTGCCCTTGCTCAGCGCAAGTCAATACGGCGCGCATGGAGCAGGTGATCCAGTCCTATGTCACGGCCAAGCAGTTCATGGGCTCGGTCCTGGTGTCTCGCAACGGGCAAATTCTGCTGGACAAAGGCTATGGCTACGCGAATCTGGAGTGGCTGGTCCCGAACTCGCCGCAGGCAAAATTCCGCCTTGGGTCGATTACGAAGCAGTTCACAGCCGCCTCCATTCTGCTGCTGGAAGAGCGCGGCAAGCTCAAGACAGACGACCTCGTGAAAAAATACATGCCGGACGCGCCACCAGCCTGGGACAAAATCACTATTTATAATCTGCTGACGCATACTTCGGGTATCCCAAACTTTACGAGTTTTCCGGATTACCACTCTAGTGAGGCAACTCCTACAACACCGGAAAAGCTGGTCGCGCGCTTCCGCGATAAGCCGCTGGATTTTGCGCCGGGAGAAAAGTGGAGTTACAGCAATTCCGGATATGTGCTGCTCGGCTATCTGCTTGAGAAGATCACGGGCGAAAGCTATAAGAACTTCGTGCAGCAGAACATTTTCGGGCCGCTCGGGATGAGCGATTCGGGATACGATTCGAATTCGGCCGTCATCCTTCATCGCGCGTACGGCTACTCCCCGGGCCCAAACGGACCGGAGGACGCAGGTTATATCGATATGAGCGTCCCCTTCTCCGCAGGATCCCTTTACTCCACCACACATGATCTGCTGCGGTGGGAGCAAGGATTGTTTGGAGGGAAGGTGTTGTCGGCCGCGCTCACTGAAGAAGATGACGACACCTTTCAAAGAGAACTATGGCTGTGGCCTGATGATACGAACCGTGAGGGGGCACACTGAAATCCAGCACGGCGGTGGGATCGAAGGCTTCAATACCGAGTTGGCCTACTACCCTGACGACAAACTCATCGTTGCGGTGCTGGGCAATCTGAACGGGAGTGCCCCCGGAGAGATCGCAACACAGCTAGCGGCAGTCGTCCACGGGGAAAAAGTCATATTGCCCTCCGAGCGGAAAGAAATTGCCGTCTCGCCGAGCATTCTTGCGAAATATGTCGGTACGTATGTGTTGGCTCCCACGTTCAGCATTGTCATTACGCTCGAAGGTAATCACTTGATCGCACAACCGACAGACCAGCCGAAATTTTCTCTTTTCCCCGAATCGGAGACAACGTTTTTCTCAAGAATGGTGAACGCTCAAATCGAGTTCTTCAAGAATGCTAACGGCGAGGTCACGCATCTGGTGCTGCACCAAGGCGGGCAGGATATTGAAGGCAAGAAAAAGTAGTAATCGCCCTCAGGCGTTGAAAGCGATGCGGTAAAGTCGCATTTATGCCCCTCGCGACGGCGGCCCGGCTCGGGCCGTACGAGATCCTTGCGCCGATCGGCGCGGGAGGTATGGGCGAGGTCTACAGGGCTCGAGACACGCGCCTGAATCGTGACATCGCAATCAAGATCCTACCTCAATCGTTCGCGGCTGATGCCGACCGGCTGCGGCGATTCCAACTTGAGGCGCACGCGGCGGGAGCGCTGAATCATCCGAACATTCTCGCGATTTACGATGTGGGGACATACGAGGGCACTCCGTATCTGGTTTCGGAGCTGCTCGAGGGTGAATCGCTTAGTGATCGTTTGAAGCAGGGGAAGATCAGTGCCAGTCGAGCCGTCGATTACGCGCGCCAGATGGCCTGCGGCCTGGCGGCCGCGCATGCCAAGGGCATCACGCATCGGGACATCAAACCAGCGAACGTTTACATCACCAAAGATGGACGCGTGAAAATTCTGGACTTCGGAATCGCAAAGCTGACAAGCCCCAAATCAGCCGAATCTCTGGCCACGCTGCCCGCCACGATCACCGACACAAGCGCCGGCACCGTCATGGGTACGGCAGCTTACATGTCTCCGGAACAGGCGCGTGGACAGCCGGTTGACCATCGTTCGGATATCTTCAGCTTCGGTTGCGTGCTCTACGAGATGCTGGCCGGGACGCAACCCTTCCACGGCGACACGGCTGCGGACCTGATGAGCGCAATTTTGAGAGAAGAGCCGGATCTCGATCTTATTACCTCGCCAGCATTGCGGCGCATGGTCGCGCATTGTCTGGAGAAAAGCCCCGAGGAACGGTTCCAATCTGCTCGGGATATTGCTTTCGATCTGGAGTCGATCACACAGCAGGATAGTGGGCCCAAGGCGCAGGCGCCCTTCGAAGCGCGGCGGCGCCAAAGAAGTTTGGTGCCCTGGTTCATTGCTCTTGCAGCCACACTGGCTTGCATCGTCTTCGCATATCTGGCGTTTCGCCCCACTCCCCGACAGACGTTCCACCGGCTCACATTTCGTAGAGGCATCATTCATGCGGCGCGTTTTACGCCGGACGGCGATGGCGTCGTCTACAGCGCGAAATGGGAGGATGAGCCCAGCGAGGTATTCACCGAACGATTCGATGCTCCCGGCTCGCGCGTGCTCGGATTCCCAGGTTCGGAGTTGCGATCCATTTCTTCGACTGGCGAACTTGCGCTGGCGCAAAGCGTCCGGATCGATGCCAACCCCTTCGCTGCCGCAGGCTTGCTCGCCCGTGCGCCATTCTCGGGCGGCGCGCCACGCCCTATTGAAGATAAGGTGGATTTTGCGGAGTGGTCCCCGGACGGAACGGAATTGGCGATGGTCCGCGAGACCGCAATGGGCACGCAACTGGAGTATCCGGCAGGCAAGGTTCTCTATCGAACGGCGGGCTACGTCTCCGAGCCACGCATCTCGCCCGACGGGTCGCGCATCGCATTCCTGGATCACCCATCGTCGAACGACAATGCCGGGTCCGTAGCTGTTATCGATAAGTCTGGCCAGAAGAAAACTCTGACGCATAAGTACATCGCGGCCGAAGGATTGGATTGGTCTCCGAAGGGAGACGAGGTGTGGTTTACCGCGGCGGAAACCGGCACTCGATTTGATCTGCGGGCGGTGACTCTCCGCGGGCGTGAGCGGCTTCTCCTCAGCACTCCCACCAGCATCGTGTTGCGAGATGTCTCCAAAGATGGACGCGTGCTGATAACCGGCGAGCAGTTGCGTATGAAGCTGCTGTTCCACGGGGCGGCGGACCAGCGGGAGCGCGAGCTTTCCTGGCTGGACTGGTCGTTGCTTTCGAGCCTTTCACCTGACGGCAAGAATGTCGCGTTTTTCGAAACGGGCGAAGGCGCCGGAGCGGCTCAGCTCTCTTATATCCGGCAGACGGATGGCGCGCCTGCGGTATTGCTGGGAAATGGGGCGTTTCCCATACTGTCGCCGGACGGGCAATCGGTGGTTGTTTTCGAGAACGATCCATCAGCCGTCATGATCTACCCGGTTGGCCCGGGGCAAGCAAGGCGCGTACCGCTGCCGCGATTCACGCTCTCTATGGCGGGGCTAATGCCGGACGGCAAATCTGTCTGGTTCAACGGGAATGAGCAGTCGCACGGCAGCCGGTATTACGTGGCGGACCTAGAGGGCCAGAACCCTCGACCAGTGACTCCCGAAGGAGTGCGAAATTCGCTTCCGGGACTCGTCCTGAACGGGAAGTACCTTGCGGGGCTAGCCGACGGAAAGACCTGGTTATTTCCAGTGGACGGCGGGAAACCGCAGATACCGCCAGGCATTCGCGGATCGGAAGGAATCGCCGGTTCGAGCCTGGACGGGCAATCGCTTTTTCTCGCCACCAGAGACGAGTTTCCCGCGAAAGTGTACCGATTGGATCGGAGAACGGGCAAGCGTGACCTCCTGCTCGAAATCGCTCCCGCGGACCGGGCTGGGACAAGCGAGCCGGACGGAATCTTAGTCGCCCCCGACGGCAAAACCTACGCCTATTCCGTTCAACAGCAGCTTTCGGAGCTGCAGTTGGTGGAAGGCCTCAAGTAATTCCGGGGCGGACGAAAATGCCTGCGTGACCTGTAAGCCGGTTTCTGTACCCGCGCGCTTCTTGCCCACGCGATAAAAGCGCGAGCCGCTCCACGCGAGCGGCAACCATTCCTCTAGGCCTCCCATTGCTGAGAGGCTCCAGCGACCTACCCGGAAGTGGTAACGGAGCGGGCCACTCCTCCTCCCCTATTTGGTCTTGCTTCACATGGGGTTTGCCCTGCCAGTCCGATTACTCGAACCGCGGTGCGCTCTTACCGCACCTTTTCACCCTTACTCGCCGTTGGATGAGCCCGCGCCTCTCAGCGAGGCGAAGACCCAGGTTGCGACGAGCGGTATGTTTTCTGTGGCACTTTCCGTAGCGTGCGTTTTTAAGCGTCCGCCCCCGGCCGTTAGCCGGCATGCCGCCCTATGAAGACCGGACTTTCCTCTCGACGCGCTCCTGTCGATCAGCCCACACTTCTCAGCGAGGCGAAGATTCAACATTAAGAGCTGTCCAGCGATTGCCCGATCACGCAGGCCAAATTCAGTATGGCACTTACACTTGAAGAAGGTGAAGCGAGTATTCATCAAGAGCTTTGGCTGTCGGGCATCGCAGGCGGATGGCGCAGCGCTCGCCGCATCATTTGAGCGCCTCGGCTTCGAAACTGCGAACGCCGGGAGTGCGGCCGATCTGATCGTTATTAATACGTGTACGGTCACTCGCGAGGCCGACGTCGAGGCTCGCCGTGTCATTCGCTCTTTGCACCGCGACCATCCCGATTCAGAAATCGTTGTGACGGGCTGCTACGCCCAACGCGCGCCGGAAGAACTTTCCGAAATCGAAGGTGTGCGCTGGGTGATCGGGAATTCCCACAAGGCAGAGATTCCCGGTATTGTTTCCGCTCGAGCGGAAGAGTACCACGGACAGATCGTCGTGAGCGATATCGCCGGGCAGCGCGCTTTTGCTGCCACGCCTGTGCGCGATGCCAATGATGACCGCGTCCGCCCGAACCTGAAGGTGCAGGATGGCTGCGGCAACCGTTGCTCGTTCTGCATCATTCCCGAAGTTCGCGGCCGGAGCCGCAGTGCAACGCGCGAGAGCGTTGTTGCGCAAATCGAGGACTTGGCCGAGCGCTACTCGGAGGTCGTCCTCAGTGGTATCAACCTGGGACGATGGGGCAGGGACTTGCCCGGCGGCTTACGATTTATCGATTTGTTGCGCACTATCCTGCGTGAGACACGCGTCCGGCGGCTGCGTATCAGCTCGGTCGAGCCAATGGACTGGAGCGAAGAGCTGCTGGAGCTTGTTGCGGCCGAGCCCCGGATCGCTAAGCACGTCCATATCCCGCTGCAATCGGGGTCCGATTCCGTGCTAAAGCGGATGTGCCGGAAATATCGCACCCGCCATTACGCGACTCGCCTCGAAGTCGCGCATCGATCTATGCCGGACGCGGCAGTTGGAGCCGACGTCATGACCGGCTTTCCCGCCGAAACGGAAGCGGAGTTCACGGAGACGGTTCGCTTCATTGAGCAGCAGCCGTTCACGTACCTGCATGTCTTCACGTATTCGGAGCGGCCGGGAACGGCGGCAGCCTCGCTCGGCGGATCTGTCCCTGTTGAAATCCGGCGCGAGCGCACCCGCATCTTGCGCGGCCTCTCCGATCGCAAGAATCTCGAGTTCCGGCGCCGCATGATGGGACGAACTCTTTCCGCTGTGACACTCGATCACGGCGGCACGGCCCTAACCACGAATTTTCTAAAAGTCCAAATGGCTCAACCGCGCGAGCCGAATCAGATCGTTGATCTCGAAATCGGCGGTGTCACGGATTCCGGCTTGCGGGAGCGGATATTGCTGCCGGTACTTCAACACTGATTTAGCCGAAAGAATGAGAGACCTCAGTGCCCGATTGTCTTCAACCCGACTGGGACGTAAACCGGTGGCAATGTTTTCGTGGATACTCTTATTGTCTGTTTCGACTCCACTGGCACCATTATTCGAGCAATCCTCGGTCGGCAAGTACATCAGCCCAGATCGGTCATTTGAATTGACAATTCCTTCCGGCTACGGTGTACACACCGGTAAACACAAACCCCGGGGATCCTATATCCCTGTTTGCGACGACGACTCGCTTGTCTGCATCACGTCTCCGTCTGACCGCTACGAGGGCCAGGTTCGAGGGTGCTTCTGTGGAAATCACGCGGTTGGGTGCCAAAACTGCGCAGGCCTGTCTGGATCCCGGCAAGTATGAAGCGTTAACCTCACCCGACGCCGACAAATACCGCGGATACACAAACGGAAGATGTTACGAGTTGGCGCTTCATATTAGATTCGCAAATTTCGCCGTCTATCCTCCACGAGCAATTAAGGAGTTCACGACGCGGGATGAAAAAGAGCCACGAGCGCAGCTTTTACGAATCCTGGATTCGTTCCGGTCATTGCGCTGAATCGAGCCCGAAAGAATGGGCTCCGCTCGCTAGTTACTCTTGCGCGCCGCTCCTTTTTTATAGACGGTAAACCCCCCCTAGAAAACGCCGCTCGGCAGGCCCTCAAATCAGATCGTGACGCCTCCGCGTCTCGAGCGTTTTCACAATCTCGCTTACATCCTGCGTTCTATCGCGCGCCGCGATCAGCAGCGCATCAGGCGTGTCGATGATCGCAAGGTTCTCTACTCCGACCAGCGCGACCAGCTTTTTGGCGTCGACAAAATTTCCGTGGCTATCCGCCGACACCAGTTCGCCCCGGCACGCGTTCCCGTCGCTGTCTTTACCGGCGAGTTCGTAAACGGCTTCCCAACTTCCGACATCGCTCCAGCCGATATCGTCCACCGCGATCCCTGCCACTCCGTCGGCTCTTTCGAGAATCGCGTAATCGACCGAAATGTTGTCGCAGAGCGGATACGCCGCTGCGAGTTTCCGTGGAAATGCGGTGCTCCCAAACGCCGGCAAGCCGGCGAGCAGCGTCGCTGTCTTCGGTTGATGTCGCCGAACCAATTCGAGGACCGTCGACGCGCGCCAGAAAAACATCCCGGCGTTCCAAAAAAAATTTCCGCGCCGGAGGAAACGGTTCGCGGTCTTTCGGTCGGGCTTTTCGCGAAAGCTCGCCACCGGTACAGCATTCATCTCCCCGGGCGCGACGTTCTTCGGAAACTCGATGTACCCGTATCCGGTTTCGGGCCATCTCGGCTGGATCCCCAGAACGACCACGCTGTTGGCTTCAGCGGCTTGAAACGCCGCCTTTACATAGCGGCGAAATCGGGCCTCCATCAGGACCAGATGATCGGCCGGAAAAACCCCGAGCACCGCGCCTGGATCCCGCTGGGCCACCATGTGAGCTGCAAGCGCAATGCAGGGAGCGGTATTACGCTGCGACGGCTCGGCGATGATCTGGTCTGGAGGAACTCGCGGAAGCTGCCGGCGAATTTCCGCCTGCAGAAATCGATTCGTCATCACCCACATCCTCTCGGGTGCGATGACGGGGGCCAGACGGTCGAACGTTTGTTGTATTAAGCTGCGGTCCCCGAAGAAGCGAAGCACCTGTTTCGCACGATTCCTTCGGCTCCTGGGCCAAAAACGCGTGCCGCGGCCGCCAGCCATGATCAGGCCGTACCGGTGATTCGGCATAGCTCTCGCGAAATCGTCTTGTTTACGGCGAGGGCGAGGGCGAGGCCGGGGCGTTCACCGCGTGAGCCAGCGACGAATCGGGGAATCCTCGAATAACTCGGAATGTGCGCGGCCAACGCGTGCGCGTGAAGAAGTGTTCTCCCAAGTCGATGAAGTGCTCCACCAGCGACCCCACCGTCGCGCCCGCCAAATCGTTCGTTGTCGCGTCATAGGACCAGTAGATCAGCAGCGGCTTGCCGATAATGTTGTCCCGCGGAACGAATCCCCAATACCGGCTGTCGAGCGAATTATCGCGGTTGTCGCCCATCGCGAAATAGCTGTCGGGAGGTACCACCACTTCACCATTCACAACGTGATGATCCAGCATGTCTCGTTGCAACTCAGCCTGTAATCCTTCAGCGAACACCGAGGGCTGTCCGGGAAAATTGTCGCGGCTCGCATCATACGGGAATTTGTGGTATGTGTACGGCTCTATCAGTGGTACGCCATTACGAAACACCTGCCGGTTCACCATTTTGAGGTGATCGCCCGGGACCCCGATCACGCGCTTGACAAACGTTTGCGAGATGTCGCCCGGATACCGGAACACGATAATATCGCCGTGCTTCGGGTTTTCGTATGGCAGGATATATTTGCTGATCGGTCCGGCTGGCGCGTATGCCAGCTTATCCACTAGTAAATGATCGCCAATCAAAAGCGTGTCTTCCATGGAACCCGTGGGAATCACAAACGCCTGCACCAGCGTGGTTGTCCCGAATAGAAGTAGCAGGATGGTAACGGCCCATTCTGCAATCCCGTTCCGGACATGCTCGTGTTTCGCCGCCGTGTGCTGTTCAGCCTTGGCAGGCTTCGGCGTAGCTGTCTGTTGTGCCATGCTCAAACTCATTGTATCTTTTGATATCTTTTGACCAGACGGCGCCTCCTCAAAGAGAAAGGAAGTTTATGTACCGGCCAGCCCTCATTCTTTCAGTCGCATTTCTGTGGGGCAGCATAGGCTGCGGCAACAAACATGTCAGCGATGGCGCCTTGGCTACTCAAATCAAGGCAAAGCTGTATTCCGATGCCGCAACCAAGCCGGCAGCGATAACCGTTGGAGTGAAAGATGGAGTCGTCACCCTCGGGGGAGACGTGCCAACTGCTGATGTCGAGCTCGCGGCGATGAAGATGGCGAACGGCACTGCCGGTGTTAAGAGAGTCGACGATCAAATGAAAGTGAATGCGGCGGTCGCGGAAAATTCTCCAGCGCCGTCGGCGAGCGCGCAACCCGAGTCAACTCCCACTCCGCAGTCCGCACCGGGACCGGCTGCCGCCTCCGAATCCCAGGCTCCGCCACCTTCCAATCCCGCTCCGGTTGCGAATCCTGCACCAGCGCCCGTGGCCCCTGCGCCCGTGAGGTTTACAATTCCCGCAGGCGAGCACGTCACTGTTCGCACCATCGAGACCATCGATTCCTCCCATAACGTCGCCGGTCAGGTTTTCAGAGCCACTCTCTACTCGCCCTTGGTCTCGCATCGGACCGTCGTCGTGCCGGCCGGAGCGCGGGTCTCGATTCTCTTAGCAAATTCCCAGAGCGCAGGCCGTTTCAAAGGACACAGCTCGCTTGAGGTCCGGCTCAGCAGCCTGGAATACCACGGCCGCAGGTACCGGATCGACAGCAGCATCTACGAAGAAACCGGAAAAGGCCGCGGCGCACAGACCGCCAAGCGGACGGGGATTGGCGCTGTTGCAGGCGCGATCATCGGCGGAATCGCTGGAGGCGGAAAGGGAGCGGCGATCGGCGCAGGTGCGGGGGCAGGCGCGGGCGCAGGCGTTCAGCTCTTCACCCACGGCCAGAAAGTCAGGATTCCCTCGGAGACGCTCTTGACCTTCCGGCTTCGAGCGCCTCTCAGGATTGAAAAATAGCCGTAACGGCTGATTGTCGCTAATACTCGAAGCTGTACACGTTTCCGCTCGCGTCCAAGCCCCAGATGACCGCGTCGCTAGCCACGCTGATCTGACTTAGCGTTCCAGCAATGTTGTCCCAGATTGTTGCCGGATCGTAGCGGTATATCTGGCCGCTCGCATTGAGACCCCATACGTCGCCATCGAACCCAGCCGAAACTTCCGTCAGGCTGCCTTGTACGTTGTCCCATGTGTTGGCGTTCGAATCGTACGTGTAAATTGCATCCCCGCCATTGACTCCCCACACCGCATTGCTCGAGCCCACCGAGATCTGCTTGAGAACGCCCGGCACAGGGGTGAACGCATCGGAATTGTAGTCAAACGTGTATGTATTGCCGCTCGGGTCGAGACCCCACACCGAGCCGTCGATCCCGACCGCCACCGTGGCCAGGGCCGCTCCCGGAGCGTAGTCAAATGTCTGCCCGTTGAAATCATACGAGAAAGCCTGGTTTTGCGCATTCACGCCCCATACGTCGCCCCCTTGGCCGACCGCGATTTGCGCGAGCAAGCCCGTAACTTGATCGAACGTCTGGTTCGTTGTGTCGAATTGATAGATATTGCCGCTCGAATCGAGCGCCCAAACCGTGGCGTTCGGGCCGGCCGAGATTTGGGTGAAGTTAGAGGTTCCGAAGCTGAACCACTGCTGCAGCGGGGTGCTGAGCCAAAACGCGTCTCCTGAGCTGTCGAGGCCCCACACGCTCCCATCGAATGCCGTGGAGATCTGCGTCAAAGTAACGCCACTGATATTTATGAAGCTCCCGGTGTCGGTGAACGCGGGCCCGTTGTTAAACGCCGTTGTGTTAGAGATAGAGCCCGCCGAATCCAACGCCCACACGGATGTGTTCTGCGCAGCCGCGACCGTCGCGACTGTTACGCCTTCGTCCGCCCAGACCGGAGTCGACTGCGAAGTGTCGAAGAAGAAGAGTTCGCCCGCCGAGTTCACTCCCCAAACGTTGTAGCCCGCCCCGACCGTGATTTGGGTGAGCGTCGCGGTTGTGGATTGGAAAGTCTGAAAGGCGATATCGAAATACCACGGCGTGCCATCACTCGCCACCGCCCATACCGTTCCATCTGCGCCCACAGAAATCGTCGTGAACGCACTCGTGTTGTTCACCGAGAGAAAACTTTGAGTGGACGGTAGGTACTGATACGCGGTTCCCGACGAATCGAGCCCCCACACCGCTCCGTCATTGCCAACCGCAATCTGCACGAGGCTCGCACTCGAAACGTTGTCCCACGTGTTAAGCGCAGTGTCCCAGTGATATACCTGATCCGCGCCGTTAATGCCCCATACATCTCCATCCGAGCCGACGGCGATTTGTGTCAGCGCGCCCGGAATGTTGTCCCAAGTGGCCGCGTTGAAATCGTAACGGTAAATCTGGTCCGCCGCGTTCAAGCCCCACACGGAATTCGCGTTCCCGACTGCGATTTGGGTTAGCGCTCCAGGGATGTTGTTCCAGGTCCCAACGCTAAAGTCATACGCGTAAATTTGCTGGTTGGCATTGATTCCCCATGTGGTCCCGTCTGCGCCCACGGAGATCCGGCTCAGAGTGCCCGCAACTGGTTGAAACCCGCTTGCCTGTTCCGGACGGACACCTTGTTCCGTACGAAAATTCGGTTTCAACATTCTTCGAGCGGGGTGTGCCTGTCTCCTGCCTGGCGCAATTTGCGCGGGAGAGGAAACGCAGGTCAGAAACAGCGCCGCCATAGCAGCGATGGATAAAAATCTTTTAACACTGTTGTTCAGGAAAGGAGTTCGCATGATCTACTGTCTCTGTGGACGGCAGATCGCGTGGAATGGATTCGTGCAAATCAGCCCTCACCGGGCCGCAGGTTCTCGCTAGTACTCGAAGCTGTAGACGTTGTCAGCCGAGTTCAGGCCCCACACCACAGCGTCGCTCGCCACGCTGATCTGAACCAGCGATCCGGAAACGTTATCCCAAACCGTCAGCGGATCGGTCCGGTATATCTGATCGGCCCCGTTGAGACCCCACACGTCGCCGTCGAAGCCCACGGAGACCTGCTTTAGGTTGCCTTGCACATTATTCCACGAGGCGGGGAAAACGAACTCGTAAATCGCATCCGCAGCGTTCACGCCCCATACGGCCGCGGCAGAGCCCACCGAAATCTGCGCGAGCGTTCCAGGAACGTTGCTAAAACTTCCGGCACTCGAAAGATTGTACGCGTAAATCCCCCCTGCTGCATCCAGGCCCAAGACCGCGTTATCCGCGCCAACTGCGATTTGGTTGAGCGCCGTGGGCGCGGGAGTGTACTCCCAGGTGCTCAAGGTGAAATCGTAATAGTAAGCCTGCCCCGCCACATTTATGCCCCAGACGTTGCCGCCTTGGCCAACTTGGATAATCGAAAGGTTGCCCGGAATCAGATTGAACGTCTGGTTCGTGGCATCGTATTGGAGGATATTGCCCCTTGAATTGAGAGCCCAAACATTCGCGTTCGGGCCGGCCGAAAGCTGGGTAAAGTTGTTAGTTCCAAAGCTGACCCACTGCTGCAGCGGAGTACTGAAGAACCGTACGTTCCGCGAGGTGTCGAGGCCCCACACGCTGCCATCATATGCAGTCGAAATCTGCGTGAGCGTGGCGCCTGGAATGTTCATAAAGCTCGGTGTGCTGGTGACCGCCCCGGTTTCATGTATCCCCCCGCCGGTGTCCAGCCCCCAGACAGAACCGTTCGCTGCCGGCGCGATGGAGGCAAGTGCCACGTGCTCATCGGTCCATGTCTGAGTCGAGGTGTTGAAGTAGAAGGCCTCGTTTTCCGCCGTGACACCCCAGACGTTCGAACCTGTACCGACAAAAATATTCTTGAACGTGGCGGTAGTGGGGACAAAGGTCTGAAGCCGGATATCGAAGTAGCACGGGGTTCCGTTCGCTGGAAGCACCCAGACCGTTCCGTCTGCGCCGACCGCAATTTTCGTGAATGGAGTCGTGTTGTTTGTCGATCGGAAAGTCGGTGCCGTCGCCATCGGGACGGACTGATAAGCGGTTCCCGCCGCATCGAGGCCCCACACTGCGCCATCATTGCCAACCGCGATGTTGACCAAATTCACCCCACTGATATAGTTGTAATCCCACGTGTTGAGCGCCGCGTTCCAGTGATATACCTGGCCTGCGCCGTTGAGACCCCACACGTCTCCATCCGATCCCACCGCGATTTGCGTTAAGGTGCCGGGAATGTTGTCCCAGGTGTGCGCGCTGAGATCGTAACGATAGACTTGCCCCGCGCTGTTCAAGCCCCAGACCGCTTGGGCGTTGCCGACTGCGATTTCGGTTAATGCTCCCGGAACGTTGGTCCATGTTCCCGAATTGAAGTCATACGTCCAGATTTGCTGGCTGGCATTGATGCCCCAGGTGGTCCCGTCCGCGCCCACCGAGATCTGGCTCAGAATGCCCCCAACAGGTTGAAATGCGCCGGGTTCCGGGCGAATGTTCGGTTTCAGCATTTGCTGAGGAGCGCCTAGAGATCCCTCGCCTTCCGCAGTTTGCGCCAGGGCGAAGAGGCCGCAGGCCAGAGACAGCACCGCTGTCGATAGCAGCCGAACGAAGTTGTTGTTAACGGAAACAATTCGAGTCACGAACGACACTGCCTTCGGGACGCCAATCGCGCGAAATGCCGCCGGCGCTACAAGGACCTCAGGGGCCGGGAACCACGTGGTTCTGTAATATCGAGCCGTCCGATGCCAAAGCCCAAACGCCACCGTTGCCTGCAGCCGCGATCGACGCGACCTTCAGTCCCTGGTCCCGCCAGACTGGAGTCGACGATGAATTGTCGAAAAAGTAGAGTTCGCCCGCTGCATTCACTCCCCAGACGTTGTAGCCTGCCCCGACTGCAATCTGGATTACTACCCCGTTCGTGGGCACGAAAGTTTGAAGGCCGCTGTTGAAATAGCACGGGACGTTCCCCGGACCTATTGCCCAAGCGGTCCCATCTGCGCCCACCGAAATTTTCGAAAAGCTCGTGGTGCTTTGCGCTATAAACCTCTGTAGCGATGTGATGTACTGATCCGGAATTCCCGAATTGTCGAGTCCCCACACCGCGCCACCAGTGCCAACCGCAATCTGGGTCAGATTCACGCCACCAATGGAATCCCAGGTGTTAAGCGCCGAATCCCAGTGATAAACCTGGTGTCCGCCGTTGATGCCCCAGACATCGCCATCCGAGCCGACCGTTATTTGCACCAACGTGCCGGGGACGTTGTCCCAGGTCAGCCCGGTAAAATCGTAACGATAGATCTGGCCGGTGCCGTTGATGCCCCAGACAGAATTCGCGTTGCCGACTGCGATCTGGACCAGCATTCCAGGTATGTTGTTCCAGGTCGCCGCGGTGGAATCATACTGATAGATTTGCTGGCTGCTATTGATTCCCCACGTGGTTCCGTCCGCGCCTACGGAGATTTGGGTCAGGATACCCCCAACGGGTTGAAATGTTCCCGGTTGGGCCGCAGGAGACGAAACTGCACACGTCAGAAACAAGGCCGCAAGAGCGGCTGAGGATAGCAATGTTCTTGATTTGCCGTTCAGGCGTAGAATTCGCGTCATGAGAAAATACTGCCTCCGCTTGTGGACGGCAAATGGCGGGAAATGGATTCGTGGGAAATCAGCCCTCAGGCGGGCTGAGGGCTGCTGCCGCCGACCAGCCCAGGGATCGGATTGCCCGAGGGGTGCGGAGCGATAACAGTGCCGCCGTCCGGTGGGGGAGGCGCGGGCTTCGGACCGGAACTGAGCTGTGGGAGCTGCTTCCCGTTGATCAGATCGAGAACTTCGGAGCCGTCAAGAACCTCGCGCTCGAGCAGTGCTTCCGCGATCCGTACCAGGGCTTCCGAACGGTCTTGAATGATCTGCTTCGCCTGGTTATAGGCGTCCTCGACAAGCTTCCGCACTTGTCGATCGATCTTGATCGCGGTCTCCTCGCTGTAATCGCGGTGTTGAGCGATTTCACGTCCCAGGAAGATTTGCTCATCCTTCTTGCCGAAGCTCAAAGGTCCCAGCTCGCTCATTCCCCATTCGCAGACCATCTTGTGCGCCATTTCGGTTGCGCGCTCGATGTCGTTCCCTGCGCCCGTTGTCATCTGATCCAGGAACATCTGTTCCGCGATCCGGCCGCCCATCAGAATGGCCAGCCGTGCTTCCAGATCCTTCTTGTCGTGCGATAGTTTGTCGTCGATCGGCAACTGCATCGTCACGCCCAAAGCCATTCCTCGCGGGATGATCGTGACTTTGTGCAGCGGGTCGGCATGCTCGATGATGGCCGCCACCAGCGCGTGGCCTGCCTCGTGAAACGCAGTCATCCGCTTCTCTTTATCGCTGATAATCAAGCTTTTCCGCTCGACTCCCATCAGCACTTTATCCTTCGCAAGCTCGAAATCGAACTGCGTGACCACCTTGCGATTCTGGCGCGCTGCCACCAGAGCCGCTTCATTCACCAGGTTCGCCAAATCCGCGCCCGCAAAGCCTGGCGTTCCGCGCGCAATCACTGACAAATCCACATCGTCGCCCAACGGTGTCTTCTTCGTGTGTACCCGGAGGATGCTCTCGCGCCCGCGCACATCCGGACGATCTACCACCACCCGCCGATCAAATCTTCCCGGCCTCAAGAGTGCCGGATCGAGGACGTCCGGACGGTTGGTCGCCGCAACGAGAATCACTCCCTCGTTCGATTCGAAGCCATCCATCTCGACAAGCAGTTGGTTCAGCGTTTGCTCGCGCTCATCGTGCCCACCGCCCAGACCCGCTCCCCTATGCCGCCCGACTGCGTCGATTTCATCGATAAAGATGATGCATGGCGCGTTCTTCTTTCCCTGTTCGAACAGATCCCGAACCCGGCTCGCACCTACGCCGACGAACATTTCAACGAAATCCGAGCCCGATATCGAGAAGAACGGCACATTCGCTTCTCCCGCAATCGCGCGCGCGAGTAGCGTCTTCCCGGTTCCCGGAGGCCCAATCAGAAGAACGCCCTTCGGAATGCGGCCGCCCAGCTTCTGAAATTTCTGCGGCTCGCGTAGAAATTCGATGATCTCCTGCAGCTCTTCTTTGGCCTCTTCAACCCCTGCAACATCCTTGAACGTTACCTTCTTCTGCTGTGACGAATGAAGCCGTGCCCGGCTCTTCCCGAAGCTCAGCGCTTTATTGCCGCCACTCTGCATCTGGCGCAGCATGAAGATCCACAACCCGAGCAGAATCAGAACCGGAACCGTGTTGAACAGAATCCCGATCCAACCGTTCCCCGAGGAATCTTTGTAGCTGTACTTGATCCCCTTATCCGTCATCATCTTGTAGATTTCCGGATAATTCGGTGGGATCACCGTGTGGAATGGGCCGCCATCACTCAAGGTGCCTTGCACATCCGAGTTGCTGATATTGGCGTCTTTGATCTTTCCGTCCTGAATGGCAGTGATAAACTGCGATACCGTCAGGTTTTGAGGCGTAGGACCGCGACCGGTCTTCACCACCATGTACACTAGGACCACCGCGCACAAGATTACGACCCAGAACACGGCTGTTTTTACGTTTGAACTCATCAGCTTACCTTCTTGCGGCGCCCACTTTGCCCGCGATGGCGCCCGGCTAACCCCTCATAATGAAAGACGTGCATTTGGCGGCTTTCGATTCAACTCGCCCGGACTACTTTTCCAGGAGGTTCGTCCGGTAGTTTAGGCGAACCACCTTACTCGTCCACGGCGATTTCCCGAACTTGGCCGCGCTTCCAAAGCGCCGTACCCAAACGATTTCGTTCCCGGACAGTACCACTGGCCAATGGCGTCGCTCCCACAGCGCGATTCGATACTCCTGAAAGAGTGATTTCACCTTTTCCGGCTGGCTGTGCCCGGTGCGCTGCAACCGATCGCCAGGCTCCCAATTGCGGACAAATAAAGATTCTGCGCCCCCGCTGGCCAGCGCATCGGCATCCAGCTCCGCCGATTCTTCGATCTCGGGATCTTTCTTGAAGCTAACACAATCCGAGGTCCCCCGAGCATCCCAGCCGAGGGATACCGAACCCCCGTCAAACGGAAGCGCTGTAGCTGCGCCCAGCGGAAGATCGACCCGATAGTGCCTTGCCGTTTCCCGTTCCCCGATCGCGGATAACAGCAATTTGCCGAACGAACGAAGCGCGTCGACTCCGGGCACTATCACCCGGTCGTGCGCATGATCACTGGAACAGACGGCCAAAATTGACTCGATATGCGCCATATCAATCGAGTGAAGGTCTCCACGTACTTCCGTTAAAGCCTGCCGTAGAACCCGCCTTCGCACTGCGATGTGAAAAGCGGCGAGCGCGCGTACATCCAGGATCGGGCCCCACCGGCTTCGCTGTCTAAGTTGTTCGTAAACCTGCCCAATTTGCTCAGACCAATAGTCCTCTTCTGCCTGGGCCGCACCAGCCGTTGCCGCCAGAACGGTCTCGAGATTGGAATTGAACTCCCGGGTCAAGGCGGGCAGAGTGATATGCCTCAAGCGATTCCTTGTAAACCTCAGACTTGCGTTAGATGAATCTTCCCGCCACCGAATGCCTTCAGCTTGCCCCCATTGCCGGATTTCCTCCCGACTCGTCGTCAGCAGCGGGCGGATGAGGCCGTCCGCCGTGACAGGGCGCATTCCCGCAAATCCCCTCAATCCCGTCCCGCGCAGAAACCGGAACAGTACCGTCTCAGCTTGATCAGATCGCGTGTGCCCGAGCGCGATTCGGGCCAATGATTCTTGTCCTCCGGCACGCCGGAAGAATTCGCGTCGCGCCAGTCGCGCGGTCTGCTCCAAATTCCCGCTGCTTCGGTCGATACTGACTTGCTCCGCTAACACCGGCACCTCGAGCGATTCTGCCAGTTGCCGGACAAACGCCTCATCACCCTGCGATTCAGCCCCTCTCAATCGATGATTGACGTGCAGGACAATCAACTCAATCTCCAGTGCTTTCGAGAGCCTGTGAAGAATATGCAGAAGCACAACGGAATCGGCGCCTCCGGAAACCGCCACGCCGATACGGGATCCCGGCGTGGTCATACTATAACGAGGGATGATTCCCGCCACGCGCTCCAGCAAATTGTCAGTCAATACCGACATTGTAAGTCGCGAAATCGTGCCTCTGAATCCGTCATGCAATTGAATCCGCCGCTCACGGAGAAAGAACTGCATGAGCGCGCAGCCGGCGTGCAGTTGTTGCTTATGGACGTGGATGGAGTTCTCACCGACGGCCGCCTGTATCTGGTGCCTGATCGCGAGGGGAACATGATCGAAACGAAAGGCTTCGATTCGCAGGACGGTATCGCACTCCGCTGGTTGAGCTGGTACAACATCAAGACCGGCGTGATCAGCGGCCGTGAATCTCCCGCTACTGTCGAACGCGCGCGTCAGGTCAACATGACCTACGTGTTTCAATCCCACATCGAAAAAATTCCCGTTTACGAGCAGATCCTTGCGGACGCGAAGGCGGCGCCGGCGCAGGTGGCCTACATCGGCGATGACTTGACGGATGCCGTCATCATGCGCCGGGTGGGTCTTTCGTTTGCGCCCGCGAACGCGCGCGCGGAGGTCAAGCACTGTGCGCATGCCGTTACCAGCGCTGAAGGAGGTAGGGGAGCGGTCCGCGAAGTTATCGAGCTGCTGCTGAAATCGCGGGGTGCTTGGGAGGATCTGTTGCGGAAATACGAGGTCGCGCGCTAAGGGCGCGCGACCATGCTTTCTGTTACTTTACACGAACAGGGAATTCCCGGAGTAGATCGCCTTCCGGGTCTCCTCCGAATGCGCGGTACATACGAATGAAGTGAGCGCCCGATTTCTTGATCTGGGGAACGTTGACCTCCGCGAGTTCCTGATGAACCGCGGCTGCGCCCTTCCAGATCTCGGCACCCTGGGCATCGACCACCTCGACCGTGACGGGCCCATCGGCCAGATCGTTTGCGTTCAGCCGGACGTGCAATCGCCGTCCTTCGGGGACTAGTGCCGTCTCGGTACCGCGATATGCCGAGAGACTTACTTCGGCAGCAGGACCGCCGTGATTCAATCGGGGAACCAGAGTCATGGCAAGCACAAGTGCCGCCGCGGCTCCGGCAAACGATAGCTTTCGGGGCGAAAACCAGCTCTGCCGCGTTTCCGCCTTCGCTGCTTTTTGTGCCGCTTCCAACCGTAGCTCCTGTAACGCCAGCTTGGTGGTAGCTACATAGCCTTCGAGCTCTTCCATCCGCGACACACACGGTTCGCACGCAAGGATATGCGTCTCGATGGCATCGAGCTCTTCCTCTCCGCTTTGATGCAGAAGGAAGCGTTCCATCGCATCTTCTGTCGGATGCTCGTAGAAGTCTTGAATAATTTCCTCTCCGGGCTTCATATTATAAGAGTCAGCCTATCCGGCGTGCGCTCTCACGAAAACTGAGAAAAGTCCGTGGCTGGTCAGCTTTTTCTTTCCGATCTCCCCGAACTTTGCTTTCGCACGGGATTTCAAGAGCCGAAACTGGGTTTCGGTCAGGGACATTTCGCGGCAGATCTGCTCTTGCGGCTGCTCTTGCAGGTAAAAGCGAACCAGAATGTCGCGATCGCGCTGGGATAGCGCGGCAAGAGCGCTTTTCATCAACTCGGCTTTCTGCCGGATCATTGCTTCCTGCTCCGGATTTTGCTTCCGGTCGGCGACCGTCACGCCACTTTCCAGGTCCGTCTGTTCTCTCCGCGTGTGCACCGCCTGTTCGATGTACGCTGCCACCTGCCGGCGAACGACCGTCCGTACAAACCCCATCAGCCGCTCGGGTTCCCGTAAATCGCCGCGCTGAATGGCGTTGACCACAATCAGAAAGGTGTCATGGACCTTGTCTTCGAGCTCTTGCGGCCCGAGCTGCCGGCACAAATAGTAGCGAATCCCCCGGCTGAACAGCTTATAGAGCTGCTCCATGCCGGCGTCTTCCCCAGCTTTTATTTTCGCCACGAGGGTACTCCACTCGACGGTGGAAAACCCGGGTCTGTTCGCCTTTTCCTTGGCTTCTGAGCCCGGGGAATCCTGCCCGGCCGCTTGGCTGCCCTCATCCGCGGCGGCCGGAGACAGTTTCGGTTGTGTCGCCATCATAAAGTAAATAAAGTAAGCACCTATTCCTTGGAAATAACCGAATAAGCCGCCCAAAACGTGGGCGAACTCCGGTATCCCCTGCCGTGCTGCATGTCCAACTGAGCTTGTTGCAGCGCCGCAGATGCTCGCTTCGCGAGGGGACCCTCACTCGGAGTACTTGTCCTGAAATGATCGTAAAAGGACGCAAAAAATCGACCGGAGTCGTCGGGAGTCGGCCACGCGCTCACCAGCACCGCCGCAGCGCCCGCGAGTAGCCACGCCCGGCTTAGCCCCATTAGGCCAGCACCCGGAAGTACTTCGCCCTGTTCCGATGAACAGCCGCTTAGTACCACCAAAGTGCCCGGGACACGGAAAGTCGCGATCCGCTCCGAAGTCAAAAGCTCCGGTATGTTGTTCTTGTTGAGACTGAGCGCGAGAGCCGCTTGGCCCGGCTTATTCAGCGGACTGACGACATGCACCGCAATGTGTAAAATCTCCGGTCGGCTACGGAGCGCCTCCGTCAATCCATGGATCGTGGCCTTGTTGCCCAATAGGAGCTCGGTTTCAGGCAGGCCGCTCGAGTCTGCGGCGGACCGGATCTCGCGAGCGCTTCCGGCCAAACGCCCTAGGGCGATCGCGGGGTGCGCCGTTTCGGAAAAGGTTACATTGCGCACCAGGCGCGAGTCTGCGGCATTATAAATGGGATCGCCGATCCCCACAAACCGCGGCTGCGGAGGAGGCCCGGTGGGAACTGTGAGCAGCAATTCACTGGGAACCAGCCGAACTGCGTGAGTCGAGAGGATTGGCTGTAGCGCAGCGGAAGCACCCGTACTAGGCAGCGCTGAAAATGGCACTTGGTTCAACAGCACGCCATCCCCAGCGATTATCCACTCTTTCTTGCTCCAGGCAGCGCGGTTCAGCTTGCTAAACAGCGCTTGGCTTAGAGCTTGGCCGGCTGATGCCGGAGCAGATCCGTTACCAAGGGCTCGGGTGAACGCAGCGGCATCCTGTTCGATCTCGGACTGAGATGGCAATTCGTACAGATTCACCTGGCTCTCCGTTACAGCCCACAAAAACGATTTCTTGTAGCCCAGCCAAAAACTGAGCAGAACCTCGCTTGCGCTTAGCCTGCCCTGAATATCTCTAAGTGATTTCTTATCGGAACGGCTCTCGCCCTGTCTGCCGATATTTTGGGTTGCGAGCCCGATTTTGTTTTCCAAATCGGCTAATTCGTCGCGAACTGACTGGAGTTTCGCGCTATCTTCGTTGCGCTTTTCACCGAGGGTAACGCGTTCCTGAGCCGTTTCCAATTCCGAAAGAAGCTCAAAATAGCGCTGAGGCAGGCGACCTTGCTGATCGAGAGCTAAGGCCATCTGTTCCCGCAAGCTGGCGGCCCGGTTCTGCGCCAGGACGTCGAACGCCTGTCGAGCGAGATCCGAATTGTGGCTTCGAACCGCGCGATCCGCCGCCAATTCGATGTAATCGGCGTAGACGTTGTGAAGGTGGACGACGGTTCGCGTGCTGGTGGCATCGCCTGGAAGGGCGTGCTGCCGCCACTCGCTTGCCAAATCGACGGCGTTGCGGAATGCGGCGAGCGCTTCCGCTTCGCGCCCCAGTCCTAATAGGACTTTTCCCCGAACGTCGATCGGATAATATTGGGGACTCGTTTTAAATGAGGGGCTTGGGAGGGAAAAAGCGTCGTTAAGCAGTTTGAGAGCCGCGGCGTAATTTTGCTTTTTCAGCTCGAGTTCCGCTTGATGCTCGCGCGTCATCGCGAGGAGGTCGAGATCCTTGTTTCTTGTCTCAAGCAGGTACGCCGCATCGAGAGCGCTCTCGGTCTCCCCCGTTTTTCCAGCTAATAGCAGAGAAATCCCGAAATCGTCCTGAATCCTCGCTTCCAGGTTTGTGAGACCAGCCTGGTGTGCGACCGAAATGCCGTCATTAAAGGACTTCTTCGCGGTCGCGATGTCGCCTTCATCGGACTGGATTTCGGCGAGATTGACGAGCGCTTCTGCAAGATATTCCTGGCGCGGGGAGTGTTGGAGCAACCGAACTGCTTGTTCTATTTTCCGATGCGCAGTTGAAGGATCGCCCAGTTGGGAATAGAGGGCGGAAAGCGTGATTGCTGCCGCGCCGCCGGTTGTATCGTCCTTTGCCCGAACCGCCAGGTCGCTGGCTTCATCGAGGGTGCGGAGGGCCGACCGGTACTGAAAGGTGAGGGTTTGGCAGACGCCTTGGTACATCAGCGCCCGAGCCTGGTCGCGAACGTCTCCGGCCTCACGCGCCTTGCGCGCGGCCGTTTCAAACGCCCTGACGGCCTCACTGAAGCGACCGCTGCTCCTCAGCTTTTGTCCTGTGGTGATCGCCGCTTGTGCTTCTTCGGAAACCGGCGAATTGGTCGGCGGAACTGTGCCGAGCAAGGTGGTATGTGCCATCACCAGCATGCCCACTGTCCGCAAAATCCAATGCGCCAGCGGTTGCCCGGTTGACGTTAAGGGAGACAGAAACTCCTACTTGAGAAGTACTCTACCACCCATTGGGGAATTTACCAAATATATTCCCTCTACGGCTGAAATTCGAATTAAAGACCGAAGATAACGCTCAGTACCGCGATGACGCCTTCGGGAAGAATTGGAAAATGCATTCGTGTTCGAACTCCTTTCGCACACGAAGCTATCGGCGGTTTCCGCGCACCGGGCGAGATTTTTTGAGGTAAGCGACTGAAAATATGGGGGAAGAATTTTCCTAGGGATTTGTGATTCGCGACGGTCGCCAGGATTGGCAGGAACCGTGAGAGGCCGGGATCGCCCGTCCGCTATACTCATTTCAACCACCAAAATCATGTTCGACAGCCTGTCCGACAAGCTGCAGCGGGTTTTCAAGAATCTGCGCGGCGAAGGAAAACTAACCCCCGCCAACATGGAAGAGGCGCTACGGGAAATCCGGGTGGCGCTGCTCGAGGCGGACGTTCATTTCAAAGTGGTTAAGCAGTTCATTGAGGCTGTGAAGCAGAAGGCGATGGGAGAGGACGTGCTCACCGCGCTCTCGCCAGGCCAGCAGGTGGTCAAGATTGTCCGCGATGAGCTGACAAAAATGCTGGGCAGCCATCCCGCCCGGCTGCGCTTTGCGAACGAGCCGCCTACCGTTGTTCTGATCGTGGGTCTTCAGGGTTCCGGAAAGACGACCAGCGCCGCCAAGCTCGCGCGCTTCCTGGGCAAAGAGGGAACGAAGCCACAGCTCGTCTCGGTGGATGTCTACCGGCCCGCAGCGCGGCAGCAACTTTCGATTTTGGCGAAGAACGTGGAAACGCCGATCTACGAAGGCGCGGTGGAAGAAACCAAACCGCTGGATCTGGCACGCTCCGCCCGGCGGGAAGCGATGCAGACCGGTCGCGATGTGGTGCTTGTGGATACTGCGGGCCGGCAGCATATTGATGATCAGCTCATGCAAGAGTTGCAAGAGCTCAAAGAGGCGCTGAACCCTACCGAGATCCTGTTTGTTGCTGACGCAATGACCGGTCAAGATGCGGTCCGCTCGGCCGACGAATTCCACAAGCGGCTGGGGATTACCGGAGTCATTCTTACCAAAATGGATGGCGATGCCCGCGGGGGTGCGGCGCTCTCCATACGAGCCATCACGGGGCAACCGCTCAAATTTATCGGGGTGGGCGAAAAGACGGATGCGCTCGAAGCTTTTTATCCGGACCGGGTGGCCTCGCGCATTCTGGCTATGGGCGACGTGCTTTCGCTCATCGACAAGGTGCAGGAAACCATCGACCAGAAAACCGCCGAGAAGATGCAAGAGAAGCTGCTCGGCGACGATTTTTCGCTCGAGGATTTTCGGGATCAGATCAAACAGCTTCAAAAGCTGGGGCCGCTTGGGGGCCTTATCGAAATGATGCCGCAGATTGGGCCTCTTAAGGACCTCAAGAACGCCAAGATTGATGAGGGTGAAGTTGGACGAGTCGTGGCGATTATCGATTCGATGACCCCGAAAGAGCGGCGCAATCACATGCTGATCAACGGATCGCGGCGACGGCGGATTGCGCGGGGCAGCGGCACAACCGTACAGGATGTCAATAATCTTCTGAAGCAGTACGCACAGGCACGTAAAATGATGAAGAGCTTCACCGGCCAGGTGGGTACTCTGGGGAAGAGGTTGGGGAAAATGAAACTTCCCGGCTTTCCAGGCTTCTAATTGCCGCCCGTGGGGCCCGGTTTCACAACTCTGTCACAATAGAAAAGGTCAGCGATGTTAGCGATTCGCCTCGCGCGCTTCGGCGCCAAGAAGAAGCCCACATATCGTGTGGTGGTTATTGATAAGGAACGGGCCCGAAACAGCCGCTCGGTGGAGGTGGTCGGTTTCTACAACCCCATTGCGAAGCCGGCGGCGGTGCACCTAAACCACGAGCGCATTAACCATTGGCTGAAGAACGGCGCGCAGCCTTCTGACACAGTGGCCCGTCTATTGCGGGCGAACCCGGCTTCGGAAACTCCGGCCGTCGCTTAGAATCGGAGGCGCAGTGCGGCACCGCCGCTCGCTGACGACCGCGGTTCTGTTTAAGAGGTCAACATGAATGACAGCAACGGCGTAAAAACATTAGTAGAAGAAATCGCCAGGGCCCTGGTGGATGTGCCTGGGCAAGTGACTGTAAACGAAGTGGCAGGAGAACACGCGACAGTGTTCGAGTTGCGGGTCGCGGAAGGCGATTTGGGGAAGGTCATCGGAAAACAGGGGCGCACGGCGCGTTCCATCCGAACTCTGCTCGGCGCCGTTGGGACGAAGATGAATCGCCGTTTCTCGCTCGAGATTTTAGAGTAAACCGGGCGAACGCGCCACATGGAAAATGGCAGGGTGGTAATCGCCGAGATTGTGCGCCCGCATGGGAATCGAGGCGAAGTTTTGGCGCGTTCCCAAACCGACGTTCCGGGGCGGCTCGAATCGGTGAAAACCGCCACCGTGCAACTGAACGGCGGTGCCGATATTCCAGTCGCGATCGCCACTGCCTGGCGGCATAAACAGGGATGGGTGCTAAAGTTCCTGGGCGTCGATTCGATCGATGCGGCAGAACGCTTTCGCGGGGCCGACCTGTGGATTCCGTTCACGGAACGCGCCACGCTTCCCGAAGGCGATTTTTTTCGGTCGGATCTGATCGGGTGCCGGGTGCTTGATCGCGCTCGAGACGAGTATGTGGGAATGGTCGAGGGATGGCAAGAATACGGCGGGCCGCCCCTGATGGAGGTGGGGGCGGGGAGTCGCACGGTTCTTATTCCGTTTGCGCCGGCGCTGTGCGACGTGGATGTGACGGCGCGCCTGATTCGAGTCGATATTCCCGAAGGGCTGCTGGATTTATAAGCCAGTTTTGTAAACCAATGCGGTTTCACATCATCACGATTTTTCCGGACTTCTTCTCTAGCCTTTTCACGTATGGAGTTGTTGGCAGGGCGAAAGCGGAGGGCAGGTTCGAAGTCCGAATCCACGATTTGAGAAACTGGACGTGCGACCGTCACCGGACTGTGGACGACAGGCCGTTCGGCGGAGGCGAAGGCATGCTGCTGAAGGCGGAGCCCTTGTTTGCGGCTGTCGAGGCGATTGCGGCGGCTGGCACGCAAGCGAGGCGGATCGTGTTGCTTTCCGCCCAAGGCCGGAAATTCACCCAGCCCATCGCGCGGGAACTCGCTGCCTGTGAAGAGGTGGTGCTTGTGTGCGGTCGTTATGAAGGCGTAGATGAGCGTGTGTCGCAGCATTTGGCGGACGATGAGATCTCGATCGGCGATTTCGTCATGAGCGGCGGCGAGCTGGCGGCGGCGGTGGTGGTGGATACGGTGGCGCGTCTGTTGCCGGGCGTGCTCGGCAATGAAGCTTCATCCCGAAATGAAAGTTTCGGCGATGGGAATGAAGGTTTGCTAGATTGTCCGCAGTACACCAGGCCGGCGGAATTCCGCGGCTGGCGAGTGCCCGACGTGCTGCTGGGCGGAAATCATGAGGAAATCAGGCGCTGGCGCCGGGCCGCGTCGCGCGAAAAGACGGAACGGTTTCGACCGGATCTGATGCCGCAGGGCGACATCACAAAGGGATAACAAAATGCAGAACGCAATTGTCAGCAAATTTATCAGCAAGCACTCCCGGGCGAAAGCGCACCCGGAATTTCGCCCAGGTGACACGATTCGCGTGCACGTCAGGATTAGAGAAGGCGACAAGGAGCGTCTGCAGGCGTTCGAGGGGACGGTGATCGCGCGCAAGAACACCGGCATGGGCGAAACGATTACCGTGCGAAAAGTCAGCTTCGGCCAGGGAGTGGAGCGAATTTTCCCGGTGCACGCGCCGGTGATCGACCACATTGATCTGGTTCGTACCGGCCGCGTTCGGCGCGCGAAACTGTATTATCTTCGAGGCCTCAAAGGAAAAGCAGCCCGTCTGCGCGAACGCGAGTAGCATCCGGTGGCGATCCGCTGCGTCAGCACGTACGAAAATGCTGCGCGGGAGCGCGGATTCTCCCGCATTGCGGGAGTGGATGAAGTGGGACGCGGCTGCCTTTTCGGACCTGTTGTCGCGGCTGCCGTGATCCTCGATCCGCGGCGGCCCATCCGCGGTTTGCATGACAGCAAAGTGCTTGAGGCCGAAAGGCGGGAACGCTTGGCGGCGCAAATCAAAGCGCGCTCGGTGTGTTGGGCCGTTGGCGCGGCGGATGTGTACGAAATCGACCAGGTGAATATCCTGCAAGCGTCCCGTCTTGCGATGCGACGCGCCGTTGAAGCTCTGGTCATCCCGCCGGATTATCTATTGATTGACGCGATCCGGGTAGATTTGCCGGTGGAACAGCTTCCGTTGATTGACGGCGATGCGCGGTGCCGTGCGATTGCCGCCGCTTCGATCGTCGCCAAGGTTCATCGCGATGCGTGTATCGACCGCTGGCACGAGGTCTTTCCTAATTACAATCTGGCGTCGAACAAAGGTTACTCGACCCCGGATCACAAGCGCGCGATTCGCCAGCACGGCCCGACGCTGATGCACCGCTTTAGCTTTTGGCCCGTGCGCGTGAATTGCGAGCGAACCCATTGGACCGGGTACATTAGCGATGCGCCTGTTCAGACGGCTCTATTCGATGATTCCGTCGCCGCTATCACGCTGGCAGAGATCACCGAAGGCGAGGTGGAATAGTGACGAACCCGCCCAGCGTCATGGCTCCGCCTCCGCCCGCGAAACCGCCCCGTTTCGTGCGATGGCACAGCCGCGTTCTTGGGTTTTTTCTCGTGATCTTCGCGCTGGAGCTTGGCTTGTTTCTTCTGGTATTTCCGTGGCTGCACGCTTGGGATCTCTCTTTCATCCCAATTCACTCGCCGCGATTTTCGAAGCTTTGGAATAGCGGTTATCTTCGAGGGGCGGTGAGTGGCTTGGGCCTTCTGAACCTATACATCGCGTTCGCGGAGTTGGTGCGGCAGCTCAAGTCCCTCTTCGCGCAGGAATAGCATCCGCATAGTGAGCCCATTGGCTCAGACGGTGAACTTCACGCCTTGCGCCAGCGGCAGATCGCTGCCGTAATTCACAGTGTTCGTCGCACGACGCATGTATAGTTTCCAGACGTCGGAGCCGGATTCTCTACCGCCGCCCGTCTCCTTCTCGCCGCCGAATGCTCCTCCGATTTCTGCGCCCGAAGGTCCGAGGTTCACGTTTGCAATTCCGCAGTCGGAACCCTCGCCTGACATGAATCGCTCCGCTTCTCGCATATCGGTGGTGAAAATCGAGGAGGAAAGCCCCTGCGGTACGTCGTTGTGCAATTGAATTGCCTCTTCGAACTCGCGGTACTTCATCACGTATAAGATGGGCGCGAATGTCTCACGCCGTACCGTCTCCGTCTGGCGAGGCATTTCCGCCAGAGCCGGTTTGACGTAGAACGCTTCCTCGAAATCGCCCACCGGCAGACGCTCTCCGCCGGTTACTTGCGCACCAGCAGCTTTCACTTCAGCCAGACTCTTTTGCATCGCATCGAAAGATCGGCAGTCGATCAATGGTCCGACAAGCGTGCTCGGCTCGCGCGGGTCGCCGATCGCAACTGAGCCGTACACTTGTTTGAGACGCGGGACGAGCCGGTCGTACACGCTCTCATGCACGATTAGCCGGCGCAGCGTGGTGCATCTTTGGCCGGCCGTGCCCATTGCGGAGAAAGCGATCGCGCGCAGTGTGAGATCCATATCGGCGGACGGGCACACAATTGCGGCATTGTTGCCGCCCAACTCCAAAATCGATCGCGCGAATCGAGCGGCAAGCCGCGGCCCTACCTGGCGACCCATAGCCGTTGATCCGGTGGCCGATATCAGCGGGACTCGCGGATCTTCCACCAGAGCCTCGCCCAATTCGCGGCCTCCAATCAAAACCGAACAAAGGCCTTGCGGCACATCGCCGAATCGGCGTGCAGCACGACCGAACAGAGCTTGTGTCGCAAGCGCAGTCAAGGGCGTTTTTTCGGAGGGCTTCCACACCACCGAATCTCCGCAAACGAGTGCGAGTGCCGCATTCCATGACCACACGGCGACCGGAAAATTGAACGCCGAAATGATTCCAACGACGCCCAGCGGATGCCACGTCTCCATCATGCGGTGGCTCCTTCGCTCGGAAGCGATCGTCAGCCCGCAGAGCTGCCTGGAAAGACCCGCGGCATAGGTACAGATATCGATCATCTCCTGCACTTCGCCCAGCCCCTCAGAAGCGATCTTCCCTGCCTCGATCGTCACCAACCGGCCGAGGGCGGCCTTGGACTCCCGCAATTCTTCGCTCAGCAGCCGGACCAATTCCCCGCGAATGGGCGCGGGCACTTTCCGCCATTCGTTGAAGGCCTTGTGGGCAGTCTCAATTACGGCAGCGGGTTCTGAGGCCGTGTGAACGCAACCGATCACCTCTCCGGTAATCGGGGTCCGCACTTCCATCGCGCCCCTCTCGATATCGTCCCGTCCCACACCGAGCTCCGCCAAGAGCCCGGCCACCTCTTCCGTAACGGCTGTTATCGTCATGTTTAAACGCGCACAACCGGCGCAAACGCCCTATGCGCTTACACCACCATAACTCGGTATGGCACTCCAGTTGCCTTGGATTTGAGTGCTATGCCCGCGACAGTCTGGAAAGGCTATCTAACCTTTGGCTTGGTTTCGTTTCCGATCCGCCTTTTTGCGGCGGCGCGTCCCCAGCCCGTGCACTTCCATATGCTTCACGATAAAGACCTTTCACGAGTGAAAGAGGTTTTTTACTGCGCCCGGGAAGACAAACCCATCGACCGCGCACACATCGTCAAAGGCTATGAATACGAGAAGAATCAGTATGTCGTGGTGGAACCCGAGGAACTGGAAAAAATCGCGCCTCCCACCGCCAGCGTTATGGAAATTCTTCAATTTGTCCGAATGCAGGAGGTCGACCCGATCTTCTTAGAGACTTCCTACTACGTTGCCCCGGAGGAGGCTGTGAGCCGACCGTACAGCTTGCTTCTGGAGGGGATGAAGGAAACCCAGTATGACGCGTTAGCAAAAGTGGCGATGCACGGACGCGAGCATATCGTCATTTTGCGTCCGTCGGAGCACGGAATCATGCTCCACACCATGTATTTCACGGACGAGCTACACAAGGCTAATGAAGTGAGCGTTCCCGCTGAGGCCAAATTCAACAAGAAGGAAATCGATCTCGCAAAGAAGCTCATCGAGACGCTCGCGAGTCCCTTCGAGCCTGAAAAGTACCATGACGAGTATAAGAAAAACGTCGAGGAGCTGATCGAGAAAAAGCGCAAGGGCCAAAAGATCACTCCGATACGGCAACCGAAGAAGGCACCCGTCATCGACCTCATGCAGGCGCTGCAAGAAAGTCTGGCGAGCACGCGCAAAACGGGCGCGCAGGCGAAAGCTGGAAAGAAAAGCGCACACAAGCGCGCCGCGAAAGTGGCCTGACATCGGAGAAAAACTATGGCGCAAACCGAATCGACGATGGTTGAGCTCGGAACCTTGGCCCCGGAATTTCAATTGCCGGACGTGAGGTCCGGGCGAATGGTGAAGCTAGATGACTTCAAAGGAGCGAAAGCTCTGCTGGTCATGTTCATCTGCCGCCATTGCCCGTTCGTCCGGCACGTGGAGCAGGAACTCGCGCGATTGGGCAGGGACTACGCGAACCAAAATGTCGGGATGGTTGCGATTTCATCGAACGACGCGAACGCCTACCCGGAAGACGGACCCGAAAGCCTGCGCGAAATGGCGTCAGAGCTCGGTTTCAATTTCCCTTTTTGTTACGACGAGTCTCAGGAAACTGCGAAAGCTTACGGCGCAGTCTGCACGCCCGATTTCTTCCTCTTCGATAAAGGCCGGCATCTTGTTTATCGAGGCCAACTCGATGACAGCCGACCGAGCAATCGCGTCCCGGTCACTGGCCGCGATCTCCGCGCCGCTATTGACGCAGTCGTGAACGGCGAGCCGGTGAGCTCCGAACAAAAGCCCGCCATCGGCTGCAACATCAAGTGGCGTCGCGGCAACTCGCCCGTTTAAGCTCACCGAGCCGGCAGCCCGCAAGAAACTTTGGTTACGATCGCCGCGCTCGCGCTGTCTAATTGTGGAATATGGCTGAAACCAGCACCGACGTTATTCGACGATACCTCGAAGACGCAATCGCCGCTGAGAAGAGCTTCGAAACCCAGCTTAGCGGCTTTGCGAATGAAGGTGACGACGAAGAGGTCAAACTTCTGTTTCAGGCTCACGCTGCCGAGACACGTACACAGTACGAGCGTCTTGCTGACCGCCTCCAGCAACTGGGTGGCACGGCCTCTACCGGTAAGAGCATCCTGGCGCATCTCTTCAATCTCAGTCCGAGATCCGCGCAGACGGGTCACGATCCCGAGGAGAGGACCGTACAAAATTTAATGATGGCCTTCACAGCGGAAAGTAGCGAATGCGTGATGTATGAGGGTTTGGCGGCTGCTGCTGAGGCGGCGGGAGACACGTCCACGGAAACTCTCGTGCGCGAAATTCAGGCGCAGGTCAGGCAGGCAGCCGATAGGATCTGGCACTTGATCCCCTCGCGCGCAAAGATTGCCTTCAACATGCTGACCGTAAGCGAAGTCGATCCGTCCGTTGAGACCAGAGCTCAAACCAATCGCGTCGTCTAGGCGCAGGAGCTTCGCACGATGCCCGGCAAACGAAGACGATTTGACAAGAACGCGCATGTCAAGGCGATGGCCAGGAAAGCCGTTGGTCCTCCGCCTCCCTCCCGAACGCTCGACGAGAAGAAGTATTCGCTCAAAACCCAAGCACAAGAAACAAATTCGGACAGAGGACGATTGAGGATTCGCCCTCCCCAGTCTCTGCATACCTCAAACGGGAAGCGTTGCTATGAATTCACTTGGATTTATCCCTTGCAAGCCGTTCGGTAAAGGGAACACTGCGGCACTCTGGAACACAGATACGTGCAGATCATCGTTCTCCCGCCAGTTCTCTAGTACGCCTTGCTGCAAGAGAATGCGGATAAGAACCGTCCGCGCCCAGACTATTACCGGATCTGCAGATTTAGACTCGCAAATCTGCAACATCGCGTTCGCCGAGTAGGCGACGCCGGATTGCGCTGGATCCTGAGACTGAATCGACCAAAAGCGTTGAAGGTCACGCGCATCCGCGGGAGGAATAGCTCCATTGATCACCGACTTAGGATCGAGCATATCGCGATTCCTCATAGGATCATAGCTCCGAAGCGGTCTTGCTCGCACCCTGGTGCGCGATCAGCGGACAACCGACGCCTTTATCGAAGGCTTGCGCCTAGCGACATCCTCGCCAGCATCGTCCGGCACTACGTGAAGGGTTTCTCCGTCGTACGCTGCAACAATCCACTTCACCGTTGCGCCCAATGCGGCCTTCTTTAACCGGGCGAACTCCGTTCCGCTAACTCCCGCTCTTCCACCCTTCAACTGGATCAATCGAATGTCAGGTACGTCTGGGTTTGAGCGACTAAGACGAAATGCAATCGCGTCGATAATTCCTGTACGTGGTGCTCCGGTTTTTCCTTCAAAAAAAGGCTATCCTCCATCCCTGCTCTTGACAATATGCACGTAGCGCTTCCTTGCTGGAACCTTCAGCGGCACGCGCCTTAGCGAATGCGCTGAGACGCCGCCGTGTCTGCATCGCCTTTAATGCAGCGGCGCGGCGCTTGGGTGTCCTGGCCGCTTTCTGTCCCGCTGTTAGCTCAACATGACCGGCAAGCATATCTTCCCAACGCAACTTTAGGACATTACCCGCGCACCCTACAGCCGCATCGTCAGGGATTAGAATGCTTAAGGTGACATTCACATGAATCATTTACAACGCGTCTCGTACATTCTTGGCACGATGCTGCTCGGCGTATCGGCGCTGATCCTGTGGGGAGACTACAACCGTCGACACCGCCCACCCGTCGCAAAGCTGGCCGAGGATTTGAAGAGCGCATGGGCGCCCTATCACACGCCGTGAGCGGAACAAATATGAATTCCGATTCCTCGAATCCGTACGCTGCTTTTTTGGGTGACCGCGACCCGATCGACGTCATTTCCCACACGCCACAACAGCTCCGGTCTTTGAGTGACACGATAGGCCCTCGGCGCGCGGAGGAGCCTCGCGCGCCGGGGAAGTGGAGCACGCGCGAAATCCTCTGTCACTTGGCCGATTGCGAGCTTGCCTTTGGGTTTCGTCTTCGACAGGCACTTGCAGAGGAGGATCACGTCATCCAGCCGTTTGACCAGGAGAAGTGGGCCAAACCTTATCGGGTTTATAACGGGGGCGCGGCTCTCGATGTTTTCTCTTCGGTCCGCAATTGGAACCTGGCGCTCATCCGGGCTTCTGCAAATCAATTTTCCAAGAAGGTGACCCATCCCGAACGCGGCGAAATGACGTTCGAAGTTCTTGTGAAGACGATGGCGGGTCACGATCTGAACCACCTGCGTCAGCTTGAAGAGATCGCCAGCCGGTCCGCGCAGGCGAGCTAAGGCCAAGGTAGACGTATGCGGTGGACCCCGGGCGGCGTCAGCGGAGACATCGAGGATCGCCGGGATGACAGCGGCGGCGGTGGCGGTTTTCAACCGTTCCATCTCGGCATCGGCGGTGTCATTCTGCTGGGGATTTTAAGCCTGCTGTTTCACCGAAATCTGTTCACGCTGTTCTCCAGTTCCCCGTCAGCTCCCGTCGCTCAGTCACAGCCCGATACACGCCGCGATGCCGTCGAGCAGCCGGAAATCGAATTTGTTTCGTTCGTTCTCGATGACATTCAAGCGAATTGGACACGTATTTTGCCTGAGCAAGGGCACGTGCCTTACCGGCACGCGAAACTCGTCCTTTTCCGGAACGCATATCCTTCCGCCTGTGGCATGGCACAGGATGCGATCGGTCCGTTCTACTGTCCCGAAGACGAAAAAGTATACCTCGATTTGGGCTTTTTTGACGAGTTGAAGAGCCGCTTTGGCGCGCCTGGCGAGTTTGCTCAGGCCTACGTCATCGCTCATGAGATTGGACATCACGTCCAGAAGCTACTGGGAATCGAGCCGAAGGTGCGCCGCCTTCAGGAGCAAAGACCCGATGAGGCAAATCCGCTATCCGTCCGTTTAGAGTTGCAGGCTGACTGTTTCGCCGGCGTATGGGGAAATTCAACCGAGCATCGCGGGATCATCGACCAGAGCGACGTCAATGCGGGCTTGCGCGCAGCCGCTGCGGTGGGTGATGATCGCCTGCAACGAATGGCCAGCGGGCGCGTCAGCCCCGAAACCTTTACTCACGGAACGTCGGCCCAACGCGCTCAGTGGTTCCGTCGGGGACTCGATTCGGGCGACATCTCCGCGTGCAATACCTTCCGCTCGCGTTAGACCAACGGCTCCTCGTCGTCCTTTTCGCCCACCCGGAACTCCGCCACGAGAGGCAAATGATCGGAAGCCGCTAGCGCGATTGCCGAGCGGTGCAGGTGCATTCCGGTGAGCTGCAATTCCGGGTCATAATACACGTGATCCAGATGCAGCAGCGGCAGAAATCCGGGATAGGTCCTGCTACGCTGCAAGTGATAGGCAATGTCGGCGCTTTCGAGATGCTCGGAAAGCGTTCGCGTGACCAGCCCTCGCGTCCACTCGTTAAAATCGCCCACCACTGCTCGGGCACCTTTCAGTTCTGGATTCCATAGCACCTCTGGAGACATCAGTTTCGCCACCTGACGCCGCCGCTCGAAATAAGACGTGCCCAGATGAACTGCAAACAAGTGCAAGAGTGTCCCTCCAATTTGGAAATCAGTGCGCAGGCAGCGCCGCGGTTCCCGGCGCCGGATTGTCAGATCGTAGTTGCCGCTTGAAAGAATGGGAAACCGGCTGAATACCGCATTCCCATACTCCTCGCCGACATATTTTCTAGCCGGGCCGAACACGGAAGCGATGCCCAACTCCGATGAAATGTACTCGGCTTGCTGCGCGAAGACCTCCTGAATGGCGATCACATCCGCGCGAAGTTCCCTAATCGCGCGGACAACCCGCGCCGGCTTCACTCTCAAATCCATCCCGCGGCACTTATGAACGTTGTAGGTCGCCAGGCGTAGGCGCATCACTCTTGTTTTGCGATTAGCGATTCCAACTGTTCGTACACGCGAAATCGGGTCTGTTGCCGCCATTCGTCGTACGTGACGCGCTTGCTTTGCGCCAGGTCGCGCTCGAAATCCTCTACCAAGCGCGCGGTTATCCAGGGGTCGAGAACCGCCATGTTGATTTCGTCATTCAATTCAAATGAACGGTGGTCGAAGTTCGTCGATCCAACCACCGCCCACGCATCGTCCACCATCATGGTTTTGGCGTGAATCATCGATGGCTGATATTCGTAAATGTCCGCTCCTTCCTTCAGGAGCGATCCATAGAGATGCCGGCTCGAATTGCGGGTTGCCGGGTGATCGGAGCGGACGCCGGGCGTCAGAATTTTGACTTCCACTCCCCGGTCTCGAACCGCTTTGACAATCGCCTGACGCGCGCTCTTGTCGGGAAGAAAATAGGGAGTCGTTACGTAAATTTTTCGGTTCGCGGATGCAATCAGCGCCTGAAACAAGATTCGAGCTCGTGTCGATCCTGCAGCAGGCGTACTGTTCACCACGCAGGCCGTTGATGTTCCATCTCCGGCGTCGAACCGGAATTCGTCTTCGGTCGCCAGGACTTCACCGGCTACTCGTAGCCAGTTCTGTGCGAACGCTGATTGAAGACTCGACACGACCGGCCCGCAAGCGCGCATCACCGTGTCCCTCCACATCGGGTGACCCTTCACGCCTCGGTACCACTGGTCGGCGATTCCAGCGCCGCCTATGAATCCCGTTCTTCCGTCCACTATGAGCAGCTCGCGGTGGGTCCGTTGATTAAGCTGCGGCAATAAATCCGGGCGTAACGAGTGGTACCAATTCACGCGTCCTCCCGCATCCGTCAGCTCTTTGAAGTAGTGTCGTGTGGTGCTGAAGCTGCCGATGTAGTCGATGATCAGCTTCACTTTGATTCCGGAACGCGCTCGTTCCGCTAATGCCTCCACGAATTGGCGTCCGATCGCGCCGCGATGAAATATGTACGCTTCAAGGTGGATCGTGCGTTGCGCCGAACGGATGGCGTCCAGCTCGGCGCGATAAAAACAGTCGCCGTTCCTCAGAACGTCCAATTGGTTGCCTCTGTGTACCTGTGCGTCTGTCAGCACCGCTAGAAGGTCTAGGAAATACTCAGAATCGAGCTGCAAATGCGGTTGGTGCGGGAGCCGATACGAAAGATCGGGGCCGAAAAAGGCCAAAAATAGAACCAGCCCTTGAATCGCCAGGGCGATGATCGCCAGAACTAAGAATGTCGTATGCACGGTGTACGGATTCGATCGCAAGGTCCGGATAGAGCTTGTCCCTTACAGCCTCTAGAATGTATTGCAGCAGAACCGATTATCCCGTCAACTTTTCGGGTATACCGGGCATCAAAAAGGCCAAGCCGGGGTTCAGCCGGCGGGAGGTTTCGAGTGGCAACAATTATTCACGGATTTATGCGCCAGCAACTGCTGGAACGGCGCCATAAACTCGAGTCCGCGGCGCAGGAAGTGGATGATCCGGCCGCTCTCGAGCGTTTACTCCGTGAGGTGGATGGCGCTTTGGGAAAGATCGACGATCGTTCTTTCGGACTGTGCGAATCCTGTCACGAACCGATCGAAAGCGATCGGCTCATTGCCGATCCTTTGGTTCGATTCTGCCTCGATCACCTCACAAGAACTGAAATGAACGCGCTTCAGCGCGATCTTGAGCTTGCAGCTGGCGTCCAGCGGGCTTTGCTTCCGCGGCAGCCCTTCGAGGGTCTCGGATGGCATATCTGCTATCACTATGAGCCCGCTGGCATCGTCAGCGGAGATTACTGCGATATCGTTTACGCCGGTGAAGCTGGTGTATATTTCATGGTCGGCGATGTATCGGGTAAGGGCGTTGCAGCCTCGATGCTTATGGCACACCTGCACGCCATGTTCCGTGCCTTGATTTCCGTCGGATTATCGCTCGAAGGCATACTGGAGCACGCGAGCCGTGTGTTCGCCGAAAGTACTCTGCCCAACCAGTACGCCACGCTCGTTTGCGGGCGAGCCCGATCCGACGGAAGTATTCAGATCTCGAACGCCGGACACCCTGCGCCCTTGATCGCGCACAACGGCAGCATCACCGCGCTTGAATCCTCGGGCCTACCGGTGGGCATGTTCGGTCAGGAGCAGTTTTCGGTGGACGAATTGGCTCTCGGACCAGGGGACGTTATGGTTATCTACTCCGATGGCATTTCGGAAGCCACTAACACCGCCAGCACTGAGTATGGGGTCGAGCGTCTCCGCGCGCTGATCGGGCACCACCGCGCAGCGCATCCTTCCGTGCTCCTGTCCGCGTGCCGCGACGATCTCGCCACCTTCCGCAGCGACGCTACGAAATCCGACGACGCAACTCTGTTTGTCATCTCTCGGACCGCTTCGGCCGGGTCAGGCGCCGTGTCGTGAACCTAAACAGATCGGCTGGAAAGCTGAGTTCGCCGGCGATTCCGTAAACCATGCGCATGGCCGCGTCGCGCAGGCGAGCCATGATTGTTTCCTGATTTGGACGGAGGCGGGAGAGTTCCAGGCCACGATCAGCGGGCGCTTCGCCATGCGACTGCGGATTGGCCGTGCTTCGGAGACTGGGTCGTCTTGCGAGAGCAGTCGGGGATTACAGAGGTGCTGCCGCGCCGCACAAAACTTTCTCGAAAAAACCGTGGCGAGAGCCGAGGGAGCAAGTCCCCGCAACGAATATGGTCGTCCTGTTCGTTGTTACGGGGCTCGATGGCGACTTTAATACGCGACGACTGGAACGCTATCTGACCTTGTCGCACGAAAGCGGCGCGCCCGGTGGTGCGTCGTACGCGCTGCGGATATGGATGACCACCGCCTCGCGAGTTTTCATAAGCTCAAACGAGAACTGGATACCTGGAACGCCAGACGGATGCGAACCTCGCGCGTGAGACCAAACAACGCTCGAAGGCAATTCACAAAACGATGCGTCACGACCCGAAACGCGAGAGCAAGTGATAATTATTCAAGATGTTCCCCGGGGCTCGACTGCTGGCGTTGATCGGGGCTGTTTCCCTGCCCCTTTTTCCGGCGCCCACCCATACGTGGACTCTCGCGAGCAGCGGTCATTTTGAGGTCTATTCCGAAGCCGGACCCGTTGCCGCGCGTTCCGCTCTCGTTTGGTTTGAGCGGCTCCATGCTGTCGCGGAACAACTCGGGTTTCACTTTCCTGACCGGCCACCCGTCCGAATCGTAGGCTTCGATTCGACTGCAGAGTACAACGAATATCGGCTGCATCCCACTGCCGATGCTTTTTTTGTCGGGACCGAGGAGCGGGATTACATCGTTCTTCCCTCGCTCAGCTCGGAGGCGTTTTCCGTAGCTGCACATGAATATGCACACGCGATTCTGCATGCGAGCGGCACCAAACTAGCCTGCTGGCTCGATGACGGCCTGGCGGAGATCGCCTCGACGGTGCGATTCTCCGATGCGGGCGTTGCGGTAGGAGGCCCGCTGCCCTCGCGCGTCGGAACGTTGCAGCAGCGCTCTTGGATGCCTTTATCGCAGCTCTTCACTGAAATTCCACCCGCCGCGCAGAGCCGCGATCGAGCCGAGCTGTTTTACGCCGAAGACTGGGCGCTAGCCGACATGCTCGTCTTCTCACCGCAATACGGACCTCGCTTTCGCGCTCTGATCGCGGCACTTGATTCCGGAACCCCGAGTTCCCGCGCGCTCGCCGAAAGGTACGGGAAACCGCTCGATGCGATTCAGGAAGACGTCCGCAGGTGGATCGCGAGACCGAATCCCTCGCACCTTTCGCTTCCGCCGGTCGCTGTCGGCCGCTTCGCGGCAAACGTCTCAGAACTGTCGCGTCTCACGTCGGGCTTAGTCCTTGCGGAGCTTTACTTTGCGCTCGGCAACCTGAATCATGCGCAGGCGATCTATCGCGATCTCGCGCGGGAACTGCCCGATAACGGCGATGTTCTCGTGGCGCTTGCCGTGATTGCCCTTCGCAAAGGCGATCCCGCGGCCGCGCGATACGACTGGAGCCGCGCTATTCGCCAAGGCATTACTGATGCCGATCTGTGCTATCGCTACGCGATTCTGGCGGGCGATTTAGGGATTCCGGTCGATGAGATCCGTGCCGCGTTGCACCGCGCCGTGAGCTTGCGACCGGGGTTCGATGACGCGCGATACAGGCTCGCGCTTCTTGAGAACAATGCGGGTCATTATGACGCCGCCTTGGAGCAGTTTCGCGCAATGCGGACCGTTGCTCCCCTCCGCGCCTTCAATTACTGGAGCGCCATGGCCTACGCACTCGGTGAACTCGGCCATCGGGACGAAGCTGTCGGCGCCGCAAAACATGCTGCCGAGCATGCCGATACCTCTGCCCAGCGCGAGCGCGCCTCTGAGCTCGCCTACATCGCTCGGACTGACCTCGCAGTCCGCTTCGTGACTGATGCTAATGGACACGCACAACTGGCTATGACGCGCATTCCGCATGGCGAGTCAGATTGGAACCCGTTTATTCAGCCCGGTGATCGGATTCGGCGCACGGCCGGCCGGCTGGTCAGTATCGGCTGTACCGACGGGCACGTAACCGGAGTAATGCTCGACGCGGCGGGTACCAACATCACCCTATCGATTCCCGATCCGCTAAAAGTACTGATGCGCCATGCGCCGACTGAGTTCTCTTGCGGGCCTCAATCGGGGAGCTCCGTGACGATCGAGTATGCTGCCTCCGAAACTCCAGATCCAGCCTCGATGGGCGTCCTCAGAGGCATGGATTTCAAATAAGCCCAGCGAAGTCGCCAGCGAGATCGCATCATCCATTCAGACGCTCGATCCAGCCCGGCAGGTCGCATGCCAGCTTCGGATTTCCCGCGGCGATCTCTTCATATCGCGCTCGTGCATGCCGCCGGTATGCGGACAAGACTTGTCCCGCTTCCAGGCGATTAATCTCCTTGATCGATTGCGGCCCCAACTGGCCGTCGACGATGCAGCTTCCTCCGCAATCGTTGATAGCCCTCTGTAGAAGCGTCAGCGCGCCTTCATGTGCCCGGCCGCCCGGACCCATGTTGACGGTTAAATCGAAGGTCTTATTCGCGAGATCCTGATCACCAATGTCGCCAATGTGGTATCGCTCCCAAAAATATGTCCGGTAGATCTCTGTCGCCTGTTCCGCCGTAAGATTTCGGATGTACACTTCATCGGCGGTCGCGCAATACCCGCAGTCGCGGATAAACGTCAGAGTGATGCCGTGGTTCACAATCTCGCCAGTAACGGGATTGTGATAAAAGCCGCCCTCAATCTGCAATGTCTTTTGAACCGCTGGATCAAACTCTGCCATACGAAATGCCTCATTGTGTTTAATTTAACGTTGGCTGTTAACGAATTGTGAAAGCCCTGTAAAATCCCCTTTCTTCTCTTTTAAACAGTGTCTTATTCGGTTTACGCTCGATCTGTCTTCACTCGCGAAGAATCAGTCAAAAGGAGCATAAGAATGCAAATGGATTTCAGCTTTGGTGTAGTGCGTGCCAGCTACGCAGCAGCGGTCCTGCTAATGCTGACCGCGTCCTCCGGGCAGGCTCAACGCTACGTGCAAAAGAACCTGGTCTCAAACGTTGGCGGCGACGCGAAGTTCACCGATTCTGACCTTGTCAATTCGTGGGGATTGTCCCGTGCGTCCGGTAGCGCATGGTGGGTCGCTGACAATGGAACCGGCAAGGCTACTCTTTACGACGGCATGGGCAATAAGCAGGGACTGATTGTCAGTGGTCTCGGACAACCCACGGGAACCGTCTTCAACGGCACTGGATCCTTCAATCTACCCGGCGGGGCACCCTCGATTTTCCTCTTCGCCTCGCTAGACGGAACCATAAGGGCCTGGACTCCTGGAACAACGGAGGGAGCCGTGGTCGTGAAGAATCCGTCCGCGTCGTACACGGGGCTCGCAATCGCCAGCGCCTATGGGAAGTATTATCTCTACGCAGTGGACTTTCACAACGGGCATATCGACGTATTCGACACCAACTTCGAGCGCGTGAAAGCGTTCGATCACGATTTCCATATTGACAACATCGTACAGGTTCCTTTTAACGTGCAAAACATCGGTGGCACCCTGTTCGTAACCTTCGCTAAACAGGATCCGAGCAAACAATTCCAGGTCTTTGGGCCGGGAGAAGGTCTTGTGGCCGCGTTTGCGTCAACCGGCAAGCTGCAGAAGATTTTTCAGTGTGGCTCGTGGCTGGATGCTCCTTGGGGAGTTGCGCTCGCGCCCGGCGACTTCGGAACATTCAGTCACGACCTGCTGGTGGGCCAGCTCGGAAGCGGCAACATCGTCGCCTATGACCTGATTACCGGCAAGTTCCTCGGCGAGATGCAGGATTCTCAGGGGAACACACTTGCCATCCCCGGGCTGTGGGATTTGAGCTTCGGATTCGATCCCGGGGCAGGTCTCCCCACCACGCTGTTCTTCGCCGCCGGCCCGTCCCGATATGCTGACGGACTGTTTGGCAAATTGAGGCCGGATCCGGCCGATCAGGTTCTGGGCAACGGTCAGTAACCTCCACCCCTCGATCCGCCGGTGTGTCTTGCATGAGGGCAGGCTGGCGGATCTTTTTTTTGGGATCCGACTATTGAAGCACCGTAAAACGGCTAATCGCGTAGCCAAGCGCGGCACCTACAAACACGTCAGAGGGGAAGTGAGCCGACGTTGTGATCCGGGAAAGGCCGACGAGGGCTGCGGCGCCATATGCCACATAGGGCACCCAGCGATGTGTCGTATACCTTCGCGCGAAAATCGTCGCCACTGAGAACGCCGCGATCTCGTGCCCTGAGGGGAAACCGCCGCTCGCCGTCCAGCCTTTGCCTTCCGTCCATGAATCTGCGAAGTTCCCGTGAGGTCTAATGTCCGCTGGACGCAGTCGCTGGGTCGCCTCTTTTAGCACCGTCGATACGATTTCGGAATCTGCGACCGCTTCGCCGACCAACAGCGACGTATTCTGTCCGTACGAATCATGGCGGATCAGAGACGTCACGTAGAATGCAGACGGAACCAACACGGTAGCCAATGCTGTATTCCGGGAGCTGAAAATCTTATTAAAGCCGCCGAATTCGTTCGTGCGTCTGAAGTACCCTGTATCGGTCTGATCAATTGCAATGAGACCCGCTACAGTCCCCCCGATTGCAATCGTCGGAACCAGGTCCTCCCCGCGGCCCAGGCGAAGGGGGAATGTCCAGATTAATTTCTGATCGCACAGAATATTGGGAACTAATTCCTTCAAGGACACGGCGCGCTCGCCCGCGCTGAGCCGGCGGCAGGAATTCTGAACGTCGTTGGCCGGCTGCGTGTTCCCGGTTCCGGCCAAAGCCGCGGTTTGATAGCTGATTGCCGCGGCGCAGCAGATTAGGACTCCGCGCGTCGCAATCGTCATCGATTGGCGGCTGAACCAACAATAACGATCTTGAAGGTGTCAGGGAGGATCGTGGGCCGTTGCCGGCCGCCGGTGCTATTTGCCTGCGGCGGCCCGAAGCTAGCCGTAGCGAGATAAATGTTGTGCGTCTTTTCATCGAGCGCCATGGTTCTGGCTCCGCGCGCCGTCTGAATCGTTTGAGCAACAGAGTACGAGTCTTTACCTGTCTCACGAACTGCGCGTCAGCGTTCCGCTTTGGCCGTTGGAGGAGAACGCCAGGTGCGTACCCGGATCGTACGCGGCGGCGTCCGGCCCTTCGCCAATTGCCGGTGTCGCGATCACCTTGCCCGAGTCGGCGTCCACAACGGCCATCAGCTTGTTGTCACAAACCGAGAACAATCTCCGGTTTGTGCGATCCATGGCGAGGCCCGAAGGGGATTCACACGGCGAAATCGACCAGCGCGCCTTGACCGCAAGGCTCTTGGAATCGATTCGCACGATCTCGTTCTTATCCTCGATATTTGCGTAGACACTCCCTTGCCCATCGCTCACCGGAAATTCGGGCTTGCCGCCCAGCTCAACGGTTCCCGCGATTGTTCCCGCAGCGGCATCGATGGCCGTCGCGTTCTGGCTGCGTCCATTGAATGCAAAAACTCGATTCGAGGCCGGATCGAACACAATCCCGTCCGGGTTTGTGCCTGCCTTGACCTTTTGTTTCACAGTTTGATTCTGGAGCCCGAACACGACCACCTCGTTCGAACCGCCGTCACTGATGAAGCCCAGCCCCGAATTATCTGCGATGGCAATTCCATGGATTCGTGACATTCCCGTAATCCGCCCGACGATTTGCCGCGAGTCGAGATCCACAACCACGACCTCAGTCCCGTGCGAAACGTAAAGGCGGCGATTTTGCGAATCCGCAGTCAGGTAGTCCCAACCGCCGGTGCCGCCGATCTGTATGGAACCGACCGTCCCGTAGTTCTGTGACAGGAGCGGGAGCGGCGAGGCGGCCAGCACCAACATAGCGGCCGATGAGAGGAAACGAGAGATCGTCATAACTTTTTTCCGCGATACTAGAGATTTTATGTCGAGTTTCTGAAGAATTGCTGAAACCGTCCCGCTACGTCCGTAGTGCTTCCGACACCGCCTTCGCTCGATGGCGCCAGATGAGATAGGCTGGAATGCCTACAAGCACCATCGCGATCCCTACCGCAGCGCGGAGAGGCTGCGCGTAAATCGTATTGATCACCAGAGCGGCCGCAGCGATGACAAATATGAGCGGCGTCCAGGGGTATCCGGGCACTCGATACGGTCTGGATAGATTTGGCAGCTTACGCCGGTAGACAAACAGCGCCATCGCTCCCAGCGCATAGAAGATCCAAGCCGAGAAGACGACGTACGTCAGCAACTGCTCGAAGGTTCCGGTTGCAGCGAGCACGATGCTCCATGCCGAGCCGCAAATGACGGCGATTGCTGGAGTGTTGTATTTCGGGTGTACTTCGGCGAGCTTGCCAAAGAAAACGCCGTCCCTCGCCATTGCGTAGTACACGCGGGGCGATGTGAGCGTGAGCCCGTTTGCGGCGCTGAACATTGAGACTAAGACCGCGAAACTGATGAGCCAGGAACCGGCTTGCCCAAGGACTGACCTGGCGGCAAGAGCCGCGACGCCGTTTGTCGCAGCCGCTTTCACGGGACCGAGCGCGGCCACATACCCGACGTTGGCGAAGAGATAAATTGCAATGAGCGCCAATGAGCCAAACAGAAATGCGCGCGGAAAGTTTCGTTGAGGATCTATGGTTTCACCCGCACTGAATGTGCAGTATTGCCATCCTTCGTATGCCCACAACACGCTGATCATCGCGACGCCGAAGCCCGAGAATAAAGATCCTGAGTACATAACTGAAGTGGCCGATTCGGGCTGGTGATGGCCGAAAACCAGCAGCACCGTGGCAAGCACCAGGATTGCCACAACCTTGAAGGCTGTCGCTGCATTCTGGACGTTCGCACTGTTCCGCGTGCCAAGAACATTTACAGCGGCGACGGCGGCAATCATGGCCGCGGCGATCAGTTTCACTCCGAGGGCGCCCACGGGGACGATCTGATCGAAGTACGTGCCAAAACCCACAGCAAGCGTCGCTATCGAACCGCTGCTGATGAGAAAGAACAGCACCCAGCCGTAGAGGAATGCCGCGACGCCCCCGAAACACTCACGGATATAGACGTACAGTCCTCCGGCTTCCGGCCGCATCGCGCTCAACTCCCCATACGTCAGAGCGCCCATGAGAGAAAGAATTCCGCCGCTGATCCAGACCACAGCAGCGAGGCCAGGGCGGGCGTGAACGTAGCGAAGCACAGGGCCCGGCACAAGGAATATTCCAGAGCCAATTACAGTCCCGATGATCAGGAGCAACAGATCCCGGAAACGCAGGGTTCGACCTAGTTGCGTGTTCGTAGTCGCCATGGGTGTGCTTGGCATTCCGCATTGTACATGCGTCCCGGTCCGCGCTCCAACACCATTAACCGCCGCGCTGGGGTATGCAATCTGGTACACCATATAGAAGGGACCGGCTCACCTTCCCCTGAAATACTGTCGGCCCGATCGTGATCGTCGCATCGTGACCGGATAGGAGCACACGCGCTATGTGGAGCAGCCGCGAGCAGGAGAATTTGCCTTCGAAGCCCTCATCGGGACCGGAACAAGCTTCGGGAGGGTCGATTGGAGCCGTCACCAGCTTAACGGTGATCGGAAACTCGACCGTTATTCACGGTGAGATTTGGAGCAGAGAAAGTCTGCGCATTGATGGACGGGTAGATGGCACGCTGGATATGCCGGAGTGCCGCCTGACAATCGCACGTTTCGCAAAAGTGGACGCCAACATTATTGCCCGGGAAGTGGAAATTCACGGAAACGTAGTCGGGAATGTGAATGCCAGCAAAAACATCAGTGTTCGCAAAGGCGGCCGGCTGGTCGGGGATCTTCGAACTCCCGCAATCACGATTGAAGATGGAGCCTATTTTAAGGGCCGTATTGAAATCGTCAGCGCCGAATCCCTAATGGCCCCGCATGCCCCGTCCGATCGAAAACCGGTTGTCGCCACCTCCAACCCCCGTGCGCATACCGCCGCAGCTTCGAGAAGATAGCCGACCAAGCCTGCCCCGCGCCTCGAGCCTTTCTGCTCAAAACGCGTAAATCGCTGACCTAAATCCGTTTCTGACCGAACTTCAGGCGGTCGAACTGCGTCCTCACGGGAATGAATGTTCCCGCCGATTTGGCTAAAAACGTTCATTTCGTTCGCGGAAGTTTCTCAAGCGAGCCAACGTTTCCCTGTTCTCTGCCGTCTAAAGCCCGAAACAGAGAAGCATGGAGTGGGAGATCGGATTGCCGCTGCACTTCGCTGCTAGCTTCCCAGAGAACTCGACGGACGCTGAGCTGGCAGACGCTTGTAAGCGCGGGAATCTGCGTGCGTTCGAGCGTCTGTATCAGCTTCACTCCGGGCGAATGAAAAGTCTTGCGTTTCATCTGCTGGGAAGCCGTGCTGATGCGGAGGACAGCGTGCAGGAAGCGTTTCTCAAAGTCTACAGATCCGTGCGGGGCTTCGAAGGGCACTCTTCCCTGTCCACTTGGATCTACAGGATTCTGATCAATTGTTGTTACGACGTGATGCGCACACAGCGGCGGCGGGCGGAAAACTCGGCGCGCGGGGACATTCCCGCCGACGCGAAATTGCCTTTGAAGCTTGCGCTGGAAAACGCTATCACGTCGCTCAATGAACGCCAGCGGATCGTCTTTCTCATGTTTGAAGTGGAGGGTCTGAAGCACTCCGAGATTGCAGCCATCCTCGAGGTGCCCGAAGGCACATCGCGAAGCTGGCTCTTTGAAGCGAAGCGCGAACTGAAGCGAATGTTGATGGGGTCGAGCGCATGAAATTCGAATGTGGCGATCTGGAGCGTGCCCTGGCGATCTCCGATCTTATGCCCGAAGCGCGGGAGCACCTGAAATACTGCGCTACGTGCCGCCGGGAATACCGCATCTGGAACGAAATCTCACTTGCCGCCCGCGAGTTTCGTGAAGAATGGGACAGCCCTACGCTGTGGCCAAAGATTCAAACCGCGCTTGCGGCCGAGCCGAAGCCCCGCCCTGCTTTCGTTTGGTGGAAGCACTGGCAAACTGTGGCGGTGGCCGCATCGGTTGTGCTCGGTTCACTGCTCGGCCTTTATTTGTGGCAGCGCACGGCTGTTCCCGGCGCCGCCGCTCCCGTTGTGTCCCAAGCGACAGCCGTTTCCCGGGATCGCGATTTCCTGACGGACCAAGCGTTGCAGGATGTGGAGAAAACCGAGGCGGCGTATCGGAAATCCATCGAGAATCTCTCCCGTCTTGCCCAGCCCGAGCTCGCGAAGGCAAGCTCTCCTGTCGCTGTGAATTGCAGGGACAAGTTGCTGATGCTCGACGCAGCAATCTCCGAAACACGCGCCAACTTGGCTGAAAACCGTTTTAATGTTCGGTTGCAGACCGACCTCGCATCGCTCTATCGAGAAAAGCAAGAGGCTCTAAGGGAGCTGCTTACACATGATCAGAAAAACTAGCCCTATATTCTTGGCACTCGCACTCGTTGCCTCTGCATTCGGCCGCGAGGAATACACGCGCACCATCGACAACACTCTCCCGCTGCGTGGCGGAGAACGCGTCTCCATCGAGAACAAGCTGGGCGATATTTCTATCCGCACACATTCACAGCTCCAGGCCACCATCCATGCTGAAATCCATGTCTGTGCTTCAAATACAAATCGCGCAAAGGAGATTGCCGATCGTATCGGTGTCGAAGCGCAAACCTCCTCTTCCGAGCTTTCCATTCGCACTCGTTATCCCGATTCCTTTCACGGCTTCGAGAATATCTCCTATTTCGTGCACTACGAGATCACAATTCCGGAAACGGCCCCTCTTGAGGTAAGGAATTCCTTTGGCGCGGTTTCCGTAACTGGTCTCCTCGCGAACGCCGATATCGTTGCCTCTCACGGCGCGTTGGAGTTTCGGAATGGCCGGGGTACACAGCAACTGAAGAACTCCTTTGCGAACATCAAAGTTGCAAATAATGTCGGCGACGTAACCGTCGACTGCACAAACGGCTCTGCCGATGTGAACGGTGTAACAGGGGCGCTGAATCTTCGCAGTCGCTTTGGTGCGATCACGGTTACCCGAGCCGCGAAGGGTGTGTCTATCACCGGCAGCAACGGCTCGGTTCAAGTAACGGACTCCGGCGGGGTGGGAACAATTCGTAACTCCTTCGGAAGTGTGACTGTCGACAACTTTCATGGCGATCTGACCGTCAATAATACAAACGGCAAAATCGAGGCGCATAACGTGTCCGGCGCAGCGGAGCTTAACACCACTTTCGGTGCTGTTCAGTTCTCCGATGTTGGCCGGCAACTCTCTATTCGTGCCAGTAATTCGACAGTAGAGGGAGAAGGCGTCGGCGGCCCGCTCACTGTGCAGAACTCTTTTGGACCCGTAACCGTCAGCGGCGTTCAAGGAGGGGCGCAAATTACGTCCGGAAACGGCAGCGTCACCCTGGCACGAATCCGTGGCCAGGCGAATGTGCGAACCAGCTTTGCCATGGTAAACGCAAACGATATCGCCGGCGCCTTATCGGTCCGGAACTCGAACGGCGGTGTGCGCGTTGAAAAAGCCCGTGGCGCAGAGGTTACGACAAGCTTCGGCGGCGTGTTCCTCGATGACATTGCGGGCCCTATTCAGGTGGAAGACCAGAACGGCTCGGTCGACGCGACGAGCATATCCGACGGCGCTTGCCAACCCATCACTATTCGCACCTCATTCTCCACTCTGCGCCTGCGCTTGGCGGGCGCACCAAGCTATCGGGTTTCAGCCCGCACTTCGTTCGGCAAAGTTCATACAGATTTTCCGCTCACCGTGATGGGGTCGCTTTCGAACGATGAACTGAGCGGTGTTCTCGGCGGAGGCCGTTGCGAGATGCAGTTGACCAACAATAACGGGACGATCGAAATCCTCAAGCCGTGAACATCGACGTCTTCGATTCCTTGCGGGATTCAGATGTTCGCAATCGAACAGCACCGGCCCGGGCCAAATACGTAAGTCTTTGATACCAAGAAGCGAGAAACTACCCGCCGACCGGCAATACACTTGCATGGTCCCCATACGAGGTGCATTCTCCTCATGGTTTTAACAACTGCTGCTCCAGCAAAGGCCGACCTGCGCAAGGTGCTTGTCGTCGACGATCAAGCCGACGTCCGCGAGGCGTTGCGCCTGCTTCTTAAGGGCGCTGGTTACGCGATCGAGATGGCGGGATCGCCAAAAGAGGCACTCGCCGCAGCCGCTTACCGGGACCACGATGCCATCGTGATGGACATGAACTACACCTGTGATACGACGTCCGGCCGCGAAGGGCTCGATTTGATCGAACGGCTTCACGCACAGCGCCCTGAGGTTCCTATCATCGCGATGACAGGTTGGAGCACCATCGAGCTGGCCGTCGAAGCGATGCATGGCGGAGCTTGCGACTTCATCACCAAGCCGTGGGACAGCCGCCATCTACTCGCGATCCTCGACAAATACATACGCACAGATGTCGTGCGCCACTCGGCCGGTTCGACGATCGAAACCGAGCTCGCTATTGCCCGCAAGGTGCAGCGCACGTTGTTGCCTCAGCCGCATCTGAGCGCTTCCGGAATCGAGTGCGACTGCGCGTCGCTTCCGGCGGGCGACATCAGCGGCGATCTTTACGATTTCTTCGAAGTCGATTCCGAGCGAGTTGCGTTCATGCTCGGCGACGTGTCTGGTAAGGGCATTGGAGCTGCTCTTCTGATGGCAAATCTGCAAGCTACCATCCGTAGCCGCCACGATCTCGCGCTGTACCCTTCGAAGCTGATGGAAGAAGTAAATCGCTCATTTTTCTTATCCACGCGCCCGGAGCATTACGCCACCCTCTTCTTCGGACTCTATGATTCCAGCAAGAGAACCATTCAATACGTGAACTGCGGCCACCCTGCTGGTGTGTTCCTCGGTTCCGATGGTGAGCCGCAACTGCTGGACTCGAGCGCTACGGTTCTGGGACTGTTTCGCGCGTGTCCGTTTAAGGAACGGACGGTTTCGGTTGCAAGAGGAGACCGCCTGGTTCTTTTTTCGGATGGACTCTCGGAAGCGAAGCTGGACCAGGCGGATGAAGAATGGGTGGTTCGCGCCATTCGCGCGCTTGACCGCACCCACTCCGGCAGCCTCGCCGGCTCGCTCGCCACGGCTGCCGTTTCGACCGCCAAACAAGACGACGACGTGACGGTGATGGACATCCGTATCGAGTCCGCGTAAGCGCTGGTCGCATCGCCTCCAAGCGAGGCAACTACCGCCAACCTCGTATGCTCTAGCTCTGTTATCCTCGAAAGTTAAGCAGAGGTTTCCCCATGTCTGGACATAGTAAATGGGCCACCATTAAGCACAAGAAGGCGGCTACGGATGCAAAGCGCGGCAAGGCTTTCACCCGTTTAATTAAGGAAATTATGATCGCCGCCCGCTCAGGTGGTGATCCCGATTCCAACGCCCGGTTGCGCACGGCGGTAACGGCTGCGAAAGCGGTCAGCATGCCCGCCGACAACATTAAGCGCGCGATCATGCGCGGAACCGGCGAGCTCGAAGGCGGCCAAATCGACGAGATTTTATTCGAAGGCTATGGACCGGGTGGCGCAGCGGTGCTTGTCAATGTCGCGACCGACAATCGTAACCGCACCGTAAGCGAGATCCGGCACGTGTTCTCGAAAAACGGCGGCAATCTTGGTGAGCAGGGCAGCGTGTCATGGATGTTCGAGCGCAAGAGCCAGATCGCTATTGATGGAGCGAACGCGACCGAGGATCAGTTGATGGGCATTGTCCTCGATGCCGGCGCCGATGATATTCGCGATCACGGCGGCACTTTGGAAGTCTTGTCCCCACCCGAGTCTCACGAAACCATCTTGAAAGCTCTTGAGAAAGCCGGCATCCCCATCGAATCCGCCGAAATTGCGATGGTTCCGAAGAACACCATTAAGCTCGAAGGCAAGAATGCTCAGTCGATGCTGAAACTGTACGACGTTTTGGAGGACCATGACGACGTGCAAAACGTGTACGGCAACTACGAAGTCGACGAAGCGGAAGTGGAAGCGCTGGCCTAGGAACCCGCGCCAGCCGCTTGCCCTTGCTGCGCTGTGGTCAACGCTTGCGGATGCGAATCATTGGAATAGACTGCGGCACTGAGCGAACCGGCTTCGGTGTCATCGATACCGACGGATCGTTCCATCAATTCGTCCGCGCCGGAGTTATTCGAACCAACCGCGCTGACGCTCTCGAACGCCGGCTGCATCAGATTGCCGTGGAATTGCGCACCGCGTTCGAACTAGCATCGCCCGAGGTGGTCGCCGTCGAAGAAGTCTTCCACGCAGTCAATTCCAAATCCGCGCTGAAGCTCGCCCACGTTCGCGGGGTCGCTTTACTTTTAGCTGCGGAAGCCGGCCTCCCGGTCACGGAATATTCGGCGCTTGAAGTTAAAATGAGCGTCGTCGGCTACGGGCGAGCCGAAAAGCAGCAGGTGCAAATGATGGTTCGATCTCTCCTTCGTCTGGAGGAGCAGGTAGATTCTTACGACGCAAGTGATGCGCTTGCCGTGGCGATCTGTCATGGCACCCGGGCCAACTATCCGGTTGCATCGGGGCGAGGATGAAGACCCTTGCGGCCGTGCTGTTTGTCGCATCGTCGGTGTTTGGGAGCACACCCGCGTTAGTTTTTACGAAGAGCTTTCCTGGAAGCGAACCCGCTTTCGTTTCGTTACGCGTAGACCAGACCGGAGCGCTTGAATACAAAGAGTCGCCCAAAGATGACCACCCTGTCGTAGCACAGTTGCAGCCTTCCGATACCTCCGAGCTCTTCGCTATGGCTGAAAAGCTGAACTATTTCAAATCGCCACTCGAGTCCGGATTAAAGGTCGCCAACACGGGGAAGAAGACATTCCGTTATGAGGACGGTGACGGCAAAACCACTGAAGTATCATTCAACTACTCAACGGATGAAACTGCCGCAAAACTGCTCGAACATTTCGAGCAGATCGCGTCTTCCGAGCGCGCTTACCTTGAGCTTGATCGAACAGTGCATTTCGACAAATTGGGCGTGAACGACGCCCTCGCCAACATTGAATCGCTGTGGCTGCACAAACAGCTGGCTGCTCCCGCTCAGTTCATCCCGCTGCTCGATCGCATTGCCGGGCATGAATCATTCATGCATCTTGCGCGAGACCGCGCCGCAAGATTGAAAGATCAGTTCACTGCGGTGGCCGCCGGATCGCCCGGCGACACAAAATCAAAATGAGCAAGTTGTCGAAACGGGGGCATCCAGTTGCGGCCCTTTGAACGGGTCATCTGGATCGTGCTCGATAGTGTCGGGATTGGCGCCATGCCCGATGCCGCAGCCTATGGTGATGAAGAGAGTGACACGCTCGGCCACATAGCCGCACGGTGTAAGCTCGAGCTGCCGAATCTTTGCCGTCTCGGTCTGGGAAACATCAAACGTATGCGGGGCTTGCCGCCCGCAGCACATCCTGCGGCCGCCTACGGCAAATGCGCCCTCGCTTCCCCGGGCAAGGACACGACCACCGGCCATTGGGAAATGGCCGGCATTCTGCTCGAGAAACCGTTTCCCGTTTATCCGCGAGGCTTTCCACCTGAAATTGTCGAGCCTTTCGAGAGAAGAATTGGACACAGGATTCTCGGAAACAGGCCAGCTTCGGGAACGGAGATCATTGAAGAATTAGGCGAAGAACACCTCCAAACGGGACGGCCCATTGTCTACACATCTGCCGATAGCGTATTTCAGATCGCGGCCCACGAAAACGTAATCGCGATTGATGAGCTCTACCGAATCTGCGAGATTGCGCGGGAACTCCTGCGGGGTCCTCACGAAGTCGGCCGCGTCATTGCCAGGCCGTTCCTTGGAACTCCAGGTAAATTCGTTCGCACCGCCAATCGCAAGGATTTCGCTGTACCGCCGCCCAGGGGCATGCTGCTGGACCGCCTGAAGGAGAACGATGTAGCTGTTTCCAGTGTCGGCAAAATCTCTGATATTTTTCTCGGACGCGGCATCGACCGTTCGCTAAAGACGAAAAACAATTGCGATGGCATGCAGAAAGCTGAGCAGGCGATGCATAACCAGCCAGACGGGCTCATTTTCGTGAATCTCGTCGATTTCGACCAGCTTTATGGACATCGTAATGATGCCGAGGGGTACGCGCGGGCTTTGGAGGCCGTTGATCGTTGGCTCCCCAGCCTCAAGCGGGAAAGCGGCGATATGGTTGTCATCACCGCTGACCACGGCTGCGATCCTACCACCTCGTCTACGGATCACTCGCGCGAGTACACGCCCCTGCTGGTATACGGAGATCGCGTCTGTTCCGGCGTGAACCTAGGCACTCGGGCGAGTCTGGCAGATATCGGCCAAACTGTCGCGGAGAACTTCGGAACCCGAATCCAAGCCGGTTCGAGCTTTCTTAGCGAGATTCAGAAAGAGTATTCAGCGTTCCAAACACCATGAGACGGCGCATTATGGCAGGCAATTGGAAAATGTACAAAACCGTCGAGCAGACGGTCGCGTTTTTCGAGCAATTCCTTCCGTTGTCAAAGGACATCACGCATTGCGAGATTGTCATATTCCCGGTGAGCGTGAATATACCTGCAGCCGCACATGCAGCCGAGAGCACCAAGATTCATATCGGCGGACAGAACCTTTTCTGGGCTCGGGAAGGCGCCTACACAGGCGAGGTCTCGGGGGAAATGCTTCGAGCTGCGGGAGCAACTTGGGTTCTGGTCGGACACAGCGAACGGCGCCAGTACTTCCACGAATCCGACGCGGATGTGCTGAAGAAGACTCAGGCGGCAATCGAAGCCGGACTCAAGCCGATCGTTTGCATCGGTGAGCGCCTGGAGGAGCACAAAGCGGGAGAAACCAACGCTGTTCTCGTCCGGCAATTCGCGGGAGGGATCGCCGGACTTACTGAGGAGCAATTCGCAAAGCTCGTCATCGCGTATGAGCCCGTTTGGGCCATTGGCACGGGTCAGACCGCAACCCCGCAAATTGCCTCCGAAGCCCACTCCCTCATTCGAGCGGAAGCGGGGAAACGGTTCGGAAGAGACGCCGTCGCTCAGTTGCGAATTCTGTACGGGGGGAGCGTCAAGCCGGACAATATCGCAGGCCTCATGAAGGAGCCTGAGATTGATGGAGTGCTGGTCGGTGGAGCAAGCCTCGATCCGCAATCGTTTGCAACGATTGCCCGTGCGGCTTGAGCGGGCACATCAGCTCTTCGGTTTTTCACCTGGCGTTTTTCCCGGAAGATCGAACGGATTTTCGTGCACTTGTTCTCGAATGCCTGCCCCAAGCGTCTTAGCGAGCGAGATACTCGCCTCGCCAAACCGGTCGCGGATGTGGTCGACGGAGCGGAACGCTTCGCGCAACCGCGCCGTCTGCGCCTCTTCAAGAAGGCTCATCTGCCCTTCTGCAGCTTCGAGCGATCCGGCATGTACGCCGAGGAGCCGAATCGGCGTTTTGCCGTTCCATGCGTTCCGGAACAGCCGAATGACTGCGCCGGCGACCTCGCCGTCAAGCTGCGTCGCATGATCCAGGGAGCAGGCCCGCGTGATGGTCGAAAAATCCTCGTCCCGCAGTTTGAGCTGAATGGTGCGGGAATAGAGTTGATGTTCGCGTAAACGTTTAGCGACCATTTCCGACAGTCTCAAGAGAGTCGTTTCGAGCCGCTCGCGGTCCGATGTGTCACGACCGAATGTGTGTTCGTGGCTGATTGATTTCGGCCCGTCACCTGCTCCAATCTCGGAATCGAACCATCCGCCTGCGTCCTCGCCGCGAGACTTGCCCGCCAGAGCCAGCCCCCAGCGGCCAAAGTGGGAATTGAGGAAGCTCTCGTCGAGAGCCGCGAGATCGCCAACCCGCCGGATCCCAAGCCGATGAAGCGACTGCTCCGTTTTCTTGCCTACGCCCGGGATCTTGCGCACCTCGAGAGGGGCTAGAAAACGCGCTTCTTCGCCGGGCAAAACGTATAGCACTCCGTTAGGCTTCGCCTGATCGGATGCGACCTTTGCCACCAGCCGCGACGACGCAAGGCCCAGCGAGCAGTTCAACTGCGTCTCGCTTTCAATCGCATCATGAACGGCTCCGGCTACCTTGAGCGCGGGACCTAGCAGCCGCTCGGTTCCCGTTAAGTCAAGACATGCCTCATCAATCGAGGCCATCTCGACCCGAGGAGAAAAGCGGTTCAGAATATCGAAAATCTTTTTCGAATATTCTCGATAGCGCGTTGGGTGACCGTCGACAAAGATTGCATGCGGGCATAGCCCGGCGGCGGTTCGCAACGGCATCGCCGAGTGCACCCCGAATTTGCGCGCTTCATACGATGCCGCCGCTACCACGCCCCGCTGATCCGCTGCCCCGCCAACTACCACAGCTTTCCCGCGCAGCTCCGGATGAAACAGCTCTTCAACCGACACGAAGAACGCGTCCATGTCGACATGACAGATGAGGCGTTGCATCGCGCTTCTTAAGATTTTCGCGCGAGAGTCGCTCCGATTACACGTGGGAACCCCGCCAGATCCGAAATCACGTCGATTTCGCCCCAACTCACGGCAAGCATCTCGCGAACCCGATCGATCGATCGATACCCAAGCTCCAGGATCAGCCGGCCTCCCGGATTCAGAACGCTTTCTGCCGCCGAGATCAGGCGTATATACATTTCAAATCCAGTTTCGCCACCAAACAGAGCGACTGGGGGCTCCCAATCGCGCACCTCGGACTGTAAGTGTCCCGAATCCGAAGCCGGAACGTAGGGAGGATTCGAAAGCAGAACGTCGATGCTTCCCGGCCGGATACCGTCCAGAAGATCTGCTGCAAAAAATGTGACTGGTGCTTCGTGCGCATGCCGGTTGCGTTCGGCGATCCGGAGAGCCGGAACTGAAATGTCGGAAGCAAATAGCGAGCGGCCGCTTTCAAGCGCCACGCTGATGGCGATGGCGCCGGAACCGGCGCCGACGTCGAGAACGCGGGTATCGGTGCGTTCCTTCAACAGCGCGACCGCAGCTTCCACCAGATGCTCGGTCTCCGGCCGCGGAATTAAGACATCGGAGTCCACGTAAAACTCGCGCCCATAGAACTCCTGGCGGTGCGTTATGTATTGCGTGGGCTTTCCCTTCAGCCGTTCGTTCAAGTACCGGCCATAGTGAATCCAGCCGAGTTCAGACAATTCGTCATTACCGTGAGCATAGAGATACGGGCGGTCGCAGCGGAGGGCATGACACAAAAGAACTTCCGCAGTCAACCGGGGAACGGCCACTTTTGCCGTCTCCAGAATTTCCGTGCCCTGAAGCAGAGCGGTCTGAAGCGTCACACGTGGGTCAGAACTTGATCGCGTAGCCGCTCGGATTGGAAATAGGCCGTGAGAGCATCAAAGATCGGCTGGAGACGGCCTTCCATGATCAAATCGAGCTGGTGCAACGTAAGGCCGATTCGGTGATCCGTGACGCGATTCTGCGGGAAATTATAAGTCCGGATCTTCTCGCTCCGATCCCCCGTGCCGACCATGCTCTTGCGCTCGGCGCCAATCTGCGCCAGTTGTTTTTCCAGCTCCATTTGGTACAGCCGCGAACGGAGAACCTGCATCGCCTTTGAGCGATTCTTGATCTGCGATTTCTCGTCCTGGCACGAGACGACAGTATTCGTGGGCAAATGCGTAATCCGCACGGCGGAATACGTCGTATTCACCGATTGCCCACCCGGACCTGAAGAGCAGAAGGTGTCAATCCGGAGATCCTTCGGATCGATCTGCACGTCCACTTCGTCGGCCTCCGGCATCACAACGACCGTAATTGTGGATGTATGGACGCGGCCTTGCGTCTCGGTCGCCGGCACACGCTGCACGCGGTGAACGCCGCTTTCATACTTGAGCCGGCTGTATACTTTCTTCCCGCTTACGAGCGCGATAACTTCGTTCAAGCCGCCGACGGAAGATTCGCTCAACGAGGTTACTTCCACCCGCCATCCCTGTTCCTCGGCATAGCGCGTGTACATACGAAACACCTCGCCCGCGAACAGAGACGCCTCGTCGCCTCCAGCGCCTTTGCGGATCTCAAGCACCACGTTCTTTTCGTCGTTCGGATCCTTGGGCAGCAACAGGACCTCAAGCTCCTGTTCGAGTGCCGCAAGCCATGGCTCCAGACGGACGATTTCCGCTTCGGCCATCTGCCGGAGCTCCGGATCGCTTTCGGCGAGCATTGCCCGAGCGTCTCCCAGCTCTTGCTCCGCTCGCTTCCAATCGCGATATTTCGAGACGAGGTCCGACAATTCGCTCTGAGCCTTAGTAACCTTTCGGTACTGCTCACCATCGTTGATCACAGCCGGATCGGCCATCCGGGTGGTCAGCTCGTCGTACCGCGTTTCCGCTTCTTCCAGTCGGTCCCGGTATTCCATAGTCTTATCGAAGCACTCCCAAACAGCACAGTTGTGTATCCACACTGAGCCACCGGTGCACTAATTCTTTCAGTTGTGGGGAACTCCGGTCTCAGTATATCGCGTATATGGGTGTATGGAAGCAGTTTGGAAGGATGTGCGGTATGGAGCGCGCATGCTGGTAAAGAATCCGGCATTCACGATCGTGGCCGCCGTGACGCTCGCCCTCGGAATCGGCGCGAACACAGCTATTTTCAGCATGATCGACGCACTGCTCTTGCGGCCGCTGCCCGTCAGGAGTCCGGGTAGACTCATCGTCCTCGGAGCCCAGCAAGGCGGCGGTGAAATGTCTTCAGGTTACTCTTCGATCGCAGAGTATCAAGACATTAAAAGTCAGACCACGGGCGTCTTCTCGGACCTTTTCGCTTACCAACTCGGCTTGGATGGGCTGGCGACGCACAGTCGAGCCGAACGCATCCTGACGAACTATGTTTCGGGTAATTATTTCTCCGCAATCGGGATTCAGCCCGCTATCGGACGCCTTATCATGCCTTCCGAAGGCCAGACTCCCAATGCCGATCCAATCGTAGTCCTCGGGTACAAGTACTGGAAGACGCGCTTCGCCGGAGATCGCGGGATAATCGGCAAAAAAGTTTCCATCAATGGGCATCCGCTCACTGTCATCGGCGTGGCGCCCCAAGGTTTTTGGGGCCTGTATTCTCTCATTGAAACCCAAGCTTTCCTGCCGTTGGGAATGGCGACTCTCGAAGCGGGTCCGCGCGATTTCATGGTTAATCGGAACCTGCGCAACGAATTTGTAATGGGGTATTTGCGGCCAGACGCGAACCTGAGCCAAGCGAACGCCGCGCTTGCGATCGTTGCTCACCGCCTGTCCGCGGAACACCCGGATTCCGAAAAATCTCTCTCCCTGAGAGCATTTCCGGAACTCCGGGCGCGTCCTCAGCCCAGCGCCGACAATGCAATCATGCTGAGTTCCGGGCTGTTCCTTGGCTTGGCCGTTATGGTGCTGCTACTTGCGTGCGTGAATGTCGCAAACATTCTTCTGGTTCGTGCCAGCGCGCGGGAGCGTGAAATGGCCATCCGGTCCGCCTTGGGTGCCGCCCGCGGCAGCCTGATCCGGCAACTACTCACCGAAAGCATTCTGCTGGCCATCGTCGGGGGTGTCGCGGGCCTCCTGCTCGGTTTTTGGGCCAGTTCTTCGCTGAGCTCGCTAAATCTCCATATCGATCTTCCCGTTCATCTCGATTTCCACTTCGATTGGCGCGTCTTCGCTTTCGGTTTTTCCGCTGCCCTTGCTACCGGCATCATCGTCGGCATTGTGCCTGCAGTACGGGCTTCCCTCGGCAATATCAACAGTGTCCTGCATAAATCCGGGCGCGGCGTGGTCACGGGCAAGAGTCGTCTGCGCACCGCGCTTGTGGTCTTGCAAGTCGCTGGCTCGCTCGTTCTTCTCATTACGGCGGGGCTGTTCATGCGTAGTCTGTCCCAAGTCCAGCGAACAAACCTCGGCTTCGATCCCAATCATGTGGTCGATTTCACCATGGACCCCAACGAGATCGGGTACAGTCCTCAGCAGAGCCGCAACTTCTACAAGAACCTTCTGGATCGCGTTCGGGCACTCCCCGGTGTGCAATCGGCGAGCACTGCGAGCTCCGTTCCCCTCGGCTATATGAACAACTCGGATAACTTGCAGATCCCCGGCTACGAAGCGCGGCCGGGTGTGCCCGAACCCTCGTCTCTCGATGCTGCCGTTTCACCGGGCTATTTGGAAACACTTCGCATTCCCCTGCTTCAGGGCCGCGATTTTACTGATGCCGACAACGAGCACGCGCCATACGTTGCCGTTGTTAACCAAGCTCTCGCCCAACGCTACTGGCCGAATCAGGACCCGATCGGACGCGAGTTCAGAGTCGGTTCCGATCCCAAACACTCCATCCGCATCATCGGGATTGTCAAGGATTCGCGTCTCGTAAATCTGAACGGTCCCATGAATCCGGCTCTTTACGTTTCGTTTGCGCAGCACTCCGAAGTAACCTCGCTTCAAACATTGCAGGTGCGAACGGCCGGCGATCCCGAGGCGGCGATTCCTCAAATTGAGCGCGTCATCCATTCGCTCGCGCCCGATCTTCCCGTATTCGACGTGAGGACGTTTACGCAGGCGCTTTACACGCTGAATGGCTTGCTTATGTACCAACTTGGTGCTGGCATTGCTACGGCGCTGGGCATGTTGGGGCTCGTTCTCGCGATCGTTGGTGTTTATGGCGTCGTTTCCTATGCCGCGGCGCAGCAGACGCACGACATCGGCGTTCGCATGGCGCTCGGCGCGCAACGCTCCGATATCCTCAAAATGGTCTTCCGGCATGGTTTGCTTATTGTGATGGCGGGCCTGGTACTCGGCATAGGTGGCGCATTTGCAGCTTCCCGCCTCGTGGCGAACTTTCTTGTTGTGAGCGCTACAGATCCGCTCACCTATTCGTCGGTCTCGATTACGCTACTCACGGTCGCACTGTTCGCATCGTATATTCCATCGCGTCGCGCGACGCAAGTGGACCCCATGATCGCGTTGCGATACGAATAAACGCCTCTCTGCCGCTACAATAAGGCTTAGTCCGGTTTTCGTGGAGGTTTGTGAATGGCTGTTTCGCCGCGCCGGAGATCGGCGGTCGTCGACATCGGGGGCGTAAAAGTTGGCGGCTCGAACCCGGTCGTCGTTCAGTCGATGACCAACACGGACACCGCGGATACCGGGGCAACGGTCAATCAAATCATGGAACTGGCACGGGCCGGTTCTGAGCTGGTTCGCGTCACGGTCAATACGGAAGAAGCTGCGCAAGCAGTCCCCAGGATCGTCGATACACTGCGGAGTTTCGGTCTTAACGTACCAATCATCGGCGATTTCCACTATAACGGGCACATTCTTTTGAAGAAGTACCCCGATTGTGCGCGCGCGCTCGCGAAATACCGCATCAATCCCGGTAACGTAAATATCGGCCGCAAACAAGATGAAAATTTTCGGACCATGATCGAAGCGGCGATCGAATACGACCGCCCCGTGCGGATCGGCGTGAACTGGGGATCGCTCGATTCGGTTTTGCTGACCGAAATGATGGACGAGAATTCGCGTTTACCGGAGCCTTTGGACGCCATGGAAGTCACGCGCCGGGCCATTGTCGAAAGCGCGATCCGGAGCGCCGAAGCTGCCGAGCGATATGGCTTGGCGCACGACAAGATCATCCTGAGCGCCAAAGTCAGCAATGTGCAGGATGTGGTGGACGTCTACGAGATGCTCGCCGCGCGATCCGACTACGCGCTTCACGTCGGCCTGACCGAAGCGGGACTGGGATCGAAGGGTATTGTCACCACGACGGCCGCGCTTTCGATTCTGCTGCAGCAGGGAATCGGCGATACGATTCGCGCCTCCTTGACCCCGCTTCCCAATGGAGACCGGACCGACGAAGTGATCGTCTGCCAGCAGATCCTGCAAGCCCTCAATCTTCGTAGTTTTACTCCGCAGGTTGCGGCGTGCCCAGGGTGCGGACGCACGACCAGTACGTTCTTCCAGGACATGGCCGATCAGATCCAAACCTACTTGCGCGAGCAGATGCCCGTATGGCGGGAGCAATATGCAGGCGTCGAAGAGCTCAAGGTCGCGGTCATGGGATGCGTGGTGAATGGCCCTGGCGAGTCGAAGCATGCCGATATTGGGATCTCGCTGCCGGGAACGTTCGAAAAGCCGGTAGCGCCGGTTTATATCGATGGAAAGCTCTCAACCACGTTGCGCGGTGACGGCATCGTTGCTGAGTTTCGACAGATTCTCGACAACTATATCGCCCAGCGCTACGGGGTTGCCGAGCCCGTCGCTGAAACCGTCGCCTAGCTTTGGCTGACCCCGATGACCTGCGAGCCTTAGCCGATAAAGTAGCGCTGCTTTCCGCTCACATTGACGCGCTCCGGGAGCGCATCATGGCGCTCGAGGAGCAGCGTGGTGCTCCGGTAGCCTCACGGCAGCCAGCCGTGCGCCCCTCCGGTGTCAGTTCCGAAAGGCTGGAATCGCGCCTCGGACTCACACTCGTTAACCGCATCGGAGCGGTGACGCTCGCCGTCGGAATGATCTTCTTCTTCAAATACGCGGTCGATAACCGGTGGATCGGCGCTCCCGGTCGCGTCATCCTGGGCCTGATTGCCGGACTCGCCTTCATCGGTTTGGCGGAATGGCTGCGCCGTCGAGAGCAAACTGTTTTTTCACAAGGGGTTTGTGGATGCGGCCTGGCAATTATCTACGTTTCGCTATACGCGTCCTTCGCGTATTACCAACTCATTCCAGAAGCCGCCGCTTTCGTCAGCATGGCGATTGCATGTGTGCTCGCCGTCATCATCTCGCTCCGATATGAAAGCCCGGCGATTGCGGTTCTCGGGCTTGTCGGGGCATTCCTGACCCCCATCCTGCTGCGCAATGCCCAACATCACCTCTGGCTTCTCTTCATCTATTTACTATTCGTCGACTCAGGCTCTCTGATCGTCTCATCACGCCGTAGCTGGCCCGTGTTGTATGTCTTTGCATTTGCCGGAACAGCGATTCTCTTCCTGAGTTGGGCATCCGAAGCCGAGCGTGCCAACGCTGCAACGGGCGTGTTTTTCCTCTGTGCGCTCTTCACGGTTTTCTTTGCGGCATCGCTCAGGACTGCGGGCGAGGCGGGCCTTTCCATTCTGCCGCTCAATGCGTTCTGGGCCATTTTCGCGGTCTGGATACTCTTGCACCGGCAGCATCCGGGCTGGGTATCGATTTTTGCGCTGGGCGTCGCGATCGCACATTTCGCCACCGCATACGTGGGTAGCATTCGAGGGAACTTGTACCGGATGTTGTATGTTATCGCCCACGGATGCTTGCTCACCGCATGCCTGAGAGAGCTAGACAGATGGGGCGTCCGATACGTCGATGTATCGAGCCGCACCAGCTTCTTGAGCGAGGGCGCTTCCATGCTGCTGGCGATTTACGCGCTACTGATGATTTCCGCCGGCGCGATACGCAGAGCTAGGCTCGACCGGGCAATTGGTCTCGTGCTGCTCGGGATCGTGATCTTCAAGCTCTATCTTTACGACGTCTGGCTGTTGACACGCTTCTACCGGATTTCCGCATTCATCGCGCTCGGGATCCTGCTGCTCGCCGCTTCGTACATCTACTCGCGTTTTCGGGAAAAGGTCGAGGTGCTTTGGAGTGGTAATTCCGAGAAGTAATGGACAAGGAACCCAGCTTACTTCTGCACCAGTTTCTGGATCTCGTCGAGTTCTTTTCCGGCTTCCGCCCATTTGCCCTGTGCACTCAGTTCCCGATAGCGCTGCAGGTGATCGCGGATACTTTGAAGTGTCTCGACGGCTTGAGTTGACGGCGCATTTGCAGCGGGCACCGTGGCCGTGTGCCTGGCTGTGCCGCGGCATTTGGAACAGCCGCCTGATTCGCCGGGCCGGCACCGCCGAGCGATTCAATCAATTGAGAAAGCGCCTGCTCGTACGTGTCCGCATACGCCAGGCGATTTCCCATCGCAACTGCTACCTTCTTCAATTGCGGCATGCTCGCTTGCGACGCCTGAATATAGATGGGCTGCACGTACAGGAAGCTGTTATCGATCGGTAAAACGAGAATCTGACCCCGAAGCACCTGTGATCCCTGCTGATTCCACAGCGTCAAGTCTTTAGAAATGTTCTGATCCTGGTTAATACGTGCCTCGATTTGAATGGGGCCGAAGATGATGTTCTGCTTCGATAGTTGCTCAAAAACAAGCTCGCCCAGATGATCCCCATCACAACGCGCCGCCATATACGCGATCAGGTTGTCTTTGTTTGCCGGCGTGAACGGAATAATCAGCATGAATTCCGGCGTGTTCTCGCCAGGCAACGTGGCGACGACGTAGGTGGGCGACACCGCCGAGGGAGTTTCCCCCTGGCGCGCGGCCGTCCTCGCCAAATCCCAAAAATCGGCTCGGTTGTAAAACGCCTCGGGATCGCGCATGTGAAAGGTGCGGTAAATCTCGGCTTGTACGCTGAACAACGTTTCTGGATATCGCGCATGCGCTCGAATGTCGGCGGGCATAGCCGATGCCGGTTTGAACAACGTGGGAAACAAGCGCCAGTAAGCCTGAATCAGCACGTCTCCAGGGGCGAAGACATACAGGGTTGTTTCTCCGCTATAGGCGTCGATTGTGGCCTTCACCGAGTTGCGAATATAGTTCACGCTCTGATCCCCGACCCCGACGGCTCGCGAATAGGGATGCGCGTCGGAAGTCATGTATCCATCCGCGATCCACACTAAGTGCCCTTCGTTCGTAAGAACGATGTACGGGTCGGAATCCCATGTGAGAAATCCCGCCAGCTTCGACAGCCGGTCGAGAATCGCACGGTGAATCATCATGTGGCTGTTTGGTTTGAAGTAGCTGGTGATGAGTACGTTGATGTCGCCGTAATGGATGGCGGAGGCCAACCTCATGAGCGTGGATGAGATGTCAAACCCTCCTGTGCCGGCGTACGTCGTGTAAACACTTTGCGCTCCGGAGGGGTAATTGAACTCGGGCTGTTTCGTATCGGCAAACACGGGCTCGTGCTCGATCTCGCCGTAGTAGATTTCGGGTCGTGTGAATTTCAAGCTGCTGGTCGTAACCTCGGGAGGAGCGTTCTTGATGAACAGATACGGAAGCCCGTCGCGTGTGATCCGGTTCGCTTCCGCCATCACGATCCCGTATCCATGCGTGTACATCAGATGCGTGTTGACCCAACGGGTCCCAGCTTCTCCGAGTTGGCGAATGTCGAGTTCACGCGCCGAAAGGAGGACTTGCCGAATCTGCCCATCGATGTTGTACCGGTCGACATCGGTATCGACGTAAACGTACGGCCGCAAGGGTTGGATCTGGGAGAGGGTGTCGTGAAAAGCGCGCCAGTCCCAGAGCCGCACGTTATCGAGGAGCGCCTTGTGTTTGGAATAGTCGATGGGAATCTCAGGGTCGGCAGCAAGATTCGTTTCTGTGACCCGTTGGATTAGGCCGTAGGCAGATCGGGTGGCATTGATGTGATGACGAATATACGGACGCTCCAGAGTGAGCTCGTTCGGCCGGACATAGAAGGTGGAAAGCAGCGGTGGAACGATGTACCGAATGGGAAGGATAAGCAGCAGGAGGACCGCCCAGCGCCCACGCTTCATGAGGACAAGAAGGGCGCCTGCGACCGCTCCGCAGATCATGAGCCATTGCAGCGGAAGAATGATGTGATCCGCCACCCAGTCAATGCCTACAAGATAGGCTCCATGGTCCTCACGTAGGAGGCCGTATCGGTTGAAAAAGAACTTAAAAGCCAACCCGACGAGGAATGTGGCCACAAACAGCCGGACAAAACTCGAGTCGAAAGCCTCGCGTAAAGAGATCGGCTCGAAATCGAAGGACATGGGAGAGGCAAGGTTCGGGAGTCGCCTGCCCAGTGCATTCATGTGCGCGGCGCCCCAATAAATCAGCAGAGCGAGAATCGCTCCGGTCAATACAACGTGCAGGAGCATGTTGTAAAAGGGCAAAGCGAAGAAGTAAAAATGGAGCGGGTGTGAAAATATCGGGTCCACGTACTCGGCAGGCGACGGGGGCAAGCGCAATCCTCCGAAATACCGGACCACCGTCCAGTTGTTGACTGTTGCGTTCGCGGCAATGATCGCGAGCAGCAGGATGGCAACGAACGCGATTCGCGAGACAAATGTGTGCTTCAGAAAACTCGGCGAATCGGTTTCACGGCGAATCCCGAGCTTGAACGCGATCCAGAACACCACGAGAAAAAGCAGCGTGGTGAGCACAATCGGCCCTGTTCCATACAGCAGGAGGCTTAGCCATGCGTCCACCTGATGGAGCTCGGACCACCACGCGTAATCGATGAATGTCGACGCGACGTACCGCGAACACAGAAGGATGACGATGATGGCGATGGCGATCGCAAGTAATCCGCCGCGCCGCCTTTGTCGGCTTCCGATTAGCCGGTCTGGCATTTCGAGAGGCAAGGGGAAGCGATAGTATATCGTCATTGCATTGGCACGCGGGCGCCTGGAACGCGCTATACTCCTCTGTCCCGCGCCCAAAGGACTCCATGAACCGAACTATTCTGTCCCTTATTCTGGCGATCTCAATTCAATTGACCGCTCAGACCAGTTCCGCTCCCGCCGCATCGCACAATCCGAAGGTTAGGGCGATCACCGGGTTTGTGCGGTTAGACCGCGGAACATATCAGCAGCAAATTGAGAACGCTCTGCTGGTCTTGCGGAAGATGAAAACTGGATTCGAATCATCCGGCTACGAGGTCGAGAGTTTGCGGCTGACGACTCAACCGCTGGCGGAACTCGTTTCCGGTCTGTCGGAGGAGCAGGCCCTGGCTTTTCTTGCGAAGCTGGACGCGTTCTCCGTGAAAGAGAATTTCCTGCCGAACGTTGGACCGGGAATGCTGCGCGACGGTGATGACCCCGCGACGATGCACCTGCTCGAGAGGGCGCTCTCGACTTTGCCAAACATCGAGGCCAGTACGATCATCGCCGATGAAAGTGGAATCCATTGGAGAGTAATTCATCGCACGGCTGAACTCGTGAAGTATGTCAGCGAGCATAGTCCGCACAGCCAGGGAAACTTCAATTTTGCCGCGACTGCAATGCTCAAACCGTACGCTCCGTTCTTCCCCGGTTCGTATCACACCGGTGCCGGGAAGCAATTCACGATCGGCTTCGAAGCGGCGAACGTTGTACGCGAGGTCTTCGGCAAAGACAGAGGAAACGCCGAAGCAGCAATCGCCGACCTTACCGCGGCCCTCGCAAAACATGCTTCGTTCGCTTCCACGCTGGGTAACAGGATTGCTGCCGAAACGGGCTGGACCTTTCTTGGAGTCGACCCTACGCCTGCGCCTCTGGGGGATGTGTCGATAGGGGCCGCCATCGAGGATTTTACGGGCGCAAAGTTCGGGTCGAGCGGCACACTGACCGCAGCGCGCGTGATTACGATGGCTGTAAGAGCCGTACCCGTGACACAGGTAGGCTACGCCGGACTGATGGTGCCGGTCATGGAAGACAAGCTTTTGGCGCAACGGTGGGCAGAATCCACGTACAACATCGATTCACTGCTTGCGTATTCCGCGGTTTGTGGTACCGGGCTGGACACGATTCCACTCCCGGGCGACGTCGGACTCGAGCAAATGGAACGGATCTTCGGCGATGTGGCTTCGCTTGCGACGAAGTGGAACAAGCCGCTCTCGGCACGCCTGCAACCGGTTCTCGGCAAGAAACCGGGCGAGCAGACCGAGTTCCGAGACCCGTACCTATTCAACACGACCGTGCATCCGCTGCCGTAACTAGGTGCCTGAAAAAGCGGATCGATGCGTACCGTGCCAGTGAACGTAACTCTACCAAAGTAACTTCAACCCGAATTGGATTTGGCGCGACGTCGTGGATGTGCTTGTGATAACACCCGCAGTTGGCGATACTCCGCTGGGCGTAAAAACAACGGCATTCGGCGTATTGAAATTGGCCTTGTTCAAGATATTGAACAGCTCGGCGCGAAACTGCAACGTGAATGCTTCGCGAATTGGCATATCTTTCAGCAGTGAAAAATCCCACGTCGCGAGGCCGGGTCCAATCAGCGTATCTCTTCCAAGGTTGCCGTAGAAGCCACTGTTATTCGGAGGCCCGAGGAAAGCTGCCGGATTGAACCATTGATTCGGGCTGCCCAGAATCACCGCGCCGCTAAACGCCGGATTCACGAACGGACGAACCGGATTCCGTGTGTCGCCATTTCTCGAAGGGTTGTAGCTGAGCTGCGGTGTGAACGGAAAGCCACCTTGCAGCGTGACAATCGAGTTCGCTGTCCACCCGCTTACGAGCGCATTACTCAAACCTCTGCCGCTGGCGAGAAATCGTTTTCCGTGCCCAAACGGCAAAGCGTAAACGCCATTGATGACACCCACGTTCCTGACGTCGAAATTCGCTAAACCTCGATCTGCCCGCAAATCGAACGGATTTGAAGCGAGTGCCGGCTCGCCTCCTGAGGTGGTCGAATTCAGGGAATCTCCATCGTCGATTGTCTTTGACCAGGTGTAGACTCCGCGTAACAAAAAGCCGCTGCTAAACCGGTGGTTCAAGTCCACCTGCAAAGCGTTGTATGAGCTATCAGCCTCCGAAAAGTAGGTCCACGTGTTCGCAAGTTTCGGGTTCGCTCTAATGCTCGTGGGCACGTAATAAGTTCCGGCCGGAACAGGCGTATTTGCAAGCGCCGCTGGGAAATTAGCCGGATAAGTTACCGGGCAAGGAAATGCTGGGCAGATGACGGGCAAAGGCTCGTTCGCATCAATGCCGAGGAGTTCGTGGTATCCATGCGATCCAACATACCCGACGCTAACAGCCGTATTCGCACTTAGCTCCTGCTGGATTCTTAAAGACCAGGAAATCAGAGTCGGAGTCTCTAAATCCGGTTGCACTCCACCCGGCACTAAGTGGGCCGTCGCCGGTACGGGGGCCGTGCGCGAGAGCGGAAACCTGGAGACTGGAATGGTCGGAACGCTATACGTCGGATTGAACGGCGCATTCTGATCCGTGCGATAGCCCAGAGCATCCTGCAAATCGTTGTACATCCCGAATGCCGGCTCGGACGATTGTTTTATCCGTGCCGCTAAATGGACTCCACGCGACTCCCACTCTGGGCTGCGGTAGAAATTTCCCATTGTTCACAGTAAATGCGGAATTTCCAATCGCCGGTTGGCTTGAAATCACTCCGTTCGGATAAGTGTAAGTAGCGGCCCGGCCATGGGCCTCGTTCCAACCGGTCGTGAATTCATCGCGGAACCCCAGAGACACCGTCAACTTCTGGCTCAGCCGGATAACATCCTCGGCGTACAAACCCCCAAACAACGATCGCCAGTTCATCTCGGTAGGTGATGGGTCATATAGAAGACTCGCGGCGCCCTCCAGAAACGTTTGCAGACTCGTGAACGTCGCCTGTCCATACTGGCTGAGCGCCAGCGTCTCATTTGACTGGAGCTGCTGGAACCATGCGCCCAGATTGATTTGGTGCCGGCCGGTGGTGACGGACACGCGGTCATCATAGGTAAAGAGATTTCGAGCTACGTGTAGGTTACTTCCGTTGTTACTTCCTGCAAGGCTAAGTTGGGCCGTAGGATTCGATGCAGCGCTCCCTCCCACCACAATCGCGCCGACGGGAGCTCCCGTCAAAAAGCCGGGCAGTGCCGCCGCGGGTGTGTTGGGAGTCGGTTCTCCAGTGAAGAAGTAACTTGCCCGTGAGTAGCCGATTCGCCCCGTATTGAGCAGAGTGCTGGAAAACACGTGTGTCTCCTCGATACTCGCGACCTGCTCCCGAAGGCTTTCCACATCTGTGCTGTACAGATTCGTGCTCGTCGGGGTGAAATCGGCGCTATCGTCAACCGTGTAGACCGCACTGAAAATGTCTTTGCTGGAAAAAATCTGATCGAGCCGCATGGTTCCGAAGTCATCCCGAATCGTTTGCAGCGGATTATTAAGCGCCTCGGAAATCCCTCCGAAATCCGGCGCGCCGGGCGTCGGCTCGGGCCAAGCCGAAATCAAGGGCGAGATACCCGCAAACACGAGTCCCGAAGCGGGGCAGGGATGTGGCGCAGGGCTCACCAGCTTGCACGGGAGAAATCCATTCCGCGAATTTACGTCCGGCACAAGATCCACTCCGGTTTGGTGCAGATGCTGGCGTAATCCCTCGTAACTTCCGAAGAGAAACGTCTTATCTTTCTCAATAGGGCCGCCCAGCGAACCTCCAAACTGGTTACGCTCAAAGCCCGGAACGGAAGACCCGTCGAAGAAATTGCGGGCATCGAGCGCGTTGTTTCGCAGGAACTCGAATACAGATCCGTGTAACTGATTTGTTCCGGATTGCGTGACGATCAAGACCTGGGCTCCCGGACGCTTCCCGTACTCCGCACCGTAAGAATCGCGCAGTACATTGAATTCCCGCACGGCATCCACGCCCAGCAGTTCCTGGCTCGTGCCGCCCGGCTGCATGTTGTTCTCGGCCGCTCCGGTAAATTCCACGCCGTTTAGCAAAAATATATTCTGCTGGGGCCGGTTTCCCGAAACCGCGAAATTATTGCCGACCGTTGAATTTGACACGCCGACTCCGCCCGTTTTCGCCGCCGTGAAATTCACTACACCGGGGTTGAGAGTAAGCAGCTCATCATAGCTCCGGCCATTCAACGGAAGATCTTTCACCTGCTGCTCCCGAACGAGGCCGGATATGTCTTTTGTCGTGACACTTACCAGAGGCGCATCTGCATTTACCGTAACTTGCTGGCTTGACGCTCCGAGCCGCAGGCTCAAGTCGACTTTCGCGTTCTGGCCCACGATCAAATCGATTCCCCGTGCGGATCTCGTCCGCGAATCCGGATTTGCTGGCTCGAATCTCATAACGCCCCACCGGCAATGCAGCAAATTGATAGCGGCCTGCGCTATCGCTGATGACCGTGCGAATGGATCCTGTGTCCTCGTTCCGGGCTGTCACGGTCGCAGCCGAGACCAGCGCTCCGGACTGATCGCTAACCGTCCCGGAAATGTTAGCCGAGATCTGAGCCCACGCTAATGACGCGCACAGCAGCAGCAGGAACCATTGTTTTGTCATTTATCCAAGACGAAAGTTTAGAATAAACGACAGATGCCAGTTCTTACCCGCCTCCTCGAAATCCGAAAAGCGCGCGGGTTTACTGCTGCGAAGCTGGCGCAAAGTGTCGGCGTGAGCCGGCAAACGATCTACGCGATCGAAGACGGCAGTTTTGTTCCGAACACAACCATCTCTCTACGGCTCGCCCGCGCTCTCGACGTCGCCGTCGAGGCGATTTTCTCAATTGCCGGCGAAGAAGCAACGGAGTCCATCCGGGCCGAGCTGCTGATCCGCGATCAGGAGGCGAACGACGGGCAACTTGCGCGTCTGTGCCGGATCGGCGAGCGTGTTGTCGCCGTTCCCGTTTCCGCCATGCCCACCTACCTGCCGGAAGCTGACGGGATCATCGAGTCAAGATCGGGCGCTACAGTTTCGATCAACTCCGCCGGGAATGGCCCCGAAAGCGGCACACGCCTGTTACTGGCGGGGTGTGATCCTGCGCTTTCCTTGCTCAACGGGTTTCTCAGCGTTTCGGGAATCGAAATCGTCACTGTGCCGTGTTCCAGTCGTCGTGCGCTCGAATGGCTGAAGCAAGGGACGCGTGCACGCAGCCGGTTCCCATCTTCTTGATCGCGCCACCGGGGATTACAACCTGCCTGTCGTTAAGCGTCTTTTCCCGAACGGCTCGGTTCGGGTGGTGACCTTCGCAACCTGGGAACAGGGCCTGATACTGCGGCGCGGGAATCCGAAGGGCATTCGATCCATTGCAGACCTAAGCCGCAAGAACGTGACGCTCATGAATCGCGAAAAGGGTTCCGGAAGCAGGGATTTACTTGACAATGCTCTGCGGAAAGCCGGAATCGAAGGGAAACGGGTCAAAGGGTATCCATCCATTTCTCAGGGCCATCTGGCGGCTGCCTATGCCGTTGCCGCTGGTGCTGCGGATTGCTGCATCGCCACCCGATCGGCAAGTCGCTGCTTCGGACTGGATTTCGTTCCTCTGGCGGTCGAACGCTTTGATCTGTCATTCACAAAAGCATCGCTCGAGTTACCGGCGGCCAAGGCGCTCCTCGATTTGTTAAATCGGACGACTTTCGCACCAAACTGCAAACGATCGCCGGGTATGACACCGCCCATACCGGCCAAGTTCTCGTGTGATAAACGACCTCCGCTCGCTGATGCGGACCGGTCGGGTGCAGGCATGCCCGCACCGGAACGCTCGCCACTCAGTCCGCCCCTCGCACTTGCATCAGCTTCGCCACCAAACCCGTCCACCCGGTCTGATGAGAAGAGCCGCACCCGCGCCCGTTGTCGCCATCGAAATATTCATAGAAATGAACGTAGTCGCGGAAGTGCGGATCATCCTGAAACCGGCCGTAATGAGCCAGCGCCGGACGATGGCCGTTCTGATCTCTCAGAAACAGCCGCACTAACCTGCGCCCGAGCTCGTCCGCAACGTCATTGATCGTCAGGTATTGCCCGGAACCCGTCGGGCACTCGATTTTGAAATCGTCACCGTAGTAGTGGTGAAATTTCTGCAGCGATTCCAATATTAGAAAATTGACTGGAAACCAAACCGGCCCTCGCCAATTCGAATTCCCGCCAAACAGGCCGGAAGTCGATTCCGCGGGCTCGTAATCCACCGACAGAACTTTCCCTCCATATTGAAACGTGTAGGGATGCTCCGCGTGATATCGTGAGAGCCCGCGAACGCCGTAGTCCGACAAGAACTCCGTTTCGTCCAGCATTCGCCGCAGCAGCAGCTTCATGCGATGGCCTCGCAGCAGTGACAGCAGCCTTCGCTCGCCCTCGCCGCCCACATTCCAGTGCGATACCAGGGCCGCCAGATCGGGACGATAACTCAAATACCACTCGAGCCGCGCCTTGAAGTCCGGAACGCTGTCGAGCATTTCGGGCTCCAGCGTCTCCACCGCAAACAGCGGCATAAGTCCGACGATCGATCGCACTTTCAGGGGAATCGCCGTCCCGTTAGGCAACTCCAGCACATCGTAGAAGAAACCATCCTCTTCGTTCCAAAGACCGAGCCCGGTTTCGCCCACATTCGTCATCGCGTACGCGATTGTAAGAAAGTGCTCGAAGAATTTCGTCGCAATGTCTTCATAGACGTGGTTGTGCTGCGCCAACTCCAGCGCGATGCGCATAAGGTTCAAGCTGTACATCGCCATCCAGCTGGTTGCGTCTGCTTCGTTGATCTGGCCCCCCATGGGCAACGGCTTGCTGCGGTCGAATACTCCGACGTTGTCCAGACCCAGGAACCCGGCTTGGAAAATATTGCGCCCCGCCGCATCCTCCCGGTTCACCCACCATGTGAAGTTGATTAGAAGCTTGTGAAATACACGTTCCAGAAACGACAGGTCGCCTGGATCGTTCGGATCGTGCACGCGCCGCTGCTTCCGATCAATCTCGAAAACCCGCCAGGCAGCCCATCCATGCACCGGAGGATTCACATCGCAGAAGTCCCATTCGTAGGCGGGAAGCTGGCCGTTCGGATGCATATACCATTCCCGCGTGATTAGCACGAGCTGCTGCTTGGCGAATTCAGCATCGATCAACGAAAATGTGACGGCGTGAAACGCGAGATCCCACGCCGCGTACCACGGATACTCCCATTTAGCCGGCATCGATATCACGTCCGCGTTGTTGAGGTGCGTCCAGTCGTGATTGCGGCCGTGTTTGCGCACGGCCGGCGGGGGAGGGGATGCCGGATCGCCCTCGAGCCACTGCGAAACATCGTAATAGTAGAACTGCTTTGTCCAGATCATCCCGGCAAATGCCTGGCGTTGCACGTTCCGGCAATCCCCAACGGCCATGTCTCGCTGCAGGTCGGAATAGAACTCATCAGCTTCGCGTCGACGGTCATTCAGCACCGCCTCGAAATCGGAGAACGGCGAATCGTGACCCGTTCGTGTCAGCCGGACCCGAATAACGTCCTCTGCTCCGGCCCGCACGGTCAACCGGTAATGCGCCGCGGCTTTCGTTCCGGTGTTCCCGGCGTTTACCGCGCCCGTGTTTCCGTGCACCACGCTTTCGTGAAACGCATCCTTATAGAAACCAGATCCATTCGCCCGCCCGAAAACACGGGCCGCATTGGTTTCGTTTTCGGTGAAGAGCAGATTTTGCGCGTCCTCCGCGCAAAAAACATACTGGCCGAGCGAACCGTGTGTGGCTAGAATGCTCACGTCTGAAATCGCGCGAAGCCCGGGCTTTGGATCTCCACGGCCCCAGGACCACGTATTGCGGAACCATAACTGGGGCAGCACGTGAATCTCCGAATCCTCCGGTCCGCGATTTGAGACCGAGATCCGCATCAGAATGTCTTCCGTTGACGCTTTGGCGTATTCGACACAAACATCGAAGTAGCGGCCTTCATCGAATACGCCCGTATCCAGGAGCTCGAATTCCGACTGATTCCGGTCGCGGCGGCCATTCTCCTGAACAAGCGCTTCGTAGGGAAATGCTCGCTGCGGGTACTTGTAGAGCATCTTCAGGTACGAATGGGTTGGCGTGGCATCTAAGTAGTAATACATTTCTTTGACGTCTTCGCCGTGATTGCCCTCGCTGTTGGTGAGCCCAAACAGGCGCTCCTTTAGAATCGGGTCGCGGCCATTCCACACGGCCAGCGCAAGACAGAGCCGCTCTTGCTCATCCGTGAACCCGCCGATGCCATCCTCGCCCCAGCGGTACGCGCGGCTGCGTGCATCGTCGTGCGTCAGATAGCTCCAAGCATTCCCGTCCGAGCTGTAATCTTCGCGAACCGTCCCCCACTGCCGTTCACTGAGGTACGGCCCCCAGAGCCGCCAGGCCGCAGTTCCGTTCGCCATCTCGTTGATTCGCTCTTTCTCCGTCATGCGTCGCGCGAAGCGGTGTAACCTATACTTCAGCAATCCATAGATTGCGGGATAGAGGAGGAAGGTTCAGATGAAAAAGACAATTGGCTTTCTTGCATGCTTATCTGGCGTGGCGATGTGGGCACAAACCGCAACTACTCAAAGCACGGCAAACCCGCTTAGTGGCAGCACGAAGTTAGTGTACGACCACCTGAAGACCTATATCATCAAGTCGGCTGAGGAAATGCCGGAAGCCGACTACGGCTATAAACCGGTTGCGACAGTAAGAACGTTTGGGCAACTCGTCGGACACGTAGCGGATGCGCAGTACGAATTTTGTGGGCCCGTAAACGGCGACGGGAAAAAGTCTCCCGACGTGGAAAAGACCAAGACGACGAAAACGGAGTTGATCGCAGCCTTGAAAGAAGCGTTTGCGTATTGTGACCAGGCCTACGATTCGCTCACGGACGCACACGCCGCCGACATGGCTAAGTTCGGTACTCGCGAGATGCCGAAGCTCACAGTGCTGAGTATTAACAACGCCCACACCGACGAACACTACGGCAACATGGTGACGTATCTACGGATGAAGGGCCTGGTGCCGCCATCGAGTCAGGGCAAAATGTAATGAGGCTCGGGCGCGGCGTCTGGGCTCTGTTTGCGAGCTGCCTGATTTTCCAATTGGTCCTACAGGCCTCCGAGCAAGCTCAGCCGCAGCCCGCTTCGTCGAAGCCCTCCAGTCCGTTCGATCATCTCGAGTATCGATTTATTGGACCACCCGGCAACCGCGCCACGTCGGTGGTTGGCGAGCCGGGAAATCCAAACATCTATTATGCCGGTGCCGCCTCGGGAGGCGTGTGGAAGTCCACCGATGGCGGCATCGATTGGGCGCCCATCTTTGACGCCGAGCCGGCCCAGTCGATCGGTTCCATTGCGATCGCGCCATCGAATCACAGCATATTGTGGGTCGGCACTGGCGAAACCTGGATCCGAAGTAACGTTTCCATCGGCGATGGCGTGTACAAATCCATCGACGGCGGCAAGACTTGGGCGCATATGGGCCTCGACCAGACCGGCCGCATCGGCCGCATCCTGATCGATCCTTACAATCCGGACATCGTGTACGTTGCGGCGCTCGGCACCTGCTACGGGCCGCAGCAGGAGCGTGGCGTGTTCCGCACGCGAGATGGCGGGAAAACGTGGGATCGCGTCCTCTTCGTAGACGAAAACACCGGCTCTTCGGACATCACAATGGATCCGAAAGATTCGAAAAAGTTGATTGCCGGAACATGGCAAATCGACATCAAAACCTGGGGCCGGAAGAGCGGAGGCCCGGGCAGCGGAATCTTCATAACGCAAGATGGCGGCGATCATTGGAACCGGATCACGGGCCATGGGCTGCCTCCATCGCCGCTGGGGAAAATCGCCGTGGCCATCGCGCCCAGTGATCCGAATCGCGTCTATGCGCTGATCGAAACGGGACAGGGCGGAACCTTGTGGCGCTCGGAGGATGGAGGCGCAGAGTGGAAAGTCGTGAACTACAGCCGTCTCCTCAATGAACGCCCGCACTACTACACGCGCATTCTGGTGATGCCGAACAATGAGCGCGAACTGTATTTTCCGTCGAACGGCATTCGCGTCAGCTATGACGGCGGCGAAACGATCGATGAGGTGCACTGGGCGGGCGACAACCACGACATGTGGGCCGACCCGATGAATCCCAGCCGCATGATGATCGCCTCCGATGGCGGCGTGAGCATTTCCACAACGCACGGCCGCCAGTGGAGCGAAACCCGTCTTCCCATCGCGCAGATGTATCACGTGGCGACGGACAATCGCATTCCCTATTGGGTGTATGGGCAGATGCAGGATGGAATGCCCCTGGTCGGACCGAGTAACGACCTCGGCGATTTCGGGATTCCCGCCGCGGATTGGACCACCACCGCCGGATGCGAAACCGGCTGGAGCCTTCCCGATCCGGTGGACTACAACATCGTCTGGGGCGGTTGCTACGCCGGAGTCACCGAGCGATTTGACGCTCGAACCGGCCATTCGCGATCCGTAAGCGTCTGGCCCGACCGCACTATGGGCGCTAATGCCGGTGAAATCAAGCTGCGGATGAATTGGACGTACCCCATCGCGATTTCTCCTTTCGACCACAACACCGTTTATGTCGGAAGCCAGTTCGTGCACAAAACGACTGACGGCGGCCAAACCTGGCAGACCATCAGCCCCGATCTGACTCTCAATGACAAAAGCATGATGGGCGACTCAGGCGGCCTTACCATCGACAATCTCAGCGTCGAGTACGCCGGTGTCGTGTTCGCGATCGAAGAGTCGCCGGTCGAGCGCGGCCAGATATGGGCTGGCACAAACGACGGCCAAGTGCAGATGACCCGGGACGGCGGGGCGCATTGGACAAACGTTACGCACAACATTCCCGCGCTTCCGGCGAAGATGACGGTCGTGAGTGTCGATCCTTCGAAATACAGCGCAGGCACATGCTACATCGCGTTCGACGGGCATCAGGTGAACGTCCGCGATCCATATTTATACAAAACAACCGACTTCGGCGCGACATGGACGAAGATCACGAACGGCATTCCGCGTTCGCCCATGAGTTACACAAACGTGGTCCGCGAAGATCCTGCGCGTAAAGGGCTTTTGTACGCCGGCACGGAAAATGCGCTGTACGTTTCTTTCGATGACGGCGCTCGCTGGCAGCCGCTGCAGATGAACCTGCCGCATGCGCCCGTCCATTGGCTTACCGTCCAAGAGCATTTCAAAGATTTAGTCGTGGGAACGTATGGCCGCGGTTTCTGGATTCTCGACGATATTACTCCGCTCGAGCAGTTCAACGAGCAGGTCGCAACTTCGAGTATTTTTTTGTTTCCGCTGCGAGCCGCCTATCGCTTCCGGGCGACTGCCAGGCGGCAATTGGCGCCTCGGGGCGCATCGTCCGGGCGCAATCCGCCCTACGGAGCGTCGATCAACTATTACCTGCGCGCCGCGACAAAAGAGCCGGTCGAGATCACGATCACTGGCACCGATGGGCAAATCATTCGAACATTAAAAGGAGGCACGAAGGAAGGCGTAAACCGTGTTTGGTGGAACTTGCGCTACGAGCCGATTTTTACGGTCGCGCTCCGAACCACCCCGCCCGGTAATCCTCATATCTGGCAAGAAAAGCGGTTCTCGGGAAAAGAGGCGCGGCCTATCTTTTACTACGGCGTGGGCGGGCAACCGACGATGGGCGCGATGGTTGCACCGGGAACCTACACTGTGAAGCTGAAGGTCGGGAAACAGGAGCAGACCCGGAAACTCCCGGTCACCAAAGACCCGAATACCGAAGCGTCCGAAGCCGACGTGATGGCGTCCTCGGCGCTCGCCCTCAAAATCTACAATGACGCTAACACGTCGGTCAGGATGATCAACCAGATCGAATGGGAGCGGAAGCAATTTGAAGATATGAAGAAAATGCTGGCCGCGAACAAGGCGAAACAAAATGTTGTAGACGCGGTGAACGCGCTGGATAGGAAATTCGCGGACGTTGAGGCGAAACTGATTCACCCGACGATCGCCGAAGGGGATCAGAAGTCGTTTCGGGGCCCGTTAGGCTTGTATCTCAAATTCGTGTGGCTCGGAGCCGAAGCCGGCACGGGAGGAGCAGACGTGTCCGGAAACGCCGATTTTGCCCCGACGCAACCCGAGCAGCAAGTGTTCGATCTTCTCGACGGCGAGCTCAAGCAGGCGCAAACCCAACTGGCCGACCTGAACGATCGCGAGATACCGGCATTCAACAAGAGCATGGCAGGTGACAACCTGATGCGCATCATCACCGTCAATGAACAGAAGCCCGCGCGGAGTGAACCGGAGGAAGAAGACCAGTGAAGAAGTGCTCAGGTGACGAGCAGCTTCCGAGCATGCTCCGCATCATGCAGCGCCTGCTCGGCTGTCGCGCTCAGCGCCGTCAAATGCCCCATCTTTCTCCCGGGGCGCGGTTCGAGTTTCCCGTAAAGATTCAACTTCACATCCGGTAGTGCCGCGGCCGCCGCCCAGTTCGGTTCGCCCTCCGACCACAAATCGCCAAGCACATTCGCCATCGCAGCCGGACTGAATTGCTTCACATCGCCGAAGGGCAGCCCGCATACGCCTCGCAACTGCTGCTCGAACTGACTGGTGACGTTTGCGTCAAACGTAAAGTGCCCCGAGTTGTGCGGGCGCGGCGCCAACTCGTTAATCAACAGGCCCCCACTCTTGGTAACGAAAAATTCGACGCACAATACGCCCACAACCTCCAGCCGCTCGAGGACCGCCCTCGCAATCTCCACCGCCTCGCGAGCCATTTTCGCTTCAATTCGCGCCGGAGCAATCGATAGATCCAGAATCCCGTTCCGGTGCCGATTCTCCACCGCTCCATAGTGCACAAAATCGCCGTTCAAGCCCCGCGCGCCCACCACCGAAATTTCACACTCGAAGTCCACCACCTTCTCGAGCACCGCCTCGCGCTCCCCCACTCCGCTCCAGGCGCTTTCGAAGTCGTATTCAGACATCACGCGAAATTGCCCTTTCCCGTCATACCCGAACCCGGCCGTTTTGAGAATTGCGGGCAGCCCGATCTCGCCTGCCGCTCGCCGCAGCTCTTCTAAACTCGAAACGCATCGAAACGCCGTTACCGGGAAACCTGCCGATAACAAGAAATTCTTTTCGCGCGATCGGTTCTGCGTTGTGTGCAGAATCGCGCCGCTCGGACGGACCGGAACGCATTCGGAGGCCACGGCCGCAGCCACTGCGGGAACGTTCTCGAACTCGAATGTCACTACCGAAACGGCGTTCGCGAACCGCCGCACCGCATCCAGGTCTTCGTAATCCGCCTGAACCTCGATATCTGCAATCTGACCCGTAGGCGTGTCTTCATCCGGCGAGAGAGTATGAACGCGATACCCCATCCGCCGCGCTGCAATCGCAAACATCCGCCCGAGTTGTCCGCTTCCGAGCACACCGATCACGCTGCCGGGTGAAATCGGCCCGTTCGAAATTCCTGCGTGCGTCACGGAAGGCGCTGCTCGAGCACCGCATTCGCCTGCTCGTGCCTCCACGCTTCGAGGCGAGCACGGAAATCCGGATACTTACCCCCCAGAATGCTCGCCGCCAGAAGAGCGGCATTCGTCGCGCCTGCATCCCCGATCGCCAGCGTCGCAACTGGCACTCCCGCCGGCATTTGCACAATCGAGAGCAGGGAATCCATACCGCTCAATGCGCTGCTCTTGATCGGAACCCCCAGCACCGGCAATGTTGTGTGCGCTGCCACCATTCCCGGCAAGTGCGCTGCCCCTCCGGCCGCCGCGATAATCAGCTCCAGACCTCGGCTTTCAGCCCTCTTTGCGTACTCTGTCATCCAATCGGGCGTGCGATGCGCCGACACCACGCGGCACTCGTGCGGAATCCCCAGCCGGTTCAACGTCTCGCTCGTTCGCTGCATGGTTTCCCAATCGGATTTGCTCCCCATGATCACGCCCACCAGCGGCTTGCTTTCAACTGCACTCGGTGCGCTCATCTCGGTCGCAGCCTTCTATTCCCCTTGCGACGCAACGAACCCCTTCTGACCATCGAACGTGTAGAGATTTTCGATTTTGATGAAATCGAGTCCCGCCCGCTGTATCCGGTCGAGCAAGTTCACGATCTGCTGATGCGTCACCGGCCCATCCTCTTTGTCCGACATGAAACCCGCCCTCCAGTGATCCGTGCAAAATGTCTCGTCGAATCCCTCCGGGTACACTTTCACGCCGCGATTGCTCAACGATTTCAGCTTCACCCCGTCCCCGTTGAACTGTTCCAGCTTTCTGCCGAACTCGAGCGGGCTCGGCTGGTTCCACTGGAAAAACACATCCACTCCAACAAGCTCTTTCTTCGACCGGTGCGTTTTCCCGATATGCTGTTCCCTCGTATCCCGCGGCGCGCGCGAATACGAAACAGCTTTTAGCTTCTCCGGTTTTTGCCCAACACGTTCCACCACCGCTTCGGCAAATTCCGCCGTCCCCACCTTCTGTTTGCTTGTCCCATGCCGGAAGATATCGTAGGTATGCACTCCGTCTTCAATCGTCCGCAGCCACGCATTATGTATGCGCTCGGCAACCTCCGGTTGCCCGATATGCACCAGCATCAGCAGCCCGCCATGCAGCAGTCCCGAGGGGTTGGCCATGTCTTTTCCGGCGCGTCGCGGCGCTGACCCGTGAATCGCCTCGAACATCGCGCACTGATCCCCGATATTCGCCGAGCCCGCCAAACCTACCGACCCCGCAATCTGCGCCGCAACATCCGACAGGATGTCGCCATATAGATTCGGCATCACGATCACGTCGAAGGCTTCCGGCGTATCCGCCATTTTGGCCGCGCCGATGTCCACAATCCAATGCTCTTTTTCAATCTCCGGATACTCTTCGCCGATTTCATTAAAGACGCTATGAAACAGGCCATCCGTGAACTTCATGATGTTGTCTTTGCTGAAACACGTCACCTTTTTCCGGTTGTTCCGCCGCGCGTACTCGAACGCGTAGCGAACAATTTTTTCCGACCCCGGCCGGCTGATCAGTTTTAAGCATTGATACACCTCATCCGTCTGGCGGTGCTCGATCCCCGCGTACAGATCCTCCTCGTTTTCGCGAACAATCACCACATCCATGCCCGGATGCTTCGTCTCCACGTACGGCGCATACGAAACGCATGGCCTCACGTTTGCATACAGCCCCAGCATTTTCCGCGTGGTCACGTTCAGCGATTTGAATCCTCCGCCCTGGGGCGTTGTAATCGGAGCTTTGAAAAAAACCTTCGTTCGCCGCAAAGACTCCCACGAGCTCGGCTCAATGCCGGCGTTCACGCCTCGCTTATAAACCTTCTCGCCGATTTCGATCGTCTCGGGCTGAATCCGTGCGCCGCCTTTTTCGAGAATGCGCAGGCACGCTGCCATGATCTCCGGGCCGATGCCGTCGCCGTGTGCGACTGTGATGGGTACTGAATTCGATGCCATAACTCTCTGTATGTAGATACAGAGCCATTACATCAAACGGAAGCATCGCCGCTCCCTCACGGTCCGGAATGGCGCGAGCGCAGACCATCGCCTCACTCAGAGCGACGATTGGATCAACTTTGGTCGCTCGGCGGGCCGGCACATAGCTGGCGACTAGCGCGACCGCTACGATCAGCGTGTGCGTTCGTTTCCCTAACTGGCTCAAGCGAAGTGAGCTCTCGGAGCCCGCTCGGTATACTGCCACCGGGTTGAGAGACCTGCAAAAAAGGCCGAAGACAATTCTCGTGGTCGCAACATTCCTCTTTGCAGCTGCTCTAGTTGCGGCGGTGGTGGGGACGTCACTCATCACTGACAGTAAGCTTTTGGATCGATTGTGGGAGCTCAACAAGCCTGGCGCTGTAGTATTTCGTCGCTTCGGTTCGGTATCGGGCGTATTCCTACTAGGGCTCGCGGGCGGATCGCTCCTCGCCGCCATTAATCTGCTTCGACAGAAAAGGTGGGCTTGGTGGTTCGCGATTATCCTGTTCGCAGGCGACGGGGCTGGGGACGTGATTAGCTCGGTAGCTGACGCGAGAATTGGTAAGAGGATGCTCTGGGGCCGTAATCTCATTCGCCTTTCTTTATGCCCTCACCCGCCCCGACATCAGACGGTACTTCGACCAGAGTTCGTAATCGAGTTCCCGCGACCTCGGAGCGCCGGTGACCTTTGCGTCTCTGACGGCTTAACCGATGTAGGAAAGCCGAAAACATTGTGTCCGGATATCTCCCGAACGACGGGCAATTCTTAAATCACCTGGCCCCCGTTTGCGATGTGTTTGTAAGGATGTCGCAGAGCTCTGAATTCCGCTGGAAACCTGCGTCCATCGACAGCGCGCGGGGCCCTCGGGGCTCCGTTCGATTCATGACTGGCAGATCGTTCCTTGATGAAGGTAAAAAAATTTCTGTTGACGTTACCAGGCAGTCACGTTACCATATAGTCACGTTACGGAGGGGGATTTAGCTGTGACAATCGACGATCTGACGCTGGATACGACACAGAGCATTGACATCCAGGCGGAAATTGGAAACGTCTTCCGCACCGTGCTGCACCGGCTGGGTGAAGGTTTTACCAAGCCGCCGGGAGGCGAATCGATGCAGATGATTCTGGAGCAATGGCCGGGGGGCCGATGGTTCCGCGATCGCGGCAATGGTATCGGCCACCTGTGGGGGCATGTTCAGGTGATCAAGCCGCCCGTGCTGCTGGAATTGAGCGGGCCTCTGTTCATGTCATATCCAGCGCTGAACCATATCGAAGTGAAGCTCGAACAGCGGCCGGGAGGAACGCACGTAGACTTCCGCCACCGCGCTATCGGCTTCATCGATCCGGCGCACCGGGAGGGCGTTACCAGCGGGTGGAAGCACATGCTGGACAAGGTCGCCGAGGATTGCCTCGCGCGCGCCAACGCGCAACGGACCTAAATGCCCGACGAGGAGCTCGACGCGGTGTGGAAAGCGCTGTCCGACAGCACGCGGCGGTCGATTCTCGACCTCTTGCGGCGGGGTCCCCGACCGACCACGCAGATTGTCGAGGCTTTTCCGCACCTAAGCCGCTTCGGGGTGATGAAACACATTGACGTGCTCCGCGAGGCCAACCTGATTCACACGCGTGAAGAACGGCGGCAGCGGATCAACTCATTGAATGTCGTGCCCATCCGTCAAATTTATGAGCGCTGGGTCGGCCGCTTCGAAGAGCTGTGGGCGAGCCACCTGCTGCGCATCAAAGAAGACGCCGAAGCAAAAGCTGACGTACCGATGAAAAAAAGGAAAGTCCGATGACTAGAAAGGAAAATGCTCCTTGTTCCGAGACGGTGAAAGGAGAATTGCCCGATATGCCCAGTATGTTTCAGTAGCGTGGCATGGCTAATCACGGCTGGCGTTTCCGCGCTGATCGTGAGCAGGGTCCGCAGTAAGAAGAATGAGAACAGGGAGCAGGCTCCGCAGCAAAAGGAGCAGGTTCCGCAGCAATGTACAAGCGAAACAAGGAGAGAAACATGGAGCAGCTGAAAGGGAATCTTCCAAAGAACACACCCCCGATCGTGTCGCCGCAGGAGTGGGAGACTGCTCGCGAGCAGCTTCTCGTGAAGGAGAAGGCTTTGACCCGCGCTCGTGACGCGCTGGCCGCCGAGCGTCGGCGGATGCCGTGGGTGGCCGTGGAGAAGAAGGACGAGTTCGACGGGCCCAAGGGCAAGGTGAGCCTGCTCGACCTGTTCGAGGATCGCCGGCAGTTGATCGTCTATCGCGCCTTCTTCGAGCCCGGGGTGTTCGGCTGGCCCGAGCACGCCTGTCGCGGCTGCTCCCTAGGCGCCGATCAGGTCGCCCATCTGGCCCATCTGAACGCCCGCGACACGACGCTGGCGTACGCCTCGCGCGCGCCACAGAAGGACATCGAGCGCCTGAAGGCACGAATGGATTGGAAGATGCCGTGGTACACGATCACGGACAGCTTCGACACCGACTTCGGCGTGGACGAGTGGCACGGCCACAACGTATTCATCCGCGACGGCGAAAAGATGTTCCGCACATACTTCATCAACAACCGCGGCGACGAGGCGCTAGGGAGCACCTGGAGCTACCTCGATATGACGCCGCTCGGCCGTCAGGAGACTTGGGAGGACTCGCCAGAGGGTTATCCCCAGACCCCGCCGTACAAGTGGTGGAACTGGCACGACAACTACGACGCTGAGCCCTCGCCTCACCCGAAGTGGGTCGATATCATAACCGACCCTGAAGGAGCCGCCTCCCGAAGGCGCGACGCAGAGGCGAAGGCATGACAGAGGTTCAACAACGGAGAGAATGATAAAAGACATCATGAGATATAAACTTCGAGCGCCCAAAATAGTCGATCGGAGCACGACCCCGCGCTAGAGGCGTCAGTCCAAGCACGGTATGGAAATCGCTGGAACGGCTTACTTAGAGCTGAAGCAACGTGCTCGCGGGGTGCAAAAGTGCAGTCGCGCTCTCGACCACCTGATCCGGGGTTATGAATTCCATGCAGATGTTGCGCGTGCACGTCTTCATCAGGTCGGTTCCGTAACACGGCGCGCACGGAACCCCGGATTGCAGGATCGAAATCGGGGTCGTCGCCGAGTATGGTCTCGTTTGCGCGAAGATGCCGGGCCCCCACAGCACCACCGCTGGTGTTCCGAGCGCAGCCGCCATATGCGGAGGCGCGGAATCCACAGAAATCAGAAGATCGAAGCTCTTGATCACGCCGCCAAGCTGCGCGACGTTTGTCTTTCCAGCAAGCATCCGAACCGGTCCGCTCTTTACGAAGCGCGCTATGGATTCGCATGCCGCGGCATCGCGCTGTGAACCCGTCAGCACGATCGACGCTCCGCGCTTCGCCAGCCCTTCCGCTACCCGCCCGAAGTTCTCGCAGCTCCAGCCGCGCAGCCGATTCACTTGCCCGGCCTTCTTCCCGCTCGGCCCATATCCTGCATGAATCCCGATGATCGGCCTTCGTAATCCGCCCAGCATTTCCTCGGCGATTTTCATGGCTTCCGGAGCAACACGGAAAATCCATCTCCATCGCGTCTTGCGAAGCCTCTTGAAACCCGCCGACCCGCAGATTATTCACGATGCTGTGAACCGCCGGATCGAACGGAGTCGTCGAAAAATCGCGGATCTCACTCACGCCTGCGCGTTCCAGCAATTCGCGATACCGCGGCGCGGACTCCAGCAAAACGGCGAACGCATACCGCCGCGCACGGATGTCTTTAACCAGCTTTCGCTTCTCTCGCCGAAAAAAAATACGGTACGTTTCTACCGCGCAGCACCAGAATCTGTGACAAATACGGGTTCGACGCAAGCAGCTCCGCGCCTGCAGCGGAAGCCAGGAAGTCAATCTCATTCCCACTGTTCTGTGCATGCAAGCGCCCGAATCAGCGGCGTTGTCATTAAGGTGTCGCCCAACGCTCCAGCCCTTACGATCAGGACCCTCCGCGAGATGGACGGAACGTCAACCATGCTGATACGAAAATATCACCGCGACGCGTGCTTCGCGCGATCCGTCAGGCAGCGCGCGATTCTCGCAAACTCTTAAGGAGTACACTGGCAGTTTGGGCAGGAACGCGAGTTCGTTAGCACTGTTCCTCACTCTCTCCTGACCGGCCCGCTGGATCGATTCCGAGTGAAAGACTACATCGCGCTCACCAAACCCCGCGTCACTTGGCTCATCGTCATGAGTGCGGCGGTTGGTTATTACTTCGGTCATCGCGGCCTGTGGTCCATTTGGGCCGTCATCCACACGCTCATCGGAACCGCTCTCATCGCTTCCGGCACTGCGGCCTTGAATCAGTGGTACGAGCGCGAAGCCGATCGCAAAATGCGCCGCACGCAAATGCGCCCGCTTCCGTCAGGCCGTCTCGCTCCTCGCCGGGCGCTCTGGTTCGGCATCGGCCTCGCGATCGCCGGGGGCGCAGAGCTCGGCTTTGGCGTCAACTGGCTCGCGTCCTTCCTCGGCCTCGCCACTCTCGCGATGTATCTGTTTCTCTATACACCGCTGAAGCAAAAAACATGGTGGTCCACCACCGTCGGAGCGTTTCCCGGCGCGATGCCTCCGCTCATCGGCTTCGCTGCCGCAGCCGACCGCCTCACTCCTGAGGCCTGCATCCTCGGAGCCATTCTTTTCCTCTGGCAATTCCCGCATTTCTACGCCATCGCTTGGATGTACCGCGAAGATTATTCGCGCGCCGGCATTCAAATGCTGCCCGTCATCGAGCCCGATGGCGAATCCACCGCTCGCCAGATCCTCCTCTTTTCTCTGCTATTAATACCGGTGAGCGTGCTCCCGAAGTGGATGGGCATGACCGGCACCATTTACGTCATCGGCGCGATCGCCTTGGGCATCTGGTTCTTCTATTCCGGCGTTCGGGTCGCGCTTGATCGCACCAAAATTCGCGCTCGAAACGTGCTTCTCACCTCCGTCTTCTATCTGCCGGCGCTGTACGTGCTCATGCTCCTCGATCCCGTCCGGCTGTGACGAAGCTGCCGGGAATCCTTCTCTTCTTTCTCCTCGCTCTGGCCGTTCTCTCTTCGAGCTGCTCGAATCGCGCTGCCCAGCTCCCGAATTACGGAACTGTTCCGCCCTTCACGATGACCGATTCCGAAGGCCGCCCGTTCAACAGCTCCCAGCTCGCCGGGAAAGTCTGGGTCGCCGATTTCATTTATACGCTCTGCCCCGGCCCGTGTCCACGCATGACCTCGCAGATGCACAAGGTCGAGCGGCAAATTTCCGGAGATCCCGACGTTCGCCTGGTCTCCTTCTCCGTCGATCCCGATCACGACTCGCCCCCCGTGCTCAACGCCTTCGCCCATCGGTTTGGCGGCCCGGCCCCCGATTGGATTTTTCTCACCGGGTCTCGGGCCACCGTCCATTTGCTTGCCTACCAAACCTTCCACGTCGGCGACATTATCGGCCGCATGGATCACAGCACGAAATTCATCGTCGTCGACAAGCACGGCGCCATACGTGGCTACTATTCGTCCTTCGATGCGGATGGCATCCCTCAGATGATGAAGGACGTTGCTGCCCTGCGTCACGAGCCCGCGTGATGCCGTTCGCGGCGCTCACGATTCACGATCTGCCCGTCCTCAATGCGTGTCTGAACGGGATCGCGACCGTCCTGTTGATTACTGGCTACATGCTCATCCGGCGGCGCAGTGTCAACGCCCACCACAAGGTCATGATCTCGGCGTTCACGGTCTCGTGCCTGTTTCTTGTCTCCTATCTCGTTTACCACTACAATGTCGGCTCGGTGAAGTTCGACAAGCCCGGTTGGGTGCGCACCGTGTATCTCTGGATTCTCGGCACGCACACTGTTCTCGCGGCCGCCGTTCCTTTTCTCGCAGTCATCACGCTTTCCCGCGCCTTGAAACGCAACTTCGCCCGTCACCGCGCCATCGCGAGATGGACCCTTCCCATTTGGCTCTACGTGAGCGTCACCGGCGTGGTCGTCTATCTGCTCCTCTATCAGGTCCGGCCGCGGCTGTGACACAGTACGCCATGCCCTCAAACACCACTTGGGATGCAGAACTTTACGAATCGCGCCACGCCTTCGTGTGGCAGTTCGGGGAAGCTCTCGTCGAGCTGCTAAACCCCCAGCCCGGCGAGCGCGTTCTCGATCTGGGCTGCGGTCCTGGACAGCTCACCGCCAAAATCGCCGAGCGCGGCGCGAGTCCCCTGGGCCTCGATTCCTCGCCCGAAATGATCGGTCAAGCGCGTCAAAACTATCCCAACCTGACCTTCGTTCTCGAAAATGCCGCCAGTATGAGCTTCGAAAATGAATTCGACGCCGTCTTCTCGAACGCCGCCCTGCATTGGATGCTCGATCAATCGGCTGTGGCGCTCCGTATTGCCCGCGCGTTACGAACGCATGGCCGCTTCGTTGCCGAGCTGGGCGGCAAAGGGAATCTCGCTGCAATCTACCGGGCAATCGAAAAAGTTCTGTCGCGCACCGGCCCGCTTCCCCCTGCCCGCACGTTTTATCCCTCTTTGTCTGAATACGCAACCATCCTCGAAGCGCACGGTCTCGAGGTTCGAAGGGCACAGTTATTCGAAAGGCCCACGCCGCTGGAAGGCGACGCAGGCCTATCGGATTGGATCCGTCAATTTAAATGGTATTTTTTCGAAGCTCTTGATGCGCCGCAGCGGCGGGCGGCGCTGCGCGACGTCGTGGAAGAACTACGACCTGTGCTCTTTCACGACGGTCGCTGGTACGCCGATTACCGCCGGCTCCGAATCATCGCGGTCAAAGTGTGAAGCTTTCGTTAGCGCACGCCCGCCGAAGCGGTGGTCGCCGTTCTCGACGAGGCTTGTACGTTCACCGAGCTTTCCGCGATCCGGTTCAGCTTCTCATCTGCCGCCTTTTCCTCGTTCAATGTCTGTTGCAATAGGTCAGCCGCTTCGCGCATCCCGAGTTGCAGCGCGAACGCCCGGGCCGAGCCGTATCCCGACATCTCGTAGTGCTCCACGCGTTGCGCCGCTGCGATCAGCGCCGCATCCTTGATTGCCGGATTGCCTTTCGCCGATACCATCTCGTCCCCTTCCGCGATCAGCCCCTTCATGGCCTCGCAGGTCTCGCGCTTGGGATCGATGTTCATCTGCCGGAAAATGCTCTCCAGCCTTGATACATGGCCTTGTGTCTCTCTCAAATGCGATTCGAACGCCTGTTTAAGCTGGCTGGAGTTCGACGCCGCCGCCATCTTCGGCAACGCCTCGGTCAGGCGGTTCTCGGCGTCGTACAGATCTTCAATCTGCTCTACGAAAAGATCTTGGAAGGAGTTAAACTCCGTGCTGTTGAAAAGTTTCATAATTTGTTCCTCTTTTGCCCGCCGGTATAGCAACCGGTGACTGCAGTGGGCATCTACATATGGGACTCTCTCGCCTCTGCGATGTTTCGGTTGCTGACACGTCGGGGCGGCGATAGTTGCGGTCGCGTTTTGGTACAACGAGTGCAGACCTTTTGAAAGGGGAAATCATGGCGAATCTTTCCAAAACTACAAATGATCATGAAGAAATTCGAAGATGGGCGGAAGAGAGGGGCGGAAAACCAGCGCACGTGAAGGCGACCGGCTCAGGTGAGGACATAGGCATCCTTCGCATCGATTTCCCCGGTTTCGGCGGGGAAGGCCGCCTTGAGCCGATCACCTGGGAGCAGTTTTTCGAAAAGTTCGACGAGCGGGGACTTTCGCTCATCTATCAGGAGCACACGGCGGCAGGCCAGCGCAGCAATTTCAACAAAATTGTGAGCGCCGAAACTGCGCAGGAGAACGAAGAGCGGACAAGCCACGGCAAATCGAGATCTTCCCGATCGCGGACCACCCGCGGAACCTCCCGATCGGCCAAGAAGGCGGCCAGCAGTTCCCGCGCTGCAAAATCCACTGCGAAAAAGAGCTCGGCAACCAAGAAGAAGGCCGCGTCGGCTTCGAAAAAATCCGGCGCGAAACGCGCAGCATCGAAGCGCGGCGCGACCAAGCGCTCCACCGCCTCATCTCGCAAAAAATCGCCCTCGAAAACCGCTCGGAGCCGGGGCAATCGCGGCCGGAAATCCACCGCCAGGAAGAGCTCATCGAAACGCCGCTAGACTCTGCGCAGTTGGCCGAGAAAACTGCCATGATGGCCCGGCGCTCCATGCTGTCATGGCTCGCCTCGCTTCCGGGCGCGCTGCTCGCGAGTGCGCCCCGGCGAGATAAGCGCGATTCCCGGCGCTTGACGGATTCCGATTTTCGACGCCTGATGGATACCGTGGCTCTGGGCTGGAATCAGGGCGATGCCCGCAAGTCTGCCGACTGTTTTACGGACGATGCGGTCTACATGGACCCGCCCGACCGCCAGGTCTATCACGGCCGGCCGGCGCTGTATGAGTTTTTCGGCGGAGCAAAACGTCCCCAGCCGCCCATGCACATGATGTGGCATCATCTCGCCTTCGACTCGTCCTCACAAGTTGGCTTCGGTGAGTACACGTTCGCCAAAAGCTCCCAATATCACGGCGTGGTCGTGGTGAAAATCGTCTCGCGCAAGATCTCGTCTTGGCGGGAATATCAGTACCGCTCTGATTTGTCCTGGACCTTGTTCACCGGCCGCGGCTACTTCTGAGCCGTCCCAGCAACCGGCCGCGCGCCTCAGCAAGCGGCTCACCTATCAGCAGCTTAATGCGGCTTCAACACGATCTTGATGCAATCGTCTTCTTTCTTCACGAACATCGCGAACCCTTCCGGCGCGTCCTCCAGTCGCATGCGGTGCGTGATCACGAAGCTCGGATCGATCTCGCCCTTCTGAATACGCTCCAGCAGTGGGCGCAGATACCGTTGCACATGGCACTGCCCCGTCCGAATCGTCAACCCTCGGTTCATCAGCGAGCCCATTGGAAACTTATCGATAAATCCGCCATACACTCCGATCACCGATACCGTCCCGCCGTTCCGGCACGCCATGATCGCCTGCCGCAGCGCGATCGGCCGGTCCGTCTCCAGCATCAGAGCCTGCTTCGCGCGGTCATACGCATGAACGAGCCCGGGCGTGTGCGCCTCCAGCCCAACCGCGTCGATACACGCGTCCGGCCCGCGCCCCCCGGTCATCTCTTTCAGCGCCTCTTGTATATCGACCTCCTCATAGTTCAGCGTTTCGGCACCCACCTTCTCTCGCGCCATCCGTAGCCGCGCCGCAAACCGGTCGATCCCGATCACGCGCTCCGCCCCCAGCAGGTATGCGCTCTTCATCGCAAACTGGCCCACCGGCCCGCAGCCCCACACTGCAATGGTGTCACCCGGCTGAATGTTGCACATCTCCGCGCCCATGTATCCCGTCGGAAAAATATCCGACAGGAATAAGGCCTGCTCGTCCGTCAACTCCTCCGGAACCTTGATCGGCCCCACGTCCGCGAACGGCACCCGCGCGTACTCGGCCTGACCGCCCGCATATCCGCCCAACAGATGCGAATAGCCAAACAAGCCTGCAGGGGAATGCCCCCATAGCTTCTCGGCCATCCAGGCGTTCGGATTTGAGTTTTCGCAGAGAGAAAACAGGCCTCTTTGGCACGAGAAACATCCGCCGCACGAGATCGGAAACGGAACGACAACCCTGTCGCCTTTCTGGAGGTTCTGAACGCCTCGCCCCACCTCTACCACTTCGCCCATGAATTCATGGCCGATCACGTCCCCGCTCTCCATCGTCGGAATGAAACCGTTGTAAATGTGCAGATCGGAGCCGCAGATCGCAGTCGACGTGATCCGCACAATCGCATCGCGCGGATTGAGTATCTGCGGGTCTGGAACGTTCTCCACCCGCATGTCGTGCTTGCCCATCCAACAATTTGCTCTCATATCGTGTCCTCTTCCGATTCCAAATGTCAGGCCGTTGCCGCGCGCGCCGAGGGTTGTGCCGCGTGCATTCCAGGATGAATGCTGGCATCCGACCTTGCGATTTCGCCCGTTTCCATCACCTGCTTGAACCTGCGCAAATCGTCATCCACCTGCTGGCCCGGCTCTTCGCCGAACAGCTTCGCCATCAGCGAGCCGATCGCCCCGCCCGGGGGTGAATAGTCGAGTTCTACCCGCACCAGCGTGCCGCGTCCGCCCGGCGCGCGCTCAAACCTCACCCATCCACGGTTGTCCACGTCCGCGCCTTCGAGCGAACGCCATTCAATCCGCGAATTCGGTTCATCCGCCACCAGCTCCGCGTCCCATTCCACCGTCCTCCCCGCCGGAGCTTTTGCCTTCCAATGCGATCGCCCACCTTCCATCGTCTCGACCGATTCGAGATGTTTCATAAACGTAGGCAGATTCGAAAAATTGCGCCAGAACCCGTACACGTCTTCCTGGGATCGCCCGACGATAATCGTCTTGGTTACGTGAATCGCGCCACCGCCTCTGCCTTCCCCTGTGCCTTCGAGTTCGTCCTCACTCCGGCTCAGGTTTCGCGCGCAGAGCACATCGGCGGCCGTCACTCCCAGTACCGCCGCGGTCGCCAAACTCATGCGAGTCCGATCGGAGCTGTCCGAAGTCATTCCGGCGCCGAGGGCCGTGAGGTCAAGCACGTCGCCCGCCACGCGCCCCCACATCCATCCAGCCGTTTGCTGCTGGGACAGAATCCCGATTCCTGCCGCAATTTCGCGCAGCCCATACAGGCGCATGACCCAGCGTGTTCGCTGGTCCCCTTCTAATCCGATGAATCGCGAAAGCGCTTTGGGCGCCGCGACTTCAGCAAGACCGAGTCCGATGCTGAACCACCCCAGCCCTTGTGCAAGCTGGGTCTGACTTCCGTTCTGTGATGCCATACGGGTCTGATGCCCGCAGGTTTCGGATGTTACCCCCGTAAAAGGGACAGTCGCTCAGCGAACCGTGACCCTTACCGTCTGCGTGCTCCGCCCGTACCGGTTCGTGGCTGTGAGCGTGTAGGTTGTGGTCTGGCTCGGGCTAACCGTCATCGAGTTTCCGCGAACCGCTCCCAACCCCGGGTCGATGATGTTGTATTCGGAACCGCTCCCCGACCACCTCAGTTCAACATTCCCGCCGCGCTCGATCGAAGATGGATTCGCCGTGAAGCTCGCGATTTTCGGTGCTGCTCCCGTGGGCACGTTCGCAGGCGAATAAACGGTGCCCATGTGCACCACTTCGAAATCGGCCGCCGTCAGTTGCTTCAGGTTGCCCAAATCGTCGTTGTTCCATCGCTTATCCGGCGCGCCGCTGATGAAGATCCCGGCGCCATTATCCGCGAGAATCATTCCGTAATGTTTCAGCGCCGTCAGGATCACCCGATTCTCCTGCGAAAATCCCGAAATGTCGAACGACGCCTTCAATCGCAGCCGCATTCCCATTGGCGGAGCGTTGCTGTCCGTAACCGTCGACGCCCAGTGAGTGGCCGGGAGCACAAACGCTTCGCGCGTGGTAGGCAGCGTGTACCGGAACGCGTGATGAATCGCGCCGCTTTCCACTTCGTCGTATCGCACCAGGCCCGGAAAGACCGGCAGTCCCGCCGCGTCCGCCGATGTCCACGTGTACGGCCGTTGCTCATCGCCCAGCAAATCCCAAAGCGCCGCCGAGGATGCCTGCCAGGTTCCATCGCTGTTTCGCTGCGCACCGTACAGTTCATACAGCCAGCAGCCATCCTTCTCGAGCACCAGCACGTGCCGGTCTCCGGTTCCCGGATTCGGATAGCCTTCGACCAGCGCACTCGCCGGAACCTGCGCCGGTCCCGGATCGCTTTCATCCGGGTAGCCGGTGATGTCGATCTTCACCCGTGGCTGCGCAGCGTCTTCGATCTGATACGGAATCCCGATCGTCGAACCGTCGTACAGGCCCGAGCCGAAATCGGGATGCAGCGTCGTGCTCACACCGATGTAGTTGATGATCTTCGCCGAGTTTGGATCCACCGGCGCTTTCGAGATGTCCGTGTTCCACGGACTACTCGCGTTGAAAGGGACGAAGCCGTTCAACCCGGCGCCCCGCCCCGTATTCATCTGCTGGCATCCCGCGCTCTGAGCCTGCAGAGAAATCGGCAGAACTAAAGAGCCCGCTAGTATACAAATTTTTAGAAAAGTAGTTCGCATCCGCCAAGCATAGCTTCATAGGTTCGCAACGCGATGCACAATTGCTGCCTTGATACCCTCTCCGACGTGATATGCTGGGCTCCGCACGAATTCCCGCCCCAGGAGCACTCCTATGCTGAACCCGAAATTCTCACTGGCTGTTTCCCTGATTGCCGCCTCCGCAACTCTTGCCATTGCGCAACAAAATGGGAAGCCTTACCAACCCAAGCTCACCCCTCAAAAAAGCGGCACCACCCAATTGCTGATTGCCGTCAGCCCGGTGAACTCCCGTGTCGTATGGGCAGCCGGAACCGGCGGTACATATGTGGTCACCACTGACGGCGGAAACACCTGGAAAGCTGGTGTCGTGCCCGGAGCGAAAGATCTGCAATTCCGTGATGTGTACGCCGTGAGTGACAAAGAAGCTTACTTGATGTCGATCGGTAACTTCACGACGGGTTTTCGGATCTACAAAACCCGCGACGGCGGCGCCACCTGGAGGATACAGTTCACGAATGAGCGCACGCATGCGTTCTACGATTGTTTCTCGTTCTGGACGCCCACACGCGGCATCACGCACAGCGATTCGGTCCCGTACGGAGTGTTCCCCGATATCCGCACAATCAATGGAACCACCTGGGACTTCATCGCCCGGAACATGCCGCCCGCGTTGAAGGGCGAAGCCTCGTTTTCCTCAAGCGGCACCTGCATCGCAACAGAGGGGGAAAAAAACGCCTGGATCGCAACCGGCGGCTCAAAAATTGCCAGGATCTTAGCTACCAGAGACGGAGGCGACACCTGGAAGGCGTATGATACTCCGCTACTGAGCTCGCCCACCGCGGGCGGGTTCTCGGTGGCGTTTCGCGATGCCTGGAATGGCTTCCTGGGTGGCGGCGACCTGTCCGTAAACGATGCCGCCCAGACCGCAACATCGGATAACGGCGGCCAAACCTGGAATCTTACGACCAAGCCGCCCGTCAAAGGAGCCGTTTTTTGCGTCGCTTATGTCCGCAGGCAATGCCATGACGATCATCGCGACGATGCAGAATTCGATCACCGCCACGACCACGCCGTCGTGATTACCGCCGAGAAGGCACCGAATTTCACGTCCGGAGCTGCCGCCTGGACTCCCGATGAAGGCCGCACCTGGTTCGAACTGCGCGACGTGAGCGGCTACTGGGCCGTCGCTTTTGCGAATCCGGAAGCGGGATGGTTCGTGGGTAACGGCGGTCAGATCCTGAAGATTAGCTTCTAATATACTCACGCGCTCAGCGTCCGGCACGTTTTGCCCCTCCATACGTAAGTCGCGGAAAGTAGCGACTTATTATGTTACCCTCGCTCCTGACAGCAGACGCGTGTCTATGGAGATTTGGCGGCCGCGTATCCACAGGGACTACACAGCGTATGAGACAGAGCGCATGCTTTCACTGCAGGGCGTGGAACTTGCGTCCTTCCTTTTGAGAGCCTGTGCCTTTGCCATCGACTTGATTCTGGCGCTCATCCTCCTTATTGTTCTTGTGATGGCGGTAGGTATACCGATCTCCAACCGCCTCGGCGTGAGAAACCTAAACCTGGATTTCGGACCTGAAACGTGGTACGCCATCCTCTATTTGGCCTTGTTCTTTGGATTCACGTTGTACTTCGGCAAAGGCAGAACACTGGGTAAGCGGCTCATGGGCATACGCGTTGTTTCTCTCGTGCATCATCACGTCTCGCTGTTTCACTGCGTCGAACGCGCGCTAGGCTATGTCGTATCTACGGGGGAGTGCTTTTTTGGCTTTTTTCAATATTTTATTCATCCCAATCGCCGCACCGCCCATGACCGGCTGGCGGAAACGATCGTGATTCAGGATAAGCGAGACAAAGTTGCGAACCAGATCTTTGAGCATAGGCTTCGTCTCGGTTTATTCGCGACTGCTGGGTGCGTGGTCGTGGCCGCTGTAGGCCTGCGCCTCTTTGCACCGGCTGGTCTTTTCAAGGACGTGAAGACGGAAGTGCATTTTGGTTTTCCAAAGCCACATCGCTAGGTCAGCCGGCGAGTGCCACCCGTAATGCAGCGCCGTAGATGAGTACAACATAAATCCAGAGCATTGAGAGGACCACGTGCATCGTCGTGTAGAACCGCCGTCCCCGCCAGATCGCCGAATCGTACACGAAGAATTGGAAGGCCAATCGAATGAGCCAGAACACAAGGAAACCAGTTAACACAACCCGGCTTAAGGTTCCGGATCCGAGCAAAGCGTTGGTGTAAAACAGAGTGCATGCGCCCATCGAAACGATCACTAGTGAGATGAAGAAGCAATGCACCAGAAACATCTGCCGCGTTAGCAGACTTAGCTGCGCCAGTTCCTTTTCCCATTTGAAATAGCGGCCAAAGAAACTGTGCGCAAGACCCAGAGCGACGAGTAGCGCTCCGACTACTTTCAAATGAAGGTAAGCGTTCATCGCTGCCTTTGAAACACGAATACGTGAACGAAGGGCGTCACGGTACGGTGCAGCCGTATCGGCATCCCGGCTGAATTTGCCGCATCTTGCCAGGTTCTCGCGGAAAAAAAGTGGAGGAACCCAGGGCCGCCGAACGCAAGAAAGTTTATCCAATCGCGCACGTGTTCCACCAAAACCAATTCGCCTCCTGCCCGGAGCACCCGCGCAACTTCCCGCAGGAGTCGTGCGCGAGCTTCACGACGCCGGAGTTCGTGGGCAGCGAAGATCAGGAAGGCAGCCTCGAACTCCTGGTCCGGTGCTGGCAGCGTTTGCCCGCCTGCGGAACTCGATGAAACGGCAGCAAGGCGGCGCGCGCGTTTAATCGAGGGCTCGGTCATTTCTCGCGCATCGTAAATGTCGGTGATCTGCCCTTCGGAAGCCGGAAACATCGCACCAATCGCGACGCTGATTTCATCAATACCTGAATGGATGTTGATCCAGCGCATTGGCGATCGCGAGAGGCACTCACCCAGCCAGCAGAGTCCGTATAAGCCGGATCGATCGTAGACGTAGTGCGAGACCAGGAGCGATGAGCAGATCCAGAACAGACCCGCGACCGCAGCCAGCACGACGAGAATATGCAGAGCCGCAGGCAGCCATACCGACAGAATCATGGCGGCCATCGTTCCCGCAGCAGTAGCCAGATAGAACGGCCGATTGTACTGGAAGAATTGCAGCACGCCCTGATACGGCGTGCGGGACGGAATGCGGCTTATCATGTCGCCTCCACTCGACTGCGTATCCCGCGATTCCATCGGTACGGGATGTCGTGCACCTGGAATGCGTTTGCCAGGATCGCCGTGGCGCGGCAGAACGGCTCCTGGCGCAGAAATGTGTTTTCAAGAACCTCTACCTTGACCGGTTTTGGATGCCACTGTTGCCGGACGCCCCCTGAATGCGAATGATCGAGTGAGTCTCCCGTTCATAGTCGAACGTGTACGGCAATGGCCCCGCAAATCTCCTCGCCTCTTTGACATTGAGAAACGGCGATCCGGTAGGCAGAACCGTCGGTCCGTCGCCGATGTGTGCAATCACTCGCAGATCCGCCTCATGGCGCGGCGTTCGAATGTTCCACTCGATTTCGCCGGGACGCTCCTTCAGTTCCGCCTCGCACAAACGATACCGATAATGCGTGAGCACATTTCCGGCGCTCGCCATCCACCGCCGGTTCGTATCGCTTCGCAAAATTCGCAGTCCGCGCAAGGAACTGGCGCGGTTCGCCAGGCGCGCGAAGATGCGGTAACCACTAAGAAGGAAATCGCGACCCAGCGCAGCGGGCAGAAAGCTCGGGCGCAGTCGTTCCGTCTGAACCAACGCGATAGCAAGAAACCCATACTCGCCGTACGTGTCCAGAGCCAAGCCGGGCGGCAGAAGCGGCTGCAAGACATCGCTTGGAAAGGCATACGTCAGAACCAATGACTGGCGAAGAAATGCCTTCACCGGAAACGGATGACGCTTCAAAAGGTGCAGCATAAATCTCCCGCCCGGGCAGCATACACACTGCCCCAAAGCAACGCTCGATCACGCGCCGCCAGGTTGTTGCCACTCGTGCCGCCAGGCTCCGCGAAGCTGCGCGTGATGATGACCGCCCCCGGCGTAGCAGCGCGCTTTACGGCCCTGTACAGGCGCTGCACGTAACATGATGGAGCGCCATCGAGGATGTTGGATAACGAGAACGCATCGAAGCTCGCCGGCTCGCAGCTTTCCAGGTAGGTAGCTGCGTCCGCACACACGAAACAAATCGCCTGTGCTGGCGGCTCTGTTATCCCTTTGGTTTCGCCTAACAACAGGCGCCAAGCGTACGGATTGGAATCGTTCGGGTGATTCGCCCAGGCGCGCTCCAACCTGGCGCGAAGAATCGCTCCGAATTGCCGAGGCATCGCGGCTACGAACGGATTCGCATACACGAGTCTGAGCACCCATGCCGAGAGCACCGTATCCACAGCCATACGCCATCGTTTTGAGTTCAGCGTCCGTCGCCAGTAATGAAGTTGCTCGGCAGGATCGCGCATGGAGAGAAAGTCACGGCGTCTTCGTTCGCTCCAACCGATCAGAGGGAAGAGCCGGCGTCCCCGCCCAAGCAGCCGTTCCGCAGCTC
>CAWJUK010000004.1:0-179007 GCA_963846035.1 uncultured Acidobacteriaceae bacterium | reverse complement strand
AGCGCGATCGCAAGGGCGTCGTCGTGGGCGGGCGGAGCAATCCGGAAATCTCTCCTCCAGGATCGGTGAACCTTTTGGTGTGACTTGCGGAACCTAACCACTTGAAAGCCAGGTCCGCCTGATCGGGAGTCCCAAATCGGTGTAGGAATGAGGCGTAAGTACGCCGACGGGTCAACTCAAATCCTGGCACTGTCCGGTGGTCTGCGGCATTTCCGTGAGTCACCGCAGAAATAACTCACAGGGCCGGTTGACAGGTAGTTTAGTTTAAACTAAACTAATTGCGGGATGCGCGCCGGACTTCTCGATGTCATCGCCTCACCGCGACGGCGCGAAATCCTGAGGTTGATTTGGAACGAGGAACAGACATCAGGAGCAATTCATCGAGCGATGCCGGACGTCACGTTCGGAGCGATTTCGCTCCAACTCCGGTTGCTAGTAAAAGCCGGTTTGGTGGAGGCGCGCGCACAGCAGCGAAACCGGTTTTATCGCGCGCGCCGCGAGGCATTCGGGCCCGTTGCTGAAATTCTCGAGCGCATGTGGGATGACGCGTTATGGAAGCTCAAATTGGCGGCCGAGTTGGAGGAAACACGCCGGGGGCCTAAACAGCGCTCCCGCAGCAGGAAGTAAATGCAATAGGGAGGACATATGACCGAATTGCCATACACACTGGAACGAACTATTCTGATCGGCGCCAAGCCTGAAGTCGTTTTTCGATTTTTCACCGACAACACTCGTTGGGCAGCTTGGTGGGGCGCGAGTTCAACAATCGATGCCAAACCGGGAGGAAAGGTGTACATCCGCCACGCCAACGGGATTGAATCCTTGGGCGAAGTACTGGATGTATGCCCGCCAGAGCAAATAAGTTTTACATATGGTTTCGCGGCAGGAAAGCCGATCCCGCCGGGCAGTTCGCGCGTAACCATCAAACTTCATCCCCACAGAAGCGGGACAGAGCTTCATTTGCTGCATGAGTTCCCGGAAGCCTCAACGCGAGATGAACACGTGCAAGGGTGGCGTTTTCAGTTATCTCTATTTGCAAACGTCGTGGCAAACGAAAGGTTCGCGGACGCTGCGAACGCTGTCGATGAGTGGTTCGACATATGGGGTATAAGCGACGATGGCTTACGTGAGCAGACACTTCAACAATGCGCCAGTACCGAAATCAGCTTTCGTGACCGGCACAGTGCTCTTGGCGGCATAGCCGATGTCGCGGCCCACGTAGGCGCCGCGCAGCGATTCATGCCGGAAACGGCACGTGCCTGAGGAGTTCGAATAGAGCCATTGCGCAACACTGCCCAATAGCGAGTGCGGACATTTGAACAGTATTGGGCTTTGAAAGGGCCTTGAAGATCCCGTTATCCAAGGAGACTCCCAAACGTTCCGCCAAGTCCGTAAGAACAACCAAGCGATGCTCCGTAATCAGCAACCCGGAGGACTCAAGATGGCCCAGCGTCTTCCCTCCGTCATGGACGAGCAGAGCACCGTCGTTTGCTTCTTCAACGAAGACTTCGGCATATGCCCCGTCCAAGACTCTGATCGGAAGGCTGACGATGCACGCCTGTTGCGCTGAGGTGACTTCAGTTGTGGCTTGGATGTACTGGAAAACCGACTCCTTTATTGCCTCGCAGCTAATCACTGCGTTGCTCCCTTGTCCGTCGCGTCAATCTTCATGACGCGACAGCAATTCTCCAGAAACATTTCAATGGTATCTCCTGGATTGAAATCTGGCAATGGATTCCTTAGATGGTCGCACTTTCGTTTACGCGGGTCCCATTCATGCCGATGCCATCCTCTACAGATTCCACCGCGCCCGTCGTCTGCCCTCACGTGATAGTCGATTCCATCAACCTTGATGTTAAACATAACGAGGCTACACGACCACGCTTCGAGGATTTGGCATCTGTAGGGAACACACAGCCTCAGCTTGACCGACACCTTGAGATCTACTCCGACTTGCACGTCATGGGTAAAGTGCCAATCTCCAGGATTGCCGTGCTTATGCTTCAGCCTATTCCTGATCACGTGCCCGACCGTCAATCGAAGCACCAAGTTTTTTCTGTGCTTCTATGACCAGGGGACGAGACGCCAATCTGACTCTGTAAGTTCAGTCCTTACAGGCACAGGCTTGGCATTGTATCAGCCGCCACTCCTTCTTGGCCTACCGCCCTTCCGTTCTTTTCGCAAGCTGGCGATGTGCGCGAAATATTCCGGCCCACGCTTCGCAGTCGCTTTGCCACCCTTTGATCCAAGCGCAGCCGCGTCCGGCTGACGGTTAGCGAGATCGGCTGAGAGCTTCAGCGCAGCCGTCAGGGACTCCCGAGCGCTGGCGACTGAAGGGTTAGGATGCGGAATGGTATCAAGAACGAGATCGGCCTGGTTAATGAGTCGATGGAGCGCTTTCAGATCACGGCGGGTTGATGGGCTTGCCATCATTCGAGCGTATCATCAAACAGCAAGCGCTTGATAGGCTGAAGGAAATTGTTCAACGCCGATTTAGAACACTACCCGACACTGGCGGCTGGGTGCGCACGCTCAACTATGATCAGTATGGAAATATGTGGGTCGTGGGCAGCGACGGCGTTCCGGTCAGCGGCCTGATGCCGACGTTCAATGACTACGTCAACAATCAAATCTCCTCGGCCACCTACGATGCTTCTGGGAATCAAACGGTGGTCGGAGCCTACACGCTGACCTACGATGCCGAGAACCGGCAAGCCAAAGCGTACGACAGCGTGCTGCATGCTACCACGACGTATGTGTATGACGCAGACGGCCGCCGCGTGCAGAAAGGCTTGCCCAACGGGTCGGTCACGGTGTATGCGTACGATGCGTTCTCGAATTTAGCGGCGGAATACAACTCGGGCGCTGCCGGAGCGCTCGATTGCGAAACCTGCTATTTAACGCGGGATCATCTGGGCAGCACGCGCCTGGTAACCGATGGTGCCGGAAACGTGGTTGCCCGTCACGATTTTCTTCCCTTCGGCGAAGAAGTCCCGGGCGGCTACGCCGGCCGGGACGACCAGTGGGGCGCAACCGGCGATAATGTGAACCAGAAGTTTACGGGCAAAGAACGGGATCAGGAAACGGGATTAGACTTCTTCCGCGCCAGATACTACGGCAGTGCCCTGGGACGGTTCACCGGCCCAGATGACGGTGTGGATCAGCATTCTGACGACCCGCAAAGCTGGAATTTGTATGGGTACGTCAGAAACAACCCCCTGAGCAACATCGATCAAACCGGCGAAGATTGCATCACGACAAGCAACCAGACTTCCTCGGGAGTTGAGGTAACGACCGAACGCGGAGGTTCGGCAGAAACCTGTAGCGGCACGTACGTAAACGGAACCATTGACGTAAACTCCTACTCTTACAACGGAAGAAATCTAGGGTATTCGTTTTCAAACGATACGGCCTCTGGGGCTGGAACCATCAGCTTTGGGCAAAGTCAGAGTGATGATGCCTTGTCCCCCGATGTCGCCAACATGCTGCATCAGGCCGGTGTCATGGCTGCTCCACTGGTAAATCTCTCGGGAGAGGGGCTACGACTGGGGGCCAGCATTGCGTTTCCCTTTACGAGTCTTCTGGCCAACACAGTAGTAGGCAGCGATTCCGATGCCACAAAACTTGCCGGAATGAGCCGCAAACCGGGTAAGCTAGGGCAGTTCAAGGGAACGGATTCGCTAAGAAGGGAAAACAAGATAGCGAGGGACATCATCAAGCAACTTAATCTCCGAGGAAAGCAGGCCGAGCAAGTCCACGACATTATCCAGGGTGCCAGCATCGATGCCGGAGAGAAGCTTGGATTTACGGAGTTGCTGGAAATCGTAAAAACAACTTTGGGGTTGCTGTGATTCGCGTCACGAAAGACGCAATATCGGAAATCGGGAGAAAGGGGCGTTGATCATGGAGAAGCCCGATGATTTTCGCATCGACCTGAGCGTGAAGCACCCCTCGGTGAATCCTTCTACAATATCCGGATCGCTCAGTATCCAGCCCGAGTTGGCGTGGGGCGTCGGCGACCGTGTGGGAAATCGAGTCCGAAATTCGACGCTTTGGCGCGGCACTTTGGCCGAAGGCTCGGGTGCCACCGCATTTGAGCGGGCGCTGGAGGATGTCTTATCGGTACTCTCGGATCGGCACGGATTCCTCGATCAAACGACAAGATCCGGAGGCGAGTTGAGCGTTACGATCCGGACGTTGGCAGAAGTGCAAGACGGCAAGGTGGCTGAGGTGCAATTGAACGCTTCGTTCCTCGAAGCTTTGGCGCTTCGTGGAATTAATTTAGCATTTGAGGTCTGGATGCGGGCGCCAGAAATGGAAGCTGATCCGATCCACGCTGCTGGCGCACCGGCTTCAAGGTGACACGGCAACCTACGGGATTGGGCGGCTGGGGTCGTTGTCCAGTTACTACCCGCAGCATCACATTCTAGCATACGATCCGCTGGCGGGTGACGGCGAGCAGCGAACAGGCGGCCAACCAGACCTACGCCTTCGCGCACGCCGGCCCCGATTCCGCCTCCGCCGGCGCGCTGGATTGCGAGACGTGCTATTTAACATGGGATCATCTGGGCAGCACGCGCTTGGTAACGGACGCTGCGGGAAACGTTGTTGCCCGTCACGATTTTCTTCCCTTCGGCGAAGAGATTCCGTCCGGCTACGCCGGCCGCGACGAGCAGTGGGGCGCAACCGGGGATAACGTGAATCAAAAGTTCACCGCGATGGAGCGCATGCCGAAAACGGCTTCGACTTCTTCCAGGCCCGGTACTACGGAGCACCCCTCGGGCGCTTCCTAACCGCGGACCCACAGAATGCCGGAGCCGACCCATCGGATCCGCAAACCTGGAATGGCTACGCTTACGCGGGAAACAGCCCGCTCGTGAACATCGACCCTGACGGGATGTGCGACTGCACGCCGAGCCCGGCAAGCATCGCGTGTGTTGCGCACGAAGAAAAGCTGCCGAAACCCAAGGACCCTCCGCCGCCGAGCCTCAACATCCTGCAGGAGATGCAGTACCTGACGCTTTTTACGGCCGTACACGTCACCGAGGCAACCCAACAGACCGCCAGCGCGACTGGGAACTGGCTTGGAGCGCCGCGAGATCCGGGCTGCCTGTCGAGCAGCACTGCAGCAGCCGCCGCAACCGGAATGACGGGAGGAGCAGTGGCGGGGGCATTCTTTGGGCCGGGTGATGTCGCTACGGTACCGCTGGACGCTGCGACCGGATACGTCGGCGGCGCGGCTCTCGGGCGGATCGGCGGGCTGTTCAGTTGCATGAGCAGTTCGGGAGGGGGCGGGGGCAGTGGCAAAGGGAGCGGGTACCGAGGTAAAACACGAGGTGCAAATGCACGCGACCGAAAAACCATCGAACCTGTCGCGAGGCAATCCGGCGTTGATCCACATCGTTGGGGACTTCGTGGAGCAGGAAAAGGAGGTTTTGGGAAAGGGACCGTCCGACAATTTTTCCTATGGGGAGCTAACCCAGTTAGGGAACGACTACAAGGCCGCTGGAGGCAGATAGGTTCGATATGGAAACAACTAATGACGAGCTATACCGCAAAGAGCGATTCTCCTTTCGTTTTATCGGGCTGTCTGAAGATTTAGCCGCCAAAATCAGGCACTCTCTGGCGACAGTTACGTTCAAGTCACCCAGATCTAGCCTGCCGAGATCCGCCGCTGGCCTCGTTTTGGCCTTTGACTTGAACGAAACGATGGACTTGACGCGTCTATATGCCACCCTCACTGAGTTGCCTGTGGATCCCAGTATGTACAGCGTTTGGATTTCACTCGTCACTTCGACTGATCACGGGGGCATCTCTGTGCCGGCATATGTCTTGGACCTAATAAGGCGCACAAAGTGCGGTATTGATTTCTCGTTCGCAGCGTGTTTGGATTCTACAGAGCAGATGGAGGAAACTGGCGGGATCGCGAGCCTGAACTTGAATTAGATCTGAGCTGCCCCGTTTGCTCCACGAGCTGAACAGCATCATGGGCAAACAGTACAACGAGGGTGACGCACAACGACGGGGTGATGCTGGCGGTCGGTTACTCCTACGATTCGGCCACAAACGGCATCGGGCGGCTGTATTCGGTAAGCGATGGATATGCCGGGACCTTTTACACCGCCTACGATCCGCTGGGGCGCGTAACCGCCAATTACGAAGGAGCGGAGAACCAGACGTACCCGTTCACCTATGCGTATAATCTCGCAGGCGCGCTCATCAGCGAAACGTATCCGTCGGGAAGGGTGATCACAACCGGCTTCGATGGGGCGAACCGGGCATCCCAGGTGACGGGGAAAAATGGGAGCGTCACGACAAACTACGTTTCCGGCGTGCCTATGCTCCGCACGGTGTTCCGAACAACTACACCTACGGAAACGGGCTCACGCGGTCGCTGTCCTTTTCCAAGCTGCTTCACCGCGGCGGCTCCGCGGGCGTGGCGAACGGATTCCGAATCGAGCCTTGATTACTTTGGCGCTCGAAGCCTCGTCTTCGCCAACGGCGCCCCCGCAGCCCGCGCCCGCAACCACCGGAACGGCGCGCTTCCCGCCGATCGCGCTCAATCCCAAAAACTCACAATCTTTTATCTCTTCCAACATCTCCGACTTAACCCCGCGCCAACGCCCGCCTGCGTCCACTCCCGCGCTACCGTTTTACGAACTCCATATGAACCGGACAGACAAGCTGTGCGCGATAAAAATTCCACGCAAAAAACCAGTGCTGCCCTATCGGATCTCCAACGAACGGGGCTTCAGCCCCCGCCCTAGCCGACTTCCTAACCCTCAGAAAGCAAAGGTTGAAAGAGGAAATTGGCTTTGAACGGCAGAAACCCGGCCGCAGCACCCGCAAAAAAACGAAGGCGTCCGCCGTAGGATCCGAGCACGCCCGCACCGCCACGGCAGAACCACGACCGCCAAGGGAGTGTTTTGGCTTTGAATGGCAAAATGCGCAATCAGCCCGGGGGGAAAAGCTGCCCGAAGCTTCCGTGCAGCAATCAACGAACAGTACCGATCCGGTCCGGAGGCCAGAACACAAGCACCGCTTTGCCGTAAATGTAGCTGCGTGGCACAAGCCCCCAAGCCCGGCTGTCATTCGAAGAAATGCGGTCGTCGCCCAGCACGAAATAGCGGCCCGGCGGAATCACGGTTTCGGGGTAGCTCCGGCCGTCGCGATATTGCGGGGGAACGTAGCTTTCCTGCAATTTTTTTCCGTTGACGATCACGTACCCGTCGTTTACGGAAACAGTATCGCCGGGCAATCCAATCACGCGCTTGATATACGATTTCGTGGTGTCTTCTGGGTACCAGAACACAACCGTATCGCCGCGCTTGATATCGCCCAGACCGAACTTGTAACTGAATTGATTGATGAACAGCCGTTCCTGATCGTAGAGCGTCGGCATCATGCTGGTGCCTTCCACCTTCACAGGGCGGTAGAGGAACAGGATGACAAGTACCGCGATGAGCACAGAAAGCATTAAATCGCGCAACCAAGCGGCAACCCCAATCAACACGGAAACCGGGCGATCTGCGGCCGCAGGAGAACACTCCGGCGCTGGCCCGGCTATTTCAGGAGCTTGCCCGGTCATAAGATGGCTTTCACTCCCAGGTTACAAGACGCTGAGGGGGAAGCTTTGTCCCGCCAATCGCATATAATTTCAGACAGACGCCCAGTAACCCCGTCGGGAGTTCGGGCATCCAAAATTCCGGACGCATTCCGCACGCCGCGCAGTCCTGCCTCTCTACTCTTTTGGCATTATTTCGTGCTGCGGAACCGCTACGCGTCGATGGACGGAGCGTGGTTTCGAACTGTAAAGGAGTGCTATTTTGAGTTCTTTTTCGAGGCCCGGATGGCTGGCGGCAGCTCTGATTCTGCTCACGGCCGTGATCGGCAAGCCATCTCCGCGTTCGCAAGCAACGGGAAATGGCGGGACGATTCAGGGCACCGTTGTCGACCCGAGCGGAGCGGTTCTCGCTGCCGCGGAGGTAACGCTCAGTAACTCCGTTACCAATTACTCCCAAACTGTGAAATCGGGACCCGACGGCGCGTTCCGGCTGACCAATATCCCGCCGAACAATTACAGTCTGACCGTGACGGCGCCGAATTTCCAAACATTCCGTCAGGACATTTCCGTGCGCACCGAGGTTCCGCTTCAAGTAAAGGCCGCGTTAGCGCTCGCCGGTTCAGCCCAGACGGTTGAGGTAACTGCGTCGGCCGAAACGCTGGAGAACGTGCCCGCAGCACACACCGATGTGAATCAAACGCTGCTTTCAGATTTGCCGATTTCAAACACCGGCCAAGGGCTGAGTGACGCAATCACGCTGACATCGGGCGGAGTTGTGGCTGATTCGAACGGATTCTTCCACCCGCAGGGGGATCATGGCGAAACCACGTACGTGGTTGATAACCAACCGATCAGTGATCAGCAGAACAAAACATTTTCGACGCAGCTCCCGCCGAATGCTTTTCAGTCGATGGAACTGGTCAGTAGCTCGCCGAATGCCGAGTATGGAGACAAAACCGGCCTGATCGTGAACGCTGTAACACGGTCCGGGCTCGGGATGATAAAGCCGACCGGAAGCTTTGATACGTACTACGGTTCGTTTGGCACATTCGGCGAAGACGCTACATTCGGAATCGGCGGGTCGAAATGGGGCAACTTTCTGCTTGCGGACGCGAACCGGAGCGGCCGATTTCTCGATACGCCGGAATTTACACCGTTTCACGACAAAGGCAACACCGAAAATTTCTTTGACCGGCTGGATTATCAGCCCGGCGGGCACGATTCCTTGCACCTGGACGCGTTTGCCGCGCGCAACTGGTTCCAGATTCCTGTGACCTACGACCAACTCGCCCAAGATCAGAGACAGCAAGCGCGGACACTCAGTCTTGCGCTGGGATATCAGCATACGTTCGGGGCGCAAACACTGCTGAGCATCAATCCCTTCGTTCGCCAGGATCGAGTGAATTATTATCCGAGTCCGGACCCGTTCGACGATTCTCCAGCCACGATCAATCAGGACCGCCATCTCACGAACTGGGGGACACGTGTTGACCTCTCATACGCCGGAGGCATTCACAACCTCAAAATCGGAACACAACTGATGCAAACGCGGTTGGCTGAAAATTTCGGATTGGGGATCACCGATGCGACATTCAATGCGGTTTGTCTGAACTCTGCCGGCATGCCGGTCGGCTTGCCATCGGTTACGAATCCGGCTGGATGCGCGGCCTTTGGAGACGTTCCGAATCCTGGTCTATCGCCAGGGCTGGTGGCATTCGACTTGACGCGTCGAGGAACGCTTTTTCATTTCCACGGCCGGGCGAACATCAACCAACAGGCGGTCTATGTGCAGGACCAAATTACGCTCAAGAATTTCACGTTAAATCCAGGCGTGCGATTCGACAACTATGACGGCCTTTCATCGGACAAATTGATCGAGCCCCGAATCGGGTTTTCGTACCTGTTTAAGAAAACGGGTACGGTGGTTCGAGGCTCATATGACCGAACGATGGAAACGCCCTATAACGAAAATCTGGTGCTTTCGAGCACGACGGGGTCGGGCGGGTTAGCTACAAATGTTTTCGGCGCTTTTGGGAGCCAACCGCTCAGACCGGGTCACCGGAACGAGTACGACACGGGCCTTCAGCAGGCAGTCAAGAAGTACATCCAAATCGACGCGGATTATTTTTGGAAATACACCAAGAATGCGTTTGACTTTGACACTCTGTTCAATACTCCTATCGCCTTCCCGATCGAGTGGCGGCAATCCAAACTCGATGGCGTCTCGGCCCGAATCTCGACGTCGAATTTGCACGGATTCCAAGCCTACACGACTGTAGGGCACACGCGCGCGCGTTTCTTCGGTCCGGAAAATGGCGGCCTCATTTTCAATTCCCCGTTAAATGCGGGCGTGTTCCGGATCGATCACGATCAACTGTTCCAAGAAACGACCTACCTTCGGTATCAGTACAAAAAGGACGGCCCGTGGGCTACTTTTACGTGGCGTTTCGATAGCGGCGAAGTTGCGGGTGCGGTGACGGACTTGGCGGACGCTCTGGCATTGACTCCTGACGGCCAAGCCGCCATTGGATTTTTCTGCGGAAACCAGTTCGCGACAGTCATTCATGGAATTACCTCGTGCGCGGGAAACTATGGCGCTACCCGCCTAACCATTCCTGCGCCCGGGACGTATAACGCTGATCACAACCCGCCGCGTGTTGCGCCGCGCAACATCTTCGATGCCGCGATCGGAACAGATAATCTGTTCCGCAAGGAGAAATTGAAAACCACACTGAAGCTAAGCGCGCTCAATATAACAAACGAAGCGGCTCTCTACAATTTTCTATCCACGTTCAGCGGAACCCATTGGGTAATGCCGAGAACGTATGAAGTTACGCTGGGTTGGGTGTACTGACGGAATTTAATCCGTAGAGCCCGGATGCCCGGCATTGTTCTGCAGATCAATATTTCGCGTGGCGGGGTGCCGAAGCGGCCGATCGCACGTGGCGAGCTGGGATTTCTCGGTTTAGCCGGCGACGATCACAATGACACCCAGCACCACGGGGGCCCGCGGAAGGCGCTGTTGCTCATTGCCGCTGAAGTAGTGGACGAGCTTCGAGGCGAAGGCTGGCCGTTATTCTACGGGGCGTTGGGTGAAAATATCACTACGCGCGGTATGGATCACAAAAGGTGGCGGCCCGGCCAGAAGTACGCCATAGGTTCGACAATTATTGAATTGACGCAGCCTCGCGGGCCATGCGCGACGCTCGACGTCTATGGGCGCGGCATACAGAAGCGGATTTTCGATGCGCAAGTGAAGGCTCTGGACGCGACTTCCCAACGTTGGGGCCTCAGCGGTTTCTATGCGGCTGTGCGGCGCCCAGGAATTATCGAGACGAACGATTCACTCGAGGCGATCGAACAACTGGCGTGAGATGGCCGCGTGAATGACTTTATCGCTTCCTCGGCCGATCCAGAACGCGCAGCACGATATTTTGAGGATTTTTCGTCGCGGCATCCAAAGGTCGCAACGGCGCTTGAGGGCGACACAGAGCGTCTGCTCTGGCTGAGCACGATCTTTAGCTTCAGCCGCTTTCTCGCGGAAGAGCTCCTGCGTCATCCGGAGTGGTTGTTCAGCATCACAGACGTGCACCGGCCGCTCTCTGTGGCCGAGTACCGCGACCGGTTGGCACTGTTCGTCGCAGAGCGGGGAAGCGCTACCCCGGCAGCTTCGGATGTCGCGCTGTTCCGCCGGCGCGAATTGCTGCGGATGGTGATTCGCGATGGACAGACGCTCGGCACTTTATCGGAACTCACCCAAGAGATTTCGAACCTGGCGGATGCTATTCTTGCCGCGGTTCTCGCGAGGGTTACGTCCGAAGTCCGCGAACGCCACGGTTCCCCGCACATCGACGAAAATTGCGGGGTCAATTGCAGCTCAGGTTTCGCGATCATTGCGCTAGGCAAGTTGGGCGGCCGGGAGTTAAATTACAGCTCCGATCTCGATCTGATGTTTCTCTACAGCGGAAATGGCGAAACGTCCGGACCGGAAAAAATCACGAACAAGGAATTCTTCAAGAAAATTGCGAATCAGCTCACCGGCGAGCTATCGACGTACACGCCTGCCGGTTTGTGTTACCGCGTCGATCTGAGGCTGCGTCCGGAAGGCAGCCTTGGCGATGTGTGCATTTCTCTGGATGGCGCGCGGAATTACTATGCGAATCGGGCGCGCGATTGGGAGCTGCAGATGCTCATCAAAGCGCGTGTTGTAGCGGGTGACGAGAAGCTAGGGCAATCGCTACTCGATTTTGTTGAGCCCTTGATCTACACCACCAGTGTCGATTTCTCGACGATTGAGACCATGTCCGGCACTCGCGAGCGCATCACTGAGAAGCTTTCACGTAAGCGTGCGCGGCCGGAACTCGACATCAAACTCGCCCCGGGCGGCATCCGCGACATAGAGTTTCTGGTTCAATGCCTGCAACGCCTGCACGGCGGCCGGGAGCCTTGGGTACGGCACGCTGGAACCTTGCTCGCACTTTCTCGCCTGCTGGATAAAGACCTACTATCCGCAACGGAGCATTCGCGCCTGGCGGATGCGTACCGGTTTTTGCGACACCTGGAGCATCGCCTCCAGTTGGAGGACGACCGCCAAACTCACTCGCTTCCTTCGAATTCTCAGGAACTCGAGCGGATTGCGCGTCGAATGCCCGGCGGGCGGCTCGACCTCGAGCATGGGGTAGCGGATTCGGCATACTTGCTTCAAACCCTCAATCAGCATCTCGAAAGCGTTCAGGTGATCTATGACCGCATCGTGCACGCGCAGCGGCCGCTTTCCTATGGACCGATCGGCAGCGGCAATTTCCGAACCGCATCCGCTCCCCACGCAAAACGAGGACCAGGCTCTTTTGCCGGAACCGCATCCAGTCGCCGCGAATTATGTAGCACAGATCATGCAGTTCAGTCCATTCCTGGCGGAGGAGCTGAGACGCGATCCAGGACTGGTGGAGCAGATCCGCCGCATTGCCGACCATCCGACGCGCCGCTGGTCATTCGAAAACCTGGCAGCGCCCTTGAGCGACATCCAAGGACTCCGCCGGTTTTTTCGTTGCGAGATGTTTCGCATCCAAGCAGCGAGCGTGTGTGTTCCCGAGCCCGTATTTCAAACGCTTGACCAGACCTCGGCGCTCGCGGAATTCGTCATCGCGCGCGCGTACCGTGTTGCACTGGAAAAGTCTTTGGCGCATGCCCGGGATCACGCCACTGCGGAGAAACCGTTCCAAGAACCGCAGAACGAGATGATGGTGGTGGCTTTGGGACGACTCGGGATGCGGGAGTTTGATCTCGCCTCCGATGCGGATCTGCTTTTCATCATTCCCGATTCGGAAGCACAGCGGCACCGATTCTGGATTCGAGTTGCCGAACACGTGATCGAAATCCTGACGGAGTATACGGGCGAACCGGCGATGCTCTCGATCGACACGCGCCTGAGGCCGAACGGCCGAGAAGGCATGCTTGTTCAGACTGAATCGAAGTACGTGGAATACTTCTCAACCGCGGCGGAAGCTTGGGAAGGCATTGCATATATGAAGGCGCGTGGCGTGGCGGGCGATATCGAGCGCGCAACTACGTTCCTGACGGAACTGCAACAAGTCGACTGGCGCCGATATGGACAAAGCGGCCGCTCGAAACAGGACCTGCGACAGATGCGCGCTCGCCTTCAGCGGGAGCAGGGAACGATAACGCCTTTGAAGGCGGCCGAAGGCGGGTACTACGATGCCGACTTCATTCTGATGTATCTCCGGTTAAAAGGCGCAGGCATGTTCTTCAAGAGCTTGAACACTCCCGAACGCATCGATGTTGTCGAAAAAATGGGCCATCTCGAGCGTGCAGATGCAGAGTTTCTGTCGCGTGCAACGACATTCTTTCGCGCCCTCGATCACGGGCTGCGAGTTCTCACTGGACGCGCGGAACAGAAGCTGCCAAATTCGCCGCTGGAGCAGGAAATGCTTGCAGGGTTAATTCAGCGCTGGACGAACGAACATCCAATCGCCTCAAACCTGGAAGAGCAAGTGCAAAGCTTGCAGAGCAAAACGCGGCGTTTGTTTGAACGTGTGTTTGGGGCTTAGAGGCTCAGTGGGCTGGCATCCACGCGCCAGCCGTTATTCCTCTTCTTCGGCGCGCAGATGCGTCTTCGCGGCTGCGACGATCTTCTCGGCCTGCTGGGCGGGCACGTAATCGTAGTGATCGGGTTCCATGTGGAACGAGGCTCGACCTTGCGTCTTCGAGATCAGGTCGTTTTGATACGTCAGCATCTCGGCCATGGGAACCTGGGCCCGAATCGTCTGTGTGTTGCCCTTCAGGTCCATGCCTTGAATCCGTCCCCGGCGGCCGTTGAAATCGCTCATTAGATCGCCTGCAAACTCGGCTGGCGTTTCCACCTCGACATTCATGATGGGCTCGAGTAGCGCGGGCTTGGCCTGTTGCATGGCAGCCCGAAACGCCTTGCGGCCTGCGAGCTTGAATGCCATTTCAGACGAATCCACGTCGTGATACGAGCCGTCGTAGAGGGTGACTCGGAAGTCCGTGACAGGATATCCCGCGACGAATCCCTGCTCCGCCGCTTCGATAATCCCCTTTTCCACCGCCGGAACGTACTGCTTCGGAATCGCGCCGCCGAAGATATCGTTTACGAACTGGAACTTTTCGCCGCGAGGGAGCGGCTCCAGCTTGATCCAGCAGTCTCCGAACTGCCCGTGGCCGCCCGTTTGTTTCTTGTGCCGCCCCTGCACGCTGGCCGTCCCGCGCACTGTTTCGCGATAAGGTATCTTCGGCGCTTTCAACTCCACTTCAACGCCGTAGCGGCGCTTCAAGCGGCTGACGACAATTTCGACGTGCTGCTGGCCGTTACCTGCGAGCAGAAATTCCTTGGTTTGGGGGTCACGGTAAAACCTAAGTGACCGATCCTCTTCGAGAATTTTTGAAAGCGCGGTGCTCAGCCGGTCTTCATCGTTGCGCGTTTTCGCTGAGATCGCATACGCCATGGACGGCTCGGGTATTTCGGGGCTACGAAACACAACACAATTCGTTTTTTCGCAGAGCGTATCGCCGCTCAATGTTTCTTTGAGCTTGGCGACCGCGCCGATATCGCCCGCGCGAAGCTCCGGTATGGGTTGCATCGTCTTGCCGAATGGAGTCGCAATATGAGCCAAGCGCTCATTGGTGTTGGAACGCATGTTCGTCAGATGCGCGTCGTCCCGCACGATTCCGGACATGACTTTGAAGTACGATACCCGGCCGGAAAACGGATCGGCGGCGGTCTTGAAAACAAAGATAGACGGAGGCTCGTTGGGTACGATTCCCTTTGCCGTTTCGGTTCCGTCGCGCGTTGCGGGAAACTCCGGATGTTCGAGAGGTGTAGGGAAAATCTCCGCCATGAAGTTCATGAGGAGGTCGGCGCCGATATTTTGCGAAGCGGCAGCGCACAAAACTGGGAAAATGCGGCGTTCCCGAACCGAGGCCTGAAGGCCGCTGAGGATGTGCTCCGAAGGCAACGTGCCGGTCGCGAAGAACTCCTCCATCAGCTCGTCATTGCCCTCGGCAATCATTTCGACGAGTGCCTCGTGCGCCGTTGCCGCCGCTTGCTGCTCGGGTGCGGGGATGTCTCCGTCTTTACCTTTCCCATCCGCTCCAGGTTTATAGCTGTAAGCGCGCATCCGAATCAGATCGACGATTCCGTTGAAGGTCTTCTCGGCTCCGATAGGTAACTGAACAGGGATCGCAGCGCGTCCGAACCTCTCTTGCACACTCGCGAGGACGCGATCGAACGACGACCGCTCACGATCGAGCTTATTAATAACGAACCCGCACGGCAGCTTGAACTCTTCTGCGAATTCCCAGACCTTCTCCGTCGAAACTTCCACGCCGGCGACGCCATCCAGCAATAACAGCACGGCATCAGTGCCGACCAGTGATTGCCGCGTGTCATTCAGGAAGATGTTGTAACCCGGTGTATCGAGCAGATTGAATTTCGTCTTTTGCCACGGAAACGCAGCAACAGAGGTGGTGATGGTGAGCTTGCGGGCGATCTCCTCTTCGTCGAAATCCGTGATCGTATTACCCTCATCTGTCTTGAAATGCCGGTCCGTCGCGCCGGCGGTATAGAGAAATGCGGAAACGAGCGAAGTTTTGCCGCAATGTCCGTGCCCGATTAAAGCTATGTTCCGGATATCGGAACTGTCGAACACACGCATAGAAAAGCCTCCAAAAGGTAATCGGGTGACCGAATTCGAGAGGATAGCAAACGCCGCCGGGCTTACGCCGCGGCTGAGGAAACGCCGGGAGCGTGCTCAGGCAGTCTGCTGGGAAGCAGCTACATCGCTGGCTACGTCGATGATCGGGTTGTAAGTCAGCATGCGCCCGCAGCTTTCACAAAACATGATCTGGTCGCCCCGGCGCAAATCCTGAAAGAATTGCGGACGAAGCGCGATCTGGCAGGCATCGCAACGGCCTTCGGTAGCGTCGGCGACGACCGATCCTTTGGTTTTCTTGCGAATCCGCTCGTATTCTCTATAGATCTGCGGGGTCATTTCTTCGGAAACGGAGCGGCGCTCGGAACGCGTTGCAGCGAGTTCCTTTTCGTCGGCCGCGGTTCGCTCACGCGCCCGATTTTTTTCCCGTTCCACGTGTTGCTGTTCCTGCTTGAGATGAACTTCCGCTGTCTTGACGTTCTTGTCGAGCGTTTCGGCCTGTTCCATCAGCTCCAGGATCTTGTCTTCGGTCTTGCGGATTGCGGTTTCGGCGTAAGCGATTTCGTTCTGAAATGCCCGATACTGCTCGTTTGTCTTTACGTCGATCGTTTGGCCCTTGAGCTTGGAAATCTTCTGCTCTTCAACTTGGATCTCGCTCTCGAATCGTTTACGATCGCGTTGATTGGCGGTCAAAGCGGCGCGATCCGCCTCCAGACGGCGCGTGTGCGATTCCAGCCGTTTTTCGATTTCTGAAATGTGTTTCGGGAGGGTCGCGATCTCGTTCTCGAGACTCACGACCTTGCGATCAAGCGCCTGAAGACGCAGCGCAAGAGCAAGGTCCTGCAGCATTAATAATCGAATTTTAGCATGCGGGATGTGCCGTACATTATGACGACTAACTGCCGTATCGGTCGAGAAAGTGCGCGATCGTCATGATCCCTTGGTAATAGTTGCTGATGCGGTATTTTTCATTCGGCGAATGAAGACCATCGTCGGGAAGGCCGAAGCCCATCAGCACAGTCGGAATTCCCAAATGCGTCGCAAACTCGCCCACGATGGGAATGGAACCGCCGCTGCGGATGAAGACGGTCTCTTTGCCAAGCATTTCCGCGAAGGCCTTTGCGGCAATCGCGATCGCGGGGTGATTGGGGTTCACCGAAGTGGCCGGACCGCAACTCAGAACCCGCACGCTGGTGCGAATGCCTTTGGGCGTTTGATCTTTGACCCACTGTTTCAAGACTGCGAGGATACGCTGCGGATCCTGCTTCGGCACAAGGCGCATGCTGACCTTCGCCGTGGCTTTCGCGGGGATCACGGTTTTGGCGCCCGCACTGGTAAACCCGCCAGCGATGCCATGGACCTCAAACGTGGGGCGCGCCCAGGTCCGCGCAAAAATGGATTGGTCGGGCTCGCCGGTAAGCTCGGTTGACCCGACCTCGTGTTGGAGAAACTCGGATTCAGAGAAGGGAAGCCGGGACCAGCTCTCCGTCTCGGCGGCATCAGGTGATACAACGTCGTCGTAAATGCCGGGGATCAGGATATGGCCGTTGGCATCCTTCGCTTTCGCAAGTAGCTCGATTAAACCGTAAACCGCGTTGGGCGCCACGCCGCCGTACATACCCGAATGCAGATCGCGCGCTGGACCCGTACCTTCGATTTCGAGATACAACAATCCGCGCAGGCCGATACAGAGAGTCGGAATGCCATCGGCAAACAGCTCGGTGTCAGAAACCAGCGCGACATCGGCTTTCAGTCTGTCTCTGTGTTTCGGCACGTACTTTGAAATCGATTCGCCGCCGACTTCTTCTTCGCCCTCGATGAGAAATTTGACATTGACCGGCAACTTGCCGCGGTGCAAGGCGAACAGCGCCTCAACGGCTTTGATATGCATGTACATCTGTCCCTTGTCGTCACAGGCCCCGCGGGCGTAAATGTTTCCGTCCCGAAGACTTGGTTCGAAAGGAGGCGTTTTCCACAGGTCCAGAGGGTCAGGAGGCTGGACATCGTAGTGGCCGTAGCACAGAACCGTGGGCTTACCGGGAGCGTGAAGCCAATCGGCATAGACCAGCGGGTGTCTGCTGGTCGGGATTACCTCCACGTGCTCGAGCCCGGCTCGGGAGAGGCTGTCAGCTACGAACTGTGCGGCCCGCGCGACATCGTCTTTGTGCTCGGGGAGGGTGCTGACGCTCGGGATTCGCAGAAAATCTGTCAATTCGTTGAGGAATCTTGCTTCGTTATGGTGGACAAATTCTTCCAGAGCGGATGGCACGGGTTAGCTTCCTTAGATTACAAGTATAGAGATGCACTCTGAAGACCACACATCTGACGTATCCGTAATTTGACCAGTGGGGTGTTATGGCTGAAATCCGCGTCTAGTTTTTAATGCCGACCAAGAAGCTTTCTCCCGGACGATGGCCTGTGTTTCGCCAACTGAAGAATGGCGATGCTCTCGGGCTCGGCAAATCGGCCGCATCCGATCGCACCGAATCTCTCGCCCCACGCACAAAAACGGCAGACAAAGTGGTCGGATCCGTTTGCCCCTATTGCGCAGTAGGCTGCGGGCAACTGGTCTATGTCAAAGACCAGAAGATTATCGACATCGAAGGCGATCCTGCATCGCCGCTGTCCCAGGGTTGCTTGTGTCCGAAGGGCGCTGCGACGTTCCAGCTCGTGACCGGCTCCCACCGAGTCAGCGACGTTCTCTACCGCCGCCCGTACGGAACGGAGTGGGAGAAAATCCCGCTCGAACGCGCCATGGACATGGTCGCGGAACGGGTGAAGAAGACGCGGGATGCGAACTGGGAAGAGAAAGACAACCACGGCAATCCGCTGCATCGTACGATGTCCATCGCGCACCTCGGCGGCGCGACTCTCGATAACGAAGAGAATTACCTGATCAAGAAGTTGTTTACCGGCTTAGGAATCGTCCAGATAGAAAACCAGGCTCGTATTTGACACTCCTCCACGGTCCCCAGTTTGGGGACCTCGTTTGGAAGAGGCGGTGCAACCACGTTTCCAGGCGATCTGGTGAACTCGGATTTCATCGTCATCGAAGGCTCGAACATGGCCGAGTGTCATCCGGTTGCGTTCCGCTGGGTGATGCAGGCGCGCGAACGCGGCGCGACCGTTATCCATGTGGACCCCCGCTTCACGCGAACGAGTGCCGTAGCGAACATTCACGTCCCAATTCGGGCCGGCTCGGATATCGCGTTTCTTGGCGGCATTATCCGCCACATTCTCGAGACTGAAAGTTACTTTAAAGAATACGTCGTCAACTACACGAATGCGCCCGCGATCATAACTAAGAAATTCGAGGACACCGAGGACCTCGACGGCCTTTTCAGCGGGTGGGAGAAGGACAAAGGCCAGTACGAGAAGCGGACCTGGATGTACGAGGGGGTGGACCCCGAGGCTGCGGCAGGAGCTCGCGAGTCAGAGTCAGCCAAGAAAGGCAAACCCACTCAGAAGCAACCCATTCAGGCTGAGAAAACCGACCCCACTCTTCAGCACCCGCGTTGCGTTTTTCAAATCTTAAAACGGCATTATTCCCGGTACACGCCGGAAATGGTGGAAGAGACCTGCGGTATCCCTCCGGATCTGTTTCTGAAAGTCGCGGACACGCTTTGCCGCAATTCCGGCCGCAACAGGACCGGCGCTTTCGTCTATGCCGTAGGTTGGACGCAACACTCGGTGGGCGTGCAGTACATCCGCACGGCCGCGATCATTCAGTTGCTGCTCGGCAACATGGGGCGGCCGGGTGGCGGTGTCATGGCGCTGCGGGGCCACGCGTCGATTCAGGGCTCGACCGATATTCCGACACTGTACAACCTGCTTCCCGGCTATCTTCCGATGCCGAAGGCGAAGCACGATAAGGATCTCGAAACATATCTGAAGCTGAACGAGTCCCCGTCGGGATGGTGGGGTGAGTTCCCGAAGTATTTCGTTTCGCTCATGAAGGCCTGGTTTGGGAGCCTCGCGCAAAAAGAGAACGACTGGTGCTACGACTATCTGCCCACGTTGACCGGGGACCACTCGCACATGAACACCGTTGTGGACATGGTGGACGGCGCTGTCAAAGGGTACTTCGTCATGGGCGAAAACCCGGCTGTGGGCTCAATGAACGGGCCTCTTCAGCGCAAAGGTCTACGGAATCTGGATTGGCTCGTGGTGCGCGATTTCCAACTCACCGAAACCGCCGACTTCTGGCGTGAAGCCACGGAGATCGAGCGCGGCGAGGTCAAGACCAAGAACATCGCCACTGAGGTATTCTTTTTTCCTGCTGCTGCGCACACGGAAAAAGACGGCAGTTTCACCAACACGCAACGGTTGCTGCAATGGCATCACAAGGCCGTTGAGCCGAAGGGCGATTCACGCAGTGAGCTCGATTTCGTCTTCAAGTTGGGCCAGCGCCTTAAGCGTCTCTATCAAGCCGAATTCGATCAGCCGCGCAATTGGCCGATCCGCGATCTGACATGGGACTATCCCACGCACGGCCCGCTCGATGAGCCGAGCGCCGAAGCGGTGCTTCACGAAATCAACGGCTACACAGTTGCCGACCGGCAGCCCGTCGAGGGGTTCACGTCTTTGAAAGACGATGGCTCAACGGCGTGCGGCTGCTGGATCTACTCGGGCGCGTATCGCGATGGAGTGAATCAGACGGCGCGCCGGAAACCGCATTGGGAGCAGAACTGGATTGCTTCGGAATGGGCTTGGGCTTGGCCCCATAACCGTCGCGTGCTGTACAACCGCGCGTCCGCGGACCCGGATGGAAAGCCGTGGTCGGAAAGGAAGCGCCTGGTCTGGTGGGATCAACAGAAACGGGAATGGGTCGGGCACGACTCGCCCGATTTCATCGTGGAGCGTCCTCCGTCGTACCGGCCTTCGAAGGAAGCGCGAGGAAAGGACACTCTCTCAGGGATTGATCCGTTTGTGATGCAGTCCGACGGAAAAGGGTGGATCTTCGTGCCAAGCGGATTGCAAGACGGGCCGCTGCCGACGCATTACGAGCCGGAGGAATCGGTGGTCCAGAATCCGCTCTACAAGCAACAGTGCAATCCCGAGCGCATGGAATGGAAGCGCAAAGATAACCCGTATCATCAGCCTTACGGCGATCCGCGCTTCCCGTACGCCCTGACCACATTTCGTCTGACCGAACACCACACGGCGGGCGGAATGACTCGCTGGCTGTCGTGGCTCTCGGAGCTGCAGCCCGAAATGTTCTGCGAGGTCTCGCCCGAGCTCGCGGCCGAGCGCAATCTGAAGAACGGCGGCTGGGCCACCATTCGTACCATGCGAGGCGAAATCGAGGCACGCGTTCTCGTCACGCAGCGTCTTCAGCCACTGCGGATCAAAGGAAGAATTATTCACCAGATCGGACTTCCATACCACTGGTCGAGCAAGGGATTGGTTCGCGGCGACGCAGCCAACGATCTGATCGGTTTCGTCGCGGACCCGAACGTCTCGATTCAGGAATCGAAAGCATTCACGGCGAGCTATCGAGCCTGGCCGAAAGAGTAAAGGGCGGCGACATGTGACCAGTGGGCCTCTCGTGAAAAAGCTCCCCGCTGAGGCGGAAAAGCGCGACATTCCTAAGGCCCGGCATAAACCGGAGAGCCAACACGGTTTCAAGGCGGAAGAAACCAAGGAAGGGAACATTTAGAGTGGCTGGCACAAAAGGATTTTTCACGGATACGACGCTTTGTATTGGCTGCAAGGCGTGTGAGGTGGCCTGCAAGCAGTGGAATCAACTGCCGGACGACGGCTTCCTGTTCACCGGAATGTCGTATGACAACACCGTACAGCTCGGCGCTTCTACGTGGCGTCACGTGGCCTTTATCGAGCGCCCGGTTCCCATACACCCGGACAACGATGGCGCTTTTTCTTGGCTGTTTTCCTCCGATGTTTGCAAGCACTGCGCACGTGCCGGATGTCTCGAAAGCTGCCCGACTGGCGCCATTATCCGGACTGAATTCGGCTCCGTTTACGTGCAGCCGGATGTGTGCAATGGGTGCGGTTACTGCATTGTGAACTGCCCGTTCGGGGTGATCGACCGGCGCGAAGAAGATGGACGCGCGTGGAAATGCACGCTGTGCTATGACCGGCTTCGCGAGGACATGCAACCCGCGTGCGCGAAGGCGTGCCCCACCGAATCCATTCAATTCGGCGAGCTCGAGCAGTTGCGCGAGCACGCGCACGAACGAGTCGAGAAGCTGCACGAGCAAGGGTTGACGGACGCCTATCTCTACGGTGCGGATGCAGCGGACCAACCCGGGACCGAGGGTCTGAACGCATTTTTTCTTCTGGTCGATAAACCCGAAGTCTACAATCTTCCTCCCGACCCGGTGGTTCCGACGAAAACGGTCAAAGATGCGTGGACGTCAATGGCCGTTGGGGTCTTGGGCATCGCGATAGCCGCCGCGGGTGCGGCGCTGTTCGGTTCGCGAGGGAAGGGCGCGTGACTGCGGTCCGGTACAAGAGTTCTGTTGAGCCGGTAATTACCGATGGCCGTGACATTGATCACGAAGTTGCCGAGCTTTCTGGTGAAGCGGGGCATCAGAAGGCGTCCGGCTCCAGCGATCAACACACGAAGGCTGTCGCTCAGGTCTGGCAAAACGTACCGGCTGTCCGGCCGTCGGATCCCACGTATTACGACCGGCCCCTTCTGAAGGAGCCCATTTGGGAATGGGCCATCCCGACATATTATTTCGTCGGGGGACTGGCGGGGGCTGCACTCGCCCTAGCGGCCGCTGCTCAAGCGCTGAGTCGAAAAAAATCAAGAAAACTAATTCAGCGATGTCATTGGATCGGCTTTGTGGGCGCTCTGGTCTGCTCAGCGCTTCTCATCTATGACCTGGGTCGCCCGTGGCGGTTCTTCAACATGCTGCGAGTTTTTCGCCCCACCTCGCCCATGAATCTCGGGGCGTGGATTTTGTCCGGAGTAGGCGGCACGTCCGCATTAACAGTTCTCTTCAGGGGCCGCGACGGCGCGCTGGACTCGATCGGGGAAGCGTTCGGATACGCATCCGGAGTATTGGGCCTTGGACTCGCGACCTATACCGGCGTTTTGATAAGCAACACCGCGATACCGTTGTGGCAAGCGTCACGTAAGGTTCTGCCTATCCTGTTTGGAGCGTCCGCTATCGCGAGCGTTGGATCGGCGTTCGAGATGTTTCCCTCCGCCGCGGACGAACATCGCATCACTAAGGCGTTTGGGACTGCTGGCCAGCTAGTAGAAATTGCAGCAGGAATGGTGATGGAAAAGCACGCCTCCGCCATTTCTCGTGTCGGCCGACCGTTGCGGCAAGGCTTCAGCGGCGTAATGTGGCGAACTGCTGCCGTACTCACTGCCACAAGCGTAGCCGTGGGATTCATTCCGAGCGAATCACGACAGCGCCGCATTGTTGCTGGTGCGCTCGGAGCCGCGGGTTCGCTGCTCATGCGCTTCGCAGTGGAGCACGCGGGCGTGGTGTCGTCGCGTGATGCGCGCGCATCGTTTCATCAGCAGCGTGCCGCGCGAAACGTTTCGACTTAGGTTCGAGTCCCCTTAACGCGTCGCATTATCACGTCGGGCTTGGTCCGCACGATGCCCCAATACTTTTCTCGCAGCGCGAATACTCTTGCGCGGCTTAGTATTTTCGGCATCGTTACTGCGCTCGTCGTGATCTCATGGCTCGGATATCTCATCGTGCGGTCACCGTATGAAACCATGCAGAATGTCCCCCGCGAGCAACCGGTACCGTTCAGTCACGAGCACCATGTTGGCGGCTTGGGAATCGATTGCAGGTACTGCCACACGACGGTTGAGACCTCCTCGTTTGCGAATGTTCCGGCGACAAAGATCTGTATGAATTGTCATTCGCAAATGTGGGCGACAAGCCCGATGCTCGAGCCTGTTCGGGAAAGTTATCGTACCGGCAAATCCATCGAGTGGACACGGGTCAACGATCTTCCCGATTTCGTCTATTTCAACCACAGCATTCACGTGCACGAAGGCATTGGATGCACCACGTGCCACGGCCGTGTGGACAAGATGCCGCTGATGTGGCAAGCTCAGCCGCTCACGATGGAGTGGTGCCTGAATTGCCACCGACATCCGGAACGCTATGTGCGTCCACGCGATGAAGTCTTCTCGATGGACTATGCGCCGCCTCCCGACCAGATCGCGCTCGGTTCGCGCCTGGTCCGCGAATATCACATTCAAAGTCTCACCAGTTGTTCCACTTGTCACCGATGAGACGTGCGTCACATTCCGGCTTCGTTTCTCTCGAGGACCTGATCAGTCCGGCTCGGCCACGCTATTGGCGCAGCGTTGCGGAATTCTACGGCTCTGAGGAAGAAATCCCGCAGGAGCAGTTCGACGAAGAAGGTGTCGAGATTTCGGGAGCGAGCCGGCGACGGTTCCTCTCGTTAATGGCGGGTTCGATGGCACTCGCGGGCCTCACCGCCTGCACTCGGCAGCCTACGGAAACGATCATGCCGTATGTGGAACCGCCTGAAAACGTGATTCCGGGCAAGCCGAAGTATTACGCGACTGCCGCGCCTGTGAACGGAATCGCGGAAGGCGTAATTGTGGAAAGCCATCTCGGACGGCCCACGAAAGTAGAAGGGAATCCCGATCATCCGGCCAGCCTGGGATCGACCAGCGTACACTCGCAAGCGTGCCTGATGGATCTCTACGATCCCGATCGCGCAAAGGAAATCAATCACCTCGGCGACCCTCAGGATTGGGATTCGTTCCTGGTCGCCTTTGAACGGGCAATCGCCCCGCTCGAATCTCGCTCCGGCGATGGATTTCGCATTTTGACGGAGACCGTGATATCTCCCACGCTGGGCGCTCAAATTCAAGCCGTGCTCAAGAAGTTTCCGGCAGCGAAGTGGCATCAATTCGATCCCGCCGGTCAGCACTCCGCGCGCGCCGCCGCGCAAAAGGTCTTTGGCAGACCCGTAAACACCTATTACAAGCTCGCCGAAGCGGACGTGGTGGTCGCGCTCGATTCGGATTTTCTGGCCTGCGGCGTCGGTTCGACTCGCTATGCGCGTGATTTCGCCACGCGTCGTCGCCGCGGCAATCGCCTCGATATGAACCGTCTCTATTCGATCGAGAGCACGATGACTGCAACCGGCGGCAAAGCGGATCATCAGGCTCGCCTTGCGTTATTCGGAGATCGAAGGATTTCGCGATCGCATTGGCCGGCCGCGCCCCCGCGAGCAAGCACGCGGAATGGATCGCGGCGCTCAGGAAAGATCTCGCAGGCGCACAAAGGACGCAGCGCCGTCATTCCCGGCGACCACCAGCCGGCCGCCGTACATGCGCTGGCTCACGCAATGAACGCAGCCCTCGGCAACGTGGGCCAGACCGTCATCTATACCGAACCTCTCGAGATTCAACCCGTCGATCAGATCGCATCGCTCGGCGAACTCGCTCGCGACATGAACGCCGGGAAGGTGGATCTGCTGCTGATCTTGGGCGGAAATCCGGTCTACAATGCGCCCAGTCGATTTCGCCTTTACGGAAGGATTGCAGAAGGTAAAGACATCTATCCATGTCGGGCCGCATCTCAACGAGACCTCGCTCAAAACGCATTGGCACATTCCCGAGCCGCACTTCCTCGAAGATTGGGGCGACGCACGCGCATTCGATGGAACTGTCAGTATTATTCAGCCTCTGATCGCACCGCTTTACAATTCGCATTCGCAGACTTCAGGTGCTCGACGGGATTCTTCAGTCTCCGGGGCGCTCCTCTTACGAGATTGTTCGCGCCTATTGGTCGCGGCAGGCGGCGCTCGAAGGATTTTGAGAGTTGGTGGCGCAAGACTCTGCATGACGGAATGATCGCCGGGTCCGCGCTGCCTTCGATCTCGCCGTCCGCAAACGGTAGTTTTGGTCAAAACTCCGCGAACCCGTCGCCGGGACTCGAGCTCGTATTCCGTCCGGACGTCTACATGCACGACGGCCGTTACGCCAACAACGTCTGGCTGCAGGAGTTGCCGCATCCCATGACGAAATTGACCTGGGACAACGCTGTGTTCCTGAGTCCCAGGACCGCAAAACGGCTCGGCCTAGTCAACCAACATCACGTGGAACTGACTCGCGGCGCAAGGTCGGTAAGAGGCTCGGTCTGGATTTTGCCCGGCCAGCCGGATGAGTCGATCACCGTCAATCTCGGGTGGGGGCGAACGCATTCCGGACGTGCCGGGAATGGCGCCGGATTCAATGCGTATTTGCTGCGGTCCTCTGATGCGCTCTGGCGCGCTGATGCTGTTGAGGTTCACAAGCTCGATACGCCCTATCCGCTTGCCACGACGCAAATGCAGCAATCGATGATGGGCCGGGACGTCGTCGTTTGGAACACACTCGATGGCTACAAGAACAATCCCGATTTCGTCACCGAGAAAACGCATCCACCGGAAGAAAATCTTACGCTGTATCCGCATTGGGATTACCGCGGCTATGCCTGGTCCATGTCGATCGACCTCACGGCATGTGTGAATTGCCAAGCGTGTGTGATTGCCTGCCAGGCGGAGAACAATATCCCGGTGGTCGGTAAAGAGCAGGTGCTTGCGCGACGCGCCATGCACTGGCTACGCATTGACACCTACTATGAAGGCGACGTAAATCTGCCCTCGGCATACTACATGCCTGTACCTTGCATGCAATGCGAGAACGCCCCTTGTGAGCTTGTTTGTCCGGTTCAAGCGACAAATCACAGCAGCGATGGGCTGAACGACATGGTCTACAATCGCTGCGTCGGAACGCGCTACTGCTCGAATAACTGCCCGTACAAGGTCCGGCGCTTCAACTTTCTGCTGTTCCAGGACTGGACTACTGAGACCTGGAAGATGCAGCGCAATCCGGATGTGAGCGTTCGCAGTCGGGGCGTGATGGAAAAGTGCACGTATTGCGTGCAGCGCATCAGAGAAGCTGAAATCAACTCCCGGGAGCAGGATCGTTTCATTCGCGACGGAGAGATCCAGACCGCTTGCCAGCAGGCGTGCCCCACGCAAGCCATCGTTTTCGGGGACAAGAATAACTCCGGAAATCGCGTCGCCAAACTCAAAGCCGAGAAGCTGAACTATGCTCTATTCGCGGAGTTGAATACGCGCCCGCGGACTACCTATCTCGCCGAGCTTCGGAATCCCAACCCCGAATTGAGAGGCGCATCTTGATCACGGTCGAAGAACGGCAGCGTCACACGGCCCGCGAGCCGGATCCGAATAATCCGCTCGCGGTCATTGCGCCGAGCCAAACCTTCGAGACTGTCAGCGAACAGATCAGCTCCATCGTGCTCACGCGCAAGGTGCCGCTGTTCTGGTGGTGCACGTTTGGTTTCGGCGTGTTCCTGCTCATCGTTTTTGTCATCGCGGTTACCTATCTGCTGGGCAAGGGCGTGGGAATCTGGGGCATCGAAATTCCAAACGCCTGGGGCTTCGCGATAACGAATTTCGTCTGGTGGATCGGAATCGGCCACGCGGGCACGCTCATTTCGGCCATTTTGCTGCTGTTGAATCAGGCGTGGCGCAACTCGATCAACCGTTTCGCCGAAGCGATGACGCTGTTCGCGGTGGCCTGCGCGGGCATTTTTCCGTTGCTCCATCTCGGCCGGAGTTGGATTTTCTATTGGATTCTGCCGTATCCCAACACCATGACCATCCAGCCGAACTTTCGGAGCCCGCTGGTGTGGGATGTCTTTGCGGTTTCGACCTACGCAACGATTTCACTCCTGTTTTGGTATCTCGGGATGATTCCCGATCTCGCGAACGCTGCGCGACCGCGCGCCGACGAAGTTCAAAAAAGGGTTCTACGGCGTGCTCGCGTTCGGCTGGCGAGGCGCTTCGCATCATTGGAAATGGCATCAGAGCGCGTGTCTGTTGCTGGCCGGGCTCGCAACGCCGCTGGTGCTTTCTGTCCATACGGTGGTCAGCTTCGATTTCACCATCGCGATTCTGCCCGGGTGGCATTCCACGATTTTTCCGCCATACTTTGTCGCGGGCGCGATCTACTCCGGATTCGCGATGGTGCTTGTGCTCTGCATCCCACTGCGCGCAGTTTATGGGCTCCATAACCTTATCACCGTTCGACATCTCAACAATTGCGGCAAGTTGATGCTCGCTACGGGACTCATTCTCGCCTATACCTATCTGATCGAGCCTTTCACAGCCTGGTATGGCGGGAATCCCTTCGAAATGGCGATCGTGCACAATCGCGCTTTTGGACCGCAAGCGTGGAGCTTCTGGCTCGTGATTTTGATGAACGTCGTGATTCCGCAGTCTCTCTGGTTTTATAAGGTTCGTACGAATCCCAAACCGCTGTTTTTCATCGCGTTTGACGTACTGGTGGGGATGTGGGTCGAGCGGTACATGATTATCGTGACCAGTCTGGCCCGTGACTTCGTTCCCTCTTCATGGGCCAACTTCGTCGCCACATTCTGGGATAACGCAACCCTCTACGGCTCCGTCGGATTATTCATCGTTCTCTTCATGCTGTTTGTGCGGTTTCTCCCGATGATTTCCATGACGGAAGTACGCGAGCTGCTGCCTTTCTCCAAACCGGGTGGAGGAACAGAGAAGTGAGCGAGAGGGAAGTTTACGGCTTGGTCGCCGAGTTTGAGGATCCAACTCGACTTGTCGAAGCTGCGCGGGCAGTTCGCAAGGAAGGCTACCGGAAGATGGAGGCCTATTCGCCGTATCCCATCAAAGATCTGCACGAAATTATTCCGGTTAGAAATTTTGTGCCGTTCATCTGCCTCGTTGGCGGACTGCTGGGAGCGGCAACCGCTTGGACGATGCAGTATTACATCGCGGCCATCGATTACCCCACCAACGTCGGCGGGCGGCCGTTGTATAGCTGGCCGGCGTTCATCCCGATTCTTTTCGAGCTGACCGTGCTCTGCGCCGGAGGGTTCGCGTTTTTCGGCGCGCTGGCATTGTGCGGATTTCCGCGGCCGCATTTTCCGTTGTTCAACCTGCCGCAATTCGCTGAGGTCTCAAGCGACCGTTTCTTTCTCTGCATCGAGGCAGCCGATCCGTTATACGATTCCGAGCTCAGCGCGCGTCTGCTCCACCGCCTCGATCCCGTAGGAGTTTGGGAAGTTGACGATACGTAACTCAACGCCGGTTTTGGCAATGCTCGCGCTCGCCGCGTCTTGCAGGCAGGACATGCAGGATATGCCAAAGTACAAGCCTCTCGGCGAGAGCAGATTTTTCGCCGATGGACGGCAGGCCCGCCCGATTCCAGCCGGCACGGTCGCTCGGGACGAGATGATCGACAACGATGTTTTTCACACGGGCCAAACAAATGGGGCGTTCGCCGATACGATCCCGGTTCCCGTGACTTTGGGCCTGCTCCATCGCGGGCACGATCGCTTCGATATTTACTGCAGCCCGTGTCACGGCCGCTTGGGCGATGGCAACGGCATGGTTGCGCAGCGCGGGTTCCGCGCGCCCGCGAATTTACACACCGATCGACTTCGCTCCGTGCCCCCGGGTTACATCTATCAGGTGATCACAAACGGCTACGGCGCGATGGGCGATTACGGCGATCAAGTTCCAGTGGAAGACCGCTGGGCCATCGTTGCCTACGTACGAGCGCTGCAGCTAAGCCGGAATGCGAGCCCATCCGATGTACCGCCGGGTGCGCGGATTGGGATGGAAAAATGACCTCTCAATTCCAGCCATCGCCCGAACTAGAACACGATTTGCGGCGCTTCCTCGTTCCGGCCCTGGGAATCGGCGTCGTCCTTTCCATCATTTCCGTCGTTGGCGCCTTTTTCAGTCCCGGCGATTTCTTCCGTTCGTATCTGATGGGATACCTGTTCTGGCTCGGACTGACGTTGGGATCGATGGCGCATCGTGATGATGCAATATCTCACAGCAGGAGCTTGGGGAATCATGACGCGCCGCACGCTCGAAAGCGCCACGCGCACTCTCCCGATGCTGGCGCTTCTGTTTATTCCGATTGCGGTCGGCATTCCGACACTTTACGACTGGGCGCACCCTGATTTGGTCCGCAAGGAATACGTACTTGCACATCGCAGCCTGTACATGAATACGCCCATGTTCGTCGGTCGCGCGGTGGTGTACTTTGCGATCTGGCTGACGTTCGCTTATTTCTTGAATAAATGGTCTGCCGAGCAAGATAAGAAAGGCGGTTTAGAGAAACGGCTCGCCGCGCTCAGCGCCGTGGGATTGGTCCTGTACGTCTTCACCGTGACGTTCTCGTCCGTCGATTGGGCCGAATCGCTTGAGACCAACTGGTACTCGACGATTTGGGGATTCCTGTTCGTCGCCCGCCAGGGCTTGACGGCATTTGCTTTCGTGATCGTCGCAATGGCTTTGCTATCGCGCCGCGAGCCTCTCGCGAGTACGTTCAAGCCTGCCCATTTGCACGATCTCGGAAAACTGCTGCTGACGTTCGTTATGGTATGGGCGTATTTTGCGTTCTCGCAGTTGCTGATCGTTTGGGCCGGCAATCTGACGGATGAAATCCCGTGGTACCTGCGCCGGTTCGCCACCTCTTGGGGATGGCTCGGCGTGGCTCTCATCCTGTTCGAATTCATCGTGCCGTTTCTGTTGCTCTTGTCCCGCCCGCTGAAGCGCAACGTCATCGCGCTTTGCTCCGTTGTCGGCATCATCATCGTAATGCGGTTTGTCGATCTCATGTGGATCGTGATGCCGGGCTATTATCATCGCGGATTGCGCATCCACTGGCTGAATTTTTCCGTGCCGTTGGCGATTGGTGGTCTGTGGACAGCGATGTTCGTCTGGCAATTGAAGAACCGTCCGTTGTTGCCTTTGCAGGCGCCTAATCTCGAGAAGGCATTGCATCATGGCGAATAGACCGGAACACGAAGAGACGCATTTCGAGCACTCCGACCTGAACGCCCGATGGACGTTCATCACTGGCGTTTCGGTAATCGTCGGATTGTGGGTTATCTCCGGCATTGTATATCTGTGTTTCACGCTGTTCGCCCATCATCGCGCCGAAGTCAGCCCGCCGCCGCTGCCAATTGAAGCCCACGGAAACCCTCTGCCCCCGGAACCACGGCTTCAGGAATCGCCGCGCCAGGATCTCAAGGCGATGCGGACCAGCGAGGATTGGAATTTGACCCATTACTCGTGGATTGATAAGAACAAAGGCACGGTAGCGATCCCGATCGAGCGCGCGATCGAGATTGTGGCCCAACGCGGCATTCCGCCGCAGAAGGCGCCTCCGAACCTGATCCTCTCCCAGCCCCAGGCCGGAACCCGCCAGACCGGGTTTCAAGAGAAAGTGGAGCCGGAGCCGCGATGACGCTTACTGCTCATTGCGTGAAAGCCGCTTGCTTCGTTTCCGCCGTGCTTGCTGCGGGTAGCGCAACCGCAGCGAATCGGGACTGTTTTGCCGCCGAACCTGAATGGAATCGGAATCGAGCAAAACCTGAACGCGCAAGTTCCGCTCGATGTCATGCTCCGCGACGAAACAGGCACAGAGGTCCCCTTGCGAACCTACTTCGCTCGAAAACCTGTACTTCTCGTTCCCGTCTATTTTCGCTGCCCGATGCTGTGCTCGCAGGTGCTCTCCGGTGTTGTGGCAGGCCTCCGTCCGTTGCGGCTGAAGCCGGGGCGCGATTTTGAAATCGTTGCGATCAGCTTCGATCCTGCGGATACGCCTCTTGTCGCCGCCGGCAAGCGGGTGCAGTATTCCCGCAGCTATTCGAGCAAAGCGGGCGTCGCGGGCTGGCATTTCCTGACTGGGACGCAACCCGCAATTCGAGCCGTAATGCAGGCCATCGGATTCCACTATCGCTGGGATCCCGCTACCAAAATGTTTATCCACGCCAGTGGAGTCATGGTCCTCACGCCCGAAGGCCGAGTTGCCCGGTATCTATATGGCGTCGAGTATGAGCCGAAAGATTTGAAACTCTCGCTGGTCGAAGCTTCGCACAACGAAATTGGCTCACCCGTGGATCAGGTTCTGCTGTTCTGTTATCACTATGATCCGAAAACGGGCAAGTATGGCGCCGTGGTCATCAATATGCTGCGGCTTGCCGCGATTCTGCTTCTGGTGATCTTGGGAGCCGCGATGTTCCTGTTTTGGCGCCGCGATTTGCGCGAGCATCGTCAACCTCTGAAGGAAGCGCCACATCTATGAGGACGCAGATGCAGTTTTGGCCCGATTCGGCCTCCTCAGTGGCGGGCGAAGTCAATTTTTTCTTCATCCTGATGTTGGTCCTGTGCAGCACCGTCGCCGTGGTGATTGCGGCTTTTCTCATCTATTCCGCGATCCGTTATCACCGCCGCGCACCCGGATGAAATGGGAGATCAAACCAGGAACAATATTCCTCTGGAAGTTACCTGGATTGTCACCCCATTCATTCTCTTCATGGGCATGTTCATCTGGGGCGCCAAGCTGTACTTCGATATCGAGCGGCCGCCGGATAACGCGATCAGTATGTATGTCGTCGCGAAGCAATGGATGTGGAAAGTTCAGCATCCGGAAGGCCAGCGAGAAATCAACGAGCTGCACATCCCGGTGGGCAGGGCCGTGAAGCTGACCCTGACTTCCGAAGACGTTGTCCACAGCTTTTTCGTCCCGGCTTTCCGGACCAAGCAGGACGTGCTCCCCGATAGGTACACGACAACTTGGTTCGAAGCCACAAGACCGGGCAAGTATCACTTGTTCTGCAGCCAGTATTGCGGAACGAAGCATTCCGGCATGATCGGTTGGATATACGCGATGAGCCCGAGAGACTATGAAACCTGGCTCACGCAAGGCGCGGCGGAAGGGTCATTGGCCTCAGAAGGCGAAAAGATCTTCCATCAATACGGCTGCGCGAACTGCCATCACTTCGGTGAGCAAGGTCGCTGCCCGGACCTCCGCAATCTCTATATGCGGCCGGTTCAACTTACAAACGGGCAGACGATCATCGCGGATGATTCTTACATCCGCGAGAAACTGCATGATCCGAACGCGCATACACCGTGGGGATTTTCGCCTAACGTAATGCCGAATTTCACGGGGCAGCTATCCGAAGAACAGGTGGTTGCGCTCATCTCCTATATCAAGGCGCTCGGCCCGCAACCGGGAACGCAGCTCCCATCGAGCTCGGGTACCACTCCCAAGGAATACGGAGCGCAGCCCGGCATTGCGGGACCGGGCGCCACGTCCAATTCCAGCTCTCATTTGGAGAAACGCTGACATGATCGATGCCGTTCAAACCCGTGTCGAAAAAAACTATCTGACCGAAAAGCAAGGCATCCTGTCCTGGCTTTTCACCACCGATCACAAACGCATCGGCATTCTCTATACGGCTTCCATCACCGTGCTGTTTTTTGTAGGCGGTTTTTTTGCCTTGATGATGCGCCTCGAGCTGCTGTCTCCGCGAAATTGGCTTGTCAGCCCGGAGACCTACAACAAGCTATTCAGCATGCACGGCATCATCATGGTCTGGTTTTTCCTCATTCCCTCCATTCCGAACACGCTCGGGTAATTTTGTCATCCCCATGGCTATTGGCGCGAAGGATCTGGCTTTCCCGAAGCTGAACCTCATGAGCTGGTACGTGTTTATGTTGGGTGCGGCAATCACTCTCTACGCACTCTTTCGAGGCGGCGTGGACACCGGTTGGACCTTCTATACGCCCTTCAGCACGAGCTACTCGACCACGTATGTGGTGGCGGCGGCTGTCGGAATCCTGGTCTCCGGATTTTCGTCCATCATCACCGGGCTGAACTTTATCGCCACCATTCATCGCATGCGTGCTCCGGGTTTGACGTGGTTTCGTCTTCCGGTTTTCATTTGGTCGATGTACGCGACCAGCGTCATTTTTGTGCTCGCCACGCCTGTATTGGCCATCACGCTGTTGATGGTTGCCGTGGAACGGATTGCTCAAGTCGGCATCTTCGATCCGGCGTTGGGCGGAGATCCCGTGCTGTTCCAGCACATGTTCTGGTTCTACTCCCATCCGGCGGTCTACATTATGGTGCTGCCCGCGTTCGCAGTCATCAGCGAAATTATTCCAGCCTTTTCACGCAAGCCGCTGTTTGGATACAAAGCAGTCGCGTTTTCGAGTGTCGCTATCGCGGTGATCGGCTTCCTGGTCTGGGGCCATCACATGTTTGTCGCGGGCGAATCCGTGTATTCGGCGATGGCGTTTTCCATTTTGAGCTACTTCGTCGCAGTGCCGTCCGCTATCAAGGTCTTCAATTGGACGGCGACCATGTATAAGGGATCGGTCTCTTGGGAGACACCCATGCTGTATGCCATCGGCTTCGTGGGACTGTTCACCATTGGAGGCATGACCGGCCTGTTTCTGGCCGCGCTGGGGCTCGACGTTCACGTGCACGATACGTACTTCGTCATTGCGCATTTTCACTACATCATGGTGGGCGGTACGGTGATGGCGTTTCTGGGCGGAGTGCATTACTGGTGGCCGAAGATCAGCGGCAAAATGTACCCGGAAGGATTGGGAAAGCTGGGCGCAATGGCCGTCTTCCTGGGATTCAATCTCACGTTCTTCCCGCAATTCGTACTGGGTTATCTGGGGATGCCCAGGCGCTACGCCGCTTATCCGGAAGAGTTTCAGATGCTGAACATCATCTCCACTGCAGGGGCGACGATTCTCGGATTCGGATACATTTTGCCGCTGATTTATTTGATTTGGGCGTGGAGATATGGGAAAGAAGCTGGACCCAATCCCTGGCGCGCAACCGGCCTCGAGTGGAAAACGCCCTCGCCGCCTCCCAAGCATAATTTCGAAGAAACTCCTGTAGTCGACGTTCGCCCCTACGACTACGAAGCGATGAAAGAGGAGTTGCATCTTGCCTGACCCCGTCGCCCTCGAGCTGCGCGAACAGTTCGCCACTCCGCATCAGCAGAAGGAGACCGCCAGCATCGGGATGTGGGTGTTCCTTATTAGCGAAGTCATGCTGTTCGGCGGATTGTTTATGGCTTACACGGTGTACCGCATGAGCAATCCACAAGCATTCGATGCGGGAAGCGCGCATATGGAAATCGTGCTGGGCGGGGTCAATACCGCAGTGCTGATCTGCAGCAGTTTCACGATGGCGCTTGGCGGTTTGGAGCGCGGAGGCTGGCCGGGAACGCCTGATCGCGCTCTTCCTCGTGGCGACGATGATCATCGGCATGATTTTCTTGGGCATAAAGTTCACCGAATACTATCTCCACTATCAGGACCACAAGGTGCCGGGCTTCTGGTTCGAATACGGCGGCCCGCATATGCGCAAAGTGGAAATGTTTTTTGTGTTTTACTTCATCATGACCGGCTTGCACGCCATTCACATGACCGTCGGGCTCGGCATTCTTTCCGTTCTCCTTTTTCGCACGTTTGTCGGCAGCTTCTCGGCGCAATACTTTACGCCCATTCTGATCGGAGGGCTGTACTGGCACTTCATCGACATCGTCTGGGTCTTTTTGTACGCCATCTTTTATATTCCGGGGTTGCACCTCAGATGACCGTGCACGCTGTATCGCTGAAGAAATATGCGCTCACCTGGGCCGCATTGCTGATGCTGGCGCTTGCCACCACGTTAATCGGGTTCGTGAACCTGGGGCCTTTTAATATGATCATTGCGATTACGATCGCGACCGCTAAGGCCTGCCTGATTGCGGCTTTCTTTATGCATGCCCTGTATGAGGGTAAGACCGTCCGAATCATTCTTTGCGGCGGGGTGATCTGGTTTCTCATTATGATTACCCTCACTCTGGCCGATTACGCCTCGCGTGGGTGGCTTCCCTTTCCAGGAAAGTGAACCATGCCGGCCGCAACCTCAGTTTTCGCGGAACACGTCGAACGCACACTGCTCGAGCGAAACGTGCTGTTCCAGCAGTTTTTCTCAAGAGAGTCCCATCGCCTCGCCCTCGCCTGCCGGGAAATGTCCGACCGGTTTCTACGCGGAGGACGCTTGCTCGCTGCAGGTCGAGGCGCTTATGCTACCGATGCCCAGCATGTCTCCGTCGAATTCGTTCACCCAGTCATCGTGGGCAAACGCGCGCTGCCTGCCCTCGATCTTTCTCTTCTGTTTCGTCCCTGGCTCGAAAGCATCGCTGAGGAGCAGGACATCGTTATGGGCTTCGGCCCGCCGGAAGGCGATCCGGAAATCCAGGAAGCGCTTGATGTCGCAGGCGCGCGCGGGTCCATGATTTTCGCTCTCCCTGGATCGCGCGGCTCGTACGCGTGCGAAGCCGTTACGCCGAATCCGTTTATCCATCAGGAGCTGATCGAAATCCTATATCACACGCTCTGGGAAACCGTGCACGTATTTTTCGAGCACCGTGAATTAGGCCTCGATGTCGGCGCGGCCGGCTTTCTTTATCCGTTCTTGGGGCAGGAAAAGCAGGAGACCGGGGGCGTGGTGGACGAAGTGGCTGCGTCCATCGAAATGAAGGTTGCCGATGACGCGAAGCTTCGGACAAAAGTTGCTCAGCAGCAACCCGAATCCATCGTGAACGCGGCGGTCGCAATTAGGGAGCGCATCCGGCGCGGCGGCAAGGTGATCCTGTTTGGGAACGGCGGTTCCGCGACCGATGCGAACGATTGGGCAATTGACTGTATCTCGCCCCCGGCCGGATATCGTTCCGTGCCGGCCGTATCGCTTTCCTTAGAGCCTGCCAACATCACCGCGCTTGCGAACGACGTCGGTACGGACGTCATTTTCTTGCGTCAACTGATCGCGCAGGCCCGCCCGGATGATGTGGCCGTGGGCATTTCAACCAGTGGCGGCTCGCGTAACGTTGTTATGGCGCTCGAAGAAGCTCGCAAACGAAAACTACTGACCGTGGCGCTTCTGGGATACGACGGGGGAGAAATTCTTCGTCGCGGATTGGCGGATCATCCCCTTGTTGTCGAGTCTGATTACATCCCACGAATTCAAGAAGTGCAAGCTTCCATCTATCACACGGTTCGCGAGCTGCTGGAATATGCGGCTCGCGCCGGGAACTGAGGTGCGTTACATCATGCTGATCTTGATGTAGCGCTTAATATCGGGAATGTTTATGAGAACGCCCGCCACGGCAACTGCCAGGAAGAGGTAACCCATCACCTTTTTCATTCGGATCTCCAGTCGATGTCTACAATATCTGTTTTTGCAGACGAACTGTATTGTTTCACAACAACAGACCACTTCGCCCGGGAAAAGGTTGCACCAGCGTTTCGCGTGGCGCGGATCGTACTAGAATACGCAGCGTGAAGACTGGGAGTCTCTTTGGAGCGCGCGATGCCATATTTGGATGAAGCGCCGCGCACCGTGCCGGGTAATGCGGAAACCAGATTGGCCCAGGCTGAAGAAGCGCTTCAGCAGGAGCGCACAATGGTATCCGCGATTCTCGATACCGTTGCAACGCTGGTGGTGGTGCTGGATAGCGATTTCCGGATCCTTCGGTTCAACCGCGCGTGTGAGCGAAGTACCGGATATTCAGCCGCTCGCGTAAGAGGAAAGCACATTTGCGATCTTTTTTCCGCAGACCACGGAACGGAGCGGTTCCGAACCATTTTGGAGCAAACGCGGGCTGCGGAACGGCCGCGCGAATTCGAATGTGAGTGGAGGAAGCCGGACGGCGCTCGTCTCCTGATTTCGTGGACCGTTATAACTCTTCCGGAGGAGAGCAGTTCGGCGCGATTCGTCGCGACCGGAATCGACATCACGGAGAACAGGCGATTAGAAAGTACGGTCCTTGAAGTCAGCGCTCGCGAGCAACGGCGCATAGGACAAGATTTGCATGATGGATTGGGCCAGCATTTGACCGGTATCGCATTCATGACGAAGGTTCAGGAACAAAAGCTGCTGGACCGCGGACTGGCCGAATCTCTCGAGGCGGGAAAAATCGTGCAACTCGTAAATGAGGCCATCCGCAAGACGCGGGAATTGGCGCGCGGCCTTCTGCCGGTGTCGTCAGGACCGCAAGGCCTGATGGCGGCTCTGCAAGAGTGGACTGGCGAGGTCGAAGACATTTTCCAGATTAGCTGTAAAGTTTGGTGCGACGACCCGGTGCTGATTGACGACGACGGCGCGGCTGACCACCTGTTTCGGATCGCGCAGGAGGCGGTCAACAACGCCATTCGACATGGGAACGCGAGGGCTGTAACGATTGGCCTCACGGCCGGAGAAGACAAGGGTGTGCTGACGATTCGCGACGATGGATGTGGAATGCCTTTTCCTGCACCTCCGAACGGAATGGGCCTTCGGATTATGAAATACCGAAGCGACATGATCGGCGGAAGCTTATATCTCGGACGAATACCGGGCGGCGGAACTCGCATCACCTGCATGTTCCCGTTGGGACTCTCGAGATAAATGGCGATGATGAAACGCAAAGTACTGGTTATCGACGATCACCCGATTGTGCGGGAGGGCCTCGCCCAAATGATTAACCGCGAGCCCGATTTAACAGTCTGCGGAAGCGCGGAAGACATGCAGAACGCGATTCAACTGATCGACGGCTCTAAATCCCGATATCCTGATCGTTGATATTTCTTTGAAAGGGCCTGACGGGCTCGATCTATTGAAGCACATCCGGGCGCAAGATCCCGGCCTTCCAGTGCTGATCCTTTCCATGCACGAGGAATCCATCTACGCTGAGCGGGCTTTGCGGGCAGGAGCGAACGGCTACATCATGAAGCAGGAGGCAACCGACAATGTGCTGACAGCCCTGCGGCGCATCTTGGATCACCATGTTTATGTCAGTCCTCGCGTCGCCGATAAAGTACTCCGGCGATTCGCTGGCGGCGCGGCAATGCAATCGCGGCACTCCTCCGTAGACGATCTATCGGACCGCGAACTGGAGGTTTTCCGGTTCATGGGAGCCGGGCGTAGTACCAGACAAATCGCTGACGAACTACATATCAGTATCAAGACGGTCGAAACGTATCAGGCCCATATCAAGGAGAAGCTTTCCTTGAAGAACTCCCGTGAACTTGTTCACTACGCTGTGCAATGGGTGTTAACAGCGCGCGGAGCGAGTGCGTAGATCGCCGACTCTTTGCCCGCGTACCTCAGGCATTGCCCGACCCCCACCGGGGCGACCCTTCAGTAGGAAACCGGACTCACCCGCTTCGAAGGACGGCTTCGATCTGGCTCCATAGTAGATAGCGTCAGGTTTAGAACCTCGAGAGCGAGGAGATTCAGAAGTATGCCAGAAACAGTTCCTTACGGACGTAAGACTCAAAAACCGTCGCCGGTTCCGGAAATACACGTTATCTGGATGACTACGGGGTTAAGCTGCGATGGAGACACAGTCTCGATTACCGCCGCGATGCAACCGAGCATCGAAGATGTGGTGTTGGGGGCGATTCCTGGGCTTCCAAAGGTCCACGTACACAATCCCGTCATCGCTTATGAAGTTGGCGACGATTTTATGAAGTACTGGTATCTCGCGTGGGAAGGCAAGCTGGACCCGTTCGTGTTGGTGCTGGAAGGCTCGATTCCGAACGAGAAGATCAAGCCGGAAGGCTATTGGGCGGCGATGGGTACCGATCCGCAGAGCGGTCAGCCGATTACCACCTCCGAATGGATTGACCGGCTCGCTCCGAAGGCGCTAGCTGTGGTCGGTGCGGGAACGTGTGCGACGAACGGAGGCATCCACGCGATGGCGGGTAATCCGACGGGTGCCATGGGTCTTCAGGATTACCTCGGGCACAACTGGCTCTCGAAAGCCGGCCTGCCAATCGTCAACGTTCCCGGGTGTCCGGTTCAGCCGGACAACTTCATGGAGACGTTGTTGTATCTTCTCTACCAAGTCGCGGGACTTGCCCCGATGATCCCGCTAGACGATCAGAATCGGCCGGAGTGGCTGTTCGGCAAAACGGTGCACGAAGGATGTGATCGGGCCGGATATTACGAGCAGGGAGACTTCGCACATGAATACGGCTCGCCCAAATGCATTGTGAAAATCGGCTGCTGGGGGCCGGTGGTGAATTGCAATGTCCCGAAGCGCGGGTGGATGGCGGGAATCGGAGGCTGTCCGAATGTCGGCGGCATCTGCATCGGATGCACAATGCCGGGATTTCCGGACAAGTTTATGCCGTTTATGGATGAGCCGCCGGGCGGCAAGATGTCGTCGGCAGCAGTCAGCGTATATGGAACTGCGATTCGAGCGTTGCGTTCTATTACCAATGACACGGTCAACAAGGAACCGAAGTGGCGGCATTCTGGTACAACGCTCACCACTGGGTATCGTCCGAGAGCGTATTAAGCGATTAGGAAAAAGGGAGCACAAAGAAAATGAGTACTATCACGGCGCCGGAATCGGAAGTCGAACGCAAACCGCGCAATCTCGTCGAAATGAATTGGGATCCGATCACCCGGATCGTCGGCAGTCTCGGAATCTTCACGAAGATCGATTTCGATAATCGGGAAGTTGCCGAATGCCACAGCACATCCTCGATCTTCCGTGGCTACAGCATTTTCATGAAAGGCAAAGATCCGCGTGATGCACACTTCATCACCAGCCGGATCTGCGGCATTTGCGGAGACAATCACGCCACTTGCGCGACGTATGCGCAGAATATGGCGTTCGGCATCCGGCCGCCCGACATTGCCGAATGGATTGTGAATCTCGGCGAGGCCGCCGAGTACATGTTCGATCACAATATTTTCCAAGACAATCTGGTGGGCGTCGACTTTTGCGAGCAGATGGTGAAGGAGACGAATCCGAAAGTGTTGGCCAAGGCGGAAACGACCATGGCCGAACATTCCAATCTGCACGGATTCCGGACGATTGCCGATATCATGCGGGCACTGAATCCGTTCACCGGCTCGTTTTATCGCGAAGCTCTTCAAATGAGCCGCTTGACACGCGAGATGTTCTGCCTGATGGAAGGCCGGCACGTCCATCCGTCGACGCTGTATCCGGGCGGCGTGGGAACAGTGCCAACGCAGCAGCTCTTCACGGATTATCATGGTGCGCTTGATGAAATATGTCGAGTTCATGAAGAAGGTGGTTCCGCTTCACGACGATCTGTTCGACTTTTTCTACGAAGCGTTGCCGGGCTACGAAAAAGTGGGGCAGCGCCGAATTTTGCTGGGCTGTTGGGGATCGTGGAACAACCCGAAAGTTTGCGATTACACGTACAAGAACATGACCGAGTGGGGACGCGCCATGTATGTCACCCCGGGCGTGGTCGTCGATGGCGAGCTGGTAACAAACGATCTGGTCAACATCAATCTCAATATCCGTATTCTGCTCGGCCACTCGTATTACGACGATTGGCAAGACGGAGAGACGTTCGTGAAACGCGATCCGTTGGGCAACCCCGTCGACCAGCGCCATCCCTGGAATCAAACCACGATTCCGCGCCCGCAAAAGCGCGATTTCAAGAGCAACTACAGTTGGGTTATGTGTCCGCGATGGTATGACAAGCGCACCGGAGACTATTTGGCGCTCGACACGGGCGGCGGGCCCATTGCCAGATTCTGGGCCACGGCACTTGCGGGCTTGGTAGACATTGGTTACGTGAAGGCCACGGGACACAGCGTAAAGATCTATCTGCCGAAAACCGCCTTGCTTCCCGAGGTGGAATTTGAGTGGAAGATTCCCGAAGTGGAGCAACGCGATTGAGCGCGATCGCGCGCGCACGTACTTCCAGGCATACGCGGCGGCTGCGGCTTTACATTTTGCGGAAAAGGCTATGGAGGATCTGCACGCCGGCCGAACGAAAACGTGGACCGATTTCAAAGTGCCGGATGAAGCGATTGGCTGCGGCTTTCACGAGGCCGTACGGGGAGTTCTATCGCACCATGTGGTCATCCGTGACGGGAAGATCGCGAATTACCATCCGTATCCGCCGACTCCCTGGAACGCGACGCCTCGCGATGTGTTCGGCACTCCCGGACCGTATGAGGATGCGGTGCAGAACACGCCCATCTTCGAAGAGAATGGGCCTGAAAACTTCAAAGGCATCGACATCATGCGGACGGTTCGCAGTTTTGATCCATGCCTGCCGTGCGGAGTCCATATGTACCTGGGCCAAGGAAAGGTTCTGGAAACCGTGCACTCGCCCTTGTTCGGGAATCACTAGCAGGCGGTAATGAAGGAGAGCCAGGAGTTTCGGGAACAGATCGGACGAATTGACGAGCTGGTTCGAAAGATAGAAGCCGTTGCTGATCCGGCAGTACGTGCGACGGCGAAAGAACTGGTGCAGGCGCTGATGCAGCTCCATGGGGCGGCGATCGAGCGCGTTCTGGAACTGGTTGGTAAGGCCGGCGAAGCCGGCTCGGCAATCCTGAAGGCGCTCGGAAGCGATGAGTTGGTCAGCAGTTTACTCGTCCTATACGATCTCCATCCGGAGGACTTCGAAACTCGCGTGAATCGAGGAGTCGCGAAAGCGCGCGAGTTGCTGGCGCGTCACAAAACGACAGTAGATTTGGCGAAAATCTGTGACGGCGTGGTGTGGGTCCGCATGCAGGCGCGGCGGACACGGCTGCGGATCGGCGGCAAATGATTCGACTTCCCTCATCCGCGACGCGATACTCGGGGTCGCACCCGATGCAACGGACGTAGTGGTTGAAACAGTGGAGCAGCAGGCCGCGGGATTTGTGCCGATCGCCAGTTTACACACCCCGAACGGGTCGAGCGCGTCTGCTCACGGGTTCGAGCCGGCCATGAGCGCCGTAATGGAGCGGCAGGAACAGCCAGCGTTTTTAGCGTTACGCTCACTCGCTCGCAAGCGAAGCCCGGCCGAGCGGTGCGACTTCTGCGGCGCCGGCTTAATTGCGACCCATCAGCATTTGGTCGAACCTGTCGCACGAAAGCTCATTTGCACGTGCGATGCTTGCGCTCTCCTGTTTCCTTCAGGTAGCGGGACGAAGTATAAGCGGGTTCCGAGGCAGGCTCGCTGGCTCGCGGATTTCCGGATCACCGACACGCAATGGGATAGTCTTGCCATCCCGATCGGCTTGGCATTTTTTCTGAAAAGCAGCGTCGCGCAGAAAGTGCTCGCGTTTTATCCAAGTCCGGCGGGCCCGACCGAATCCATGCTGCCGCTTTCGAGGCGTGGGACGATCTTGTCCAGGAGAACCCCGCACTCGATGGAATGGAAGAGGATATCGAAGCGCTGCTGGTCAATCGTCTGGCTGCGGCACCCGAGCTCGGCGCAAGCGAGTCGTACATCGTGCCGATCGATAAATGTTACGCGCTGGTGGGGACCATTCGAGCTCATTGGCGGGGCCTCTCCGGCGGAACGCAGGTCTGGAAAGAGATTCAGCAGTTCTTTGAAGAACTGCGGAAACAAGCCGTTCCCGCGAGGTTTTGAATGCCTGACCTGAAGTTCCGGGTAGAGGGAGCGGAAGCTGTTCCTTTTGCGGCTGAGCCGCAGATCGCTTTGAAGCTGCACGTCGAGAACGCGATTTCCCAGGAGCCGATCCATACCGTCGTCCTTCGCGCGCAGATTCAGATAGAAGCGCCTCGCAGGCAATACACCCCCGACGAGAAGGCGCGGCTCTTGGATCTCTTCGATCAACCGGAGCGCTGGAGCCAAACATTGCGGCCCATGCTCTGGACGCATGCAAGCGTTATTGTGCCCGCGTTTACAGGTGCGATCAGCGTAAATCTGAACGTCCCATGTACGTTTGACTTCAACGTGGCTGCCACGAAATTCTTTCATGCCATGTCAGGCGGCGAGATTCCGCTGAATTTATTGTTCAGCGGAAGTGTATTCTATGCGGCTCGAGAAGAAACGTTGCAGGTTGCTCCGATTCCGTGGGACAGAGAAGCCCGGTTTCGGCTGCCCGTGAACGTCTGGAAAGATATGATGGACCTCTATTACCCGAACAGCGCGTGGCTGTCGCTTCGCCGCGATGTGTTCGAACGCTTGTATCAGTACAAAATTCAGAAGCGATTTTCGACGTGGGAACAAACGTTCGAAAGCCTGCTGGCGACGCAAGAGGAAGCGGTGCCGCTGTGAACCCCAAGTTGGTGGAAGAAGTTGCCAATGCCGTTCTGTACGAGGGCTACATGCTGTATCCGTATCGCGCCTCAGCCGTGAAGAACCGGCAACGCTGGAACTTCGGAGTGCTCTATCCGCGATCATTCGCCGAAGCGCAATCGGGAGCGGACGCTTGGAGCATGCAAACGGAGTGCCTGGCCGAGAACACGAATGCGGGCTCGATGCTGACTGTACGGGTTCGGTGCTTGCAATCGATCGAGCGTCGAAGCGAAGCCGTGCCGGAATCCTGGCAAGAGGCTGCGGAGTGCGAGGTCAACATTCCGCAACTCGATTTGCGCGAGATGATCTCGAAGCCTGTGCACCGGGACTTCGTATTTCCCGCGATGAGCGAGACGGGAGATGACGCCTTCCGAACACGCGAGCAGGTAGAAGGGGCGATTGACATCGAGGTGGCCGATCTGGGAACCGGTGTTCTCAAAATTCGTCTTCGCGTGAATAATACCGGCGTGATTGAAGCGCCCGGGGACCTCACGAGAAAGCGTGCATTAATGCGGTCCCTGGTTTCGGCGCACGCGATTCTCTCAATCGAAGGAGGCGATTTCGTCTCGCTTCTCGACCCGGCCGAGAGTTTGCGCGAGGCAGCCGCTCAGTGTCAAAACTCCGGGGTGTGGCCGGTCCTCGTGGGCGAACAAGGGCAACGGGACGCGATGCTAGCCTCCCCGATTATCCTTTATGACTATCCGCAAATTGCGCCTGAGAGCGCAGGAGCTTTGTTCGACGGAACCGAAATCGACGAAATACTCACGCTGCGGATCATGACTCTTACGGATGCGGAAAAACTCGAGATGAGTCGCGGAGACGAACGCGCTCGCCGGATTCTCGAACGCACCGAGTCGCTGCCGCAAGAGCAATTGATGAAAATGCACGGAGCGTTGCGAGGGCTCCGCCCATGAACGAGTGGGAATGGCAGTTGCTTGAAGAAACTACGCCCGCGGAGTCTGTGCGGGTCGGGGGTTCGGACTTGCGGGTGGGGAGTCGCGTCGTTCTGCATCCCGGCAAGCGAGGCGATATTTTTGATTTGGCGCTCGCCGGACAAACGGCAGTGATCGAATCCATTGAGCAGGATTACGAAGGCAATCTACATTTGGCGGTCGTCCTGGAGGAGGATCCGGGAAAAGACTTGGGCGTCATGAGGCAGCCCGGACACCGCTTCTTCTTCAAGCCTGAGGAAGTGGAACCCGCCGCGCCGGTCGACGGCCCGGGTGTGATGGGACTTGATCGGCTTCGCGTCCTGGTGGCCGGCATCGGAAACATCTTTCTGGGCGACGACGGGTTCGGGGTAGAAGTGGCCCGGCGGCTGATGGCCAGCGAGCTCCCAGATCGGATAAACGTACGCGATTTTGGCATTCGGGGTTATGATCTCGCCTACGCTCTGCTCGACCACTACGATTTGAAGATTCTGGTTGACGCATGCCCCCGGGGACAAACTCCGGGAACGGTTTATCTGATCGAGCCCGAGATTGGCGACGAGAGCGAAGCGCAAACACCAGCAATGCTGGACGCCCACACCATGAATCCGCTCAACGTCCTCAGGTACGCCAAATCCATGGGTCCACTTTCCGGGCGCATCCTGCTTGTCGGGTGTGAGCCGGAGACGCTAGGAGGCGAAGACGGGCAGATGGGCCTGAGCGGCCTCGTTTCGACTGCGGTGGACAGCGCGGTAGGCGTCGTTCAAAAACTGATTGCGGACGCTGGGGCGACGAAAGAGCGTTCGTCACGTGCGTATGGAACATGATTGCTACACAATCGATTCGGGCATGAGCCGATTGACCGTGCGAGCCTTCGCAAGCGGTATGTTTTCGGCTCTTGGCCATAACCCGACTCTCGGGTTTCGCAACGTCACCGGCGAGGCTTGTTTCGTCCCCGAAACCTTCCATGGGGCTTCTCTTCACGTCAGAATTGACGCCGGCTCGCTGATGGTGGTTGACCGGATCAGCGAAAGAGATCGAAACGAAATTGAACGCACCGTGAACCGAGACGTTCTCGAGACCGAAAAGTACCCGGAAATCGTTTTTGTGAGTTCAAAAGTGTCGGCCAGCAAGGCAGGCGAGGGGCAGTATTGGGTGAATCTCGTCGGCGATCTCCTGTTACACGGCGTCACAGGTGCCCAATCCTTTGCGGCGCAAATCGCGGTGAGTGATGACACGCTCCAGGCACACGGGGAATTCGCGGTTCTCCAAACCGCCTACAAGATCAGGCCGGTTTCCGTGGCAAACGGCGCGCTCAAGCTAAAGGACGAGCTGAAGTGCAGTTTCGATATCGTTGCACGAAAGCAGCTCGCGAAGCGCGAAACGCAGCAGAACAAAATAGTTGTTAGGGAGGTTTCGTAAATGTGCCTGGCTATCCCGGCAAAAATCGTCCAGCTTTTTCCCGATGAAGAGAATCGCGCATTAGTGGAAGTGATTGGAGTCCGGCGGCATATCGACACGGGGCTGCTTGTAGACGACCCACCGAAACCCGGAGACTGGGTTCTGATCCACGTTGGTTTTGCGATGAGTAAAATCAGCGAGGAGCAGGCTTTGGATCAGATTCGAACGCTTACCATGCTGGGTGAGCAGCAGGCCGCGTTGGAAGAAGTCAGCGGTTACGGGCTGAACGGCTTGGACCTGAATGGGAACGCGAGGAAGACATGAAGTTTGTTGACGAGTTCCGCGATCCGGAGGTAATAACAAAAGCTGCCGATCAGATCCGCCGGTTGGCAGACCCGGGACGCCATTACCGATTCATGGAAGTGTGCGGCGGCCACACGCATGCGATCTATCGGTTCGGATTGAAGGACGTGCTTCCTTCGAATATCGAATTGGTTCACGGTCCGGGTTGCCCGGTATGCGTGCTGCCGATGGGCAGGATCGATGACGGGTTATCGATGGCAAAAGACCCTGCTGTCATCTTTACCGCATTCGGCGACATGATGCGCGTGCCGGGAACGCATGGCAGCCCGCTCGAGCACAAGGCTCGCGGCATGGATGTACGTATTGTGTATTCTCCTTCCGACGCGCTTCGCATCGCGGAGAAGAATCCGGACCGGCACGTGATGTTTTTCGCGATTGGATTTGAGACGACCGCGCCATCGACTGCGCTGATTTTGATGAGAGCGAAGGCGGAAGGCATTCGCAACTTTTCAGTGTTTTCGAACCATGTCACCATCATTCCGGGCATTCGCGCCATTCTCGATTCCCCTGACATGCGGATTGACGCATTCATCGGGCCGGGGCACGTTTCAACCGTCATTGGATGCCGGCCGTACGAATGGATCGCGAGAACCGAGAACAAGCCGATTGTTGTATCCGGGTTCGAGCCGGCGGACATCCTGCAAGGAGTTGTCATGCTCCTCCAGCAACTCAAGAACGGCGAAGCGAAGGTCGAAAATCAATACAAGCGCGTGGTTCCGTGGGAGGGGAATCGAGCGGCGCTGAGGGCTATGGCCGAAGTCTTTGAATTGCGTCCCTACTTTGAATGGCGCGGCATGGGATTCATTTCGCAATCGGCTTTGAGGATTCGGGATAGCTTCGCCGATTGGGATGCCGAGCGGCGGTTTGCAGTGCCCGGCTTGCGGGTTACCGACCCCAAAGCAGCCCAATGCGGCGAAGTCTTGAAAGGCGTATTGAAACCCGCGCAATGCAAGCTGTTCGGGACTCAGTGCACGCCGGAGCGGCCGGTGGGTGCGCTCATGGTCTCTTCCGAAGGGTCATGCGCGGCCTATTACAATTACGAGCACCGGAAGAACGGAGTACTGACCAACCTTGGCGTGCCAGCTTGACGAGAAACCGCCCGTGGGTGCGAAGGTCGCGAAAGTGCGGTTTCGCGACCCGCAGATTGACATGGCCCATGGGGCCGGAGGCAAGGCCAGCCGCAGGTTAGTTGAAGGGTTATTCGCACCGCTCTTTTTTGGCTCTTCGACGGAGCCATTGGCCGATGCAGCGCTGCTCGATATCAATGGAACACGCCTTGCGATCACCACCGACAGTTTTGTCGTGAAGCCTTTGCGCTTTCCGGGCGGTTCCATTGGAGAACTCGCGGTTAACGGAACCGTCAATGATCTTGCCGTTTCGGGGGCGAAAGCGGAAGCGTTGGTGGTGACGTATGTGATTGAAGCGGGGCTCGAGACAGAGGCGCTCGAGGCGGAGGTGCGAGCGATGGCGGAAGCTGCAGCGCTCGCCGGAGTGTCCATTGTGGGAGGCGACACAAAGGTGGTCGAGCACGGGAAAGCCGACCGGATGTATCTGACGACCGCCGGAATCGGCCGCACGATTCCTGACCTGGCGCTTTCGCCCCGATTCGTTCGCCCCGGAGACAAGGTCTTGATCAGCGGGCCAATTGGCGATCACGGTATCACGATTTTACTTGCGCGAGGAGATCTTGATCTCGAAGCCGAGCTTTGCTCCGACACCCGTTCGGTGCTCCCGATCATCGAAGCTCTCGCGCGAAGGGTCGGTCCAGGTATTCGCTGGATGCGGGATCCGACGCGCGGTGGCGTCGCGACTTCGTTGAATGAACTTGCGCGCGATTGCGATCTGGGCGTGCTTGTGTTTGAAGATCGCGTTCCCGTTCGCGATACGGTACGCGGAGCGTGCGAGCTGCTGGGCCTGGATCCACTGCACATCGCAAATGAGGGACAATTTCTCGCCGTGATTGCGCCGGAGTTCGCCGATCTCGCGTTATCGATTTTGAAGGATGCGCCGGGCGGCAGCGAAGCAACAATCATCGGTGAGATCCGCGAGCAGCCATCAGCCACGGTGCTCGGCAGCGCGGCGTACGGCGGCACGCGAGTGATCGACATGCTGGTAGGCGATCCGCTTCCACGGATCTGCTGAAACGGAAGTGAGCATGGCGCTTACGGAGCTTTTCGGAACGGCGAGCTGCCCATACACGCAGGAAATGCGGGAATGGCTCGAGTGGAAGCGACGTGAGTTCATCGAATATGACGTGGATGTGGATTCGGAGGCACTACAACGTATGTGTGCGGCTACCGGTCAGCGCACCGTTCCCGTGTTACTAGAAGACGGAAAAGTGGTCCAGATCGGGTGGCAAGGCCGGGGCTGCGTTGTCGCGCGAGAGCCTACCGCCCGAGAGCCGGCGCAATGACAGCGGCCCGGTCCATTCATGTGCGCGGCGTGGTGCAGGGCGTCGGATTCCGACCGTTTGTTTATCGTCTGGCCCGCCAGAATTCACTCGCGGGTTGGGTGCTCAACGAAGACGGCGGCGTTGACATTCACCTGGAAGGCGCCGAACCCGCGCTCGACGCCTTCTTGCATGATCTGAACGCGCAGCCGCCTCCGGCCGCCCGAATCGTAGCAATCGAAGTCAAACGTTCCGAGGCCGCGGGGCTGAAAGAATTCACAATTCGGGAGAGCCGACGCAACGGTCACGTGACAGTCGCGATGTCTCCCGATCTGCCCGTGTGCGAAGCATGTTTGGCGGAGATGGGAGATCCGGGCGAGCGACGTTATGGCTATCCCTACATCAACTGCACGAACTGTGGACCGCGTTACTCGATCATTGAGAAGCTTTCCTATGATCGCCGGAACACTACGATGAAGAGTTGGAATTTAGATTCGTATTGCTCGGCTCAATACCACGATCCCAGTGACCGTAGATTCCACGCTCAGCCTGTGGCGTGTCCGGCGTGTGGACCGCACTATCACCTGGAAACAGCCGGAGAAACTGTGACTGGGGATGACGAGAGTGTTCGCCGCACTGCTGCCCTGCTCAAAGCTGGATGCGTGGTCGCGATGAAGGGGCTGGGCGGTTATCACCTGGCGTGCGACGCGAGAAATGGGCACGCGGTCCGCGCTCTGCGGGAACGCAAGTTCCGAAAGGAAAAGCCGTTCGCATTGATGGCGCGCACGGTCGAAATTGTCCGAACCCTTGTGAAGCTCTCGCCGGATGCCGAAGCATTGCTCATATCCCGAGCTCGTCCCATCGTCCTCGCCCCGGCGGCGCAAACGCTCGCGGGAGTAGCTCCCGATAACGATGAACTCGGAGTCATGCTGCCTTACACGCCGTTGCATCACTTGCTGTTTGCTGCGGGCTGCCCGGACGTTTTGGTAATGACCGAGCGCGAACCGCTCGAATGAGCCGATCGCATATGAAGACGAGGACGCACGCGAACGTCTTGCGGGTATCGCAGACGCGTTTCTAATCGGCGAGCGGCCGATTGCGCGCCGTGTCGACGATTCCGTGGCTCGCGCAGGAGAGTTCGGCCCCATCGTGCTGCGGAGGGCCCGCGGTTATGCTCCCGGCGCAGTCGCGAGAATTCCGATTGCGTGCCCGGTACTGGCAGTAGGCGCCGATTTGAAGAACGCGATCACCCTGGTTGTTGATGGCGAGGCGTTTGTGAGCCAGCACATCGGCGATCTTGACCAGTTTGATTCGTTTCAATCGTTCCGCCGGACGATTGAAGATCTGATCTCGATGTACGAAGTGCGGTGGGATGATCTGCTGGTCGCGCACGATGCGCATCCACAATACAGATCGACGGCTCATGCGCTCGAGCTTCCGGCGGCGCGGCAAGCCAGCATTCAACACCACCGGGCGCATATCGCATCCGTGCTCGCGGAACGGGGAGCGTGGGAGAAACGTGTAGTGGGGGTTAGCTTTGACGGGACCGGATTCGGCGATGACGGAACGCATCTGGGGCGGTGAGTTTTTCACGGGCAGTGTAGTAGCGGGTTTTACCCGGCGATTGCATTTGCGGCCCGCCGCACTCCCCGGCGGAGATGCAGCCGCACGACATCCGGTGCAGTGTGCGGCAGGCTTTCTTGCCCACCTCGATGGGCTGCCGGATCTGACCGCCCCGCCATTCAATCTTCCACGCCGTTATCGTGACTCTCTACAGCTAGTCCGAACAGGCGTGCGAACATTCGAGACCACGTCGATAGGACGCCTGTTCGATACTGTCGCGGCTCTCACCGGGTTCACCCGACGAAATCAGTTTCGAAGGACAAGCCGCAATGTGGCTGGAGCATATCGCACGTCGCGGATCGAACCGCGATGCTTATCCGTTCCCTGTAGACGGAAGCGATCTGGATTTTCGGCCGCTGCTCCAGTGTGTCATCGAAGATTGCCTCCGAGGACGAGATCGAAGTGAAATTGCACGCGCCTTTCACTTGGCAGTTGCTCAGGGCCTGTGCCGAGGCGTTTCGAACCTTTGCGAGACGGAGTCAATCGATACGGTCGTCTTGTCCGGCGGTGTGTTTCAAAACGAGCTACTGCTCGAAATGGCGAAAATATCACTTGCGCCTGAGCGGATGTCGGTCTGGACGAATTCCGCTGTTCCGCCAAACGACGGCGGCATCAGCCTTGGGCAGGCGGCATTGGCTTCTCTAGGTCCTCCGGGCTTGCCCATGCATGAGCTCTCCATCGCAATGAGCATTTTGGACATGCTCGAAGAGGAATCGGAGAAGCGGGGAGACGTACGGGTGGAAGCTGTTCATCTGAAACTTGGCGCGATGTCTGGCGTGGTGAAAGACGCGCTAGTTTCTGCGTACCAACTCGCGTCGGAACAAACGAATTTCGAAAGCTGCCGCTTGGTGATCGAAGAAGTTTCGATTACGGCTGACTGTCCCGAGTGCCGGGCCGAACGCCCTATACGATCCATGCAGTTCCTGGTATGCGGCGAGTGCGGCACTCCGGTTTCCAATATCGTGCACGGAAGAGAGCTGCAGGTGACCGCTCTGGAGCTGTCCGAATGACGAGCACTCCGAGAATTATCGAAGTCAGGCAGAACGTTCTCAAGCGCAACGATGAGGTCGCGCGCGCGCTGCGGGGGCGTTTTACGGAAGCCGGCGTGTTTGTGGTCAGCCTGGTCTCGAGTCCTGGCTCCGGAAAAACCGCGTTTCTGGAAAAAACTCTGACACTACTCAATCAGCGCTACCGTCCGGCTGCGTTAGTGGGAGATCTCGCGACAGATAACGACGCGATGCGTCTCGCTCGCAGCAACGTGCCGGTAAAGCAGATCACAACCGGAACGCTTTGCCACCTCGAAGCGGCGATGGTTGAGAGTGCACTCGCGGGATGGACGTTGGCCGATCTGGATTATTTATTCATCGAAAACGTGGGAAATCTTGTCTGCCCGTCTTCCTATGATCTTGGCGAGAGTCTTCGTCTGGTTCTGCTGTCGGTCACGGAAGGCGAGGACAAGCCTTTAAAATACCCGACGATCTTCAACAGCGCGGATGTTGTGGTGATTACAAAAATCGATTTGGCAGATGCGGTTGAATTTGACTGGCCAACTGCCAAAAGAAATATAGAAGCCGTGCGTCCCGGCATAAAGACGATCCACGTGTCGGCGAAAACCGGTCAGGGAATGAACGAGTGGATCAGCTTCTTGGCCGATATCCGTATGCCGATGAAATGATCACCGGATCACGCCTGTGCGAATCGCGTATAGCACGACTTCCGGAATGCTGTGGAGATTCAGCTTCTGCATCAGATTTGCACGGTGAGTGTCGACCGTGTGAGGGCTTAAGCCGAGCAGACTGGCGATGTCCTTCGTCGACTTAAGCTCGGCGATCAACTGCAGCAGCTCCCGCTCTCGCGCTGTCAACAGGTCATATGGATCTTCCACGCCCTGCAACTGCACTTGACGCACATAATCGTCCGCTAGAACTTTGCTCACCGCGGGACTGAAAAACGCCTTACCGGCGCCGACTGCCCGAATGGCTTGAATCAAGTCTGTTTCAGCCGAATCTTTCAGCAAATATGCCCGCGCCCCAACCTTCAGCGCTCGCATAATATACGCTTCATCGGAATGCATGCTCAGAATCACGATGGCTGTTTTCGGCTGTTCCGTGGCGATTCGTTTCGCCGCCTCAATGCCGTTTAGGATCGGCATCGCAATATCGAGCAGCGCGATATCGGGCGTCTCTCGATTCACAACGTCGATCGCCTCCCGGCCATTGCTCGCCTCGCCGACAACGGAGAAATCCGGCTCCCGCTCGAGCACCAGCCGTAAACCGTGCCGCACGATGGTGTGATCGTCGGCGAGCACGATGCGAACCGGGTTCATGCGGTGGCCTGTTCATAAATTGGCGCGACGGGCAGCTCGACGGCAATGGTCGTGCCGTCGCCGGGGTGCGATTGAACCCGAAATGATCCCTTCAGGTGCGCGACTCTCTCTTCCATCCCAAGCAGGCCCACGCCCTTTTGTCTTTCCGGCACGAATCCCCGGCCGTCATCCTGGACTGTTAGCCGCAGAGTGTCGCCCTGCTGAGCCAATTTGATGAGCACCGACTTCGCTTCGGCGTGACGCGTTATGTTGTGAAGCGCTTCTTGCACAACCCGGTAGATACAGGTTTTGTACTCTTCCGGCAGATCTTCCGGCATGGAATCGGCGTCAACGTGAACTGCGAGATTCGCCATCCGGGAGACCTCCCGTGCGTGCCACTCGAGCGCCGGGGTTAGCCCTAGATCGTCCAGCATCGAGGGGCGCAACAGAAGAGACATATCGCGAACGACGCTAACCGACCGTTCCGCCAGATGCCGAAGTTCTTCCAAGTGCGCGCGCGCCTCGAGGTTGTCGGAGTGCATCATCGCCGCGATATTGCCGATTCCGATCAGCAGAGCCGAGAGCGACTGGCCGACTTCGTCGTGCAATTCCCGCGAGAGAACACGACGCTCAGTTTCCTGCACCTCAATCAAACGGGCGGACAGATCGCGCAACGCCCCCCGCGCCTGTTCCACCTCCCGAAATCGCAATGCCGAGAGGCGTTCGAGGCGCAAAATCCGATGGATGCTTCCGCCGGCCAACACGAGTCCGCCACCTAACGTGAGGACAATCAGAAGAATCAGCGAGCGGCGGAAACTTGCAAATAGGCCAGCCACCTGCCGGCTTCCGGTCTCCAGTTGCTTTTGATTCACCGCGCTGATCTGGTCGGCAAGTCGAACCATCACCATCCTCCGAGGCAGAAGCGAATTTCTCATAAACCCGTAGCCAAAAGCGTGCCGCTCCGCGGCGTTCCACTCGAGCGCCGGTCGCAGCGATTCGAAATACGCCGCCAGCCCGGCCGTAAAGCGCGCGAGCGCCGGTTTTTCTTCCTCACGACCGATCTCTTGATAACTGGCGACATTCGCTTGAATCCGCCGCCGCGCGCCGGCCAGTTCTCGACGATGGAGATCGGATCGAGCATCATCCGCTTCAAGGAGAAAATCGCGCACGTATGTTCCCGAAAGGTAAATATCGGAACGAAGCCGCTCGAGAATCTGGTCCCGGTGAATATAGTCTTCACGGATCTGCTCATTGCGTGTTTCGATCCGCTGAAGCATGGAAAACGCGTTCAGGCCAGTGAAGGCGAGCAAAAGCAGCAGACCGCCGAACGCAATCAATAGCAACCGTTTTGTCTGTCCTCCGTTGTCTTTCATGTCAAGCAGACTTGCCGCGACCCAGCGCGCGCGCTAATGCAGCAACCCCAATGTGTATTGAAGCGCCGCGTAGGCTTCCTCATAGTCGTACTGAGCACCGAGATTTTGGACTTGCGCTTGCGTCTGTCCTAATTGCGCTTGCGTCAGTTCTACGATCGAGGCAAGCCCCAGATTGTAGCGGCCCTGCGACAAATTCAGAGCGAGATTGGCTTCCGCGAGAAGTTGCTCGCTGGGCGCGATCGCTTCAAAAGCCGTCCTGGCATGTTCGAAAGACGCCCGAACGTCGCGCGCAATCCGATCTTGCAAATCGCGCACGCGTTCGTTGGCGGCTGTCAGTTGGTATTCTGCCGCCCGGCGCCGAGCTGTAAAAAGGTGTCCGTTGAATACGGGAATCTGCACGTTTACTGCTACGGCTTCATACCCCTCAGCTATGTCGGGGTTAGCGTTTCCAGGATTTATGTACGGCAAAGCGCCACCGACTCCAATGAGGCTTACAGTTGGCCGTTTTAGATCGCGCTCCGCATATACAAACTTCTGCGCGGCTTCTTGTTGCAGCCGCAAACTTGCCAGCTCTGGACGGTTCTGGTAGGCTTCCGCGATTAGCTGATCCGGGCTGCTCGGCGGCGTCGGAGGCATCGGTTGCGAAACGAGTTGATATTGAGCCGCCTGATTTGTGCCGAGAGCTTGGCCAAGATTCGCATAAGCCGTTGCCAAACGATCTCTCGCACGGATCAGCATCAGTTGCGCATCGGAGAGATTTACCTGCGCAAAGCTCAGATCGACCTGCGATTTCAATTGATTCTGCGTTAAGGCCGTCACCTGATCCACTACCGTTTGCCGAGTCGCGATCGTCTGTTGGGCAACTTTGATTAACTCCTGCGCGAGCAGAACCTCGTAGTACGCCTGATCGACAGCAAGAATAATGTCGTAGCGCGTTGCTTGGTAATCCTGTTGGGTCGCTTGAGCTTGGAATCGCGCATTCGCAACTAAGTTCGGAGTCCTTCCAGAATCGGTGATCAATTGCGAAAGCGTAGCGCCCGATCCAAAGTGGTTGAACAAGCGAGGATCGTTGATGACGCCCGCCCCCAGTCGACTATTTACGTTTGCCTGCGCGCCCGTGATGTTGCCGTTTATGGCCGGGTAGTACGCGGAACGTGTTTCCGTGACTATCTGACCCGCCCGCAGGTAATTCGCTTGAGAGGCAAGCACTTGAGGATGATTCTTCAGCGCCATCGCCTGCGCATCTTGCAAGGTAAGCTGCGGCCCGGGCGGTTGTGCCCGTATGAGTTCCGCGAAAAACACGGTGAGCATCACGGCGGAAGCAGCGGTTCTTCTCATCCCTATGCACCTAGGCCTGAGCCAGCTCATTCCCTTGCGGCCGCTGCCGGTTCTTTCTTCCGTATACCAGCAGATATGCTGCAGGAACGATGAAGACGGTAAGTATGACGGAGGAAGTCAGACCGCCAATAATGGCGCGAGCCATGGGCGCATATTGCTCCGATCCGGTCCCGAGTTTCATTGCCATCGGGAGCATTCCGATGATCGTTGCGAGCGAAGTCATCAAGATGGGCCGCAGCCGAACACGGCATGCGGTGATGACAGCATCGCTGACGGAAAGATTCTGTTCTTCCAGTTTGTGGGCGAAGTCGACGATCAAAATACTGTTGGACCCAGCCACGCCGATCAGCATGAGCACCCCCATCAGCGACATAACGTTCAGCGTGGTCCCGGTCAGAAACAGGATCAGCAGGACGCCAATAAATCCCATCGGTATGGCCAGCATGATGAGAAATGGATCGATAAATGACCGGAACTGAGCAAGCAAAATGATGTAGAGAAGTAGCGCAGCAAGGATGAATCCTTGGGCGAAGCTCTTGAACGATGCATTCATGCCTTGCACCATTCCTCGCAGGTTCACTCGTATATTTCCAGGAACCTTCATGTCCGTAACAATCTTCTCGATTGCGTTTGACATCCGGCCAAGGTCCTCGCCTTTAGGAGTTACGTAGACGTCCGCCGCTCGTTGGATTTGGTAGTGATCAATCTCGGTAGGTGTTTCCGTGTGGGAGAGTTTAACGACAGTGTCGAGAGTTGTGGGCTCCTTGAGGTTTGGCGCTTTGAGGGGGATGTTTGTCAAATCCAGAAAGTTGTGAATTGCGGGCGTGCCATGTTCGTAATATTGAACCGTGAGGAAGTAATCGTTTCCGGTCTTGTAGTCCACCCAGTAGTTCGGGGCAATCATGGCATTTGAATTAAGCGCAGTGATCACGTTATCGACGACATCTTTCTCACTCAGCCCTAATTCGCCCGCGTGAACGCGGTCGATGTCCATTCGCACCGTCGGATAGTTCACGTCTTGTGGAATATAAACTTGTCCGACCCCGGACAGTCTACGAATCCGGCTGCCAAGGTCCTGGGCTATCTCGTAATCCTGCCGGTTGCTCCGGCCAGTAACCTGTACGTCGATCGGAGCTGGCATGCCGGCGTTTAATGTTGCGTCGACCATGGAACCGGTTTGAACGAACGTTCGAACTTCCGGGAACTGTTCCGCAATCGCATTTTGAACTCGATCCATATATTCAAAAGTGCTCACGTTATGGCCGTCGATCAGTTCTGCCTGTATGGTTGCGGTGTACGGACCCGCATTGTTGGTATAAAGCGCTGAAAAATCCGGGACGATGCCGATGTTCGAAACCACCATTTTGAGATCGTGCCCGACAGTTTGACGGATCAAGTTTTCAACTTTGGCCACGTACTCCTGAGTCAACTCAATGCGGGACCCGGTTGGCGCCTTCATGTTGATCGTGAACTGGCCCGCGTCCGTTCGCGGGAAGAAAGCAACCCCCAGAAGAGGAAAGATCAGCATACTGACGACGAACAGTCCTGTGAGCGCAAGGACAGTGAGGCCTGGCCGCTTCAGGGAGCGCCTCACGCCCGATTCATAAACGTTGAGAAGCCAATTGAATGCCGAGTTGAAGCCTTCCGTGAATTTTGTCCACAAGGATTTCTTCCCGCGTCGTTGAGGAACGAGAGCGTCAGAAATCTCTCCCTCCACGCTTTCGCCGTGAGCCGCGTGCGGTACGTTTTTCAAGAACCGGGAACAGAACAGCGGAATCACGGTCATCGCAACCACGAATGAGATCAGTAGTGAAAGGCAGAACGACAAGGCCAAGGCAGAAAACAAGAACTTGCTCACGCCATATAAAAAGGTCACCGGAAAGAAAGCCACCACTCCCACCAGCGTGGCGGCAAGTACCGCCAGCGTCACCTCCGAGCCTCCGGCTTCTGCAGCCATCATGGGCGGTTCTCCCAGCTCGAGATGTCGATAGATGTTCTCGAGCGAAATCACGGAGTTGTCAATGACACGAGAGAACGCCAGCGCCAGCCCGCCAAGGATCAGGGTATTGACGGTAGCGCCCAACATATAAAGAATGATGAAAGTAGCTAACGCCGAGAGTGGAATCGAAAGCAAGACGGCTGACGTGGCGCGCGGGCTCCCCAGGAACAAAAGGATCATGATGCTCGTCAGGACCAAGCCGATGAGGCCCTCATGAAGCACTGTTTTGATAGCTTCTTTTACGAAGATGGATTGGTCGAACACGATGCTCGTCACGAGCTGCTTGGGAATATCGAATAAATTGGTCAGAAGCTTGCGAACGCCGTTAACCACCGCGATCGTATTCGTGTCACCGCCCTGTTTCATGATCGGGATATACGTGGACTTCTGCCCGTCGACACGCACGATGTTGTATTGAATGGCGCTCGCGTCCTCTGCTTTACCAACATCTTTTATGGAAACCCAGGAATCGCCAACCGTCTTGATGGGAAGGTCATTGAGTTCCTTCATGTTGTCCACAAGGCTGTTCGAATAGACGTAGTAGTCAAACGGACCCAACTTCACGTCGCCAGCAGGCAAAATCAGATTCGACTGATTCACAGCACTCACCACATCCATCGGGCTTAACTGCCGCGACATGAGCTTGTATGGATCGACATACACCATCACCTGGCGATATTTACCGCCAAACGGAGGCGGAATCGTCGCGCCTTGGACAACCGCTATTTGATTACGAATTGTGAACTGCGCCAGATCATGAAGCTGCGTTTCAGTCAGGCCCGAACCCTTGACTGTCACCAGGCAAACAGGCTGGCTGGAAGCATCGAACTTCAGTACGACGGGCGGAAGAGTGCCAGGAGGCAAGCGCTTGAGGTCAGCCAAAGCCAAATTCGAGAGCTCGGTTACATCCGTATCGGCGTTGGTTCCCGGCTGGAAAATAACCTTGATAATGCTGACACCGATCAGGGACCGCGATTCCATGTGATCGACACCCGCTGCCATCGTGAAAAATCGTTCCAGCGGGTTCGTAATATCGTCTTCGATATCGGCGGGCGGCATACCGGAGTAAAACGTTGCTACCACCACGGTTGGGATGTTAATCGTCGGAAAGAGATCGACGGGCATGCGCACGATGGTGGCTGCCCCGATTAACGAGAGTGCAAGGCAGACAGCAATAATGAAGTACGGATTGCGTATTGAAAAAGTAGACATGGGGCTTAGCTATGCATAGGAACCTTGTTTCAGCTTTGATTCTTGTAAGTGGCAATTTCCGTAATTTTTGGATGCACCAGTTCGCCTGGTCGCAAGCCGCTTCGATCACTAATCACAACCTGATCACCATCAATCACTCCGGAAAGCACCTCAGCATTGCTCTCCGTCTGTATTCCTAGAGTGATCGGACGATTTTCAATCTTGTTACCCGAATCGACCACCATTACACTCGCGTGATCGGTTCCCTGATTTACAGCCTGCAACGGCACAACGAGTGCATCACCTCGCCTGTCAAGTGCGAGCGTAGCTTCCGCGTATACTCCCGGAATCAAAACACCTTGCGAATTCGGCACGTCGACCTCCGTATGCATGGTGCGCGTCGAACCCGTTACGTCCACCGAGAACCGGGCCACTTTTCCAGGAAAATCTCTATTCAGAGCGGGAACTCGCACGTTCACCTGGTCGCCGATTTTGATGTAACGGACGTACGATTCCGGGACCGGAATTACCAGGCGGAATAGATCTTCTTGGGAAAGTTTCACAAGCGGTAACGCCTGAGGCGAGTTCGTACCGCCTTGCATCAAGGTCCCGAGATTTGCGTATCTTTGGGTAACAACGCCCGCAAACGGAGCCGTTATTCTCGAGTAATCGAAAAGCGCTTGGTCGCGTGCCAGCTTCGATTGCGCGACAGCCAGTTGGCTTTGCGCGGCTTCGAGCGTCGATTTGGCACCTTCGATTTGAGCTTCGGCAGCCAAATCTTTTCCTTGCGCATCATCAACTTCCTGTTGGGCCACAAGGCCAGGCTTGCTTTTTGAAACGTTGTTCAGGCGGTTGTACTGGAGGTGCAAAACTTTGTGCTGGGCTTCCACTCGTCCTAACTGGTGCTGCGCGTCCGTAACTTGGTCCGCCGCACTTTTTATTCCTGCCTGATCCTCTTGTAACTGGGCTTGCAGCTCCGGTATTTCAAGCACCGCCATAAGCTGTCCTTTTTTGACGTGAGTGCCGTAATCAACGTACAGTTTCGAAACGAAGCCCGATTCCTTGGCATATACATCGATCTCTTGAAATGGAACCAGCTCGGACGAGATCGTGAGGTAACGCGCCATCGGCTTTCTGCTTACCTTGGTGACCGCTACCTCTGGTAGGCTGTTTTGGGAACTGGCGCCCGCCTGTGCCACATCGCTCTTTCCACAGGACACCAGCGCGGCTGCAACAGCCACCGTGAGACAGGTTAAGGAGCACTTGGCGACAGTCGTCATTTTAGGTTCCTGTCGGCCTTGTGTATTTTCGAGACATGTTCGATTCTTCCCGTCAGTTTCTCGAGTGAAAAATCTGGAGACTCGCAAAACTCGATAAGCTCCTTTTCCGTTTCCAACATGTCTCTCGCCACTCTGGGAATCTCTTTTGCAATTGGAAAAGGAATATTTAAAACACCATGCTGGTCACCATGAAGCAAATCTCCAGGCCTGATCCGCAATCCGCCGATCTCCACGGCTTCGCCGAACTCTACGATATGGGCGTAAGCGTGCGAAACCGCTACGCTTCGCTGCAAAGGCTTGGATACCGGCGGTTTTAACCCGCGGCACGTCGCGCACAGCCCCGTTGGTCAAGTACGCGCTGGTCCCAAGAGCTTTGGATATGTAGGCATGGATTTCACCAAACCAAGCTCCCAAACCCGGCATGTGATCAACGTCTTCCACAACAATGAATCGCGGCGCGGGAATCGTATGCAGGTAGGACCACCAATCCATTCGGTCGTAATACCAGCGCCCCGCAATTGGGGTCGAGGAGGTGCGAATGCGCGCGGTCACGGCATAGCCAATTTTGGATGGGAATCGCGGAAAGATGCAGCGCACCGAGCCGTTCACGAAACCCTCGTTTCGGGTTCTAACGTTAAAGCGCTCGATTGCATTTGAGACGGTACACGTATCCAGCTGCTCGAGTTCCTTGAGAGTGCCGGCGGGTACTGTCGGGAACGGGTGAGACATGGATTCGTCAACCGGCCCAGTCGCGGCCAACGATTCCAGTTTCCGTGAGGAGTGATGAGGACGGTATCCCGCCCAGAGAGTATTCTGAAGCCGAAAAGACAGTAGGGAAAGTTCTACAACTCCGGATTCACCGTCTCGTGAACCGATGCCATAAGCTCATCCCGCTGCGCGATCAGCTCATCCAGCTCGGCGTCGGGCTCATTCGGATCGGGCTTCTCCCCGAGCTTGCGTTGTTGACGTCGTGCAGCTTTTTCGAGCTGCCGCTCTTTCCTCTGCTGCTCTTTGAACCGTTTATTGGATGTCTGCCGTCCGCGATGCGCCATATGTGCCCCCTACGCGCGTTCACCTGTCACCGGATGAGCGCGAAAGAACTCGCGGGTGGCGTGCCGGAATGCACGCTGGTAGAACGCTGGGTAGACAACTTGATTATGACATACTCCTCTTGGCCTCGTCCATCTCGAACCCTGCTTGATATACTTTACGTTTACAGCGTCTGCCTCGGACACGAATACCGGTAACCCGCGGAGAGTAAAGCCTATGCCCGGCAGGGTTGGCCCTTCGCGCGCGATGAGAGCTGCCAAGTGTTCATTAGCCTTCACGAGTTAGAACTACGGCCCGTACGCTTTAATGTCGATGTGCCCCCAGGCAAGATCGATTACGACGGAAAAATCTCGCAACCGGACACACTCCACGCCGAAGGCACCGCCGAGTTGCTGAATCGATCGCTGGGCGAGTTACGGATTTACGGGAACCTGAGCGGCGCGATCGAGGGCTCGTGTGACCGGTGCCTGGAACCGGCAATGCTTCGAATGGACCGGCAGTTTGATCTGGTGTATATGCCGGCCAGCGCGGCTCCCGAATCCGGTGGGGAAGATGAGATCGAACGCGGCGGAATCGACATCGGCTACTACGAGGGTGCCGGCCTCGAGCTTAATGACGTTCTTCGGGAAGTTGTCCTCCTCGCGTTACCGATGCAGTTGATTTGCGCTGAAGCCTGTCAAGGCTTCTGTCCCGTTTGCGGCCAGAACCTGAACGAAGGCGAATGCGATTGCCGGACCGAAGAGTTCGACGAGCGCTGGAGCGGTTTAAAGAATTTGCGGGTCGAGATCGGCCCTAACAATTGACCCTCGCGTCAAGTAGAACACGCCAGAATTTAAGATAAGAGAGCCATGCCAAACCCTAAACGCCGCCATTCCAAGCGACGCACATCGAACCGTCGCGCGCACGATGCGTTAGCCGTCCCCCAGCTCACGGAGTGCCCGAACTGTCACGAGAAGATCCGCGCCCACCGCGCTTGTCCGCATTGCGGCAAGTACAAGGGCCGGGAAGTAATCGAGGTTGTCGAAACCTGATCTTTCGATGCTCGCGCGCGTGGGCCAAACGTTCTGATCAAGAAGACCGTCTCACATGGTGACCATAGCCCTCGACGTCATGGGAGGGGATCAGTTTCCGAAACCGGAAATCGAAGGCGCAATTCAAGCGGCGAAGCATCTGGGCGTCAGTATGATTCTGGTTGGTCGCGAAAAGGTCATCCGCAAGGAGCTCGATCGCTGCCATCCGGGCTGGGCCAAGCTGCCGGTGGACATTAAACATGCGAGCGAGCAGATCACCATGGAGGACAGCGCCGGGAAGGCCGTCCGCGCAAAAAAGGACAGTTCCATTCGGGTAGCCTCTCGGCTGGTGCGCGACGGCACCGCGCAAGGCGTCGTCTCGGCGGGCAACACTGGAGCGGTGATGGCCACCGCCAAGATGATCCAGGGTATGCTGCCGGGCGTCGATCGTCCGGCGCTTGCTTCCGTGTTTCCGACGCTGAATGGCACGCCTGCCGTGATGCTCGATGTCGGCGCTAATGTAGATTGCAGTCCTAAAATGCTGGCGCAATTCGCGGTCATGGGAGATGTGTATTCGCGCGTAATCTTTCACACCGGCAAACCGCGAGTTGGGCTGCTATCGATCGGGGAAGAAGAGCATAAAGGCAATGCGCTGACGCATGAAGCTCGCCCCATGCTGAAAAGTTTAAAGAACCTGAACTTCATCGGGAACGTGGAGGGCCAGGATGTCTATACGGGATCAGTCGACGTAATCGTCTGCGACGGCTTCGTCGGTAATGTAGCGCTCAAGGTGAGCGAGGGTCTCGTCGAAGTCATCGGTAAGCTGCTTAAGCAATCGTTGAAAGCGAACCTCGTCCGCCAAACGGGGGCCTATCTTGCTCACGGCGCGTTCCAGGAATTCAAGAAGCGTGTCGATTATTCGGAATACGGCGGCGCTCCGCTCCTCGGTCTGAACGGAATTTGTGTCATTTGCCACGGGCGGTCTAACAGCAAGGCGATCAGGAACGCGATTCGCATCGCCAAGGAGTTTGCAGAAGGCAAGATCAACGAGCGGATAGCCACGGAACTGGACGCCTGGGCGTCGGCTGCCGTCGTATGAAGGACGCCGTGGCACGTTTTCGCAGGCTGCTTGTTTTAGTCGCGCTTTGTAGCGCAGCCAGTGCTGCGCTGTGGGCCGCGAAGGAAGATCCGGTTCAGTGGACGCTTTCGCCGGATCACGGAATCGGGCGCGTAGCCCCCGGTGGCACCGCGTATCTCGAGCTCAAAGCCACGATGCAGTCCGGTTGGCACCTATATTCGCCAACCACGCCGGCTGGGGGTCCCGTCGTCACCACAATCAAATTGGCCGACGACCCCGCAATCGCGAGCTATCGCGTCTACCGGCCCAACCCGGTGCGCAAGTTGGATCCGAATTTCAACCTCGATACCGAAACCTACAGCTCGGAAGCCGCTTTTCTCATCGCAGTTACGACGGGCAGGGAATCTCGGGGACTTGTCAATGTTGCGGCAAACGTCCGGTATCAGGCGTGCACTGACACCAAGTGCCTGAATCCGGTGAAGAAGACCGCTATTACGCACATTGAAGTTGCACCCGGCGCATCGGCGATGGTATTTGTCATGCCCGCGGGGTACGCCATGGTGCCCGGAGGAAAGCGTTTCGTGAGCGATGTCGGCCTTCCCGGGGCAGAGACGCCGGTCCGTTTCGGGTCCGCTGCATCCGACACCGCACTGCTGCCGTTTCTTCTGGCCGCGTTCGGCTTTGGCTTGGCGGCCTTGTTTACTCCCTGTGTGTTCCCGATGATTCCGATTACCGTCTCATTCTTTCTGAATCAAAGCGCGGGCAGGGAACGCGAAACCCGGGGCGGATGGGCACAAGCGTTGGTGTTTTGTCTCGGGATTATCGTGCTGTTCACCGGTCTCGGATTGTTGGTCACCGCCTTCGCCGGTCCGTTTGGCGTCGTGCAGCTCGGGTCGAGTCCCTGGGTGAACGGTTTCATCGCGCTTGTATTTTTCGTCTTCGGATTAAGTCTCCTCGGCGCCTTCGAGCTGCGCCTTCCTTCCGGACTCCTCACCAGATTGGATCAAGCCTCGCGCGGTGGCGGCTACGCGGGAACGCTCATCATGGGTCTTACGTTTTCGTTGACCTCCTTTGCTTGCATCGGTCCCATCGTCGGACCGCTGCTGGTCGCCTCCGTGCAATCGAAGGGTGCCGAGCCGGTGCTGGGAATGGCGGCATTTGCGACCGGTCTGGCAGCGCCGTTTTTCTTTCTGGCGCTCTTCCCGTCCTATCTCAAGCGACTGCCGCGCAGCGGCGGATGGATGGCCCGCGTGAAGATTGTGCTCGGGTTTATCGTGCTCGCGGTCATGCTGAAGTACTTGGGCAACGTAGACCAGGTGTTGCAGCTTCATTGGTTGACCCGTGAACGCTTTCTGGCCGCCTGGATCGTTCTATTTGCGCTCTCCGGAATCTACTTGCTCGGACTTCTGCACATGGAAGGAATTAAAGCCGGCGAGCCGCTAGGCGTCACGCGCGCCCTGATTGCGGCGCTATTCCTCATTTTTTCGATCAGCCTTGTGCCCGGTTTGTTCGGTGCGCATCTGGGCGATCTCGATGCGTTCATTCCCGAGGAATCAGCTATCGGCCCTGGAGTTTCAAGCGTTCGTGCAGACGCAGCTCCCGCAGCTTACTTCAAGAATCAATTGGACCAAGCCCTTACTGCAGCGCGCCAGCAAAACAAGCTCGTGCTCGTGAACTTCACCGGCTACGCGTGCACAAACTGTCACTGGATGAAAGCAAATATGTTCACGCGCCCGGAGATTCAGGCTGCGCTCAAGGATTTGATCGAGGTAGATCTTTACACAGACGGCACGGATTCCGAGTCCGACAAAAATCAGAAGCTCGAGAGCGACAAGTTCGACACCGCATCCATCCCGTTTTACGCGTTGATGGATCCCGACCGGCACGTGATCGCAACTTTTCCGCAGCTCACCCGCAACCCGCACGAGTTTCTCGCGTTTCTCGCAACCCGCCCGCCAGCTCCCACGCGTATCGCCTCAGCCGAGTAGCAGCGGCTACCCATGACTGCAGCAGATTTCCGGCGGATCGCGCTGAGCTTGGAAGGCGCGGAAGAGAGCGCGCACATGGGTGCGCCCGATTTTCGCGTGGGCGGCAGGATCTTCGCCACGCTTGCATCGGAAAAGGACGGCTATGGCAACCTGTTCCTCACACCGGAACAGCAGGCCGCGTTTGTTGAGGAGCTTACGGAAGTGTTCGTGCCCATTGCGGGTGGATGGGGACGGATGGGAATGACCCACATCCGGTTGGCGGCAGCCAGCGAAGATGTGCTGGCGGGCGCGCTCCGCTCGGCATGGAAATTGCGCGTCGAGAAGAATGCGAGACCCGCTCGAAAAAAGCGCAGCTTATGATGGAACTATGAGACGCAGAACATTTCTCGAAACGGGTCTGAAGGGCGGAGTTGCGCTGCCGTTCGCAGCCGGCGTTTCAAAGGCTTTTGCCTTCTTCGGATCTCCCCGTTTCGTGAAGATCGTCGCGTTCTCGGACTCAGGCCGCCGCGAGGGAACAATGGAAGTTGAAAAAATAGAAAAAACTGATGCCGAATGGCGTAAGCAGTTAAATCCCGAACAGTATGAAGTTACTCGTCAGGCGGGCACGGAGCGGCCGTTTACGGGCAAGTACTGGAACAATCACGAGCACGGCATCTATCGATGTGTTTGCTGCGGTAATGCGCTGTTTTCGTCCGACACAAAGTTCGAATCCGGCACGGGCTGGCCCAGCTTTTGGGCACCCATTGCAAAGCAGAACATAGGGGAGGACAATGACTCTTCACTGGGCATGGACCGCACCGAGGTCAGGTGCGCGAAATGCAATGCCCACCTCGGGCATGTGTTCCCCGACGGTCCGAAGCCGACCGGTCTTCGATACTGCATGAACTCCGCTGCACTCGATTTCAAGAAGGGTTAGCCCTCTCTAGTCTTGCCGCACACCCTAACTGGGAATTTCAGAGTTCATAAGTCCTTTTCCTCGCGGTTCCTGAAAAACGACCGCGATGTGATTGTGTACCTGCCCCTCGGTTATGAATCGGAGGCGGAACGCCGCTATCCTGTGCTGTACCTGCACGATGGGCAAAACGTGTTTGATTCGGCTACCGCATTCGGAGGTAACGAGTGGGGTGCCGATGAAGCTGCCGAAGAACTTACTGCAAAGGGCGACATCGAACCGCTGATCATCGTAGGCATCTATAACACTGGGCCCGCGCGGATCGCTGAGTACACGCATGTTCGCGACCAGCGGGGGCGAGGCGGCCTCGCGCGCGCTTACGCAAAGGCGATTGTCGGCGAGCTGAAGCCCTTAATTGACCGCGAATATCGAACGCTTCCCGAAGGGCCAAATACCGGCCTGGGCGGATCGTCACTCGGTGGACTCGCCACTCTCTACATCGGCCTTGCGTATCCTCAGGTGTTCGGAAGGCTGATGATTATGTCACCTTCGATCTGGTGGGCGAATAGCGATATTTTGAAACATGTCCGGAAGCTTCGAAAGAAGACTGCCCAGAAAATTTGGCTCGATACCGGCACCTGCGAAGGACAGAACCCCGAGCGATGCGTCAGGGATGCCGAATCTCTCGCTGCTGCATTCGTCTCGAAAGGCTGGCAGCTAGGGCATGATCTTCAGTTCCAGGAAGACGAAGGCGCCGGCCACAACGAGAAAGCCTGGGGATTCCGCATTCGCCACGCGCTGAAGTTTCTGTTTCCCGCGAGGTAGTATTCGGGAACGAAAACGACGGCATTGTTGACCAAACCCGTCTTGAATTAGTATCCTTGTGCCATTCGCAGTTCCACAGAACTTAAAGGAATCCGATGAATCAATCAACCAAGAGCAGTCGAGGTGTACATTTGCGAGCACTGTCCGTGGTGCTATCCTCGGCCCTTCTGTTCGCCATGAACGTCCAAGCGGAGCAGTCGGCAATGACGCGACATGTGCGCCAACAGGTGGCAAGCGGGCAGGCGCTATTCCTGCATCCGCTGTCCGCAACTGAATCGTTGCGTTTAAACATCGCTCTTCCACTGCGAAACGAGGCAGAGTTAAACAACGTCATGAAGGATCTCTACGATCCCCATAGCCCTTTTTTCCATCAATTTCTTAGCGTCGAAGAGTTCACTGACCGGTTTGGTCCCACCGAGGAGGATTACGCCGAGGTGGTTCGTTTCGCAGAACAGAATGGCTTGATCGGTCACCAGCACGTCGCCGAATCGGATGCTTTTGAATGTCGTGGGGTCAGTCGCGAATATCGAGAGAGCCTTCCAGGTAAAGATGGGCGTCTATCAGCACCCGACGGAACCGCGCACCTTCTACTCGCCGGACCGTGAGCCATCGCCAGCTCTTGGCGTCCGGCTGTGGCATATTTCGGGCCTGGACAATTTCTCGATACCGCATCCCGCCAGTCTCCGGCGAGATGCGGAAGTGAAGAGCAATACTACCGGTTCGGGGCCGAGCGGATACTTTCTCGGCAGCGACATGAGGGCGGCGTACTACGGGGGGACTTCGCTCACTGGTGCGGGCCAGTCGGTCGGGCTGCTTGAATTTGCCGGCTACAACGATGCGGACGTGAACGCGTATTTCGCGAAAGTCGGGCAAAAGCTCACGGTGCCTGTGAACGGCATCTCGACGGATGGATCCAGCCTGAGCTGCACCGGCGGATGTGACGACACCGAACAGGTGTTGGACATCGAAGTGGCGATCTCTATGGCGCCCGGCATGAGCCAGGTGCGCGTCTATGTCTCTGATACAAGCGATGTAAGCATCTTCAACAAAATGGCCACGGACAACATTTCCAAATCTTTGAGTTGCTCCTGGGGCTGGAGTCCAGCCGACCCGACCAGTGATGACCCCATCTTCAAGGAGTTCTCGGTGCAGGGTCAGAATTTGTTTGTGGCATCGGGCGATAGCGGCGCTTACAGAAGCAAATCCAAGTACGTTTACCCGGCGGACGATGCCTATGTGACCTCGGTGGGCGGCACGGACCTGACGACCAACGGAGCGGGCGGCGCTTGGAAATCGGAAACGGCATGGAGTGACAGCGGCGGCGGGATTTCGCCAAATAGGATTGCAATTCCCAGTTACCAGACCGCCGCGGGAGTGATCACAACAGCTAACAAAGGATCCAAGACTTATCGGAATGCACCGGATGTTGCCGCCGAAGCGAACACAGACAATTACATCTGCTACAACGGGACGTGCGCCGGGGGATGGGGGGGCACCAGTTTTGCAGCGCCTCGGTGGGCCGGGTATTTCGCGTTGGTCAATCAACAGTCCGTCGCCAACGGCAGATCCACGCTCGGCTTCATCAACCCAACTATTTATACGATTGGCCTCGGATCGAGCTATTCCGCCGACTTCCACGACATCACTAGCGGCAGCAATGGCACGTATCCGACCGAGAAGGGTTACGATCTCGTAACTGGCTGGGGCAGTCCAAACGGCACCGGTTTGATCAACGCTCTAGCGCCGTGAATATCCAGCCATCGCGCTTCGATTAGCATGGGAAACGATGGCATTCTGCGTAAATTGCGGTACTCAACTTGGCGACTCGGCGAAGTTCTGCCTGAACTGCGGTCAGTCCGTCGGGTCGAATTCTTCCGTCGCGCCATATTCGCCAGCGGCAACGGCCAGTCCGCTTAAATACGACATCGAAGGGCACAATCTGCAGATCGCCCGCGTACATCTGCAACCGGGGCAAGAGATCTATGCCGAAGCCGGCAAGATGGTTTACAAGTCCGCGAACGTCGAGTGGCAAACTCGAATGACCGGCCAGACTCTGGGCGACAAAATCATTGGGGCAATCAAGCGGAAGCTAATGGGCGAATCGCTGTTTCTCACCTATTTCCGGCCGAGTGGCGCACCGGGAGAAGTTGGCTTCGCGGGCCACTATCCGGGCCAAATTCAGGTGTTCGAGCTTGCGCCCGGACAGACCATCATGGTCCAGCGGGATGGATTCCTGTTTGCTCAGGGCACCGTAACGCTTGATATCGCTCTGGTGCGCAAGCTGGGAGCGGGATTACTGGGCGGAGAAGGCTTCATTCTTGAGAAGCTTACCGGTCCCGGCGCAGTCTTTGTTCACGCCGGCGGCGATCACATCGATTTCAGACTGGCTCCCGGCGAAACGCTGCAGGTGCAGGCCGGTCACTTGGTCGCGTTTGAGCCGACCGTGAACTACGATATCCAGATGGTGGGAAACATCCGCACTGCGATCTTCGGCGGCGAGGGGCTGTTCCTCGCGACGCTCACTGGCCCGGGGCGCGTGCTGTTGCAGAGCATGACCCTCGAGCGCCTGCGGCATGAGCTCTCGCCCATTGGCCATCAACACAGCGGCGCGGAGCGCAATCCACTCGGAGCGATCGCATCCGGCAGTCTTGGCAGCTTCTTCTCGAGCGACGACTAGGTGACCGCCTTGAAACGCGCGAAGTAGCGCAATTATTTCGGTAAACGGTTCCAGCTTGTACCCGCCCTGTTCCCCTCTGATTCACTACAGTAATTGGCCCACTGGACCGCTCCGAAGATGCGCGGAACTTCGCGCCTGGCGGAAGGTCGGGCATGACTGGCGCGTGGTCCAGGAGCTATCCGGAAACTTCGATGAAGCGTCAGTAAACCCTCGCGACTTTGCGGGAGTGATAGGCCAAGACGTGAGCCGCGCTCGCGTTTTTGACCAGCCCTCCCCGCCTTTGTTGGAATTCTGTTCGCTAAGGTCTACTTGGCGCCGTGCCCAATTGTTGTATAGGTTGCACGCGGCGCCCAGCGTGCGGCCGCAACCAAGGCGAGTGGCCCAAGTATCATCACCGATATAGCCCCCCAGCCGAGCCCTTGGCCACGCATGACCACCGCGGACGCCACGACCGACGTTAGACCGTACCCGGTGAGCAGAATTCGGCGGTGTCGGTCGAGCGGCTGCGAACTGCGGCGCACCTCGCGCATCAAGCGCTGGTCGAAATCAGGCGGCAGGCTCGGGACAGGGGCGGCCATGGAACGCCACAGCAGATTATCGATCTCGGCTTCGCGAGGTTCCATCTCAGTCACAAGAATATCCTCTCTCTTTCAGCATGCCATGAAGAAGCTGGCGCGCGCGATACAGATACGATTTGGCAGTATTCTCGGGAACGGCAAGCAATTCCGCCACTTCGGCAACTCCTGCGCCCAGCCAGTAGTACAGTCGTAAGGCCGATTGGTAGACCTCGGGGAGGATTTGAATGCACTCGGCAAGGGCCTGATCGCGCTGCGCTGTTTCAACCTGCCGGTCGGGTCCAGGCTCGGGACTCACCGCGCGATAAAGAACCGTCTCGTCCGCGTGTGGGCTTCGGAAGCGAACCCGCGCCTTCAGGTTCACCGCCTGGTTGAACGTGATCCGGTAGATCCAGGAGCTGAATTCGGCCTCGCCGCGAAACGACTCGATCGCGTGGTGAACCTTGAGAAACACCTCTTGCGCCACGTCTTCCGCTTCCGGGATAAACTCCCGGCCCAAAATCGAAACCGCGAGGCGAAACACGAGAGCACTATGTTGGCGAACCAGCTCCGCGAAGGCTTGCTGGTCGCCGCTCTGTGCACCGGCTACGAGTTGGGAATCGCTCTCCACCAGCGTTAACGCCCACGCTTGGCCTGCAAGAAATGGTAGGCAATCAGGCCCACACCCAAAAATGTGAACGGCAGAGGAGCTACCCAATCACCATGGGACGGAGCCGGAAGATTCAGAGCGAGCACGATCATAGTTCCAACCGAAAGACTTAAAAGAACCGTTCCCAGAATCGGGAGGACGTTCGGATCGGGTGGACGACGCTCTCGCACTGGCTCCAACGGAAACTCCGGCAACGGTATTCCCTTTTCCATCGCCGCCATCCGCTCCTGATGAATGATCTCGATCCTCTTCTGCCGACTCCGGTGCTTCACGTAAAGATAACCAACAATGCCCCCCGCCAACGCGAGCGCAACCATACCATCGCCGATTGTGTAGCTCATTTCTCTCTCACCTCACCCTTACGACAAGGTGTGCCAGGAGCGCGGTTGCAGCGGAACAAAAATTCGGGTTCGCATGACCAGCCGTGGGGGTGGAAACTAAGTTCGACTGCAACGGGGCTGATTGCAGTGCGAATCGGTCCAGGGGCTTACGGTCTTGACACTCCTGCCCACCGGCGAAGTGTTTACGAATAGTGTCCAGTTGGTCGGCCACTCGGAAACTGCAGGCCGTCCGATCCTCCTCGGAGACAAAGATCAGGAAGAGTGTGGCGATTTATCCAGGATGTTTACCTCTGCTTTTCTTCTCCTTGAGACTAGATCGGCGGGATCTTGGCGCGCAACGGCGGGCTCGCTATTGCGTGCCACCCGTTCCACTCTGATTCGCCGCTTTTAGCAACCGATTGTAGTTCGGATACGGCGGCCGTTTCGGTGTCGGCGGAGGATTCTTTTCGAGATCCGCAAGCGCGATGGTAATCGCGCGCTCGAGCTGTGGATCGTGACCTTCGGATACCTCGAGGGGGTCCATGTCGACCTGCACATCGGGCGCTACGCCGTGGTTTTCAACGGACCACTCGCCGGAGGGACTGAAGAATCCGAAACTCGGCGACGTCACTGTGCCGCCGTCCATCAATGCCGGATACCCGGATATGCCCACCAACCCGCCCCAGGTACGTTTCCCCACCAGGGGTCCCAGCCCCGCGTAACGGAAATACCAGGGCATCGCATCGCCGCCCGATCCGGCGAATTCATTGACGATCATCACCTTCGGTCCCAAGATGGACCCGGCGGGAGTGCGATAAATGGCGCCGTAACGAGGCGCCCAATAGCTGAGGAGTTTGCGGCCGAGCACTTGAATGATGTAATCCGCCGCTTGGCCGCCGCTATTGAAGCGCTCGTCCATCACCACACCTTCCTTGTTTGTTTGCGCAAAGAAGTATCGCGTGAAGTTGGTGAGTCCGCCCATCGCGGTGTCGGGCAGATAGACGTAGCCGAGTTTTCCGCCGCTCATCTCATCCACCTTCTTGCGGTTCGCCTCGATCCAGGCGTGCGTTCGCAGTCCCGATTCGCTTGCGGTCGGGACCACCGTAACGTCCCTCGCGTTTGCGCCCAAAGCATCGGAGGCCACCTTCAACACCACGCTTCTTCCGGCTGTTCCCTCCAGCAATTCCTGAATGTCGCTATCGCCTGTCAAATCCTGGCCATTGATCGCCAGAATGTAGTCGCCGTTCGTGATCTTGAGTCCCGGTTGGGCCAGAGGCGCGCGCAGCTCTGGATCCCAACTGCCGCCGGTGTAAATTCGCTTTATTCGATAGCGGCCATCGCTGATCTCATAGTCAGCGCCCAAGAGGCCTCCCGAGACGCGCTCGGCATGAGGTAGCGTGCCGCCGCCTCCGCGGAGGTGACCAACCGTGAAGTTACCGAGCATCTCCTGAAACAGATAATTCAGATCGGAGCGGGATTCGAGTTGATCCAGATACGGCTCGAATTGCTTTTTCCGCCGCTACGGTATCGACGCCGTGAAAATGCGGATCGTAGAAATAGCTGCGCTCGATGCGCCACACTTCGTGATACATCTGCTTCCACTCGGCGTGCGGGTCCACGCGAACTTCGAGACCGGCGATTTTAAGCGCTCCCTCGCCGGGTTTTACGGGCGCCAGAGCGGAAACAATCGCCATTTGCGGAACCGGCCGCTCCGCAGGCGATCCGGGAGGCAGAGGCGGTTGCGCAGTCTCAATCAGCATCTTCTCGCCGTCCGCCGAGATATCGAAAGAAGCAATGTGATCGGCCAGTTTTTCGGTCTTGCGCGTCTTGAGGTCGAACTTCGATAATGCGCGGCCCTGAAGCTGCTCCTCCGGCGCGCCGCCTTCGAGGACATACACCATCCCCGCTTTACCGGTACGCAAATCCTGGTAATTGCGCGCAGGCAAGGGCAGCGCCACCGTTCTGGACTCCATATCGGCCAAGTCGATCCGCGTCGGTTTTGGTTTCGTGTCCGGGGATTTGGCGGGCTTTTCTGCTGCCGCCGCGTTGGGCTTTTCATCATCGCTTTCGGGCGCGAGGGGAGACGTACCATCGCTGCTCAGCACGAGCGCATAAACGCTTCTCGTGACCTCGTGCTCGTCGCTGCTCATATCGAGATGCGAAGTTGTCGGGCCGTAGTTTGTGCTGGCGGTGAAGAACAGGTACTGCCCGTCTTTGTCAAACGAGGGATAACGGACGTCGCTCATTCCGTCGGTGACTTGCGTTGCCTGCCCCGAGTCAACCGAATACAGAAACAGAGCGTGCAGCCGGTTCGGAAGCGTGCGCGTATAGGCGAGCCATTTCGAATCCGGCGACCACGCCTCTTCGGAAGGATTTGTCCAGTTGTAATCCGTGTCGATCTTTGCGAGCTTGCCCGAATCCGATGTTCAGATACCAGATGTTCAATTTGTTGTCCGAAAACGCGATCAACTTGCTGTCGGGCGACCAGCGCGGCTCAAAATAGTAAGTCGCGGTGTTCTCGAGCTTAAACTTCTTGACTGGACCGATGCCGTCCTGGCCGGCGATGTGCAACGCATACAAGCCCGATTCATCGGAGAAGTAGGCGATCGAGCGGCCATGGGGGGACCAAGCCGGCTGCCGCTCCATCGTCCCCGGTGTATTGGTGATATTTCGGAAGCTGCCCTTTTCAGCCGGAACGGTCAGGATCTCGCCGTGGGCTTCAAATACGGCCCGCACGCCGGTGGGCGAAATCCGCGAGAATTCGATCTCACGGCTGACGTTCGACAGGTGATCGCGCACTTCGGCGAAGTCGCTGCTGATATCGATAGGAACTTTCTGCGACTTGCCAGTCTCAGGGTTGTAGATGAAAAGTTTCGCCGAACTGGTCGTAAACGATGCCGCCCGAGCCGCCGCTGGCCGATCGTATGTCGCGCCCGTTGTTCTTGAGCGCTTCCGTTACCGCTCCCGAAGCAGGATCGTAGCGGAACAGGGTCACGGGGCCATTGCGATCGGACAGAAAGAAGACCTTATTCCCGACCCAAACCGGATCGAAATCGTTCGATGTTTCGCGCGGAAGTTTTGTGGTCTTGAGAGTTGGGAAATCGGTGATCCAGATGTAGCTTGCCAGGCCGCCGCGGTATCGTCTCCAGGCGGTAAAGTTCGCATAACTGAACGGCGACGCCCCACTGACGGGTGTATACGCGAAGCGCTTCCCATCTGCTGAGTACATACCCGAAAAGGCCATCGGAAGGGGCAGGGAATGCGGCAGGCCGCCGGTGACGGAAACCGCAAACAGCTTGGTGTATCGCGGCGAATTGCTCTCGCGGCCGGAGCGAAAGATGACGTTCTTTCCGTCCGGCGTCCAGGCGACAGCACTATCCGGGCCCGGGTGATATGTGAGGCGCTTCGGCTCGCCGCCCGTGGAAGGCACGACATACACGTCGGCATTGCCGCCGTATTCACCGGTGAATGCAATCGTACGTCCGTCAGGCGAGAAGACGGGGTCGGTTTCGATGCCGACGCCGATAGTGAGACGTGTCGCGGCTCCTCCCGAGCGGCTGACGCTCCATAGATCGCCCGCAAACTCAAAAACGATTTCGGACGCGTTCATCGCCGGTCGTTGGAAAAGGTAATGGGCGTCGGCCGCCCCCAAAATGGAAACAGCAAACGGCAGGAGTAGCAAGAGCTTTGAATGTCATGGGGATTACCTCGGTATGCGAGTACGATCCTACTACGAACCGAATCACGGCGAGAAGGCGGGGGTTGCGTCGTTGACGGGGCGCTCGCTCGCTGCGACGCGGACGTTCGTGTAAATCTGCTTGCCTCCGCTTTCCGCCAGCAGCCACGCTGAAGCTGTGAGCAACCGTTTCCGTGCTTCGTCTCGTTGCTCCGGCGGCACAAAAAGAAAAACACGCCGGCCGGAATTCCAGAAAGAGTGAAAATCGGCATCGGTTAAGAAAATCTTCGGTGCATCGGCATAGCGTGAGCCGTACTCCAGATTGTTGTAGCGCCCGTTGTAAATCCACACGCGGCGATCCGTGTAGAATGCCAAACTCGATCCGGCGCCAAACTCGCCGTATATGGCTACTGCGTCGTTCGGCTGAAGATATCGGTTCACAACATCGGCGAGCGGTTTGGAGGACATATACGGCTCGAAAATTCCGAACGCCTGATTCGCAACAAACAGAAACGCGGCCATCCCCCCTGCCAGGACCAAATTGGCGGCAACGGGCGATCGGCGTTTGCGCAGAATATAGGCGCCCACCGTGGATGCCACGATCACAAGAGCCGCCGCGAGCGCCGGAAACCGGAGATCGGCGAAAGCCTGGGGCGTGAGATCGAATAAGTGGCCAAGAGAGAGACGGTACGCACTGGTAGGCCGCTCTTTCAGAAAATCCGAGATGTCACCGGTTGCGCGAATGCCGAACGACTGATACACCAGATACCCGAGCGCGCCCGCGACAAACATCCCGAGGGCTGCGAGCAGCCCTTGCATGCGCGGAAGCCATACGCTGCGGGTTTCCTCGGCACGCGCCAAGCCCAAACCCAGCAGCAGCGCCATAGCGGGCCAGGCCCCAAAGCTGTAGTATTCCATGCGCGAGCCGCCGAGAACCGAGAAAAACACCAGCACCACAGCCACCCAACTTGCCAGCAAAAGCGAGGCCTGAGCAGAAACCTGGAGGCGCCGCCCCCAGGCGCGGAGCACGGGAATCTCACGAATTGCGAACGCAACGAAAACACTCCAGGGGAACAGCCACGCGAGGTGCGCGATCCACCAGAGCCATAACGGAACCGCATCATAATCCGGAGGAAAGCGCGTGCCGAGCGCTCGTTTGAAGTGCTCGTTTATGAAGTATTTCCAAAAGAATCCGGGAGCTCGCAATTCGGCTACCACGTGCCAGGGAACGGCGATCGCAAGGAATATGAGCGCGCTCGAAAACAACCGCAGCTCTCGCCATCGCCGCCATTGGCGCGTCAAAACAATGAACAGAATAATCGCGCCCAGGGGAAACACAACGCCGATCAAACCGCGCGTCAGCACCGCCAACCCCATCAGCGCAGATGCGCCCCAATATCCCGTCCGCGGCTCCAGGCTTCCGGTCCACGCGCGCAGAAACAGGTAAAAAATCGCCGTGAATTCCAGCCCGTAAATCGCTTCGGGGATCATAATTCTGGTGAAGAGAAAGAACCCGAAGCTCGTACAAGTCATCAGGCCGCCGTAAAATCCGGCTCGAACACTGAGGAACCGCCGGCCGAACTCGAATACCATCAGCACCAGCCCGATCATCGCTAATGCCACCGGCAGGCGCGTCGCGAACGCGTTTTCACCCAAAAGAGTGTAGGCGCCTGCGACCATCCAGTAATGGATTGGCGCTTTGTCTAAATACCGGATGCCATTCATGTGCAAAACAACATAATCGTGGCCTTGCAGCATTTCGCGCGCTACCACCGCGTGGCTCGCGTCCGCGTCATCGAGGAGCGCCGGCCGGAATGCGTTTCCCAGGTACACAACCGCAGACAGCAGAAACAGAATCAGTGCGCAGACCCGCGGGCTCAGACCGAAGGATCCGCGCGTTTCTGCGCACTCGTCCGCTATGCTGGTGCGAGTTGCGTTTTCAGAGAGCACACCTTGAATTTTGACACGCGCATCCAAGCCGATTAAGCGCGCGATTCTCTACCTGTTCGTCGCCGGAGTCCTTGTTTTTCTGTTTATTCGCGAAGTTCGCGTTTGGCAGACGTTTGGATGGCGCGCGCTCCTGAGCCAGGTTCAAGTCATTCACTTTCAGTGGGTGCTCTTTGGCTCCCTGCTGTTCGAGATCGGATTTGTTCTTCGCGCATGGCGCTGGAAACTGCTTCTCACATCGCTCCGTCCCACGACGGTCGTTCGGCTCCTCGGGCCAACGTTCGTCGGCTTCACTGCCATCGCACTCCTGGGGCGACCCGGCGAATTCGTGCGGCCCTATCTGATCGCTCGAAAAGAAGGCCTGCCGCTCTCGTCGCAAGTTGCAGCCTGGGCGGTGGAACGGGTTTTCGATCTCGGAGCATTTGGAGCCATTGTTCTTGCAGGCGCATTCACAATCGAGCCGCATTCCATTCCGTACCTGGAGAATATACGAAATTCCGGGCTGCTGGTGCTGGCGATTATCGTCGCAGTCGCGGCCCTGATATTTGTTTTGCGGCGGCGCGCGTCGTGGCTGCAGGTCACGCCCGGATCCGCCTCATCACCCGAGCCCAGATGGCATGAAAAAGTTGTTTCGCAGACCCTGAGCGCGTTCGATGCCGGTCTGAATACCGTAACCGATGCGCAAGCGTTCGTGAAGCTCGCGGCCTTGTCTCTCTTCATGTGGTGCCTCATCGCCCTGGGATACGCGGCCATCCTTCACGCATTTCCCTTCCCACTGCGGGCGATGCCTTTCGGAGAAGTGATGGTCCTGATGGCCTGCAGCGCATTGGGCGGTTTGGTTCCGGTTCCGGCAAGCGCAACTTCGCAATTGCTGATTGTGGCCATCTTATTGAATGTGTTTCGTACTCCGGTCGAGCTGTCGGTGAGTGCTGGAACAATTCTGTGGCTAGCCGGCAACATGGCTCCCGTCCCGATCGGCTTGGTTTATCTCAGATATGAGCATCTCTCATTGCTTGCGGTTTCGCGCCAGAGCCGCGCTCAAAGCGATAACCCCGCCGAGCTCCAGAAAGAAAATACCTGATTAGTTCCCGGCGGCTTGCTTCGCACTGGGATTCCCGAGCTCCTCGATGAGAATCTCGGATAACGAGGAGATCAGCAGGTTGCCCGGGTTGTCGGGCGACCAGTCGGGCTGCGGCATGTCGTCAACCGTAATCGCCATGGCGATCGGTCCGGCCTTTGAGTAGATAATGCCCACGTCGCTTCTGAGCGCGTCGAGCGCCCCGGATTTGTTCGCGATCATCACGTCCTTCATGTCGCGCCCGATGCCGTCGTGATCGCGTTGCCGCTTCAGAATCGCAATCATCTCCTCCGATGACGCTTTATTCACCAGATCGCCGTGATACAGCTTTTCAAGAAGGATCACCATTTCATGAGGGCTGCTGCGTCCAATGCCCCACTTCGCGTTTTCCGGTTTCGCGCCTTCAGTTGTCATCCCGCTTGGAGCTTTCAGGTCCTTGCCATCACCGCGGATTTTCCGCATGACGCGCGTTTGATCGAGCCCCAATCGCGCCATCCGTGCGTTTACGGCGTTGCCGCCGATTCGATTCAAGATCATATTGGTCGCGGTGTTGTCACTCAGCACGATCATCAGGTCGATTAAATCGCGAATCGGAAGCTCATCGCCCGCCGAGAGATCTTGGACGATTCCGCTGCCCGAGACCTTCTCGGTATCGGTCACTTTGATCGGCTCGGCCATCTTGAGCGTCCCTTCGGCGGCTTCCGAAAAGCACTGGACCATAATGGGCAACTTAATCGTGCTCGCTGTCCGTACCGGGTCGTCTCCGCGAAGGCTATACGTGGCTCCGGTCTCGAGATTCTTCGCGTACAGGCTCGCGTGCCCTTGGAACCCGGCGAGTTTCGCCTTCACTCGCTGATCTAGCTGCGCAGACGCGTCCTGTTGCCGGCCGGCAAGCGAAATGCAGAGACTGGCGGTCAGAAGCAGTAATCGAAACATCCGCCCTCCCATCCTAATGCCCGCTAATGGTTTTTTCAACCCTTGCTGACGCACGGATTTCCCGCCCAAAAGAACCGCAGCGGCCAATCCGCGCATTTTGTTATCCCCACTCGCGGCGAGACGCCAATTTCAAACGACGGTTTCTGCCGCCAGGCGCGAATCGTCAATTCGCCCGAATCCAACCTGCGTCCGTACTCCTCGCGTGTTATACGGAGCGCCTGAGTCAATTTGCCCGGTCCATTTGCTAGTCCGGTCGTGGGTCCTCGCCACTTCCGGCGCTCATACATCACGTCCAATCCGCACAGCGGTTCCAGCGCGCGAATCAACACGCATCCGGCCGTTCCTGCTTTGTCGGCGACCACGTTCAAGCATTCGTGCATGCCATAGATGAAGTACACATATGCGCGACCGGCCGGCCCAAAGAGCACACTCGTTCTTTTCGTTTTGCCTCGCGAGGCGTGTGCTGCCAGGTCATCTAACCCCAGGTACGCTTCGGCTTCGACAATCATCCCGCCGGCTGTGTCGTGAAGCAAAACGCACCCCAGCAGGGAGCGCGCGAGATCGGGCGCGGGGCGCTCGAAAAACGGCAGCGCGAGCGATTGGGTCGCGCGGCGCAGGCGGCCAACAGGCCAGGGATCCCGGATGCCGTGACCTCGCCCATATTTGTCATCTGCCACCGAAGTACGCTAGAACATTAGCACGTGTCCACGCGTTTGCGACTGTTCATCGCCATCGAGTTGCCGGGTGACGTTCTGCTTCGATTGGAACGCCTGATCACAGCCTTGCGTCCGGAGGCGCTTATTAAATGGACGCCGCTCGACAATCTTCACATCACCACGAAGTTTATAGGCGAATGGGATGAGATCCGGATTGATGAGCTTCACCACGCTTTGGGCTCGCTGCCGCCGCGAGAACCCTTCTCCATCGAGGTGAGGAATCTCGGCTGGTTTCCGAATGAACGGCACCCTCGCGTGCTTTGGGCCGGAGTCGATGCGTCCGACGCTCTGGCAACTCTGGCCCGCGACATCGACCACGTCCTCGCCATAATTGGCATACCCGGCGAAGAACGTCCCTTTACTCCGCACCTGACGCTCGCGCGTATCAAGAATCCAGTTCCGTTGCGGCGCCTCCGTCAGCGAATCGAAGCGCTTCAACCTGCGAGCTTTGGCGAGTTTCCCGTGTCGCGGTTCTCCCTCTTCCGCAGTCAGCCGGGCTCGAACGCGAGCATATATCGGAAGCTGCGCGAGTATCCGTTTGAATCCGCTATGGCCGCGTTGTAACACGGACAGAAGATGCCGCCTCTCTCTCCTACTTCATCCGTCATCGTCTCGAGCATACTTGCCTATCTGATCGGCGGTCTGCCCTTTGGGTACTGGTTCGTGCAATCGTCTTCAGGCCAGGATCTGCGTACGATGGGCAGCGGCAATATCGGCGCGACCAACGTTCACAGAAATCTGGGCTACAAAGCTGGAATCGCCGTTCTGGCGCTAGATATTCTAAAAGGGTTTTTGGCCGCGTGGCTGGCCGCCCTCATCGCGCCGGGACGGCCGCTGGTTCTCGCGTGCGCCGCCCTCGCCGTCATGTTGGGTCATTGCTATCCGGTGGTATTGCGCTTCAAAGGCGGAAAAGCCGTGGCATGTTTCGTGGGTGCATTTGCTTTTATTGCGCCACTCCCGCTTGCCGCGACGCTTGCCGTCTTCCTCTTGGTGGTCGCGTTTGCCAGATACGTTTCTCTCGCTTCAATCGTGGCAGTATGGCTGTTTCCGCTGCTGTTTTGGTTCCTCAGCCATCCGCCGCTGCCGCTCATCGTTGCATCCATTCTGGCCGCGATGCTCATCACCTATCGCCATAAAGGCAACATTTCGCGTCTCCGGAGCGGCGCTGAAGATCCGTTCTCGCTGAAGCGCGCGCGAGCGGCAACAGACCAATTTCCGCAGCGCGCCGCAAAGTGAGCTCTGCGCGTCGCGAATCGATGAATCGCCTTGCGATTCTGGGCGCAGGTAGCTGGGGAACTGCGCTCGCCATCGCTCTCGCGCCACGGTTCGACGAAATTCGCCTGTGGGCTCGCGATCCCAACCGCGCTGCCGAAATAGCCGCAGCGCGTGAGAACCGCCGCTATCTGCCCGATTTTCTCCTTCCCAGCCACATACAGGTATCGTGCGAAGTTTGCCGGGCGCTCGAAGGCGCCGATGTGGTCTTGAATGTCGTTCCCTCCCGCCATGTCCGAACGGTCATGCAGGCTGTGCGGCCATACGTAGCGCCCGAAACCACCATCGTGAGCGCCACAAAAGGCATTGAGGAAGGAACGCTCTGCCGCATGTCCCAGGTGATTGCGGAAACTCTGCGCCCCTCGCCCGCGCCTTCTATCGCTGTCCTCTCCGGCCCCACCTTCGCGCGAGAGATTGCGTCCGGCGAACCCACCGCCGTCGTTATTGCGGCTGAAGATCTCGCGGTCGCCGAGGAAATTCAGCGCGCCTTCGCGACTCCGGCGCTGCGATTCTACGCAAGTATGGATGTGGTTGGGGTCGAGCTCGGCGCAGCCCTCAAGAACGTGATTGCCATCGGAGCAGGCATCTGCCGCGGCCTCGGCCTCGGCAGCAACAGCGTCGCGGCCCTTATTACTCGCGGCCTCGCCGAGATCACCCGGCTCGCCGTCGTAATGGGAGGCAGCCCCCGAACGCTGAGTGGTCTGGCGGGTCTGGGCGATCTGCTGCTGACTGCCACAGGCGATCTTTCCCGTAACCGCTTCGTCGGCCTGCAGCTCGGGCAAGGACGCAAACTGGACGACATCCTGGCCTCAATGACCATGGTTGCCGAAGGTGTCGGAACGTGTCGCGCCGCTCATCAACTCGGCATCGAGCGCGATATTGACCTGCCCATCATCAACCAAATGTACGCAGTGCTGTATCAGTCGAAAGATCCGCTTCAGGCCACTCGCGAGCTGATGGAACGCCCGCTTACAAACGAGTAGGCGGCTTCGAACCCGCGCCCGTTCGGGTCCGCCGCTTATACCCGAGCCACAAAAAGTACCCGGCGATTGTCTTGCCATCGACTATTTTCCCGGTCTGGATTTGTTCCGCCACTTCCCTGTGTCCGAACCAGCGCATCTCGATTCGCTCATCGTCCATCATTTGCTGCTCGCCGGCCGTCAACTCCAACGCCAGAAACACGTTCATCTTTTCCGCGACATATCCAGGGCTCGCCCAGAACGACCCGAGCTTCACCCATCTCTTGGCGGCATACCCTGTCTCCTCGCGTAACTCGCGTTTGGCAGCGGCGAGCGGCGATTCGCCCGGATCGAGCCGCCCCGCCGGTAATTCCCAGAGCTTCCGCTGCGCGGGAAGACGAAACTGCTTCACCAGCAGGATGCGGTCTTTCTCGTCTACCGCCATCATTACCGCGGAGCCTGGATGACGAACAATGAATCGCTTTATCTGGAAGCCGCTCGGATCTTTCGCGACTTCTTCCTGGACCGTGAACAGCTTGTTCTTGAGCACCTCTCGGGAGGAGATCACCTTCATGGTTCTACGGTAGCGTCTCCAGTAGGCTCAGGTCCGTCGACTCTCTTGACGAGCAGCAACGTAACATCGCGGTGCTCCACATCCCATTCTCGTTCCGGCGATCGGGATCACCCGGTACGCTCAATCCATGGACATCCTCAGCTCTTTCCCGCCGCGGCCGGTGCCCCGGCCCGTCATGCTGCAAAGCTGGAGATCGTTGACGTTTCTTCATTGGCCCTATCGCCCCAGCGAAATCCGTCCACTGCTGCCGCCTCGGCTTTCTCTCGATACGTTCAACGGTGATGCGTGGGTCGGCCTGACGCCCTTCCTGCTCGCGAACCTTCGCCTGCCGCACGTCCCCGCGCTTCCTTGGATCTCACGGTTTCCTGAAACGAACGTCCGCACCTACGTTCGTGGGCCCGACGGCGAGCCTGGCATATGGTTCTTCACTCTGGAAGCGGATCGCCTGCCGGCTGTCTTGGGAGCTCGCCTGCTGTACGGACTCCCATATCGATGGGCCGATATGCGCGTCAACGCGAATGCGCAAACCGTCGCATACACGAGCAAGAGACGACAACCGTTCGGCTCGGCCCGCGCCAGTATTGAAATCGAGATCGGTGAACCCATACCCCAAAATCATCTGGAAATTTTTCTGACCGCGCGGTTTCGCCTTTACAGTGTGATCCGAACACGCCTCGCCTACGCCGATATCGAGCACCAGCCCTGGGTGCTGGCCAACGGACGTGTTCGACACCTCCAGCAAGACGTAATCGAGAGATCCGGAGTCCCGGCGCCTCGCGGAGAGCCTGTCGTACATCACTCCCTCCGCACGGATGTTCGGATCGGAGCGCCGCACTTGTATTGATACGCCGGAAGACTCTGAGGATTAGTACGTTTTAATCGGCCCGACATCGGGAAAACATGAAACCCAAATCCTCGGGAGAATACCTTACTCGTAGGGACTGATCTCATGTAGATCATCCTTCCTAGACACCGAAGATCCTATGAAAAACAGGTGGATGAAAAATCACTCGATAGCGTTTTTGCTGCTTGGTTCGCTCCCGGGCGTTTCTGCTTTAGCGGACAGCATTACAACTGTCACGCATGAAGCCGAAACCTCAAACGGCTGGACCCAATCGGTAAGTTTCCCCGCAACAGGCGCACTGTATTCGGATCCCGCTGGCGACTTGACGTTCCTGGAGGCGCGCAGCGCAAATCACACAGCGGCATCACCGGATGATTTCCTCTTTGCGCAATCCCCCGCGACTAATGGATTTGCTTCACCCGACGATGTGGCATTGACTCATTTTTGCCAGAGCTCGGCTCCGGAACCCCTCACCTACGGCTTCGTCGCCGTCGGTCTGATCGCACTAGGGATCGGTACACGCCGTCGAAGGCGCCGTTAAGACGACAGTTCCTTCTTAAGGGCCGCGAGAATCTGGTCCAAATGCTCGTGAGAGTCTGCCCGAACTACGATCTGGGCGATGGGATCCGCTGGCGTCTTCCGAAACGCGATCTCGGTGCTTCCATCCGGTGCTTGCAACAAGGTAATGTCCCCTTGTTTGTGGGGCTCAACCAGGACTAACTCAGAATTCTCTCTTCCGAGAACGTGAAAACGCTGGGCGCAGGCGCGGCATCGGAACGGGTATCGTCCCAGCCAGGCTTGCATCCGGTCACCGGCGCCGCGGCGCCGTGACCGCCGCACATCCGCGCTCCCGCAGTAAGGACATTTCGTCACCTTAGCCGTCTCTTCGGCAAACGGCCACGGGTTCTGAGCTAAATTCGTTACAAATGGCCCACGAATTTACCACCTCCTATCGCGAGGACTCCCTCGCGCTGCTGCACATGTACAAGAAATTGGGCGAACGGGCGATCGAGCAGGTCTCCACGGAGCAGCTCGTCACCGTTCTCGATCCCGAAATGAACTCCATCGCGCTCATCGTGAAACACATGGCCGGCAATATGCGGTCCCGCTGGACCGATTTCCTCACGACCGACGGCGAGAAACCGGACCGGGATCGCGACCACGAGTTCGTCGATCCCCCTTCGTCCCGTGAAGCGCTCATGAAAATCTGGAACGAAGGCTGGAATCGCGTTTTTGCGGCCATTGAGCCGCTGACCGATGCGGACATGAACCGCACCGTCACCATTCGCGGCGAGCCACACTCTGTGATGCAGGCCATCAACCGCCAGATTGGGCATTACGCCTATCATGTCGGCCAAATCGTGCTCCTGGCAAAACACTTTCAGTCAGAGCGATGGCAATCGCTAAGCGTTCCTCGCAATCGCTCTATTGAGTTCACCCAGCGTGTCCGGGCCGGTGAAGCCAGCCAGCGTTAACGAATCAGCCGGTGCATCACGCTCACTTGAGCGCCATCACCGACGGTTTGGTGGCAGAATGTGCGGCCGAAATGTCATTGCTGCCCACCGCATTGGCTCGCATACTCAAAGCATGTTGTCATTCCGGAATTTTTCTTTATTAACTCGACGAGAATGGTTCGCAGTTTCGCCGGCGGTTGGCGGCTTGGCTGCGCTCCCCTTCTCGCTGGAAGCGCAATCGCGCGAACTAAAGCCGCTGCAGCCAACCGCAAACGGCAGCATCCCTGTCGCATTCCCGATTTCCGATGGAGCGGTGGTCATCGACTATTCAGGTCCATGGGAAGTGTTTCAGGACGTGAACATTCCCAGCCGCAAAGACGAAACCTCCATTTTCAGACTTTATACTGTCGCAGAGAGCGCGAAACCCGTAACTGCATCCGGTGGAATGAAACTCCTTCCGAATTACACTTTTGAGGACGCGCCCGCGCCAAAGGTCATCGTCATCCCCGCGCAAAGCGGAAATGACGCGATGATCCGCTGGATTCAGAAGAGTTTCCCCATGACGGACGTGACTATGTCGGTGTGCACCGGCGCATTTCTGTTAGCCAAGACAGGACTCCTGGACGGGAAATCCGCAACCACCCACCACGGCGCCTACGCGCGATTCGCAATGCAATATGCATCGAAGATTCAACTCAAACGCGGTGCCCGGTTTGTGGACAACGGCCAGATAGCGAGTGCCGGAGGACTCACGTCGGGAATCGATCTGGCGCTGCGCATTGTTGAACGGTATTACGGGCGCGACGTCGCAGCCAACACTGCCTTGTATATGGAATACCAGGGCGAAGGCTGGAAAGACGCAAGCGGCTCGTCAAATTCGGCGTACCTGAAACCCAGGAGCGGTGCGGAGTGTCCGGTGTGCCGCATGGCGGTCGACTCCACCGCCGTTAACTATTCGACTTTCCGGGGGACAACGTATTATTTCTGCGACCGTGCATGTAAGACGACGTTCGACGCCTCTCCGGAATCCTTTGTGAACCAACCATAAGGGCGACAGGCCGGCTTCACAGCACTCGGCTGGTTATCACTAGAATCTGAGTATCTGGATTACAGGGAGGCGAGCAGCACGGTGTGCAGGGATCCAGCACGCTGAAGATCAAAATGGGCAATGCAATGCGGCGCGTGGTTTTCGCGGTGGTTCCTCCAGTTCAAATTCTGGACCTTACGGCGCCTTACGAGGTATTTGCGCGATGCGGAGGTTATCGCGTCGAGCTGATATCGGCAGCCTCGAACGATGACGTCACATCGAGTTGCGGACTGATTATGCATGGGGCGATGGATTACCGCAAGCTCCGCGGATCCGTGGACACTCTGCTGGTTCCGGGCGGTGACGGGGCTGAGCAACTTTTGTGTGATACGGCGTTTTTGCGTTGGCTACATGCCATGAGCCGGCGCGTACGCCGGATTGGCTCCATTTGCACCGGCGCGGCGCTTTTGGGCGCTGCAGGAATTCTCGACGGACGCCGCGCGGTGACGCACTGGAAATGGTGTCGACGGCTCGCCGAGTCCTTTCCGAAAGTAAGTGTCGAACGAGATCCCATCTACATAAAGGACGGGAAGGTCTACACGTCAGCGGGCGTAACGGCGGGCATCGATCTCGCCTTAGCGCTGGTGGAAGAAGATCACGGTCAGAAGCGCGCGCTTGAAATCGCACGCGACCTGGTGATCTTCTTAAGGCGCCCGGGCGGACAATCGCAATTCAGCAGCTTATTGGCCGCGCAGGTGAGCGCGCGACGACCGATCGAAGATCTTCAAGCATGGATTATGGAAAATTTGAACCGAGACTTGAGCGTAGAGGCGCTCGCGAAACAGTGCGGAATGAGTCCGCGACATTTTGCGCGCGTCTTTGCAGCCGAAAAGCGGCTGACTCCTGGAAAATTCGTCGAACAATCTCGCGTGGAAGCGGCGCGGGCGCTTCTCGAGAGCTCGAACGAGACGATCAAGGAGATCGCAGCCCGATGCGGGTTCGGGAGTCTCGACTCCATGCGCCGGTCGTTCACTAAGATTCTGGGTGCGACGACACGAGAGTACACGGAACGCTTTCGAATTCGCAATTGAACGAATTCTTTATAGACTAGCCGTGCAATACCGGGCTCTCGGCCGGGGCCCGGACCGCGCCCGCAGGCAGCAGAATCTCGAAACGCGACCCTCGCTCCGGCTCGCTTTGAACGTGGATCTCGCCGCCATGAGCCTTGACGATCGAAGCCACAAAACTTAGTCCCAATCCGAGGCCCTTCTCCGGGTTCGGATCGGGCACGCGATAGAACCGATCAAAGATATGCGGTAAATGGTCTCTCGGGATGCCCACTCCCGAATCTTCCACCAGCAACCGAACGCTCGTGCCGGCCGCCTCTGCACCTGCCCTGACCCAGCCTCCTGGGCGTGTATATTTGATCGCGTTCGCCAACAGGTTCGTGACCACCCGCTCTATCTGCGTTCGATCTGCTTCGCACCACACGGGCGCCGAGGAGGCATGCGTAAGTTTCACGTCGTGTGCCTCTGCCGGGATCTGGAATTGGTCCACCAGTTCGGCAATCAGCGCATTCAAATCGAGCGCACCTTTGTTTATGGGAGTTTGGCCGGTTTCCGACTGCGATAACAGCAGCAGCGCGCGCACTAAGTTCGAGAGCCTCTCGACGTCCTGCAACGCGTTTTCGATCGCCTCCTGTAACTGCTCCTTGCGGCTGGCGGTGAAAAGCGCGACCTCGAGCTGCCCCTGGATCGCCGTTAGCGGCGTTCGCAGCTCGTGGGAAACATCAGTCGAAAACCGCCGGATCTGCTCAAACGACGATTTCAGGCGCCCACTCATGGCGTTGAAGGAGTCGATCAGCCGGTCGAGCTCGTCGTCGGCCCCACGCTTCTGAATCTGCAGACCGAGATTCGATCCAGTGATATCTTGCGCCGCCTTTTCCACGGATTCGAGCGCCCTCAGCGCTTTTCCTGCTGAATACCAGCTCACCACCGCGCAGGCCACCAGCGCAATCGGCAGAAAGATCCAGAAGTACCGGCGGAATCGCCGTAGCAACAGCCGGTCGCCCGCGAGAGTCCGCCCTTCTGCGATGTACCACGTTTTCCCACGGTCCGGATCTTTCATGGCGCTGCTGATGATCTCGTAGTGCACGCCGTCACGGCCCACCATGGTCTTCACAATCGGCTCATGCGTGCGTTCGATTTGTGCGAGGTCGGACAAAATCGTTTTTGAAGGAAAAAACTGAGATGCATTGTCGGATCCCTTGTACGCGACGCCGTTGTCATCCGCTACCACGTATAACTGGATCAGTTTGCCTACAGCCGCTGCTTCCTCTGGATCGCTCGAGTCCACGAACCAGTACGGCACGCCGTTTTCGAAATGCATGTAGCCGCGCAGTGCTCCGAGTTGCTCGTTCAGGACTTCTTGGCTCTGCGTGTCCAGCAGCCAACTCAACGTCCTCGTCCCCACGAACCCCACCAAGGCCAGCACGGCTGTCAGCAGTAGCAGAAACGTGCTTGCAAGCCGGAACCGCAGCGTTTTCGTGAAGCGGCGTAACTTCGTCCAGTGCATCGCGAAGTGTAATTAGGCGTTTTGCGCGGGAAGAGCCGTTGGGGCTGAAGCCGCTTCCGGCGCGTCGAGCATATAACCAATGCCACGCACGGTGTGGATCATCTTTGTCGGAAATCGATCATCGATCTTGCTGCGCAGATGACGGATGTAAACGTCGACGATATTCGTAAGCCCGTCGTAATCCATATCCCACACGTGCTCGACGATCATGGTGCGGCTCAGCGGGCGTCCCCGGTTCCGCATCATGTATTCAAGAATGTTGAACTCCTTTGGTGCAAGCTCGACGTTCTCATTGCTTCGGGTCACTTTTCGCCGTATGCAATCGAGCGTCAGGTCAGCGACCTGCAGTTTCTCGGGAGTCGGTTGCCCCCGCCGCAGCAAAACGCGTGTTCGCGCCAGCAGCTCGACAAATGCGAACGGCTTGACCAGATAATCGTCGGCACCCTGTTCTAGGCCCTTGACCCGATCATCCACTGAATCGCGCGCGCTGAGAATCAGTACGGGCGGGATTGTCTTGCGGTTCTTGATTTTTTGGAGCACCTGCAACCCGTCGATGTCGGGGAGGCCGAGGTCCAGAATGACCAAGTCGTACTCGGTCGCATGCACTCGCTCGATCGCCTCTCCGCCCGTGTTCACGATGTCCACTGCATAACCCGCGCTCTCGAGGCCCCGTTGAAGGAAATCGGCTATGCGCTTTTCATCTTCTACAACCAGCAATCGCATGTCTATTCACTGTAGAGTCTAACGAAATTGCCGCATGGCGTCTAATCCCCGGATACTCGACGCGGTTGCGGAACGGGTGCCGGTTTGAAGAAAGAGCCGAGGGATCCACGCGTTCGCCACACGGAAAGTAGGGCCAGCAGCCCCAACAGGATTACGGTAAACACGACCACCTGCGGCACGGACATCGCGTTCTTCCAAAAACCGAGCCATCGACCATAAACGATCTCGATATGAACCCAATAGACGAGCAGGGAAGTGGTGCCGAGCTGCCGGCACAGGCTCCATCGGTCGAGCCCGAGGAGATGGACCCATACATACGCGAGCGCGAGGATACTCAGCACGACTCCCAGCTTGATCAGGATCTGTGCCGGGCTGTTCAGCCAGAACTCGCTGTTGGAGTAAATCGAATACGGCTGATTCGAGAAATAGTGAGCGCACACAGCGATTCCGATACCAAGGGACAAGGTCCAGAGCATCGCCCGGCTCAGGTCCTCAGCTTTGATTTTTCGAAGTGCGCTTCCTCCGGCCATGCCGAACGCGAGGAAGGCCGCCCATGGGAAGAATGCGAAATACTTGTAGCTCGGGACGAAATAGTTTCGAATAGGAGATGGGACGCCCGAGCTATCGATCATGCTGATCACTGGCGAGAGTGCCGCGATCACCACTCCAAGAACGATACACAATTTGATGCGCTCATGCGTCGCAAACACCGCCATGGGCGCCAGGATCAACATCGCCATACCCATGCAGTTCAGAATGTCCACCCGCAGCAGCTCACCCGCCGGGCTGGTGGGATACCCGAACACGTAAAGCTGTATCCGAAACAAGAAGGCGATGAGAAACAGGTAACGCGAGCGCTTCAGCGCCGCTATGACGCGCCTGCCCGCACTGGCACCTTGTCGTTCCTGGCCATCCATTAGAAACGCAAACGTCATTCCCGTAAGAAACAGGAATATGGCGGGCGGTAATCCTCCAAAAAACTGCGACAGAACGAAGGGCCCCTGAGCGCGCAGATCAGTCCGCGTGAACGAATCGAAGGTGTGCCCCTGCAGCATGAGAATCGCGGCAAAGCCACGCGTCCAATCGATAAACGCGAACCGCCCTCCAGAATTCTTTGGAGTGCTCACGATGCTGGTGTCCGATGGCGCAAGATGCGATGGCTCATTGACTCTGCCGCTTCACGCCACGCGGGAGCTTCAGCTCTAGAGTGCCCGCGATCGGCGGATTCAGGGTGATATTCGTGTATGTCACCCGGCGGTAATTGCCCGAGGGTTCATAGAACTGCTGCTGTACAGGATAAGCGGCGTCATTTGGAATCCACATCTCTACTTTCGAAAGTCGCTGGCGCACGGTTGGATCGGTAGGCAATAACAACAGCTTCGTGGTGTCCTGCCCTCCCGCTTTTTCCGATCCCTCGGCTGTGATCTTATAGCTCGCCGCCAGCGCCTTCCCGGAAGACCCAAAGCCGAGCAGGAGATATTGATTTAGAGCTTGGCTGTTTTTTCCAACGTCGAAATCCTGGTACGTCGCAAGCTTCGGGTAATAAATCCTCACAATCCTGCCCAGGAAAGCGATGATCCGGGCGTCCGTCGCGCCTGAGAAATCGATAATGGCGTGCACATCGTTATTCTTCTCCCGCTGCATCTTTAAAGTGCCGTTTTCAGTCGTCGTGTCGCTCAGGATGGCTGTATAGGTCAGCATCTGAACATCGGCGGACATCGAATGAAAGCCCGAAGCCGCCTGATCCATCCGCGCCAGAATTGCATCCACGCTTTGTGCGCTCGCGCACGTCGCAAACGCGAAGAGGCACCCGATAACGAAAGAGCGTTTCATCTTATGAAGTAGACGGTCGAAATCAAGGAGCCGTATACGCGATGAAGCCTTTGATCTCCTGCTGCGCTTCATCCTGTATCGGCTCGACGCGGACTACATGCCAGGTTTTCCCCGTGCGCTGGCGTATTAAGGCCTGTGCGCGCGCAGGCCTCACTTTCTCGGGGACATCCTCGAGCAATTCCGTCGCGATGAAGACTCGATTCGATCCGTGCAAGGACGACATCAATACCACCGTCGCGGCATGGGGCTGATCGTGAAACCACTCGCGCGGCGTCACAAACACGAACAAAAGAATGAGCGTTACAACGAGGTCATACGGCCAGGAGGCCCTTGGAAAATCCCAGAAGATTAGCCGTTTCAGCAAATTTCCCGCCGGGATCGCCTTGCCGCCCACGACCCCAGTTTACATCCGAGCCTAATATTTACGCATCACTGCCAGGACTCGGCCTTGAACCTCTAATGTGGCGGGATCGACGAAGATCGGCTCCATCGTGGAATTTGCGGGTTGCAGACGAACGCGTCCGTCCGGTTCCGCATAGTAGCGCTTCAGCGTCGCCTCGGTGCCATCGAGGAGTGCCACGACGATGTCTCCATTCTTAATCGCGTCCGCTTTTTCGACGAGCACGTAATCGCCGCTGCAAATGTGATCGTCAATCATGGAATCGCCTCGCACCTCGAGCGCGAACGTGTTCTCGCCAGTTGCGAAATCCGTGAACCGTAGTGTTTCCGGATTAGGGATCGCTTCGACCGGCGAACCCGCTGCAATCCGGCCCAGCAACGGAATCGCCTCTTCCGTAGTACGGCGCCGGGCCTTCTCTTCCGAGACGTATCGCTCGGCAATTTCCAGTGAGCGGCTGTGATTGTAATTGCGTCGCAGATATTGCTTGGCTTCGAGCGCTTGAATATGTTTGTGGACGGTCGCGAGCGAGGCGAGCTGCAACCCTGTCGCAATCTCTTCGTAGCTGGGGCTGTAACCACGCTGCTCGATAAACTCCGATAGAAAATCCATTAACTCTTTCTGTCTGCGCGTCAAGGCCATGCCGGGTCTCCCTAATTCGTAGTGTGGGCGAACAAAGGGGAAAAGTCAAGACGGCAGGTAATTATCCCGTCAGTACACGTATGCTGGGCGCATCATCATGTCTGGAGCGTGAGCTTGACCTGATTGTCCGTGCTGCGGCCGCCGCAGTGAGCGTCACAGATGCCGGGGACTTGATCGAAAACGAACCGATCACCCATACCGATGTTGATCGAGCGCTCTTCGACAAGTTTCCCCTCGAAAGCCAGTCGCCGTCATTAAGCTCGCCGGTCACCCTCGGCGCTCCCGGCATTACGGCCGAACGAGCGCCTGGCTGGAGGTGATCAATCTGGAGAATAAAAGTGGCCGCTTTACAACTTCCTTTCCACCTTCAGCGGAACGCCTCACTATAGGCCGCGCACGGTGAAGGCAACGATCGGCTACACGTTCTAGATTCGCGGAACACAATTCAGCCGCCCGGACCTGCATCCAGGCGGCTGAACAACGCAGCAGTTCTTGCGTGGCTCTACTGTTCGTCGTTGATAACAGCCGAGCAGCTTTCGGCAGGTTGTTCTCGGGTATTATCCGATTCGAGACAATTTCGTAGTTTTGCGCCGAGAACCGCGACGTTCGGTTCCTCGAGCGAACTTGTGTGGCCACCTGGGACGTCGTACGCTGCGAATTCGCCGTTCACAAGGGGCGTCCAGCCCGGGGCGTAATCAGCGAACCCAGGACGGTCCTCGCCCTGAAACAGTAGCACGCGGGCGCGTAGCGGCTTTGGTTCGTAGCGCAACGCCAATTTCATCAGAATCCGATTGAAATCGCGGGTTCGCGCGGGGACGTTCACGCTCACGTGATACCGGAGGTTCCGCGTGACATAGCCGAAGAGTTGTGCCAAATGCAGGCGTGTCATTTTCTTCCAGTGATACCGCAGTTTGCTTGTCAGCTTTTTGCGGCCTGAAATAGACAGGTAATGTTGCGGGTTCGGTGCTCCCAACAAAACGACGGTGCCGATTTCTTCACCCATCGCTTGCAACTGGACGCCGACTTCATAGGCGAGAATTCCTAAAACGCACCAGCCGCCGAGATGATAGGGGCCGTTTGGTGGATTTTTCCTCATTTCAATGGCGATCAGGCGAGCGACATCTTCGAGGCGATCCGATTCATGGATAGTATTTTCGAGTTCGAGCGGCAGCCAGAAGTCTTGCAGGCGATACGTCGGGCGTAGATGTGAAGCTAGCGCGTGAAAGAACGTTCCGCCGTACATCCAATTCAGGCAGGTCTGCTCAACGCTCGGTTCTGAATCGAATACATTGGACAAATGATTGACGCCGTCGGCTGAATCCAGCAATGCAGACAATCCTGCTATGGTAGGAGCCTCAAAAATCGCCGACAAGCCGATTCTCTTGCCGAACTCCGCATGAATACGCCGTGACAATTCTGCCGCCAGCAGGGAATGTCCGCCAAGGTGGAAAAAATTGTGGTGAAGATCCGGCGTTGCGATGTTCAGCAAGTCGGCCCAAAGCGCCGCCACCCGGCGTTCAGTGTCGTTGCCAGGATCGGTTCGTTGCGCGACTGCGCGTTGCTCTTGTGCGGGATCGGGCAAGGCCTTCCGGTTTAGCTTCGCATTCGGGGTCAGAGGTAACGCTTCCAGCTCAATGAAGCGGGAAGGGATCATATACTCGGGGATCTTGCGACTAAGATACTGGCGCAGCGCAACTACATCCGCGCTTCCTTCTACATATGCCACTAAGGCGTTTTCGCCGGAGGCATCTCGCCACAGCTTTACGGCAGCTCCGCGAACGCCCGGAGCCTTAGCGAGAACATCTTCGATCTCCTGCAGCTCGATGCGGTATCCGCGCACCTTCACCTGATTGTCTGACCTGCCCAGAAGTTCCAAGTCGCCGCAGGATCGCCACCGCGCGAGATCACCCGTGCGGTAAATGCGCTGATCTGCGGAGAAAAGGAGACGGCAAGAACCGCTCCTCTGTAAGTTCTGGCCGCGCTGCATATCCGCGCGCGACGCCACTTCCGCCAATGTATAGCTCGCCGGTTATTCCGGTTGGCAGCAGTTGCAGTTGCCTGTCGAGAACATAAACCTGAGTATTGTCGATCGGTCCGCCGATGGGCACTGTGCTCGGACCACGCTCTACTTTTTGCACCGTTGACCAGACGGTCGTCTCAGTCGGGCCGTACATATTCCATAACTCACGGCAACGGGGCAACAACTGGTCAGCGAGGTTGCGCGAGAGGGCTTCGCCCCCACAGAGAATCTTTAGCTGCGCGATCTCCATGCCAGCCAGCATGGATAAGCGCGCGCCAAATTGCAGGCGTGCCTTGCATCACGGTGCACTTTGAGGCGCGGATTGCCTCTATCAAACGTACCGGGTCATTGACCGTTTTCCTTGGAGCGATGGCAACCGTGCCGCCCGAGATGAGCGGAAGGAAGAGCTCCAGGGCGGCAATATCGAATGACAGCGTAGTTACAGCCAAGAGGACATCGGACGAAGAGAACCCAGGTTGCCGTTGCATTGAGCAGAGGAAATTCACCACGGCAGAGTCGGGCACTTCGACCCCTTTTGGAACGCCTGTAGAGCCGGAAGTGTAGAGCACGTAAGCTAAACCAGCGTAGTGACCGTAGTTTTCACGATGGCAGTTGGTGACAGTGAGAGCCTTCGAGGTGACGAGGAAGTGAGGTCTGCCTTCACTCAGTAGAAGGTCGCGGCGCTCCGCCGGAAGACTTGGATCAACGGGTAAATACGCTGCCCCGGTCTTCAGCACACCAAGAAGTGCGACGAGCATTTCGATTGACCGCTCTATGGAAATGGCAACTAATGCTCCGGGTTTCACTCCTGCTGCTCGGAGCTTTAGTCCAAAAGCGGCAGCGTGCGCGTCGAGTTCCTGAAACGTAAGCTGTTGGCGGTCGAAAATGACGGCGATCCGGTTTGGGACCTGCGCAGCTTTTCGCTCAAGCAATGTGCTGAGTGTGTCCGCTGGCAGTTCGACCGACGGACCGGTACCGGCGCTTAATATGGCCTGCCTCTCGTTATCGGGCATCAACGGCAGAAGGCCAAGGGGCAGATCGGGATTTTCGATAGCTGCTTGAAGAAGTGTCTTCCAATGGCCGATCATTCCAGCGATTACCGGGGGCTCAAATAGATCACAGGCGTAAATAAACCGGCCCACTAAGCTCTCCGGCCGTTCGACGACATCGACGAAGAGATCGAAGCCCGAAGCGCCACTGTGGATATCGGTTTCGGCCAAATCCCATCCGTCCGGCAAATGATCGGCCGAGGGGCGCAGGGAAAACAGAACTTGAAACAACGCATTTCCCTTTGAGTCGCGCTTAGGAGCAAGTTCGCGGACAATTGTGTCGAACGGCACTTCGCTGTTCGCGAGCGCGCCGAGTACCGTGTCCCTCACCTCACGAAGAACATCGCGGAAGGTAAGAGACGGATCTATGCGGCTTCGAAGAACAACGGTGTTCAGAAGGAAGCCGATTAAGGGCTCAAGCTCCTGACGATTACGCGTACTGACTACGGCGCCGGTGGTGATGTGCTCTTGCCCGGAGTATCGATGAAGAAGAACATGGAAGGCAGCGAGCAGGGTCATGTAAAGCGTAGAGCCCTCCCGAGCGCTGAACTGCTTTATCGCTCGTGAAAGCTGGCCGGAAATGGCGAAGGCTTCCATGGCGCCTTGCCATGTGGGGCCGGCGACCCGCGATGCTGTGACGGGAAGTTCCGGGAGCGGCACATCGTCACGCAGAGCTTCACGCCAGTAGTTTAGTTGGGCCGCGTAATCGCCACTGGCCAGCTTCGACTGTTGCCAAACCGCATAGTCGCCATATTGGATGGGCAATTCCGGTAAGGGAAATGGCTGGCCCGTAGAAAAGGCCCGGTATGAAATAGCTAATTCAGGGAGGAACACCCGACAAATGGATACGCCATCGAATATCAGGTGATGAAAGGTGAGATACAACCGGTGGTCATTTTTGTCCAACCGAACGAGCCGTGCCCGCAACAGCGGCGCCTGTGTGAGATCGAATGGGCGGGTAGCGTCCTGGCTGGCCAAGCGAGTTGCCTCGGTCTGTGCCTCGGATGGCGAAAGATTGCTGAGATCGACGAGCGGCAGCGGCACGTGAACTTGCGGCAGCACCCTTTGAAGGACCCTCCCAGAACATTCCAGAAATGCAGTGCGCCAGACGGCATGCCTGCGCACGATCTCGTTGAAGCTAGATTCGAGCGCGACCGGGTCGAGAGGTCCGCTTTTACAGACTGTGACCGACGCGTTGTAAATAGGCGTGTCCGGCGCGAATTCGGAGTGAAGCCAAATCTGCTGTTGGCCGCACGAAAGAGGAATTTCCTCGGCGAACGTGCGCTCGATGGCAGGCTCTGCCTTTTTCTTCGGAGGCCGCAACTCGCCCCTGCGAAGACGTTCCAACACTTGCCGACGCAGTTCGGAAGTGGTTTCCATGTTCCTAGGCGTTAACGAGCGAGAAGACGGCTTACCTCTTCGTCGCTGAGCGATTCAAGCCGCTCGATGAGCTGGCGATCCACTTCTATGGCCAGGCGCGAGACAGTCTTGGCTTCGAATAAGTGACCAAGCGTTAATTGTGCTCCGAAGAGCTCGTTGATACGAGAGGCCGCTCGAGCCGCAAGCAATGAATGCATGCCCAGGAGAAAGAAATCGTCATCGACGCCAACATGATCCACGCCGAGCAAGCCAACCAACATGTTTGCCAGTTGCCTCTCGGTGGAGGAATTCGGGGCGCGGTAATCCGTATCGCTAATCAGATTTTCTGGCGTGGGTTCCGGCAGCGCGTTGCGGTCCAATTTCCCATTAAAGGTGAGCGGGAGCTCTGCGAGCTGGCTAAAGCTCGAGGGAATCATGTACTGCGGCAAACGGCTGGACAGGAAGTCGCGCAAATCTGATGCGGAGAGCGTTTTATCTTCGCGGGGAACGACATAGGCGACCAAGTGTCGGCTGCAACATTCGCCGCGGGCAACCACCGCGCTTGCGGCGACGCTCCGATGACCATTGAGGACCGCGACGATTTCGTCCGGCTCAATGCGGTGCCCGTGAACCTCCACTTGGGCATCGGCGCGCCCACAAAAAGCAATCTGCCCATCTGGCAAAAAGCAGCCCAAGTCCCCCGTCCGATAAAGACGTGCGCCTGGAATGGAGCTGAAGGGATCTGGGAGAAAACGCTCCAGAGTGTCATCGGGCCGGTTGCGGTAGCCCCTGGCAACACCGGTGCCGCCGATATAGATTTCCCCTATTTCACCGTCCGGCACTGGGTTTCGATTGCTATCGAGAATATAGATTCTCGTGTGCGCGATGGGCTTGCCAAGTGTCGGCGAATTAGAATCCGTTCCGGCGGACGGCACGGCTCCGGAGGTGGCAACTACGGTGCACTCCGTGGGTCCATAGTTGTTCACCACGGTGACCGGAAAGGATGGTGAAGGAGCACGATGTAGGGTGTCGCCCCCGGTGAGCAAATACCGGAGATCTGTCTCGGCCGGCCAACCCTGGGCGATGAGCGGTTCGGCGAGCACCGTCGGAACGAACGCGATGGTGATGCGTTCCCGGACCAGCCAGTCGCGAAGTGCCGTGGCTGAGTGGCGCACCTTATCGTCGGCTAAGACGAGCGTCGCCCCAGCCGTAAGATGCGGCCACATCTCCCAGACGGCCGCATCAAATGCAATACCTGCTAAATGACTCGCGCGATCCGCCGAGGTGATATCGAAGAAGCGCCGGTGCCAGAAGATAAGGTTCAGAAGGTTGCCATGCGTTACTTCGACACCTTTGGGCTTACCGGTAGACCCGGAGGTATAGATGATATAAGCGAGGTCTTCTCGCGTGACGGCAACCGGCTTGGGCAAAGGATCAAAGGTATCGATGATGTTTTGCTCGTGGTCCAGCTCAATTACCCGACGCCCATTTCCTGAAGCCGAAGCAGCTAACGCGCCCCGAGCGATGACGAAACGAGCCTGTGCGTCATCAAGGATTTGATTCACCCGTGCGGCAGGCCAGGCAGGGTCCAACGGTAAATACGCGCCCCCGGCGAGAAGGACGGCTAAGGCGCTTGTAATGAGATCAAAGGAGCGCTCCAAACAGAGCGCTACCGGGACATCCGGTCCGACACCGATCGATATAAGATAGCTCGCCAGGCGACTCGACCGCACGACTAAATCGCCGTAGTTTATGGTGCTCAAGCCGGCAGAGACCGCTGGAGCAAAGGGATTGACAGACGCAGCCTCTATTACCAGATGGGCTACACAGGAGCGCCGTCTGCAAGTCTCCCCGTTTGGAAGGCAGAATTCTTGGCCGGGAGATTTCCCGACCGGGGTCATCTTTTGGACGTCAGATGATTTGAACATATGCAATCAGTTTTTCGAGGAGGTGAGTGCCAACCCAGCCCAGGCTTGCCTCACTTCTCCTTATGTATCGGCCTAAGTGAGCCTCTTCTGAAGCTCTTGACGCGATTTTCCGGGGGAATGCCGTTACCTAGGTTGCCGGGCGGCTAAGTTCGCGGGGGCACCGGATTTGGAAGAGCTTCGGTATACCCGCGCCGTCAGCACGGCCTATATCGAGCTGCCGGTATCGGCAACACCTCGAACACATCTAAGTGATAGGCCGTGCTGCCGGAACAAAACAACTCAGCCGCCCGGACCTTCATCCAGGCGGCTGAACGATCGGGAGGCTTTGCGCGTCTCTATTGTTCGCCGTTGATAGCAGCCGAAGAGCTTTCGGCAGCATCAGGATCGCCATAGCTCCACACCGAACTCTTGCCCCAAACCGAGCTGGTTCCCCACACCGAGCTTGAGTTCCATACCGAGCTGCGGCTCCATACGGAGCTGCTACTCCATACGGAACTGCTGCCCCAGACGGAACTGCTACTCCATACGGAGCTCGTGCTTCCGACGGTGCTGCTTCCCCAGACGGAGCTGGTGCCCCACACCGAGCTGGTACTCCACACGGAGCTTGTGTTCCACACCGAGCTCGCCGGAAACAGGAATGACAGGTCCCCCGTCCAGAACCCATAGCTCGCAGTCGGCGACATTGCCGAACCGTCCGCGACTGAGGTGTCCGCCAACGCAGCCGCCAAATCCACATAGCCGGCGCCCACTGTGAACGGATCGTAGTAAGAAACGTAGCTGATGCCGGTTGTTGGATCCGTCGCAACGCTCGATTGAGGGAACGTTTTATACGCGGTTTTCATCAGCCGGGCCTTCACCTGATCCGGCGTCAGAGCGGGATGAGCCTGTAACAGATCCGCTACCGCGCCGCTCACCACTGCCGCGGCCATGCTGGTTCCACTCAGCGTGAAGTATGTATTCGAAGGTCCGTGACTCTTCGGATCCTGGTAGTAGGAAGCCGCAGGAGTATTTGAGGGATACTCGGCAATAAGTGTCGCATTGTTCTGCGCCCGCAACGAAACAACCTGATTTCCAGGCGCCACGACATCGGGCTTTACGATATGGTCAATTTGCGTCGGCCCTTTCGAGCTGTAGCTGGCAATGAGGTCGTCGGCGCGTGACGGCGTCCCCTCGGTCTTCATCGCCCCCACGGTAATGACGTAAGGATCGTTTCCCGGCGATGTGATAGTGCCGTAACCTTGCTCGCCATACGTGTTATCGCGGCCATCGTTGCCCGCCGCCACCACCACGACAATGCCGGCTTGCCATGCTTGTTCCACCGCTTGGCACAGCGGGTCGACCGTGTAGCTCTCATATACCGGACGGCCCGAGCGAGAGATTGATCACCCGGATGTGGTAGGTGTTCTTCAGAGCGATCGCTTTTTCGATTGCGCGCGATGACAGCGCTGTCAGATCCTTCACCGTTTTCGTCGAGAGCTCGAAGGTTTACGAGGCTCACGCCAGGCGCGATTCCTTTCAAAACACGAGTGCAGTTTCCGCAAGACGAGCTTTTGCCGCTGCTCGCGATAATTCCGGCAACGTGTTGGCCATGGCCATAGTTGTCCGGAGCGTTGTGAGCGTCCGTCACGTTGGCGTTCTGCTTAATTTGGCCGGTGAAGTCTTCGTTGTAAACAATATTGTTCTTTTCCGTCAAATCAGGACTCTGAACCATTCCACTGTCAATCACGGCGACAGCAATGCCCGTCCCAACGAAATTCTGGCTCCATGCGGCACCTGCATTAATCGCAGCCGCAGAAAGGTCCAGCTTCGAGCTCACCCTGCGATCCGGCGTGATATACGCCACATCCGCCTCGTTAGCGAGATCGCGCAGCTGCGAAGCAGGCAGCGTATACGCGCCGGCTTTAATGGACTGCAGCGTCGAACGCATTTTCCCTCCGCGCAGCAACACTTTTTCGTGCTGTGCCTCGCCGGGCGTCTCCTTCCATTGCACGATCACGTCTACGTTCTTCGATAAATCGGCGCCTTCTAAATCGGCCGAAAGCTTGTGTTTTGTCGGAGGAGGAGCCCCAAATAATGCCATCGAGAAAATTAAGGCTAGCGTAGTCTTCTTCATAAGTTCGTCTCGCGTTTTGCAACCTTCACGAACCTTATCGGTGTGGGCAAGCAGCCGCGGCATATCCGATCGCCCTAGCCCGTAATGCACAGGCGTACCCGGAATCGAGGTGATCGGGTCAGTTACAGAAGTCTAGTTTTGCTTGTACTTGGCCCAAATTACTCGCGCAGCCGCCTTAAGCTGCTCGAAGCACTTCTCTTCAGCGCGGTGAGCCTCGTTCCACAGTTCGAGCGCTTCTGCCGAGCGGGAGTTCACCACCTCGCGATCCGCCCGCAACCGCGAATCCAGTGCGCGTTGGTACTCAGTAGACGCAGACTGGTACTCACGCCAGAAGTCATCCTCAGTCCAATCCAGCATTGCTCCACTGTACCCCTCTGGGTGCATTGAAACCGATCCGTTTCACCAACTATTCTGGAGGTGGATGCTGCAACCCTACGGCCCGGAGAAGCGTCTGAACGTACAAAGCGCGCCAAACCACCCCGCCTTGGCTAACGGGGCCAGTAGCTAAACCGTGCGCCCGCTTCGGTCCGGATACCAGATAAGTTGTCATGCACAAGCTATTCTGTTGCCTCCCGTTCGCCGTCCTTTTAGGAACCGCCGCGAACCCTAACACGCTTATTACACAAGCCGATAGACGAGACCCGAAGGGTGGTTTTGCACGGTTCCACGCACCCTCTGGCTCGCCCCGAGTTCGACCAGGGCGCCGCGCCTGCGAGTCTGCCGATGGAACGCATTTTGCTTCGCTTGAAGCGCACCCCGGGGCAGGAGAGTGCTCTTGGGTTGTTGCTTGCCCAGCAGCAGGACCGTTCCTCGCCAAATTATCATCGCTGGCTTACACCCGAGCAGTTCGGCCAGCAGTTCGGTCCTGCCGATGAAGACGCGCAAGTTGTCGTGCACTGGTTACAAAGCCACGGTTTCAGTGTCGCCGGGATATCGGCCGGCAAGCTTACGATTGAGTTCTCGGGGACGGCCGCACAGGTCGAAGAAGCGTTTCACACGCCGATCCACAAGTTCGTTGTGAACGGCGAAGAACATTGGGCCAACGCGAACGACCCACAGATCCCGGAGGCTCTCACGCCGGTGGTCGCCGGGTTTGTCTCATTGCACAATTTCCTCAAAAAACCTCAGCTAATCAGGCGAGCCCAGCCGCTTTCGGCAAGATATGTACCCGGCGCTCCACGTCCCCAATTGACCTTCTCCGTAGGCGACTACGCGTTGTCTCCGGCAGACTACGCGGTTATCTATAACATCAATCCGCTCTATTCAGCCGGAATCAATGGCTCAGGAGTCACGATCGGTGTGGTTGCCCGCTCCAACATAAAAATTCAGGACATCGTCGACTTTCGCAGCACGTTTGGCCTGGTAACGAACACACCGCAAATAGTGGTTAACGGGCCGGATCCTGGCGATCTCGGCAAGGGCGAGGAATCGGAAGCGGTTTTGGATGCCTCCTGGGCTGGTGCAACGGCTCCGAACGCAACCGTGAAACTCGTGGTTTCGAAGAGCACGAACGCGAGCGACGGGACCGACCTGTCGGAGGAATACATCATTGATCACAATCTCGCAGACGTGATGACGGAGAGCTTCGGAGGAAGCGAGAGGGATTACACACAGAGTGATGCGGATTTTTACTCAGGTCTCGCACAGCAGGCTGCCGCGCAAGGCATCACATATACAGTCTCGGCGGGCGACTGTGGGTCCGGCGGGTTGTGACGATCCATCTGCCGCCAGTGCCGCGGGCCCGCCCTCGGTGAGCCTGTTGGCTTCCACGCCTTACACCGTTGCGGTCGGAGGCACGATGTTCAACGAGCACGGCAACGATGGCGAGTATTGGAGCCCCAACACCGTGAATAATGAAACGGCTCTTTCTTACATCCCAGAGAATGTGTGGAACGAAAGCTGCACGGTCGCGCAATGCGGAAAAGCGAACGCAGGCTTGTGGGCGAGCGGCGGAGGCCCGAGCATCTTTTTCTCAAAACCGTCCTGGCAGGCTGGCGTCGCCGGCATTCCCGGCGACGGAGCCCGAGACGTGCCGGATGTCTCTCTCACTGCAGCGAACCACGATGCGTACTTACTGTGCGTCGACAAGGGATGCGAGCCAAAGAACGGGCGAGATAACGTTTCAGTTGATCAGCGGAACGTCAGCCTCCACTCCGTCGTTCGCGGGTATTATGGCGCTCGTCGATCAGGCAACGCATTCGCGTCAGGGCCAAGCCGATGCTGTGCTCTATCAAGTGGCGAGTCGCGAAAACCTGAGCCAGTGCAACGGCTCTAACATCCAAGGGTTCCCGGCGAGCACCTGTGTTTTCAACGATGTCACTGTGGGAAATAACGACGTGCCCGGCGGAGAGAATTACGGAACCAGCAACCCGATTTATCAAGCCACCAACGGTTACGATCTCACCACAGGACTCGGTTCCGTTAACGTGACAAATCTCGTCAACTCATGGAATGGCTCGCTGATTCTGGGTGATCCATCGTTGAGCTTCAGAAGCATCTCCGCGGGATTCGATGGCACTCTCTGGGCTCTCTCCGGTTCGGATCAGATCTATTCCTACAATTCTCAAACCAACAGCTGGCAGTTGATGGGCGGAGCCTTGAGTCAGATCGCGGTAGCCTCTAACGGAGTTGTTTGGGGCTTGAATAGTGCCGACGAGATTTATCGTTTGAATGCTCAGACCAAAACGTGGGAGCCGATCCCTGGCTCTCTTTCGCGGATCGCAATCGGGGCGGACGGCGAGGTATGGGGGATCAACTCAGCGCAACAGATCTACCGCTATAACGAGACCTCGCAATCGTTTAGCCAAATTCCGGGAAGCCTCGAGACGATCACTGTTGGGTTTGACGGCGCAGTCTGGGGCATGAATTCCGCGCAGTTTATTTACCGCTTCAATCCAGGCACGCAGGCATTCGAGCAAGTGGGCGGCCTTCTCAGCCAAATCTCGGTCGGCGCGGACGGCGATGTCTGGGGGATCAACGGTGCCGGCGGGATTTACCATTTCAATCCCCTCCGTCAGACGTGGGACGAAATTCCGGGCACTCTCGCGCAGATCTCTGTTGGAGCAGGGGGCAATGTCTGGGGGATCAACGGTGCGGGCGCGGTATATCAATTTAATCCACAAACGAATTCTTTTGTTACTGCAAACCGGACCGTGAGCCAAGTGGCTGCGGCAGCCGACGGCTCGACGGTGGGTATCAACGGACTCGGCCAAGTTGAGCAGCTCGCGCAGCCCGCCCAATCCAGTCAAACCTTCCATCAAGCGCCAGGAGAACTTTCGCAGATTTCGGTCAGTCCGGATGGACAGATCTGGGGCTTGAACGGCGCAGGCATGATTTACCACTACAATGCGGGAATGCAAAGCTTTGAAGAGCTGTCGGGCGGCCTGGTTCAGATCGCTGTCAATTTTGGGGGCAACGTCTGGGGAATCAATGCAGCAGGCTCGATTTACCGCTACGATCCGGCCATTGAGAACTGGGACGCTATCCCTGGCACCCTTTCAAAGATCTCGGTGGGCGGTGATGGTTCCGTATGGGGAATTAATGGCGGCGATCAGGTGTTCCGATACAATTTTCCGCTGCAAACCTGGACCTACATTCCAGGCTCGCTCGCAGACATCGCAGTGGGAGTGGACGGTTCGGTCTGGGGAATCAATACTGCGGCTCAGCTCGTGTCATTCAATCCGCAGACCCAGAGCTGGAGCACGATCTCGAGCAACATCTCTCAACTCTCCGTCGGATCGGCAGATAACGTATGGGCGCTCAATTCGGCCGGTCAAGTGTTTCATCTCGACCCTCAGACGCAATCTCTAACTTCGGTGAGAGGCACTTTCACACGAATCTCAGCTGCCTTCGACGGCACGGTTTGGGCGCTCAACTCCTCCGATTCCATTTACCGCTTTAATGCACAAACACAGAGCTGGACCGCTATGGGCGGCGCTTTGAATCAGGTCACGGTGGCCTCTGATTCCGTGATCTGGGGCACCAATTCGCAAAGTTTCGTGTACTATTACCGCTAGCCGATTATGGAGCGAGTTTGTTTCCTGCTTCAAGTCCGGCCGGAGCGAATCGACGAGTACAAGCAGCGCCATCGTGCCGTGTGGAGTGAAATGCTCGACGCGCTGCGCGACACCGGGATGGCGCAATTACTCGCTCTTTCTCAGACCGGATGGCCTTCTAGTTGGATATTTGGAAACAGATAGCTTCGAACGGGCGCGTGCGGAAATGGCAGCTCGGGAAATCAATGCCCGATGGCAGAATGAAATGGCACCGTTCTTCGTGCAACTGGATGAACGGACGCCGGATCGCAGTCTCTCGCGTCTAGAAGAGGTATTCCACCTCGATTGATCTCAGTAGCTGCCGGTCGAACCGTCTTTTATCGCTTACTCGTTCGAGCGTCGATTGCTTGCTGAAGCCGCTTCACCGCTCTCGATGGGCCGTGAACGCCTTTGACCTTAAATTTCTTCCCGCGGCTCTTGTTATAGGAGATGAAGAATTCTTCTACCTGGTCCAGTAGAGATTTGTTCACGTCTCCAACCGATTGGAGGTTTTCGTGACTATATGAGTGTGCCGCCACGCAGATCAGGCGATCGTTTTCCACTGTCTTGCCCTTGTCGCTTTGTTCGGCTTCGATGAGGCCGATCAGGCGAACCGTCAGAACGCATCCGACATGTGCCGGTTCATCCATAAGGATCATCACATCGAGCGGGTCTCCGTCGGGGGCGAGCGTAGACGGTACGAATCCGAAATCGAATGGAAAACTGAGCCCTTCGGGAAGCAATCCGCCTAGAGTGAACGCCTCAATATCCGGATCGTAATCGAACTTATTGCGACATCCCTTCGGGGTCTCGACAATCACGCGGCATTGCCGTTTTTTCTTGTCCAGTTCATGCGCCAAGCTCGCCAGATCCATGCTTGTGAATTGTACTCGATCTCAGAAACGCCGACGTCCGTCTCATCTGGCTAGAATTAGAAATTACAAATGCAGCAACCCGAGGCTCACGCATCGCCGGAGCAAGCACATCTACTCGCGCTTGATGTCGTTGAGAAGGATGCATCCGTTCGTTGGTCCCTGGCCACGCGTGTGGTTTTTCGATTCGTCTTCTCGTATTTGGCGCTGTACTGCCTATTCATTCTGAGTTCGCTTCAAGGTCTGCTGATGTACTTCGTGTTCAGGCGCTTGGACCTCTTGTCCGGCTTTCTGGATCCGTTGTGGCACAGGGTCGTTCCGTGGGTTGCAAAGCACATCCTCCACCTCGGCACCCCCATAACAGTCTTCAGTAACGGCAGCGGCGATACGACCTACGATTACGTACTTATCTTGTGCGAGCTGGTGATCGCTGCCGCCGCAACGGTCGTGTGGTCGCTGCTTGACCGAAGGCGCTCCAATTACCGCACGCTGCATCAATGGCTTCGGGCTGCAGTCCGGCTCGTCTTGGCAGCGGAAATGATCTCTTACGGCGTCGATAAAGCTGTTCCGCTTCAATTCGGTTCACTGGGATTCTCGCGGCTTCTCGAGTCTTTCGGCGCGTCGTCCCCGGCGGGGCTGTTATGGAACTTTATGGCCGCCTCGAAAGGCTACACCATGTTCAGCGGCTTTGCCGAGTTGCTGGGCGGCGTGTTGCTTCTGTTCCCCCAATTGACGACGCTCGGAGCACTCGTTTCCCTAGCAGCTATGAGCAATGTGTTCGCTCTCAATATGGCCTACGACGTTCCCGTCAAGCTTTTCTCTTTGCACTTCGTCATTCTGAGCGTGTTCCTGCTTGTGCCCGAGGTTCCGCGGCTGGCAGCCGTGTTCGTATTCAATCGCCCGGTGCCGCCGGTCATCACTCCCCCTTTATGTAAGCGGAAATGGGTGAATCGGGCCGTACTGATGATCCCGGGTCTTTTCGGTGCATTCGTGCTCTGTATTTTGCTTTATACCGGGCTCAAGACTTACTCCGCGCGTGAGGCATCGCTTGCCGTGAAGCCGCCGTTGTATGGCGTGTGGACCGTTGATGACTTTACGTCGAGTGGCAATCCCGCGCAACCGCTCTTTACCCAAAAGATGAACAGCGCATTGGAACTGGCTCCGGGCGATGATCGATGGCAGCGATTAATCTTCGAATCTCCCAAAGCCCTCGGGATTCAGTTAGCGAACGGATCAATCGCGGATGTGGCTCTAAAGCTCGATCCCAAGCACAAAGGCGCAATTCTAAGCGATCCTGTCGATCCGAGCTGGAAGGCTAATTTTACGTTCGAACGACCGCAACCGCAGTTACTTGACATACAAGGGAATATCAACGGTAACGAGTTCCGCGCTAGACTGCATCGGATGGATGAATCGAAATTTCTCCTTACCAGCCGAGGCTTTCATTGGATCAGCGAGCATCCCTTCTTCCGCTAAAATGCCCCTGAGAACTCATTGAGGATCGACGTGCGCCAATCTGCTTTGCTCTGCATTGTATGTGTGATGGGTTGCAGCTTGCAAGCTGCGGAATCCGATGTAGCCTACCAGCCCCTGCGACTCTATCAGGGAGATTGGCAGAGCACGACAGCGGGCACTGGAAAGTCAGACCACATCTCAAATCAATGCGCACTGATCGGAAAATATTTCGGCTGCCAGCAAACCGTGAACGGCAAAATATCCGCGTTGATTGTATTCGTGCCCGCTGAAACGGCGGGCCATTACTACACACAGGCCGTGCTTCCGGAGGGCTGGGCTGCCGGTCGGGGCGAGCTCGAGATTTCCGGTCAAACGTGGATTATCACAGTAAAGAGACCGAAAAGGGCAAAACAACGTACTATCGCACCGTGAATGTGTTCACCGGAAACGATCACATCCATTTTGAATTGTCGGAGTCCGCCGATAACAATCACTGGAAAGTGAATAGTTCGGGGGAAGAGAGTCGCGTTGCAAAATAGTCAACGTTTCTCCTTTTCGGCCTCCGCAGATACCATAAGCGCCGGGATGTTGCGCTTTCTGGCCAACTCATTGAACGCCGCCACATCCTTGACCCGAATGTCTCGCCATTGCTCCAGCGCGAGATCAAGCCGCTTTGTAAGCTCCGCCAGAACATCAAATGCCGGCTGATTGGGCGCAGCCTCAGAGCCCTGGTATGTGTAGCCGATCATTCCGAGCAGATCATCGAGCGCAGGAGCATAGTTCAGCGAATACCGATGCGGCACGATTTTCCAGCCGGTAATGGACTCGATCGCCCCGGCGGTTCTTTTCTTTAACGCTTCAGCGCTTGCAAGCAGATCCCTTGCAGCCGGATCGGTCTTCACACGTGCTTCGAAGGCGTCTAATTGAGAAGTTAGATTTCGCATCGCCTCCACTGCGGTACGAGCTCGCGCAGATTGGGCTGCAAGCTTCTCGTTCCATTCTGCCGCGCGCTGCAGGTCTGCGTTCGAAATGGACAGCCGAGGATCCAGCTTCACCTCGACAGGCTGCGTCTGAGATTCGTTTCCCACGGTTAGCTTTACTTCATACGTGCCTGGAAGAACCAGTCTTTCTGGCCCTGAAAATCTCCTCGTCCTCTTGGTTCGCTGGCGCGCCTGTGGGCTGGGCGGTAAGGTCCCAATAGAATCGGTTCGCGCCCTGATTTCGCGGTTTGCTGTGAACTTACGAACAACATTTCCATGCGCTATCGAGTATTTCGAGCGACACGTCCTGCTTGGGCTTTTCCTGCAATAAGTAGTCGATCGCAATCCCGGCCGGGGGATTCATTGCGTGGGCTCGCGCAGCCGCTGGTGAAGCACCGGAATCTACCACGCGAAACGCTTTTGCTGGACGGAAGAGGTGAAAACTTGAGGCAAGGGTCTGTTCGTCCAATTGCCGCAGGGGCGTAATGTCGTCGAGAATCCAGAAAGCACGGCCGTGTGTCGCGACGGCGAGGTCGTCTCCGTGAACCACAAGATCGTACACAGGCGCGGGCGGCAGGTTCAACTGCAGTGATCGCCAGTGCTCGCCGTCGTCGAAAGACACATAGACGCCGAGCTCGGTTCCGGCGAATAGCAATCCTCGACGCACTGGATCTTCTCGAACTGCGTGGACGTAACATCCCGCCGGCAGCCCGTCGACGATTAGCTTCCATGACTTCCCGGAATCCGCGGTTTTGAAAATGTACGGACGAAAATCATCCAGCCGATGGGCGTCCACAGCCGCATACGCGCTCTGCGCGTCGTGAGCCGACGGATCAATCAGGCTGACCATGCTCCATTCCGGTATGTTTTTCGGCGTAACGTTGGTCCAGGTTTTTCCACCGTCCCGTGTAAATTGAATCAGCCCATCGTCGGTTCCTGCCCAAATGGTTCCTTTCGCGGCTGGCGATTCCGCCAGCGCCGCAATCTGATCGAAGTATTCAACCGTCGTGTTGTCCTGAGTGATGGGTCCGCCCGAAGATTTCTGCTTGCTCTTGTCATTTCGAGTCAGGTCCGGACTTATCTCATGCCAGGTTTCGCCGTCATCCGCTGTTTCCAGAACCATTTGCGCGCCAATCAGAAGCCGGTTCGGAGTTCCCGGCGAGAGAAGCATCGGCGCGGTCCAGCCAAAGCGGTATTTCACGTGTTCCGCGGGCTCATTCAGAAGGCTGACCGGCCAAGGGGATATATTCCGCGACTGTTCCGTGCGCTTATCAAATCGTGTGAACTGGCTGTACAGCGACCCCGCGTAAACGATGTTTGGATCGGAAGGCGAGGGCAGCACGAAACCGCTCTCGCCGCCGCCCACCGGATACCAATCGGAAGAGCCGATGATGCCGTGGTCGGTTTGACTGGCAATTGCCGCCGTCCCATCATCCTGCTGAGATCCATAGAGATAGTAATGGAAGCGATTGTCGGTCGCAATGTGATAGAACTGCCCGGTGGGCTGATTGTCTTCCGGCGTCCATCGCTTTCCTCCATCGGTTGAAATCGTCGCGCCGCCATCATTACCGACAATCATTCGTTCCGGCCGGACAGGATCCATCCAGAGCGCGTGGTAATCTCCGTGCGGGGTAATGATGTTCTTGAAGGTTTTGCCTCCGTCTGACGATTCGTACGCGCCGAAAGTAAATACAAACACGGCGTCCGGGTTCCGGGGCTGCGCAAACACGTGGGTGTAATACCAGGGGCGACCGCGCAGGTCATAACTGCTGTTGATCAATGCCCAGGATTCGCCTCCATCGTCCGAGCGATACAGGCCACCGTTTTCGGCTTCAATCAACGCGTAAACCCGGCTTGAATCGGCGGGCGAAACGCTGACGCCGATGCGCCCCCATTCCCCGTCGGGCAGTCCATGCTTCTCAACTTTTTTCCACGTTTGACCGCCATCGACGGAGCGATAAAGCGCGCTCCCCGGGCCGCCGCTGACCAGAGTCCAGGGCCGCCGGCGCATCTGCCACATGGCCGCAAAGACGATTCGCGGATTATGCGCATCCATCGAGAGATCAATCGCGCCGGTGTTCTCGTCTTCATAAAGGACTTTCTGCCAATTTTTTCCGCCGTCGGTAGTACGGAAAACCCCGCGCTCCGGGTTAGGACCGTAGGAGTGCCCGAGCGCCGCAACCAGAACGACATTTGGATCCCGTGGGTCGACGACAATGCTTCCGATGTGACGTGAATCGGAGAGGCCAATATGCGTCCAGGACTTCCCCGCGTCCGTGGACCTGTATACGCCATCTCCGAACGAGCTGTCGCCCCGAATGCATGGCTCCCCGGTGCCGACGTAAATTACGTTCGCGTCTGAGGGAGCGATCGCAATCGCTCCGATTGAGGCCACCTTTTCCCGATCAAAAATCGGCTGCCAACTGATTCCGGCATCGGTTGTCTTCCAGAGCCCGCCGGCAACCGTTCCCATGTAATAAGTGTTCGGATCGCCCGGCAGTCCGGCAACGGCCTCGACGCGCCCGCCTCGATACGGACCGATAAGGCGCCATTTCAGGCCTTGTAATGCCTCGTTCGGAACTGTCTGCGCCGGGATCGGGAAGCCGCAGAGCGCCGTCAAAATCGAAATGCAGAAGGCTTTCGACACGGTCTCAATAGGGAAAGGGATTGTCAGGAAACGTAAGCACTGGCTTTTTTCCGCCTTCGCTGAACTCTCCCATGTGCAATAGCCACATTCCAACCCCGGAAGCGCCCTGCATGAATCCGGTTTGCGCAAGCAACAAATCGGGTTTGACGCGGGTTTCCGCCTGTATCCAGCGAGCGCCGTTTTCATCCTTCGTGACAGCGCTCAAAAGGCGAGCCGTGCCTTTGCGCGCGAGATCCAAATACTGCCGGTCGTGTGTGACCTCATACGCATCAAGAAAAAATTCTGATTGGCCGGTAACGCCGCAGCATGCGCTGATATTGTTCCACTCGCCCGGCGTGACCACCACGTTCGGCGCTCCGTTTGCAATCATCGCTTGTGCTGACCGCTTCATCCAGTCAATCCACTTCGCATCCTTGGTTGCGCGATAGAGCTGGTAAAACAGCCGCGCATCGCCAGCCGGGCCGTGACACCAACTCAAGTAGTAGAGATTCTTGCGCTTGTCGTCGTGATAGATCAAGCACATTCCGTGCTGCAAATCCGCAATCGAAATAAGGTAATTCGCTCCCGCCAGCCCGGCGTTCAGAAATTCCTTCTGTTGCGTTTCCAGGTAAAGGGTCGTGAGGAAATAAGCGACTCCTGCGGTTCCGTGCGCAAAATTCGGCATCTCAGGGTACTTCGTGCTCATCAGCCAGCTCGTTTTCCCCGTACCTTTTGATTCGCCTATCTCGACCAGCCGCTTTCCCGCTGCAATAGCGAGGTCGCGCGCACCCGGCGCCTTCAGTTCCTTATCCGCCCACAGGAGGAACAACCCCGTTCCTGCCGCTCCGCCGATGATGTCGGTACCGTCCTCCCACTCAATCCCATCGCCGGCCGGCTTTGCCTTCGCTTTCAACCAGTCGATGCACTCGATCGCACCATCCAGGTACTTCTTGTCATGCGTGAATAGGTACACTTCGCCAAGCGTGTAGCCAGATCCCGCGAGGCCTTCATAAAGACCGGTGGAATCGTCTTTCTTGATGGAAGCGAGAAGAGCGTCCGCCCCTTTCTTCGCATCTGCCAGGGCACGCTCGTCTCCGGTGTATCGGTAGGATTCGAGCAAAAACAGAATCGGTCCCGGAGTTCCGGCATAAAGAGAGGTGTTAACGGTTTTCGGGTCCTTCGGGTCCGATGCCCACACGATTCCCTTGTCCGTCGGCATCGCGGTCGATTCAATCCACTGTGCCGCTTGTTTTGCGGTTTCGAGATCTTCACGTCCTTGAGCAGCCGAATCCGCTGCACGACCCGACAAACCACAAAGCGCCAGTACCGTTGCTGCCATCGCAAAGGGGACTGCTGCCTTCATTTCACTTGTTCTCCTCGAACACCACCTCACCGTCCTTGATAACCGTGCGGATGTTTCGAATGTTCTTGATTCCTGCAAGCGGGTCGCCATCAACGATGATCAAGTCGGCGCGTAGCCCGGGCGTGATCGAGCCAAAATCGCCTTCCTTGCCCAACCACTCTGCGCCATTTCGCGTGGCCGCCTGAATAACAGCGAGACGGGGTACCCCGGCCTGCTCGTAGGCTTCCATTTCGTCGAACAAGCTTCCGTCATCCGTGCCGGCTAGAAGAAGCACACCGGCTTTTTGAGCGCGCGCCACGAACGCGCCCATTTTTTGGTAGGCGTTTCGCGCTTTTGTAAATTCCTCCAGATTGAGCCCCTTCCGTTCCGAGTCGTCGATTTTCTGAATGGAGAGCGTTGGATCGAAACCCACTTTGTCTTTGACCATCTTTTCTATCAGGTTCCCGGCCTCGGGTCCATTGGGATCAATCTTGCTCCAATCCGATTGCATACGTGCGACGGGATGAATCCGCGCGTCCAGGCTCAGATTCTCGCCCTGCGGCTGCTCAGATAATGGCAGGAAATCCGCCCAGGTGCGAATGTGATTCAGCCCGTCGATTCCGCAGTCGAGTGCTTGCCCCCAGCTTGTGTGCACGCCAATGTGCCCGGTAGCTTTCAGCCCATCCTTGTGAGCCGCTTTAATCACCGAACACAGCACTTCCGGCTTCAACATGAAGTAAACCTTTAATAAATCGACACCCTGTTCTTTCAGCGAATCCACCAACACCGCTGCCTTCGATGGATCGTCGATCTCGACCGTCACCATCGGGTGGTAGTCATTGATTCCATCAATCAATGGACCTGCAGTGTATATGTCGGGGCCCGCCGCCAAGCCGTGCGAAATAGCCTGCTTGAAATTCAGGCCATCGGAGAGGTCCACGCCGGGATCGCGAATGGACGTTATGCCGTGGGCTAAGAGCCTCGAGCCATCAAAGATGTCCCAGTAGTGATAGTGGTTGTCCATCAGACCCGGAAGCACACTCTTGCCCTTGGCATCGATCACCCGAGCTCCGGGCGAAGGTGCCGAGTCTTTTCCGGAGCGAACGCTTGCGAAACGGCCGTTCCGAATTTCGATAGTGGCGTCTTCGATCGGACCGCGCGATGTGCCATCAATCAGTCGCGCATGGGTGATAACCAAGCTCGCGGAGCTCTGCTCCTGACCCGCGAAGCGGGCACGGAATGGGATTGGCTTCACCTGACCCGTTGCCAGATTGAGTTCCCAGAGTCTCCGCGCAGCGGCAAGCACAGCGACTTCGCCCTCAGGCTCCAGCGCAAGCTCCGTGTCGCGATATGGGCTCGAATAAACGGCCCGCCGATCTCCGCCTGCCGTAGGTTGCGCGAAGACGGTCTCTGTTCCATTCAAGGTTTCGATGTAGATGAAGGATTTGCCGTCGCGAGTCCAAGCGACACTCGTCTGGTCTGCTTCCGTGTGAGTTAGGCGCGTCGCCGTCTTGCCATCGAGATGAATGCGATAGAGGTTCGCGCCGCCGTAGTGCCCCGACGCGGTCACTAAGTCCTTGCCGTCCGGCGAGAGAGCGAACGCCCATTCGTGCCATTCTTCCGTGCTCGTAATGGGCTGAGCCTCGCCCCCGCCCGGAGATATCTTCTGCACGTGCGCGTCGTATTGCCCACGTTTCAGTACGAAGAAGATTCCGCTTCCATCGGGAGCGTATTCGATCTCGCCAATTTCCGCATCCGTATGGTAAAGAAACGAGCTGTTTCGAGTGGCGATGTTTAGGACCACAAGGTCCGTACCACTTGCCAGATGATGCGAATAGGCCAGAAACCGCCCATCCGGCGACCATGCCGGATGCGTATCCCACCCGATTCCGTCTGTCATCTGGCGCGCGTCCCCGCCGCTTACCGGAACTACCCAGATCTTGCCTAGAATGGCGGCTGCGATCTGCGATCCATCCGGCGACACATTGGGGTTTTGTGCACCGATGTCAACCGGTACTTCCCTGACGGGCAACGCGGCGAAGAGTTGTATAGCAGCGGCGGGCGGTATTAAGATTCCCAGAATTGTTTTACAAAGCTGCAGCGCGAAGCCTCTTTGCTTATTTGCCATTTTTCAGATACGAAATCGCACGCCCCAAAACCTCATCCCGACCCTCGCGAACGCCTTCGATCGTGGGTTCGATTTTGATATCGGGTTGAATACCCACACGCTGCAGCTGTCGTCCATCGGCATGCCGAACGTCGTGTCCGCTAAAGTTTACGACGATATCCCCCGGCAGAACAGTTTGCGTAACATCACCATTCGCACCCTGGGTCGGGCTCCCAATGAATTTGGCGTGCGCGGTTGCCTCGAGAAAAAGGCATGTGTGTTCGGCTTGACTTATGGCCTTTTCATTAATCAGCACAACCACCCTCCCGCGATATTTCCAACTCGAATCTGGCTCGGCGTATTGATGAAACAAAATACGCGAGTCCTCTGTAGGATCGGGGCTCTCAGGCGTGGGACCCCGAAACACCGCTGTGACAGTTCTCTTCTCGGCGAATCGCGCTCCGAGCAATTCGAATACGCCGTTCGGATACCCGCGCATGTCGAAAATAAGTGCCGGTGTCTTTCGGATAGCTTCAAAGGCATCCTGTACTTGGTCGGGATGGAGCCGCGTCAGGTCGATGTATCCAAATCCCTCAGGAAGAACGCGGAAAACAGGGGTTTCGTCCTGAGGTAGTTTCGCGTTTGAAGCGCGTGTGACCGAGATGTCCTTAACCTGGCCGGCAGCGTCTCTGATTTTCAATCGCGCGGGCTGGCCTTTCGGTCCGGATAGAACGGTTCTCGATACTCTGATCCTGAGCGCTTGCGGTGTCGATGCTGCGAATAGCTCGCCAAGACGATTCCTCCTCAGCTTAATGTCCTCGCCGTCAACGCTGAGAATGACATCGCCAATCGCGAGGCCGGAGGACGAATGCACGCCCTCGTCATAGATGCGGGTCACGATCGTTTCGCCCTGGATGGATTCGACAGTGACCGGCGGGCCGCCGGTCCCGATATATTCCTGCAGCACGGAGCTTCGCATATATCCATGTGAATCGTCGATGCGGGCGACGAGTCGTGCCGTTGTTATGGAATATTCAAGCGCGTCACGATCCGCCTCAAATTGTGGGATGAAATCCGTCAGCGTCTGGTCCCAAGGGTGATCGTAGAGATAACGGTAGGGGTGGAAATAAAACATCACGTTCCAGAAACGGAAGAGCCCGAGCAAACGGTACTCCTTGGACGGATATTTCATGTCCGCGTAACGATTCTCCAGCTTCGCGGCTGCCGTAACCGCCATCTGGCGTGGCTTCGTGAAGGTTTGCTCAGGAGCTTCTCTCGCCGCCTGAATCGCCGCCTGCACCGCCTTGTTTCCATCGCCAGAAAATTCAGCCGATTCTGGCTCCGCAATGTCCGGATGAAATCCAACGGTCCCGTCCGGATTCACCACTTCACCCGTTCGCATGCTGACGCTGACATGCTCGGGCAGCGAATAGGTGAAGCTTGGCGCACCTCCCTCCTCACCTGCGGCCCCCTCCTGAATAACGGTGGCCAATCCGGCGGATTGCAATCCGCCCAAAATGTCATCAAAGCCTAGGGACTTGGCGTTCACAAGGAAAACGAGGCGGTGATTCTGGTCCTTCGCAGCGCGTCCGTGGATGGTCGCACCGTCCTGAGTCACAAACGCCGAGTAGTACCCGCTATATCCTCCAACTTGAGTCGGGTACCCGGAAAACATCCGCGTCCGACTAGACGCCGCAACTCTATCCCCTTCGAACAGCTCCGAAACGGCGGTGCGAAAGGCGAACGCATACCAAAATGCGCTGTCCTCGTCCATGGCGGTATCCCGATTCCGGCAGTCAATAATGACGGCCTTCGCTTTCCCCCCTTCGGCAAACACTTTGTCGAGATCGGCGGCCTTTTCCGATGAGCCCTCGAAGTATGCATAATCATTCGCGACGATCATGGCCGTCCGCTCATCGATCCACCTGACATGAGGCTGCTGGTGTGCCGCAGTTGCGGCATTGCGATGGTTTGAACTAGCCGAACGCTCAGCGATGACATGAGTATTGGGGTCGTTCAGAAAGGACAACATGAACCCAACCGCCTGCCGATACTCTTCGGTGGAGTTAGCAGACGCCACCTTGGGAATGGTCTCCACGAGGGCAGCGTCCCAGTCGATATCGCGGTCGACAAGGTAAGGATGGAAATATTTGATGGCTCCCCAGAGTTTCGCGAGACCCGCAAGCCGTTCAATGCGCGTCGAATCCGGAACCGGCGCAGCAGATATCGGCAAAGCAACCGGCCAGAAGGACAGCCGCGACGCTCAGATATACGCTCGCGCGAGATCTCGCCGCTTGCTTCCGTCGGAATGTGCCGAATTGTCCCGCCATTGCTAGAAACTGATCCGGCCCGAGACTTGAATTTGTCGAGGGATCGCACCGAAGGCGGTCGAAGTAATTCTCCGAAACCAGGGGAGCCGAAGTGGAGAGCGGGCTATCGAAGACCGGATGGTTGAAGATATTGAAGAAATCTCCTCGCAATTCCAATGAGCCGGATTCCCCAAGCAGCTTGTGAATTGGAAAGGACTTCGCGAGCGAGAAATCCCAGCGCTGGCGAAACGGGCCGCGGAGTGTATTTCGTCCGACATCGCCTTGTAACTGGCCGCCACTGGCGTTCACCACGTAAAACTGATTTCCCGGTCCTTCATAGGGAGATAAAGGTCCAATTGTTTGGTTGGCTAAGAACGGAGTTTGCTGGAAACACGCTGGGTTGACGTACTGCAGGCTGCCGCTGGTGCCGCCCGGCAGGTAGGGATTGCAGCCGCCAACTACGTTCGCGTAGCCGTCAGTTCCGGAAAGCGCTGTTGCCGTTCGTATTTTGCGTGATACTGAACGGAAATCCGGAATTGAAGGTTGTGATTCCGCTGACCGACCAGCCCGCCGAGCGGGTAGCGCAGCAATCCGCTCTTCGGTCCGGGCAGATTGTAGACATAAGTCAAAACCAGCCGATGCGGCTGATCGAAGTCGGACAGACCCTTGTTCAGATATGGCAGAAACTGATTTCCCGGAGGTCCCGTGATTTCAAAATCAAACGATGCGGAATCATCGTCAATCGCTTTGCTGTACGTGTACGCCGCCTTGAAGAACAGCCCTCGCGAAAACTGATGCTGAACCGTGAGCAGCAGGCCGTCATAGTACGAGCTGGCGTTGGTTGTTTGGTTACTCGAGAATTCGCTTAGCCCTACCGTACCGACGCGTGCCTCGCGATTCGCCGCCGAGTTGGTGATCAGCCCGAACGCGGCTGGATTATTGCTATTCCGCAGTAGCGCATTGTTGAAGCTGACGTCGTTCAGCAATCGCTGGCCGTGTGAGCCGAGATATCCGACCTCGAGCAGCCACGACGGGACGAACGCATATTGAATGGTGAAGTTCCACTCTTCCGTGTAAGGTGTATGCGAATGCGGATCGAGCGCGCTGAGGCTCAATAGGTTGTTATTTGAAAAGATCGGATTGCCGAATTGATCATACCCCGTCAGTTGCGCCACCGGCGTGATGACTGGGAACTGACTGGGAAGCGGCAAAGTCGGGAATGGATTGCTCAAAATTTTCGCACCGCTTGTGTCCGAAGCGAGATGCCGGAGTCTTGAAGGCAAACGTCGATAGGCCGAATGGCACTTGATCGTCCGTCTGAAGCGGGCTGATCGCCGAGATGCGGTTATAGTAAATGCCGTAACCGCCGCGAACCGCCAGCTTCGCGTTGCCGAAGACATCGTAGGCGAATCCGAAGCGTGGCGCAAAATTCTTGTCGTCCTGGTTGTACAGAATGCCTCGGGAAATGCCAGGCTTACCAAATCTCGGAACGTTCGCCGGAACGAGAAGGCCTGCGAGAATCCCGTTGCCGCCAACGGCGGCGACCGAAGGCGGAACGAGACTGGGATCGAAGCTCGAAATCTGCCCCTTGCAGTTCGCTGATGTTGCCGAAATATTCCCAACGCAAGCCGAGGTTCAAGGTCAATCGCTTCGTCAACCCGGTAATCATCCTGGATAAACGCTGCCAGATCATTGGCGCGGTATTGGGTTGTGTTCACCCCGCTCGCGATGGAAACTTCGGTAGGAGCGCCGATGAGGAAATCGCGGAAAGAGATGTCACCGGCCGGGTTTGCCGGCGGACCGTACAGCGTGTCGGCCCAAATTGGAAAGAAGCCGAGAAAACCCCGGAAATCATATGATTCATTGAAGTTGAAGGCATCCCGGCTCTCTTCGTAGCCGAATCGGAATGTATGTTTGCCGCGAGTATAGGAGACCGTGTCCCGCACCGAAAATGTCCACGGGTCCTGCTGCGGACGCGCCTCCTGATTCGTCCCAAATCCGCCGAACTGGTCGGAAAAACTCAGTTCGGGGGCGTCGGGATACAGGCTTTGATTGAACCGTGTCATTCCGATTTCAGACAAGGTTGCAGGGTGTACGGCGTTGTTCCCAAGAATCCTGTAACGCGTAAAGCCGATACTGAACTCATTCAGTAGAGTCGGCGTAAAAATCTGCGTATCATTCACTGCGTAGTTATCGTTCAGATACGAAAATTGGCTTCCGCCCGTACTTAACTGGCCGAAGCCAAGGCCGGCCAGATTGGAAGAGGTCTCCCCGTTCCGAAAGTAAGTGCCCGAAACACGATTTGTTCCGCCCAACAGATCGAAGCCGCGATCGACTCGCGCCGAGTACTGATTGTTGACGAGAGCCGAGGAACCCGCAGCAGCAAATGTGCCGAGCTGTCCAACCGGAGCGCCGATGCCGCTGGGGAAGAACTGGCCATTGAATTGTCCCGGGAGATTCAGGATTTTGAGGGCAACCGGATCGATGGCCGAGACGGGAACCGAAAATGCCGAGGCGAGGCTCGCTGCGGTCCGAGATGCCGGAAGAACCGGCTCAAATCCATTTACCGAACTGCCTGTCGACTGCCGGGTTCCCTCGTAGTTGAAAAACCAGAATGTCTTCTTGTCCGGCAGCGGACCTCCCAACGAAGCACCGAATTGATTTCGCACGAACGGGGGCGCCGGAATGCCATTCCTGTTCAGAAAAAAGGTATTCGCGGCCATGGCGCGGTTCCGGTTGTATTCGTAGAGAGTTCCGTGAATCCTCTCGGTTCCAGAGCGGGAGACGAGGGAAATATAGGCGCCGGAGTTGCGCCCGACGGAAGCGTCGTAGAGACTGGTTTGCGTCCTGAATTCTTGAACGGAGTCGGGATTGGGCGCGGGCACGGCGTCCAGGGAGTTGAATTCAAAATTATTCGAGTTGATCCCGTTCATCGAGTAATTGTTGTATGTGCTGCGATTGCCTCCGGCGAAAATCGTCACATTGTCGGTGTCGGCCGCGACCCCCGCGTCGGTGGCCAACAACTGAATCGTATTGCGGGTATTCAATGGAAGAACTGAAATTACTTCTTGCGGAAGTGTGTTGCCCGTTGAAGCATTTGAGGTGTTCACAGTTTGCGCCGCAGCGCTGACGGAAACTTCGCTCGCTTGTCTCGCGACCATCAGGGTGATGGGCGTCGAAGTGATCTCGCTCACCCTAACGACAATGTCCTGCACAACGGATTTGGCAAATCCTGGCACCTCGACGTCCACCTCGTAGCCCGCGGCGGGTGGCACCAGCGGGAACAGATATGTCCCGTCGCTTTCCGTTTTCGTCTCGCGTCGGATGGCATTACTGCTGTTTATCAGCGTGACGTTGGCGCTCGCGACCACGGCGCCGCTTGGATCTGTCACGCTGCCGCGAACTGCTCCAGTCGTCCCGCTCGTTTGGGCGATGACCGAGCTTGACAGGACAAATAGTAAGACCGAAACTCTCGAGAGATTCACTTTAAACATATATTTGCTCCTCGATACTCAGAAATTCAGTTTCAACGCGAATTGGATCTGCCGCCCGGTGTTATCGATAGTGCTGAAAATCTGGCCGAATGTCGACGTTCCTGCGGTGCTGTTCGGTCCCGAGAAGATGGGCGTGTTGAACAGCTTGAAGAACTCCGTCCGGAACTCCAGGTTCGCCCCTTCGCCCAGCTTGGTAATTGGGAATCTTTTGCCGGCGGTGAAATCCCAGCGTTGCTGGAATGGATTTCGGAATGCGCCGCGAGTCGACGGACCCATAAGCCTGCCGCTTTGGCCGGGAGTGATGGTGTAGAGCTGATTGCCAGGGCTCTCGTACGGCGAGAACGGCCCAAAGACCTGGCCGCCCGTAAGCAGAGGCGTCGTTGTCACACAAGCCGCGTTCAAGTAGTTCGTGAGATGCGCTTCCACATTGCCGCCGCTTGAGAGTTGGCAATTCGGAAGTATCACGCCGTACCCGTTCGAGCCGGAAAGCGAGTCGTTCGCTATGTTCTGATCGATTTCTCCCGGAAAACCCGACTGGAACGTCGTGATACCCGAGATGAACCAGTTACCGAGGAAGGGAGTCAACCGTCCGGTCTTGAAACCGGGAATGTCGTACGAGTAAGTGGTGACCCAGCGGTGCCGCTGATCGAAGGCCGCCAGCCCTTTGTTCAGGTCTAGGTCGTACTGATTGCCGGTGGGCGTACCGCCAATGTCGAACCCGGTCTCCGCCGAATACGTGTCGATGGTCTTGGAGAATGTGTACGCACTCTTGAAAAACAGTCCATGCGAGAAGCGGTGGCTGATGGTCAGAATACCTGCATCGTAGAAAGACTTGCCATTGCCGGTAATCTCAAAAACGCCGAAAGCGCCCAAGCCAACCACCGGGACGCGGGCGTCGCGGTTGGTGCTGGAGTTGGTGGTCCAAACCGAATGCCGCCGGATCGTTCGCATTCCGCAACAGCGCGCTATTTGTCGCTTGCGTGGCGATCAGCCGGACGCCGTGTGAACCGAGGTAGCCCACCTCGACGATCCAGTTGGGGAGAAATTCGTCCTGAATCGTGAAGTTCCAGTTCTCCGTGTACGGCGTCCGCAGATTCCGATCGATGTTTGAGACGCTGATCTCCGGATTATTGAAGATCGGATTTCCCGACGAATCGAATCCTGTCAGGGCCGGCCAGGCGGGATATAGAGGGAACTGCGTCGGCAGCGGGAGATTGGGAAAGGGGTTGGATAAGATGTCATGGTTTGAGAACTGGAGATTGAAGACACCCAGCTCGTAGGGTGGATTGGCCAGCGTTTGGAGCGGTCCGCCGCCCGCGATCCGCTGGTGGTAGATCCCGTATCCGCCGCGGATGGCCAGCTTTCCATTGCCGAGGACATCATAGGCGAAGCCGACGCGCGGAGCGAACTCCAGATTGTTGTCATTCTTCAACGTAGAGTCGGAAACGCCTGGCGTGCCCGGAAGCACGACGCCCTGCTGCAGCCCGGGCCCGCCGAAAAGCTTGGTTTGCGGCGAGAGCAGGGAGGGATCGAAGTTCGGCAGGTAACCGTGGACCTCGGTTACATTCCCGAGATAGTCGTAGCGCAAGCCCAGATTCAAGGTGAGCTGGTGGGTAACGCGGAAATCGTCCTGCACAAACCCGATGTAGTCGTGGGCGCGATATCCGAAGTTCGTGAAACCGGTGCTGATGGCGTTTTCGAACGGAGCGCCGATCAGGAAATCGCGGAAAGCAAGATCATTGGCCGGGTTTGCGGGCGGGCCGTATAGAGCATCCGCGATGAAGTTGCCAAATACCAGAGTGCCGCGGTCGTAAGGTGCGCGGAAGTTAAACTGTTGCCGGCGGGTTTCGAAGCCGAATCGCAGGCTGTGCTTGCCGCGGATATAGGAGACGGTGTCTCGCGCGTCGAAAGAAGCGTTATGTTGTGTCTGGTCCACGCTGGCGGATGCGCCACAGCAAGCCGTTTGGGTATCGGTGAATACAAAATTTGGCGTACCATTCGTGAAGGCGGCATTGAACCGCGACATGCCGATATCTTGAATCGTCACCGGTTTGATCTGAATTGATATCGCGCTGGTTGTAGGTGAATCCGTAAACGAAGTCGTTGAGCAAGTTGGGACGGATGATCTGCGTGTCTTCAATGGATGCGGTGTCGTTGATCAACGGATAATCGTAGGCTTGTCCCAGTTGGCCGTTCGCGCCGCCCGAGTTGGTGAATAAGCCTTTGCTGACAAACCCGCTGGCGCTGAGGTGGTTCTTGCCAAAATCATGATCGATGCGCGAAGTCACCTGGTTCGGGTTGTACGTCACGGGCGAGGAGAAGCCGAAGTTTCCCAACTGTCCAACTGGCGCGTTCACACCGCTGGGCAATAACTTGCCGCCATAAGGCCCGGGCGCATTCAGAATGTTCACCGCAACGGGATCGATCGCGGAGACGGGCAGATCGAAAGCCTTCGCCAGACTGGCCGCATCCCGAGAGGCCGGCAGAACCGGCTCAAGCGCGTTGATCGAGCCGGCCACGCCGTTAGCCTGGCGAAGACCCTCGTAGTTCACGAAAAAGAACGTATTCTTCAGCTTCGGAATTGGCCCGCCCAGCGAGCCTCCGAACTGGTTCTGTTTGTAGATAGGCCTCGGCACCCCATCCGCGTTCAGAAAGAAATCGTTGGCGTTGAGCACCGTGTTGCGGAAGAACTCGTATGCGGCGCCATGAAAATGACTCGTACCCGCGCGCGTGATCAGCGATATATTGCCGCCGGCACCGAAGCCAGTGGTGGCATCGTATAGGCTTGTTTCCGTGCGAAACTCCTGCACCGCGTCGGGATTTGGGACTGGCACGATGCCGCCCGCCAAGGTGTGAAACTCGAAGTTATTCGCATCTATGCCATTGATCATGTAGTTGTTGTCCGTGGCGCGCGAGCCCGCTACGAACAGAGCTTGGCCGCCCTGCAAAATCGTCGCTGCGGGGGACGTGAGTTCCGCGCCCACGCCGGCATCGGTTGCGAACAGGTCCAGCACGCTGCGGGTGGGCAGAGGCAGGGCAACCACCACCTGGCTGGTCATCACGCCGCCAAGGGTCGAGCTGGTGGTCTGCACCGCCTGTGCGTCTCCTGTAACGACTACCTCCTGCGAAACATTGCCGACCGCAAGTTTCGCGTTCGCAACGGTTATCTCGGTGACACGCACCGTCAAATCGGGCAACACCTGCCGTTGGAATCCCGTCCTCTCGACGGTCACCTGATATCCGCTGGCTGGCTGAAGGGCGGTAAAAACGTACGTGCCGTCCGATTGCGTGATGGTTTGACGCGTAAGCGTGACCAAGGGATTGGTGAGCGTCACCGTGGCCCCGACCACCACGGCGCCCGACGTATCGACGACCGTCCCCTGGATACCGCCGGTGGAGGAGTTCACTTGAGCAAATCCAACTCCACAGGCGGCAATTATGAGCAGAAGACCTTTCATGGTGTACTCCCTCCGTATCCAGGTAATTCTAATCCAAATTGTTTATAAGGTTTTCGCCCCGATTCGCCTAATGAAATTTCGTTATAGCGTCTTCAATGCGCGCATTCGCCTACGAAGGACAGGAATTTTCTCGCTTGAACCATGTCTTTGCCGGTGAAGCGAATCGTGGCTCCATCGACTCGCTCGACGGACGGAAGATAAGAAAATAGCTCCGCGTTCGCCATGTTCTTGAAGGTGATTTCTACTGTGACCGGAGTCGCAAGTACGAATGGATGCAGGGAGCCCATGCTTTTCAGCGCTTCTGTTGTTGCGCTCCGGATCATGGCGCGGGCGGTTTCCGGCGAGACACTATCGGCCGAGTGGTAGCCAATGGCACGCTTCACGATCACTCCGCGGATGCCAGGATCGATCGTTTTGCGAACTTCGGCGACCATTTGATCGTCGCCGCTGGCGAGCACAACAGGCACCCCATACTGTCCCGCCGACGCGGCGCTGATGAGAGCTTCGCTCGCGTGCTTGCCGTTCAGCCGGACGTCGAAAAATCCGGAGGATGATAGCGTGTGCGCCAAAATCGCCTCAGGCGTGTTTATAGAGGCGTGATACCCGATGAACAGAACGGCGTCGAAGCCTCGATCGATGCCATCCATCATGCCCAGCGGCCTCGGCCAGGAGCGAATGAGGCGCGCTTTGGGATTGAGTTCTTCGGGCAGAACCGACAATCCGTTGCCGTGGCCGTCAGCAACGGTGATTTCAGTCGCGCCCGCCGCTAGCGCTCCCTCGATCGCCGCGTTGGTCTCGCCGGTCATCAAATGCCGGGCACGTTCGTATTCGAACCCGCTGGGCCAAGCTGCACCGGATCAACGACACCCGCAATGCCTTCCAGATCTACGGAGATGAAAACCCGCAACGGCTTCTGCCACGCCTGGCACTGGCTGACGAGCACGAAGCACAAAATAGTGCAGACCGGGAAGCTCATTCCGCTGACTACGTTCCCTGCGCCCGCCTTACAACCGTGAGGGTGATCTGGGAAGGATATTGCCTGGAGTGGTGAACATTATTATGCGCAACAATTCCCTTCACCTCGTCGTAGTTGTTGCCTCCGGTATTCATGTTTCGATCGAAGCGCGGGAAGTTGCTGCTCGAGACCTCGATGCGCACGCGGTGCCCGGCGTCGAAGTAGTTGCTGGTATTCATCGGCTGAAGCACCACTTTGTATACCTTGCCCCGTTCCATCCACACAGGCGGCTTGTCGTAGCCGTCCCGATATCGGAGCCGTTGAATGTTTTCGTCCAGATTATAGGCTCGCCCGTCGGGATAGACGTCCAGTACTTTCACAGTAAAATCGGTGTCCTTCGCGTCCGACGACACGTAGAGCGTCACATCGATCGGGCCGCTCACCTCGATCCCGTTTTTCAGCGGCTCGGACGTGTAAACCAGAATGTCAGCGCGCGATTCCATCTTGCGTTGGTCGAATGCGCCGCCGGTAACTGCATTGCCGGTGCAGCAGACGTTCCCGCCATAAGAGGGAACCGGGTTTTCGGGATCGTAGGTAAAGCCGTCGGGACGGTCGGTGCTCGAGGCTGCGGCGGATAATCGCCCGTCGCCATAGAGGCTATTCGCTTTACCGTCGCTCGAAAGGAAAAAGGTCATCGGCTGAGCGTTTCGGGGCGGCCACTCGTCGGAGGTCTGCCACTTATTTAGGCCCATCGTGTAATAGCGAATTTTCGGCGTGTTCTCGAGAATGTGATTGTCCTCTCCCTTGAGGAAGTGGTCAAACCAGCCGTACGTGAGCGCATCGTAATCCAAACGCGCATCGCCCATGCTGCGCTCCCCCACGATCGTGTTTTCCGTGGCGCGTTTATAGGCGCAGTGGAGCACTGGCGCGATGACCGCATACTGCTCGTTCCCGATCTCCGGCCGGGCAGTTTTCCGCACGTAATTGTAAGCAGCGAGATTCGGTCCAATCGAAACGTCGTACCAGGTCATGAACCAAAGCCCCGGTATGTTGATCGGCATGTTGTCGTGCCATAGGCCGCCGCGATACCATGCGGGGTCGTTCGGAGTTCGTTCGATCATCGCGCCACCAGTTGGAACCGGCATTCGATCCGCGAAGATTCCACGCGGCCCGTCTACCGCCTTGATAATGTCCATTTCGGGCAAGTGCCGCAACGCTTGCGACCAATCAACCGGGGGCAGGTCCTGCGCGAGGTCGAAAGATTTGGACTCGCGGATCAGGTCTTCTTGCGACGTATCCGGAGGAAACATTGGCCGCACTTGGTTTTGCTCGCCATAAAGCCAGGCAATAAAAAGCATCTGGACCGCGCCGCCGCGATACCAGTTTCCCTGCTCGAAATAAGGGCGTACGCGTCCGACGCCCGCGCCAAACGATTCGGGAATCATCGCCGCAAACGCCGGATTCCCGAGCGACGCCACCCCCAGTTGCCATTCGGCTGTCGAGGAGCATCCGATTGTTCCGACCTTGCCATTTGACCAGGGCAGGGAAGACATCCAGGAGATCGCGTCATTACCGTCTGTTAACGGAGGCCCGAGGATGTCGTAGTTGCCTTCCGAGAAGAAGTGACCGCGCTCGTTCATCTCGACAAAGGCATACCCGCGCTTCACAGCGTCCAATTCCGCGGTCATGTCACGCGGAACTCCATTTCGGATGTCCCAGTAATTGAAGTTATACGGATTTCGGACAAAAATGATGGGGTACTTCTTCGACGTGTCTTTTGGCCGGTAGACGTCGGTCGCCATTCGTTTGCCATCGCGCATCGCCACCATGAGCTTGCGCTCGATGATCGCGACCGATTCGAGCTGCTTCTCCGTCGCGTTTCGTTTGGCCACGAGCTCCGGATCTGGCCCGCGCTGCTGCGCGGGGGCAGTACCCGCGATCACAATCACTCCCAGAAAGAGAATCAAACCTGCGATGATGTTCTTCGATTGAAATGTAGGCATGCTTAACGCGTGCGCCTGAGTCGGCTTCGCTTCCTTTCCTCTTTGATCGGCTCGAATGCACGCCAAGTTACCGGTGACGATAAAACGACTGAGGTCGTCGTTGCCACGTACGGCGAGAGCTTGTCTATGGTGGCTTCCATATGTTCAATAGAAGCGACCGCCACTTTGATGAGGAACGATTCCGCCCCGGTGACGCGATGACACTCAAGAACCTCCGGCAGTTTCTTAGTAATGTTGATAAACCTGGCCAAGACTTCCCCGGTCACCGCAACTCGAATGAACGCCGTGATTGGAGCTCCGATCATCGACGGGTCAATCTCGGTGCGGTAGCCTCGAATCACGTTTAGCGTGTTCCAGCCGTCGCACGCGTTCCATAACAGCGGGGGTTGACAGGCCGACCCGGCGTCCGAGCTCCGCGAACGACATGCGAGCGTTGCTCTGCAACTCTTGGAGAATACGCCAACCTGTGTCATCCATGAGCTTGGCGGCGTATTTTGTCCGCGGAGGTTTTTTCCTCATGATTTTAAGTGCTGAATCGTACTTACCGTAAATCTCACATTCCTGTCAAGACATTTCTTTCACTACATCGAAACGGGATTAAAGTATGTCGATTCGAGAGGGCGAGGAAGAAGGAGCAGTCGATCAGACGAGCGCCTAAAGCTCAGCCGCTTTTTTCCGATGCAAACCCCAAAATAGCCCGACGACAATCAACGAAATTCCTGCAATTACGCCGATCGGCACTGCCGGGGTTTTTTCGACAGACGCGTATTCGTGCTCGGGCGTTCGAGTATGGGGTCCGTTGGGTCCGTCGCGAAGCGCCATTTGCAACACTTGCGCGAGGTGCAAAGGTTTCCGATCTGTCTGTTGTAGTATCTGTTCACGGCAACTGAAGCCGTCAGCGATAATCACGCTGTCCCGCGGTGCATTTCGGACTGCGGGTAAGAGCACCCGCTCGCCACACTTGATTCCAATCTCGTAGTGATCACTTTCGTATCCGAAGGCGCCAGCCATTCCGCAACATCCCGAGTCCAGGACCCGATACTCGAGACCAATATTCCGAAGAATGTGCTCCTCACTTTTGAAATTGAGGGTACTCTTGTCGTGACAATGCCCATGTACGATCGCCTTCCGCTTCAACTGGGGCGGTTTGTAGTCTTTCTTCCCCTCAAGAAATTCGCCGAGGGTGTACGTCTGCTGTTGCAAGCGCTTCGCATCTTCGTTTCCGTGAAGTAAGTTCGTCAACTCGTCCCGGAAGACACTCACGCAGCTCGGCTCCAATCCGACGATCGGAATACCTGCACGAATTTCGGCCCTCAGGGCTGTCAGGATTTGATGGAGGAGCTTCTTCGCTGTGTCGAGCATGCCGTAGTCGTACAGTGGCCGCCCACAACAGAGGTTTTGGTGCGGCACACGCACTTGATATCCAGCATCCTCCAAGACCTCGACAGCCGCGCGCGCCACTTTCGGCGTGAAGTAATTGTTGAACGTGTCGGGCCACAGCATCACTGGCGGCTTGTCGACGTTCCGCGGTGCACGTCGACTGAACCATTGCTTGAAAGTTTGTGGCGCAAACGGCGGAATCTGCCGTTCTTGCGCATACCCGGCGGCAAACTTAGCCAGGCTCCTCAGCCCCGGTGTCTGGGTGAAGAAATTAGCCGTCCCCGGCATCCACGATGCCATGCGCGCCCACTGGTAGATGAGGCCTGACACGTAGGCGCTGCGAGGACGAAGCCGGCCGTCATAGTAGTGAGCAAGAAACTCGGCTTTGTACGTGGCCATATCCACATTGATGGGACACTCGCCTTTGCATCCCTTACACGAAAGACACAGGTCGAGCGCCTCTTTCACGTGATCATCGCGCCAGCCGCCCCCGAGCGGGTCTCCTTGCAGCATTTCAAAGAGCAGCCGCGCCCGTCCACGCGTCGAGTGCATCTCTTCATCGTGTGGCCATATAGCTCGGACACATCGTGCCGCCATCTTCGCGTCGGCACTTGCCCACTCCGACGCACCGGAGTGTAGCGTTCGCAAAACTGAACTGATCGGCTTCATAGTGAAAATGGGTTCGCGGCTGGGGTGGATCGTATTGAGTTCCTAAACGCAAGTTCTCCGTGATCGTGTACGCATCCACCGCCTTGCCGGGATTCATCTTGCCGTCCGGGTCCCAAATCGCCTTGAATTCCCGAAAAGCCTTTACCAACTCGTCACCGAACAATTTCGGCAGAAACTGGGCGCGCGCCTGACCGTCGCCGTGCTCTCCCGAGAAAGAGCCGCCATACTTCACGACAAGAGACGTTGCTTCCTCCATGAAGGAGCGGAATGCTTCCAATCCCGGTTCTGTCGTGAGCTCGAATGGAACGCGAATATGTATGCAACCCTGACCGAAATGGCCGAAGACGGACGGATGCCAGCCGTACTTTCCAAAAAGCTGATCGAGATCCCGAAGATAGGCTCCTACCCTATCCGGCGGAACGGCAGAGTCTTCCCATCCCGGCCAGGCAGGCTTCTTACCAGGCACAAAGGAAGACCCTCCTAGCGCGGACTCGCGAACTTCCCAAAGGCGATGCTGTTGCGAAGGATCGTCATACAGCTTCATACTTGGCGCATTGTTTTGCCTTCGCAGATCGTCCATAAGCGAATGCGCCTGCTCGTCCACTTCCTGCTTGGTCTGTCCTCCGAATTCAAGGATCAGCCACCCCTTTCCTTCGGGCATTAACTTGATCTCGTCTACATGCAGCCCCTTTTTCCTGTAATCGTCCAGCAGGCGATCGCCGAAGCCCTCGCAGGCGATCGGCTTGTACTTCAGAACTTCGGAAACGTGGTCACCCGCTTGAAATACATCCGGATATCCAAGGATGAGTAGGTTGCGGACGGGAGGGTTGGGAACGAGGTTCCCTTCGATTTCGAGCACGGTCACGCATGTGCTTTCAGTCCCCACCAGCGCACGTGCGACGTGAAATCCGTTCTCTGGAAGTAATTCGTTAATCGGATACCCGGAGACCAGCCGCGGAATCTTGGGAAATCTCTTGCGTATCTCGTCTGCGTACCGGTCTCTCAGCGACGCGAGCCCGCGATAGATCTCGCCCTTCCGCCCTCCCTCGCGAATGAAATTTTCAAGCTCCTGGTCGCTCGTCTTCCCGACCCACATGCGCAAACCGTCGTAGGTGAGAATCTCGAGGCGCTCAATATTTTCCGTCGTCTTTCCTGCCATCTGGGCATGCATGCCGCAGGAATTGTTGCCCACCATCCCGCCTAACGTGCAGCGGTTGTGGGTCGCGGGATCCGGACCGAATATGAGACCGTATTTCTCCGTCGCACTCCGGAAATCATCGAGAACGCAACCGGGCTCCACTCGCCCGAGCTTCTTTTCAGGATCTACTGACAAAACCGATCGCATGTATTTCGACATGTCGATCACGACCGCTACATTGCAGCATTGCCCTGCAAGACTCGTTCCCCCACCGCGATTCAGCACGGGCACTCCGTAGCGCCGGCACAAAGCAACCGTGTTGATCACATCGTCCTTGTCCCGAGGCAGGACGATGCCGATCGGTATCTGCCGGTAATTGGAAGCGTCTGTCGAATACAGAGCGCGGCTGCCGTTATCAAAGCGAACTTCACCCCGGACAGTCGAGCGCAAGTCGGCCTCTAACGCATCCACCTCTGCCGGGAGGCCGATTTCCGTTCCGGTTAAACGTCTCGGATATTCGCCGCCTTCTCGCTGGAGCTGATTGCTCCTCGCGATTTGAATCAGCATCGACTTGCTTACGCTAGAGAACTTCGCGCACCTTGTCCTTCAGCACCGTTTCGATGATCTTGCCGGCGTGCTTGTCCCCTTTTGCAAGCGCTTCCGCAAAATGTACCGCTTGTTCGGTGTTGATTTTGCCGGGCATAGGCGGTTCATTTGGATCCACTACTGCTTCCACCAGAGCCGGTCCAGGATAGTTGATGGCTTGCTTCAGAACCGATTCGGCGTTTTCCGCCTTATCGAGCACGAATCCTCCAATGCCGCAACTGCGCGCTACACCCGCGAAGTCAATCGGCTCGAGATCAATTCCGAACTCGGGATTGCCGCCCAATACCATCTGCTCCCACTTGATCTCGCCCAGGACGTTGTTCTTAATGACGATTACCTTCACGTTCAGCTTGTATTTCGCGAGGGTTGCGAGTTCAGCCAGCAGCATGGAAAGGCCGCCGTCGCCCACAATGCAAACGACTTGACGCCCTGGATAGGCGATTGCTGCCCCGATGCTGTAAGGCAGTCCATTCGCCATGGTCGCCAACGCGCCGGAGAGCGAGAACTGCATCGTCCCTCGCATCTCGATGTACCGCGCTGCCCAGGTTGCTATCGTGCCGCTGTCGGATGAAACGATGGCGTTATCGGCCAGCAGTTTGTTCAGGTGGTGCGTAACCACCTGGGGTTTCATGGGCGAATCCGTCCGAGTCCCGCGTTCGTCCATCAGCTTGTTCCAACTCTCGACGCGCTTCTGTGATTTCTCGAGAAAGTCGCGATTGCGCTTCTTATGAACCAGAGGCAGCAGCTCCCTCAACGTGGTCTTACAGTCTGAGGTGATACCCACGTCCACGGGATGCCGCAACCCGATGCGCGCCGGATCAATGTCGATCTGAATGCACTTGGCCTGTCCCGGCTTGGGAAGGAACTCCATGTACGGAAAGCTGCTTCCGGCAATAATCAGCGTGTCGCATTCCTCCATCGCATCCTGCGACGGAGCGGTTCCCAAGAGTCCGATTCCACCCGTCGTCCGTGGATCGCGATCCGGAACGACTGCCTTCCCGAGGAGCGGCTTTACGATCGGTGCGCCCGTCTTGTCCGCCAGCTCGAGAACCTCTTCGCGAGCTCCCAGGCAGCCTCTCCCTGCAAGGATGGCGACTCGATGTCCCTTGTTGATGATTTCGGCTGCGTCTTCCAGTTCAGCTTTCGAGGGCTGAGGATACGCGGGAGCATAAAGATTGGCGCTATGCTTCTTAACGTTTGCATTCGAGCGCTGCCCATCGGACATCTCCATTTCCTGAATGTCTTTTGGAATCGTGATGTGCGCAACGGAACGTCGCGAAAGAGCGGTCTTGATTGCCTCATCTGTCACGCTGACAACGTGCGCCGGTCCCATCACCCGCTGGTTGTAAACGGCGACATCCATGTAAAGCTTATCGAGGTCTACATCCTGCTGGTAGTGGGTGCCAATCAAGTCATGGAAGGTATGCCCCGTAATCGCAAGCACGGGCTGCCCATCGCATTTGGCGTCGTAAAGCCCGTTTAGCAGGTGAATGCCGCCTGGCCCGGAAGTGGCCAGACACACTCCTAAACGGCCCGTGTACTTTGCGTATCCGCAGGCTGCAAAGGCGGCCGATTCCTCATGCCGTACTTGAACAAACCGAAGTTTGTCTTGATGCGTGCGTAGCGCCTCGAAAATTCCGTTGATTCCGTCGCCCGGAAAGCCAAAGATGGTATCAACTTCCCATTCGACGAGCCGTTCCACAAGCGCATCCGCAACCGTTTTCGCCATACTTGTATGACTCGTACCGCGAGAGATGTTACAGCAAAAGTTCTGAAAAGCTCAGCACTGCGAGTGCGTCCACAGGCTAAGCTCATCGCCATGGCCAGAAATACGTCCTCGAGTAGTACCGAAAAAGCTTCCGTGCTTCGCCAGACCGACCTATTCGGAACCTTAAGCGACACGCTCACCGAAAAGATTGCCGGGTTAGCGGTAAGCCAGAATTTGAATCGAGGTCAGGTCTTATTTTCTGAGCACGAGGAAGCCTCAGGATTGTTCGTGGTCGCGGATGGTGAACTCCGGTCGGTTCGGCAGAACGCAGAAGGTCGAGAACAAGTCCTGTCGACGGAACGTCGCGGGTCCGTTCTGGCTGCTGTTCCTGTCTTTAATGGAGGAAAGTATTACAGCACCATGATCTCTGGCGACGCCTCAGAGGTCCTCCGCATGGAAAAGCACCATGTGCACCAGTTATGCCGCGAACACACGGAGTTGTTGTGGAATCTCGCACGCGTCCTGGCCCATAAAGTGCGCCACTACGCCGAGCTCATTGAATCCTTGGCGCTGCGAAATGTCGAACAACGGCTCGCTCAACACCTTCTGACGCTCGCTCGAGACCGCAAAGCGCCAGTCAGTAATGGCTGTACCATCGAGTTGGCGTTGACTCGCGCTGAAATTGCAAGCCGAATTGGCTCCGTGCGCGAAGTCGTATCCCGCGCCTTTACCGATCTTCAGAAACGCGGGCTCATTCAAATGACAGGCAGGCGGCTTGTTACAGTACCGAATCTGGAGGCCTTGAACGCTTTCGCCGGTACCGAGTCGCACGGGGAAAAACGCGAAATGGCTTCGGATCTATCGTCTGAAATGGCCTGACGACATACACTCGTAAATCTACGTTTCAGGCGCCCGTGATGAAAAACACAGACTCTCTGATTGCTGGAGTTGAATCTAATAACAGAGGCCCAGAGGCATAAATGCGAGCGAGCACTGCTACCGTGCGGCGCGGGTCCGGTGACACTGGTATTTGGATCAGTCAACCCGGAGGACACTCAAATTGTTACTCGGATCCGGAAGGACGATTTGTGATGGTAACCTCGGGAAATCGAGACGTCAAGAAGCATTTGCAAGGCAGTCCCTACTCGGCAGCCAAGGCTTTTGTCGAAGGGGACCTTGACGTTCATGGAGACATTTTCGCAGCCATTCGGCACGTCTCCAGCCAAACCCATAAAGGTGGCCTCGCGCAGCTTGTCCTTTCCGTATTGCCAAAAATTCAGAAGCTAAGGATTCGGTTCGCTCACGGAACGAAGCACGCGACCAAGACTATTCAATTTCACTACGATCGCTCCAACGAGTTCTATGCTCAATTCCTCGATTCACGGATGATCTATTCATCCGCTTACTTCGAAGATGTTGAGGATTCTCTCGAAATCGCGCAAACGAAAAAGTTAGATAGAATTTGCAGAGATCTGGTCCTTCGCCAGGGTGAGCGGTTCCTCGATGTCGGCTGTGGCTGGGGCGGACTGGTCTGCTATGCCGCCGAAACGTTTGGAACCAGCGCCTTCGGATGCACACTAAGTAGGCAGCAGTTCGAATTCGCAAGCAAAGCGATAAAGCAGCGCAAAATTAGAAGAGCTGGCTACTGTCGATTTATGCGATTACCGCAGTCTTGAGGATCACTTCGATAAGATTGCCTCGGTCGGTATGTTCGAGCACGTCGGACGGGCGCGTCTGGCGGGTTATTTCAGGAAGATCTACTCGATACTGGAACCTGGGGGGTTGTTTCTTAACCGCGGGGTAGTCCGGCCACGTGGAATTTCGGATAACCCGGAGACGTTCTTCCTTCAGAAGTGCGTTTTTCCGGACGGGGAACTGGTTCACTTGGACGATGTGATTCGGGAAGGCATGCGCGCCGGTTTCGACGTAGTTGGATTGCGGGACTTTCGATTGCACTACGCTCTGACATGCCGCCGATGGGTGCAAAACCTTCAGAAAAATGCCGACCACTGCCGCGCTCTGGTGGGCGAGAGAACGTTCCGGACGTGGCTGCTCTATCTGGCTGGATCAGCCGTTAACTTTGAGGACGGCCGGACCGGCGCGGCTCAGGTACTGTTCTCAAAACGACGGTAAAACAGCTAAAACAGCTAATGCGAGGGCGGGCGGCATGACCAGCATGCCCCATCCCAGAAATTTCCAGAATCCGATTTCTTCGCCTTCTCGCCGAACTGCAATCAGCCAAAGAATTGTCGCCAGAGAACCCGTCACCGAAAGGTTCGGTCCGAGATCCACTCCGATCAAAACTGCATGGCGCAGCGGGCCGGTTACTCCTGCCACCTTCACGGCTGCACCGCTGATCAGCCCGCTGGGGAGATTGTTCATAATGTTCGAGATCAAGGCGATTCCGAAAGCGGAGCTAAATGCTGCACCCAGCGGCGGCCAAGTCTTCACCTTGTGTAAGGCGCTGAGTGTCGCATGAAGTGCGCCGGCTCCGTTCAGCGCCTCGACAATCACGAATAAGCCGGCCACCAGCGGAATGACGCTCCAAGAAATCTGCTTTGTCACGTCTTTCAGAGCTTGGGGATCACGAAAGGAAACGGCAGCAGCGACGAACAGTCCGGCAACGCAAGCCGGCGCCCCAAGGTCGACGTGAAACGCCGAGGCAGTCATCAGCGTAATCGCAAGAAAACCAATTCCATAAACCGTTAGCTGGCCAGTTGACCCTAGCCCCGCCCCATTTGCACCAGTTTTCACATCGCCTCTCAGAAACTTGCCGGATAGCCAGCGCAGAACAGCGAAGGTAACGAAAATGGAGACGGCCGATGGAAGCGCGAAAATTGAGAGCCAGCGCCCTAGGGGAGGCATGCTATGGCCGTACACAACGAGGTTCGCAGGATTCGAAATCGGCAACACGAAGCTTGCGGCATTCGCAATAAATGCGCAAATGAGCAGATAGGGTAGCGGTTCTGCTTCCGCCGCTCTCACCGCGGTGAGCACAGCCGGGGTCAGGACCACTGCGGTCGCATCGTTTGAAAGGAAGATGGTGACGAGAGTGCCCGCACAATAGATGAGGACGAACAGGCGTGCGCGAGATCCCTTAGACGCGCGCACGGCGTGCCGGGCAACCCAGTCAAAGACTCCTTCCCGCCGCGCGAGCTCCGACATAATCATCATTCCAATCAGAAAGAGATACACGTCGATTCCTTTTTCGACGCCTCGAAGTGCCGCAGTCGGAGAAATAAGACGGCACAGTACCAGCAGGCAAGCACCCAGCACCGCCCACCACGCTTCGGGTAAAGCTTTAGGTCGAATGAGAACCAGCGCGATTGAGGCCAGTGAAACCAGCCAGACGAGACCGGAATGCCAGCTCATTTTGAACCCTTGTTGCGCGACTATGAACAGTATCGGCATGGTTGACAATGCATCGTCCGTGAAGCTGCGCCGGGCGCTCACCCTCTGGGACCTGATTCTATATGGCGTGATCGTGATTCAACCCGTGGCGCCAATGTCGGTTTTCGGCGTCCTGAGCAATCGTGGCCGCGGACACGTCGTCACCACCATCTTGATCGCCATGGTCGCCATGCTGTTTACGGCCGTCAGTTACGGCCGTATGGCGCGCGCATATCCCAGCGCCGGTTCTGCGTTTACCTATGTCGGCCAGGAAATCAATCCCGCGCTCGGCTATATCACCGGCTGGAGCATGGTCATGGACTACATGCTCAACCCCATGATCTGCGTCATTTGGATCAGTCATCAGGCGCAAGCGTTCGCCCCCGGGGTTCCGTACTTCGGGTGGGCAATCTTTTTCACTTTTCTGCTGATGTATCTCAACATCCTGGGCGTGCGCGCGTCGGCCAGAATAAACGCGAGCCTCGCAGGATTCATGGGCCTCGTCATCGCCGCCTTTTTTGTAGCTGCCGCGCATTATGTTTTTAGGCAGCCTCACAATTCAATTGGCTTCTTCACCCGCCCGTTCTACGACCCCGCGACGTTTAGCGCCAGAGCCGTCATGGGTGGCACGTCGATTGCCGTTCTCACTTATATCGGCTTCGATGGCATCTCAACGCTTTCGGAAGAAGCGAAAAATCCCAGGCGAAACATTCTTCTAGCCACCGTTCTCACATGCGTCGTGATTGGCGTCCTATCGGCCATGGAAGTCTATGCCGCGCAGCTCGTCTGGCCCGCATCGCGCCCATTTCCTGACCTCACGACCGCTTTCGTGTTCGTTGCAGGCCGCGTTTGGGCGCCGCTGTTCGTCATTGTGGGTCTCACTCTGGTGATCGCTAACTTCGGCTCGGGCATGGGCGCGCAGATGGGCGCCGCGCGCCTGCTGTTCGGGATGGGCCGCAGCAACGCGCTCCCGAAATCGTTTTTCGGCGCAATTGATCCCAAGCACCGCATTCCACGGAACAACGTTATCTTCGTAGCGGCCGTTACGCTCGCGGGTGCCTTTGTGCTTGACTATGACCTTGGAGCTGAAATGCTAAATTTCGGGGCACTCATCGCGTTTATGGGCGTCAATCTGGCCGCCCTGATTCGTTATTATGTTCGAGAGCCAGTGAAGAAGGTCGGTAACTTTCTCCCGCCTGTTCTTGGCTTTCTCATTTGTCTTCTCCTCTGGCTTAGTCTCAGTCGAACAGCGCAAATGGCCGGAGCTGTTTGGATGCTGGTCGGCATCGCCTTCGGTGCATGGAAAACCCGCGGTTTTCGCGGCGAGCTCGTTAACTTCGACTTTGGGGCCGACGAGGATACCGATCCATCGCCGTCACAAGCCGGTACCGCAGTCCACCCTGCATGATCCGACGCTGTTTCGTTCAACACCAATGAAATTCACCAAACGTTTTTTGTTACTTTTGACACTGCTGATCCCGCTGCGCCCGGACCCGGTTGTCGCCGCCTGGAACCCATCCGCTCCCGAGGCGAAGCTCGTCCTGAAAGAGAGTTGGTATATCCAACCTTCAACCCAGGTGAACGACTCGGGCGACGCTATCTCGACCGTTGGTTTCGAGTCAAGGCACTGGTACTCTGCCACGATGCCATCGACGGTGATGGCCGCTCTCGCCGGCGACAAGGTCTACGCCGACCCTTATTTCGGGATAAATCTGCGATCGATACCCGGAGAAAACTACCCCATTGGCGCGAACTTTTCGAATATACCGATGCCGCCAGACAGCGCATTCCGAACGCCGTGGTGGTATCGCACAGAATTCACAGTTCCGCCTGGTTTTCAGGGCCGCACGGTGCGCCTCCACTTTGATGGCATAAATTTTCGAGCCAACGTGTGGCTGAACGGCCATCGCGTCGCGGATGCCCAGCAGCTCGCCGGTGCATGGCGTCTCTTTGATTTCGACGTAAGCTCCATGGCCGCGTCCGGCAAGCGCAACGCTCTCGCCGTCGAGGTCTTTCCTCCAACGCCTCACGACCTCGCGATCACGTTCGTCGATTGGAACCCAGCCCCGCCCGACAAAGGCATGGGTATCTGGCGCGACGTTTATCTAACCGCCACGGGCCCTATTTCCATCGAATTTCCAGACGTCGTAACAAAACTGGATCTGCCTTCCGTAACGCAAGCTCACCTGACAATCACGGCCGAACTTAAGAACTGGACCAGCCGCCTAGTATCTGGGCAGCTAAACGGTGCGATCGAAAACGTTCAATTCACAGAAGCCGTAACTCTTCAACCTCACGAAACGAAGGTCGTAACGTTTCGCCCGGATCAATTCCCTCAACTCACATTCGCGAATCCCCGGCTGTGGTGGCCCGCTCAGGTCGGCCCACAGAACCTATACGACCTGAATCTGCGCTTCGAAACTTCTGGAACCGTTTCGGATCAGAAAACAACCCGTTTCGGGATTCGCGAGGTCACGAGCGAGCTCGATACTCCCACCCATAGCGTGATCCCGCTGAGCGGAGATCAGCATTTGCAAAGCCATCGGCTGTTCAAAATTAACGGAAAAAATATTTTGATCCGCGGGGCAGGGTATTCGTTCGACATGCTTCTCCGCGAGTCGCCTGAGCGCGCTGCGGACGACCTGACATATGTTCGCGATATGAACCTCAATGCCATCAGACTCGAGGGCAAAATCGTTGACGACAACTTCCTTCGGCTCGCGGACGAGTACGGCATTCTCATCACAGCCGGCTGGTGCTGCTGCGATCACTGGGAGCACTGGAAAGATTGGGATGCCGAAGACCGCGCGATCGCTGCTGCTTCCCTTCGAGATCAGATCCGCAGGTTGCGAACTCATCCTTCCGTTTTCAATTGGATGAACGGCAGCGATAATCCACCCCCTTCCGATGTTGAGAGCATGTATGTCGGCATTCTGAAGCAGCTCAACTGGCCAAATCCCTACGAATCCTCAGCCACGGCCCGGCCCACCAGCGTCACCGGTGAGACTGGCGTAAAGATGACGGGTCCCTACGACTACGTCCCGCCCTCCTATTGGTTACTCGATCACGAGCGCGGAGGCGCGCACGGCTTCAATACCGAAACTAGCCCCGGGCCTGCCGTCCCTCCCGTGGAAAGCCTGCGCCGTATGTTGCCCACCGATCGTCTGTGGCCAGTAAACTCGTGGTGGGATTTCCACGCCGGCGGCGGCGCGTTCAAGAATATCAACGTTTTTGAGCACGCGCTGGACGCCCGCTACGGCACGGCATCAGATCTGTCGGATTTTGCGGTGAAATCGCAGGTCGCCGCATATGAAGGCGAACGCGCCATGTTTGAAGCGTTCGGTCGCAACAAGTACACGGCAACCGGGGTCATCCAGTGGATGCTCAACAACGCGTGGCCATCCATCATCTGGCATCTTTATGACTATTACCTGCGCCCAGGCGGCGGCTACTTCGGAACAAAAAAAGCATGCGAGCCGCTGCACGTCCAGTATTCATACGACGATCGGTCCGTTGTGGTCGTCAATTCCTACTACAAGAACTTCGACGGGCTCAAGGTTTCCGCTCAGGTCTATAATCTGAACCTCGAGGAAAAGTTCACGCGCCATGCCAATGTGGACATTCCTTCAGATGGCATGAAAAGGGTTTTCACCATTCCGGATCTCGAGGGCTTGAGTTCGACGTACTTCGTCCGTCTCTCTCTCGAAGACTCCAGCGGCAAACCGCTCAGTTCCAACTTTTATTGGCTTTCCACCAAGCCAGACACGCTCGACTGGGATCGATCGACGTGGTTCTATACGCCGCAAACCGCGTATGCCGATCTTACCGGGCTCGAAAAGTTGCCGAAAGTTGAGCTGCGCGTCGCAAGCACCTCGGACACTAATGCACAACGAGCAGAGACGCACGTCACCGTAGAAAATCCCAGCCGCAACCTGGCCTTCTTCGTGCACCTCAAGGTGTTGAAGACCGAGCGCGATTCCGAAGGAGACGCGCCGGATCGGCTCGCCGAAATTCTCCCCGTCCTTTGGGAAGACAATTACTTTCCGCTCATGCCGGGCGAAAAGAAGCAAATCACGGCCACCTACGCCAAGACCGGCGAGGCGAAAGAGCCGCCTGTGGTGGAAGTCGACGGCTGGAACGTCGTTCCGAAATCCATACACTCTACGATTCCGTGATTTATGGAACCGCACGTCGACGATGGTTCTATTTCGCCCCGAGTCTCGCGCCGGAGTTTTCTGTCGACCCTCTCCGCGGCCACGATTCCGGCTTCAGCAATCCGCGCTCTTTCCACCGGCCAAATCACGGACGCGAAGAAATCGGTCACTGTGCACGTCGATTTCACGCCGCAGCACGTCATCAATTCGTTCGATCCCGACCAGGCTCTGGGCAGCTCGATGGACATCCTGCCCCAAGGCGTGGTGGACAAAATCTACACGGACCCGATTATCAAGCAATCGCTTTCCGCCGGTTCGGGGCCGATCACTTATCGGCAAAACACCGAGCTTCGTATCGCCGCATGGCACTGGAACCACAACGGCGCCTGGAGCAGTCCCGAAACGAGCAGCGGTTATTTCACTGGCCGTTCCGATTCCACGGAATTCCTGCGCCACTCTTACGCATATCCGCTGCCCCGCCGAGGAACTACGCGCAACGGCGGCACCGAATCCGGCTACTCCCGAATCACCGACGGTGATCCCGCTACTTATTGGAAGAGTAACCCGTATCTCACGCGCACGTTTACCGGTGAAGACGATGCGCTTCATCCTCAATGGGTGGTTCTCGATCTTGCGTCTGAGCAGCAGGTGACCGCCCTTCGGATCGACTGGGGGCATCCCTATGCCCAGACCTACGAAATCCAGTTTTGGACCGGACAACACGCCATGGATGCTCCGATTTCGGGCGTTTGGAATCTCTTCCCAAATGGAGCAATTACAAACGGGCATGGTGGTACAGCGTTTCATGAGCTGGCGCAATCGCCTGTAATTACGCGATTCCTCCGCGTCTGGATGACAGGCTCTTCAAATACGTACGAGGGCCGCTCCTCCGGGGATTTGCGAGACCGCCTCGGCTTCGCGATTCACGAAATGTATGCCGGAACCCTCACGGGCGCCGGCCAATTTCTCGATCTCGTCCGGCACTCGCCTGATCAGAGCCAAACCGCCACATACTGCTCCTCCATCGATCCTTGGCATACCGCCGCCGACCTCGATCTCCACATGGGCGATCAAACTGGGTTCGATCTCTTCTTCACATCTGGAATCACCAATAACTTACCCGCGATGATTCCCGTAAGTGTCCTTTACGGCACTCCCGATGACTCCGCGACGCAAATTGCTTACCTGAAACACCGTGGATACCGGATCTCCTACATCGAAATGGGCGAAGAGCCCGACGGGCAATACATTCTTCCTGAAGACTACGGCGCCCTCTATGTGCAATGGGCCGCAGCCATCCATCGCGTCGATCCTGACCTCAAACTTGGAGGGCCCGCGTTTGAGGGTGTCAATGAGGATATTAAGACTTGGCCTGACGCCCAAGGCCGAACCTCCTGGCTGGGTCGCTTTATCGACTATTTGAAATCCCGTGGACGGCTTTCCGATCTTGCGTTCATGTCCTTCGAGCATTATCCGTTTCCGCCTTGCACGATCACTTGGCCGGATCTGTATCGCGAGCCGGATTTGATGAGCCACATCCTTCAGGTCTGGCGCGAGGCTGGTCTCCCCCAGAATGTGCCAATGTTCGTTACGGAGAGCAACATCGCCGCAGCGCTGACGCATGAAATGGTCGAGCTCCTCGCAGCGCTATGGTTGGCCGACAATGTCGGTTCCTTCTTTGCCGCCGGTGGAAACGCGTTCTATCACTCGCCCATTCAGCCTGAGCCGCTTCGGAAAGGCTGCCACGGCTGGTCGACTTACGGCAACTTCGTCGCTGACGAGGCCTTCCATATCAAGCAGTACACTTCTCAATACTTCGCCGGCCGGTTGATCAATCTCGAATGGGTAAAGCATGGCGCTGGCACTCACCGCATGTTCCCTGCGGTGTGCGATGCGCAAGATGAAGCAGGCCACACGCTTGTCACAATCTACGCGCTCGAGCGCCCGGACGGCGGCTTTTCTCTTCTGTTGGTCAATCGCGACCCCTCGAATCGCCATTCCGCGCGGATCGTCTTTTCAACTTCGGACGGCACGCGCGAACGCTGGTTCTCCGGTCCGGTCGTTTCCACGACGTTCGGGGCTGATCAATATTCGTGGCGTGGCGATGGTCCGAACGCGCATCCTTCACCGGATGGCCCTCTGCTACAACGTACGTTCGTCGCCGATTCCGGCACGATCTTCACGCTGCCCAAAGCTTCGATTACCGTTCTGCGAGGAAATATCGAGAAATAGGAATGTCGCACCGACACAAAGCAGAGCCGGAAGATCGCACGCTGGGCATGGACGAGAAGATCACGCGGCAAGATTTCTTGAGCTCCACCCTTCTCGCTTCGACGACTCTCCTCCTCGGCAAATCCCCGCTTGAGCTTCTTTCGAAAGACAATTGGACCGGCTATGGCGGCTTGGGTGATTACGCCAATTCCAACGGCAATACCTTCGAGGTGATGACCGAAGGCCATAAAATTCGCGATAACGCTTTCGGACCCTCCAAGCAGAACATAAATGACACGCGTGAAATGTTCGACTGTGTCATCGTCGGTGGTGGTATTAGCGGGCTTGCTGCCGCTCTCTTCGTCCAACGTCACGCCAAGTCGCCGCGTACTTGCCTCATCCTCGAAAACCACCCCATCTTTGGCGGTGAAGCCAAGCGCAACGAATTTCAAGTAGACGGGCATCACCTGGTCACTCATCAAGCGTCAGCAATGTTTTTTCCCCCTCTGCCCGAAACGTTCTTGGCTGAATTTTACCCTTCTATAGGCATCGATTGGCGCAAGCTGAAATACCAGACTTGGCGGGGCGGGGATCGCGAGCTTCCCCTCGGCAACACACCGTACCTCGATGATGATGTCCACAGCGGATTATATTTCGGAGCGAAATTTGGCCATCCGCAGGGTGTGTGGCTCACCGATCCATGGCGCAAGAAACTGGAAGGCGCGCCCATCGCCGCAAAATCCCGCTCGGAGCTGCTCAAATTCCACAACGCGCCGCCCGGCGCCTTCAAACTGCCCGCCCGACACGGCGATTCCATCTCGCGCCAGCTCGATGCGATCACGCTCGAGCAGCACATTTGCCAGCGTTACGGAATCAGCGCCGAAACAGTGCGAACGTTTCTTTCTCCAGTGTCGGGCGGCGGCTCGGGCTTAGGTCCGGATGCACTCTCCGCATACTCCGATTACGCCGCCGACGTGCTCTTTCCGTGGGATTACGCTCGGGGTGCGCAGATGTTTCCCGGCGGCAATACAGCCGTCGCCCGCCACATCATAAAGGCGCTGGTCCCCGACTCGCTTCCCGGGCCTGCAACGCTCGAAAATCTCTGCCGAACTCCGGTAAATTTCGCAACTCTCGACCGTCCCCACCAAAGCACGCGTATCCGCATGCCGGTCACCGTTACGTCGGTTCAGCATGACGGACCGCCCGGTCACGCCGCAACCGTGGCCGTCGTGTATCTCAAGGACCGCAATCTCCACCAACTGAAAGCTCGAAGCGTCATTGTCGCTGGCGGCAGTTGGACTGCGAAGCATATCATCCGCGATCTTCCAACCCGCGAGCGCAACGCCTACGCGCAGTTCTATCGCTCGCCTTGCCTCATGGCAAACATCGCCCTACGCAACTGGCGTTTTCTGTATGATCTTGGCATCAGCGGGTGTCAATGGTTCGAAGGAATCGGTAACTATATGTCGATTCGAAAAACCGCTACGAACGCAGCCATATCCGAAACCATCGACCCTGAAACGCCGGTCGTGGTAACTCTCAAAATCCTGTTCTCGAAGCCCGGTCTACCCATCGACGCCCAAACGATGCAAGGTCGAGCCGAGCTGTTCTCCACCTCGTTTCGTGAATATGAGCGCCGCATCCGCGAGCAATTCACTCGGATGTTTGCTCGTTTTGGCTTTGATGCGCGGCGGGATATCGCGGGCATCATTCTTAATCGGTGGGGCCACGCTTACCTCAGCCCGCAGCCTGGTTTCTTTTTCGGTGCAAACGGCAAGCCAGCGCCCGGAGACGTGCTCCGTAACAGTGCCTACGGACGTGTCACGTTTGCGAATTCCGACGTTTCCGGCATCATGGATCACCGCGCATCGATCATGGAAGGCAAGCGCGCGGCTGAGCAGGCGCTTTCCAGGATGTAGGCCGAATAATAGAAAGGAAGATTTGAATTTATGTTACTTAAACGCATCAACTCACTTGTTCCCGTCCTGATTGGATCACTTCTATGTTTCCACCCCGCTGCGCGAGCGCAGAACAGCGCATCCATTACTGGAACCGTTCGCGATAGCTCGGGCGCGGTAATAGCCGCTGCGCAGGTCACGTTGACAAATGTGGCAACAAACGTGGTCACGAAAACAACCACGAATCAGTCGGGGAATTACCTCCTGGCAGGTCTCGGAGCCGGCGCTTACAACATAAATGTCGCGTCCTCGGGATTCAAAAAATTTAGCGCCCAAAACATCATTCTCCGCGTGGCTCAGCGGGCGCGTGTCGATGCCACCTTGAACGTAGGCAATATCTCGAGCGAGGTCACGGTCCAAGGTTCGGAAGTCGCGCAAGTCGAGACGCAATCGTCCGAGCTCTCCGGAGTTGTCACCAGTAAAGAGATCAGCCAGATCGTCCTGAATGGCCGCAATTTCACCCAGCTCGTCACGCTTGTGCCCGGTGTCAGTAATCAAACCGGCCAAGACGAAGGCCAAGTCGGCGTGGCTGGCAACGTTCAGTTCAGCGTGAACGGCGGGCGCGAGGAATACAACAATTGGGAGCTAGATGGCGGCGACAACATGGACAACGGCAGCAATGCCACGCTCAACGTCTATCCCAGTATCGACGCGATTGCCGAGTTCAAAGTACTCACATCGAACTATGGCGCGCAGTATGGTCGAAATGGCTCCGGCACCATCGAAACCGTCACGAAGTCTGGAACCAAGGAGTTCCATGGCGACTTATACGAATTTGTCCGTAACGACGCCTTCAATGCGCGCAATTTCTTCCAATCGAACGTGCCCGAATACCGAAAAAACGATTTCGGCTACACGATCGGCGGCCCTGTTTACATCCCGCACCTCTACAACACTGATAAGAACAAAACATTCTTCTTCTTCTCAGAAGAGTGGCACAAGGACGTGGTCCCCGCCGCGACTTACTTCCAGCAGGAGCCTTCCGTTCAGCAGCGTCAGGGCAATTTCTCGGACGTATGTCCCGCACCCGGATCGGCGGTCAATCGCGCCGGGTTTCCTGACTGCCCTGTGAATCCAGCAACCGGGGCATATTTTCCGAACAACATTTTACCTGTCGACCCCAACGCCCAGGCGATTCTAGCCACCATTCCTCCACCCAACGTCGGCAGCGGAACGAATTCCTACTATTCTGCCGCACCCGCCCAGCCAACAAACTGGCGCGAAGAACTTCTCCGAATCGACCATAACTTCTCCGATAAGTTCCGCATGTTCGTCCGTTACACTCACGATTCTTGGAACACGGTCCTACCGTATCCCGAGTACGGGTATTTTGACAATTATCCGACCCTTCCATCATTCCCGACCGTAGGCACCAATTTCGTGGGGCCCGGCGTCAGCACTGTAGCGAGTTTTACCTCCACAATCTCGCCTACGTTGCTGAACGAATTCACATTCAGCTACACGACCGACCATATCTTTTTCACCACCACCGGGCCCGCAGCGCGCCCCCCGAACATGACTATGACCGGCTTATTCAACAACGGCTTTGGAGGGCTCCTTCCCTCCGTTATGGTTACCGGCGGAATCAACTACGATACGGGTGGTTTCAATACTGACACCGGGTACTTCCCCTGGAGCAACGCGAATCCGACATATACTTACAAAGATCAATTCAGCCAAATTGTCGGCAGCCACAATCTTTATTACGGCGTTTACTTTGTGGCAGCACAAAAGAATGAACCGAACACCCCCTACGTTCAGGGTATTCTCACGTTTGACAACACAGCTCCCAACAGCACCGGGAATGCGTTTGCCGATTTGCTGATCGGCGATATCGCCTCGTATCAGCAAGCGAACGCAAAAGTCAAATACTACAACCGATATAAGATTGTCGAACCGTATCTTCAAGATGACTGGCACATCACAAAGCGGCTCACTCTCAATCTCGGCCTCCGCCTGAGTTTATTTGGAACTTACTACGAGAAATTTCAACAGGCATACAATTTTGATCCTGCCGCTTACAATCCCGCCAATGCACCTCAAATCGATGCCACCGGCAATGCCACGGGCCAGGAAGGCGCGATTATTCCTGGAACCGGTAATCCTTTTACTGGGCTGGTTCAATGCGGCGCGAATGGCATTCCTCGCGGCTGCATGACAGGCCACTTGTTCAATCCCGCGCCCCGTGTAGGGTTTGCTTACGATGTCTTCGGCGATGGGAAAACAGCCTTGCGGGGCGGTTACGGACTGTTCTTCGAGCACACAAATGGCAATGAAGGGAACACGGAATCGCTCGAGGGCAGTCCGCCGCTCGTTCAGACGGCAACTCAGTACAACATACTCGGATACACGAATATTGGCGGTACCGGTCTGGCATTTCCGCTCGCGCCAACCGCCATTCCAACCCGCGCCATTTGGCCGTATGTCCAGCAATGGAATTTGGACATTCAACGCCAGCTCGCAGCGAACACGGTGTTGACGGTCGCCTATGTCGGCAGCAAAGGCACCCACCTGACACTTCAGCGGGATATCAACCAACTGCTACCCGTGACCCCGGCACAGAACCCCTACCTTCCCGGCCAGCCCATGACTGCGACCGATTGCGCCAATGGAACGGTGAACGGGGTCGCGCCGACGGGCCAGGCGGGGATCGACTTTGGCGTCGCTTGCGGCGGTGATCCGAACCCTTACCGCCCTCACCGTGGTTTCGACTCGATCACATTAATCGAGCCGGAAGCCAACTCCATTTACAACGCCCTGCAAGTCTCGCTTCACCGTCACGTTGGCCGCCTCAGCTTTGACCTCGCCTATACCTGGAGCCATTCGCTCGACGATTCATCGGATCGTTACGATTCCAATTTCCTCGATTCCTACAACGTCGCTTTGAGCCGTGCCAGTTCGAACTTCGATCAGCGCCACGTCTTGAACATCGGCTATGTCTACGACCTGCCATTCTTCACGCATGGTGGCCTCACTCAAAAGATACTCGGTGGGTGGGAACTGTCTGGCTTAACCACGTTTCAGACCGGCACTCCGTTCAGCGTTCTCGACGGACTCTTCAATGCCGGCGTAGGCAATGGTGCAGGCAGCGGCTCTTTTCTCGATCAGGTGGGCAGCCCCTCCTCCACGCCCCCATCGAGCGCCGGGGTTCCAGGTGTGATTGGACCGCTTCTCTACAACCCCGCTGCTTTCGTAGCGCCGCAGGGACTCACATTCGGAACGTCCCAGCGCAACGCGCTGAATCTTCCGAATAGAACCAACTTCGATATGGGCCTGTTCAAGCATTTCGCGCTCTCCGAAGTGCGGGCGTTCGAGTTCCGCGCCGAAGCATTCAACGTCTTCAACCACACGCAATGGTCGAACGTCAACAACAGCACTTCGTGCTTCGCGGGTACGGACAATTCAGCCGGCGACCCGACCTGCCTTCCGAACAATAACTTCCTCCGGCCGAGTTCGGCGCACAATCCGCGCATCTTACAGCTCGGCCTGAAATTCTTGTTCTGAAGCTCTTACGAAGGTCCGCTTACAGCCGTCCCAGGCGACGGTAGGCTTGGTATTCGCGGTCGATCGCGTCGAGCAGTTCGCGTTCGCGCTCGCCTTCGCGCCGCCGTTCCAAGCATTCGAAAATGACAATGAGGAAAGCAAAAAACAGCGCGGAAAGCACCACCAAATCGCCTAAATCGACGCTATGGATCATGAGCTCCGCCGCTTCAGCATATTGTATCGCTCGGACTGAGCCCGACGATCCCGTCGCATGAATCGGTGCTATCGGAACCATTATCATCACCGATTCGTATCCTAAGAATGAATGGCAAGCCAGTATGCGATCGAGGCGATAGGCCTTGAAAAGATTTACCGGCCTCGATTCCGTGGCCGGGAGATCAAGGCCGTTTCGGATTTGACGCTGCGCGTTCCCGTAGGCGTCAAATTCGGTTTGCTGGGCGCAAACGGGGCAGGGAAGACGACGTTTGTGAAAATCTTGCTCGGGGCTGTAGAGCAAAGCGCCGGGTCGGCTGCGCTGTTCGGCAACGACACGCGTCATTCCGAGGCGCGCAGGCCCGTCGGATACCTCCCTGAGAATCACCGCTTTCCCACCTACTTCACCGGCAATGGCATGCTGGATTTCTACGCCGCTTTATCCGGGCTCGAACGCCGCGAGCGCAGGCGGCGGATTCCACAGCTTCTCGAATCCGTCGGCTTGAAGGATTGGGGCGACGTCCGGATCAAGAAGTACTCGAAAGGCATGTTGCAGAGGCTGGGTCTCGCACAGGCGCTGATTCACAGGCCGCAGCTCCTGATTCTCGATGAGCCCACCGACGGAGTCGATCCCGTAGGCCGCCGCGATATTCGTGAAGCGCTGAATGCGCTTACCGGCAAAGGCGTAACCATCTTCCTCAATTCGCACATGCTGAGCGAAGTGGAATCATTCTGCGAATACGTGGCAATTTTGAAGAAAGGCGAGCTGGCTCTGGAAGGCGAAATGAGCCAACTGCTCGCCGGTCGTGGTTATCGAATTGGCGCCTCGAAACTCCCGGACCAGGCGCTCGAAGGGCTTCGGCTCGCGGGCGGCTCCATCGCAACCGCAAATGGAGGTCTTGAGATTCATGCGTCAACGCGGGAAGCGGCGAACGTAATTATCGACCGGATTCGTGCCGCGGGCGGATTTATTGAGAGTGTGGTCGCGACAACAAGCAGCTTGGAAGACGTGTTCATTCGGACGACGGAAGCGGAGAAAGCGGCATGAGCGGCGAGCTAAACCCATCCCGCGCGAAAGTGTTTTTCGCCCTCATTGCCGATACGTTCCAAGAGGCGCGGGCGCGCTGGCTGTTCTGGGGATTGTTCGGGTTATCCACCTTGCTCATCGCCATCTTTCTTTTCGTTCTGAGAATCGACCTGGTCGCCGGCGCAGTCTCGTTCATGGGTGTAGAGACCACTTCGCGCAAGATTTACGACATGCAGAAATTTGTGAACGTGTCGTATTCCTGGGTTTCGATCGTGCTCTACGTTTGGGGAACGTTTCTGGCCATATTTGCCTCTGCGGGCCTTATTCCGAGCGTGTTGGAAGCGGGCCGGATTTCGCTGCTGCTGTCAAAGCCACTGACGCGGACCATGCTGCTGATGGGCCGCTACATGGGAAATCTGCTGATCATCGCGGCGAACCACGTGTACCTGATCTGCGCCATCTGGATTGTGATCGGATTGAAGACCAAGATTTGGGAACCGCGATTCTTGCTCGCCATTCCGATCAGTCTGTACATCTTTGCGGTTTTGCTCTGCGTCGTGGTTCTGCTGGGCGTCGTATCCGAATCAGCGGCGCTGTCGGTGATGGTCTCAGCGGCACTCATGCTGATCAGCACGATCCTTGCGCAACGGCAAATCGTCGTTAAGCTGCTCGATTCGGAGTGGTCGCGCGACTTGTGGATGGCGTTTTACTGGATTGTCCCGAAATTCTTCGACCTCGGCGCAGCCATGAGGCAAATCATTCTCTTTGATCGGGAGGCAAATTGGATCACACCGGTTTGGACGTCCGCAGTTTTCGGTTCGGTCGTTCTTGTGAGCGCCCTATACGTCTTCCGAAGGCGCGATTTTTGACACGGCCGGCGGCCGGATTCCTTTCCGTTGCGTTGCTGGCTGCGACTTCCGGGTGCGGAAGACATAGCGCGACCGGAGTGTCGGTTGATTCGGCGTTTCGTCACTACGTAGCGCCTGACACGCAGGCGCTGGGTGAAGTGCGAATCGACAAGCTCATCACAACACCCTTTTACGCGCGGCATGTGCGCCAGTTCAATTTGAAGCAATTGGACAATTTTGCCGAACAAACGGGCTTTGATCCCCGGCGGGATGTGTCAGATCTGTTGATCACCTGGAACGGCAAGCAACCGCTCGCGATGGCGCGCGGCCGCCTCCAGCAGCAGGAACTCGAGCGAAAGCTGAAGACGCTGGGTGCGCAACCCGTGCCGTATCGTAACTATACGCTCTTTGGAACCGCTGCCGGCACGATCGTGTTTCTGAAGGCAGGGGTCGTAATGGCGGGACAGCCGGACCTCGTACGTGGCGCGATTGATCAAGCTGCGAACGGGGGAGGCGGGGTGCCAGCCGATTTGGAGCAGCGTTTGACGACAGTGCCGAGCGGTGACCAGGTGTGGGCCGTAAGTCACGGTGTCTTACCGGTGGTGCAGATGCCTTTGCGCTCCGATATTCAATCGGCTCTTTCAAATGTTGTCGGCTTTATTAATGGCACAACTGTGGGAGTCGGCTTCGATACCGGCGTGCATTTTGAGGCGGACCTGACGTGCATTTCCGAAGAGGGCGCAAAGAGAGTGAACGATGCTGTGCGCGGAAGCATCGGTTTGGCGCGTCTGATGACCAAAGACAATGAGCTCGATCTGCTGCGCCTTTACGATTCGGTTAACGTCACGCAGGACCGAAGTGCCGTTCATCTCCGAATGGATCTCGAAGCGGGTTTGGCGGACCGTATTTTTGACCGGCTTGCAGACCTGCGTGGGCGCACGGGCGAGCTGCTGGAGCGACGCTAAGTAGTCTGGAGCAATCCCCCCGACTTCCCGCCTATAAGGTGGATCCGCCGCCTTCGCTAATGTAATTGCGATTCCAGGCCGGAATCTCGACAGTCACGTCGCCTTTGACGACCGCTTGACAGCCCAGACGAGAACGCAGCGTCAGGCCGGCGGCCATATCGAGGCGATCAAGTTCGTCGTCCTCGGGTTCCGAAAGATTCTTGTCACCTTCCGTTACGATGACGTGACAGGTTGTGCACGCGCAACTGCCCCCGCACGCATGCTCGAGATGAACACCGAAATTCATCGCCACGTCCAAAATGGATGCGGGCTTGCCGTGATCCGCGTACGGAAGCGTAGCCGGTTCGAATTCGACGCTCTTACCTTCGGGCAGGAAGGTTATCTTCGGCACTCCTCATTGTACGATTGATGCGGATGCTACCCACCTTGCGCATAAAGCGCGGCGGCTCACCATTTTTGTTGCCATGGGATCAAGTCTTCAAGACATCGAAAAGCAACTGACCGCCGTAATGGAGCGGCAGCTGGCATCCGCATTCGGATTGAATGTTCAAGTACAACTTGAAGAGCCAAGGCAAACTTCTTTTGGCGAGCTCGCGATTCCCATCGCCTTCCAGCTTGCGCGCCAACTCAAGCGATCACCCCGGCAAATCGCGGAGGAACTACTTGTCGGATTGCCGCCGGTCGAGGGTGTCGCCTCGTATGAAATCGCAGGCAACGGTTACATCAACGTGCGCCTGGAGCGGGGTGGTTATGCTGCCGCGCTGGGACAGCGCGAAATCGAGACGGCTCAACCGCTCAACGGAAAAATCATCGTTGAGCACACCAACATCAATCCGAACAAAGCGGCGCATATCGGACACCTGCGAAATGCTGTTCTCGGCGACACCTTCGTTCGCATGCTACGCAAGCAACGGCACTGGGTGGAAGTCCAAAACTATATCGACAACACAGGCGTGCAAGTCGCTGATGTCGTCGTCGGGTTTCATCATCTTGAGAAGCAAGATCCGAATCACGTCAGAGATTTAACCGCGCACGGAGCCGGCCGCTTCGATTACCTGTGTTGGGATTTGTATGCGCTGGTTTCGGCCTATTACAAAGAGCACCCGGAAGCGCTTGCATGGAGAGCTGAGACATTGCATGTGATCGAGGGCGGCGCAGGGGAGCCCGCGGAGTTGGCCAGTATCGTGGCCGATGCAATTGTCGCCGCTCATCTCCGGACAATGTTCCGGCTCCGCGTTGAATATGATGTACTTCCGCGGGAAAGCGAAATCCTTCACCTACGGTTTTGGGCGGCGGCATTTGAACTTCTAAAGCAAAATGGCGCTATTTACTTCGAAACCCAAGGCAAGAATACCGGTTGCTGGGTCATGCCGTCTGCCGCATTTCGGAACTCGGACACTGAGGCCGAGGAGGACAGCAAAGTCATCGTTCGGTCGAACGGAACGGTGACATACGTCGGCAAGGATATCGCGTATCAGCTCTGGAAATTCGGCCTCCTCGGAAAGGATTTCTGTTATCGTCCCTTCTGGGCTTACCCGGACGGCAAGGAAGTCTGGGTGACAACAGATGTGCCCCAAGCCGCGACCTCACCGAAATTCGGCGGCGCCGCTAAGGTATTCAATGTTATCGACTCGCGCCAGTCGTACCTCCAAGATGTTGTTATTGCCGGCTTGCGCGCCTTGGGATTTCAAAAACAGGCCGACGCCTCGGTCCACTTCTCGTATGAAATGGTCGCCTTGACCCCGCGGACTTGTGCGGAACTCGGCCTGGAATTGAGCGAAGAAGACAAGCGGCGCTCTTATGTAGAGGTGTCCGGGCGGAAGGGCTTGGGCGTAAAGGCCGACGATCTGATCGATCGCTTAATTCAGACCGCCCTGAGGGAGGTCGAAGACCGCCATCCGGATTCCGATTCCGAGGAGCGCAGAAGGGTTGCCGGCCAGATCGCCGTAGGTGCGCTGCGATATTTCATGCTGAAATTTACGCGAAATTCGGTGATTGCCTTTGATTTTCAGGAGGCCTTGAGCTTTGAAGGCGAGACCGGGCCCTATGTCCAATATGCTGCCGTGCGAGCCAACAAAATCCTCACAAAATTCGCCGAACGATATCCAGCCTCCGACACCCGGGAAGGGCTAACACCCGAGTTGCTTGGACGGTGGCTGCAGGATGAAGGACTGTGGAAATTAGTAGTCATCGCGTCCAAACTGGATAGCGCAATCGAACGCGCAATCGCGGCGGGCGAGCCCGCGCATGTCGCCAAGTACGCGTTCCAACTGGCGCAAGCGTTCAATAATTTCTATCACGAGTACCCCGTGCTGACGGAAGGCGATCCGGAGCGCCGGCGCGTTTTGCTCTGGTTAACGGAATACGTTCGCGATCAGCTAAATGCGGTGTTGGACGTGCTCGGAATGGAGCAGCCACCGTACATGTAGAGTCACGCTCTCTATTCACGTGCTCTATATTGAAAAGTGGAATGGCCAGTAACAACAGCTTCGACGCAGCCGCGGAGATGCGCTCCGATGGCCGCACATATCAGATCTTCCGCCTCGATGCTCTGGAGAAAGTGTCCGGCATAAGAATTGCCTGCATCCCTTACTCGATCAAAATCTTGCTGGAAAATCTGCTGCGTTTCGAGGATGGCCGTACCGTGAAGCCGGCTGATATCGAGTATGTGGCCAAGTGGAAGGCCAAGACCTCAGCGCAAGAGATACAGTTTCGTCCCGCCCGGATCTTACTCCAGGACTTCACGGGCGTGCCCTGCGTCGTGGATCTCGCGGCCATGCGCGACGCTCTGAAACGGTTGGGGGCCGATCCGAATCTTGCAAATCCCCTCATCCCAGCAGATCTCGTGATCGATCATTCGGTCCAGGTGGACGCGTTCGGATCGAACAACGCGTTTGCTGAAAATGCGCTGCTCGAGTTCGCGCGTAACCAGGAACGCTATGCATTCCTGCGCTGGGGCCAGAATGCGTTCGCTAACTTCCGCGTGGTGCCGCCCGATACCGGCATTGTGCATCAAGTCAACCTCGAATACCTGGCCAGTGTAGTGTTCAGTGACACCGTACAGGGCGTCTTGCAGGCCTATCCTGACACGCTGATGGGCACCGATTCGCACACCACGATGGTGAACGGTTTGGGCGTAGTGGGCTGGGGCGTAGGCGGCATCGAGGCGGAGGCATGCATGCTCGGGCAGCCGATTTCGATGCTGCTGCCGCAGGTTGTAGGATTCAAGCTGACCGGAGCCCTCTCGGAAGGCACAACGGCTACTGACTTAGTCCTCACAGTCACGCAGATGCTCCGGAAGAAGGGCGTCGTCGGTAAATTCGTGGAGTTTTATGGAGCTGGAGTAAGCGCGCTTTCGCTGGCGGATCGAGCGACCATCAGCAACATGGCCCCGGAATATGGGGCGACAATTGGATTCTTTCCAATCGACGCAGTAACTCTCGAGTATCTTCGACTAACAAACCGCAGCGAAGAGCAAATCAACTTAGTAGAAGCGTACGCCAAAGAGCAAGGGTTATTTCTCACTCCCGAATCTTCTGATCCCGAGTACTCCGATACGTTGTCGCTCGACCTTTCCAAAGTTGTGCCGTCACTAGCCGGGCCGCGTCGCCCGCAGGATCGCATCGATTTGCCGGACGTGAAGCATAATTTCCTGGACAACCTCGGTCGATCTCCCAAGAAAGTAACGTTCCAGGTCAACAGTCACAAGGAAGGACTTCACGACGGATCGGTTGTGATCGCGGCCATTACGAGTTGTACAAATACCTCGAATCCCTCCGTAATGATCGCCGCCGGACTCTTAGCAAAAAAAGCCGTCGAAAGAGGGTTGGCGGCGAAGCCGTGGGTGAAGACCTCACTCGCGCCCGGTTCGAAGGTGGTTTTCGATTACCTGAAGGACGCCGGTCTGATGCCGTATTTAGAACAACTGAATTTTCACCTCGTGGGATATGGCTGTACCACCTGCATCGGCAACAGTGGGCCGCTACCTGAGAATGTGGCAGCTGCAGTTAATGAAGGGAATCTGAACGTCGCGGCGGTATTGAGCGGGAACCGCAATTTTGAAGGCCGGGTGAATTCGCTCGTCCGCTCGAACTACCTCGCTTCCCCTCCGTTGGTCGTGGCGTATGCTCTGGCCGGTCGTATTGACATCGATCTCACGAAAGAGCCGCTGGGCAAAGATCCACGAGGCGAAAAAGTGTATTTGCGGGACATCTGGCCAACTCCCGCAGACGTGCAGGCGGTGGTCAAATCGTCTGCTCGACAGGAATTCTTTCGAAAAGAATATTCAGGGGTATTGTTTGACGGAGACGCGAACTGGAACTCCTTGAAGATACCGAGCGGCAGCATCTACGAGTGGAGCGATACCTCGACATACATTAAGCGGCCGCCCTATTTTGAAAACCTGGCGGATCCTCAGACCTTCGTCCACGATGTCTCCGGACTGCGCGCTTTGGCAATTCTGGGCGACTCGGTAACCACAGACCATATCTCCCCGGCGGGATCGATTCCTGCCGACACTCCAGCAGGAAAGTATCTCATCGAGCTCGGAGTCAAGCGGACGGAATTTAACAGCTATGGTTCGCGTCGAGGCAACCACGAAGTAATGGTGCGCGGAACTTTCGCAAACATCCGTCTGAGAAATCGGATGGTACCGGGCATTGAAGGCGGGTGGACCCGGCACATGCCCGAGGGCGAGCAAATGTTCATTTACGATGCAGCCATGAAGTATCAAGCCGAAGGCGTTCCGCTGCTCATCGTCGCGGGAAAGGAATACGGCTCGGGCTCCTCGCGCGATTGGGCGGCGAAAGGGACTCTACTGCTGGGAGTCCGCGCGGTCATTGCTGAGAGCTTCGAACGGATTCACCGGTCGAATCTCGTCCAGATGGGCGTCCTGCCGCTCCAATTCCAGGGGAGCGATACCGCTGAATCGCTAGACCTCACCGGTGAAGAGATTTTTGAGCTGTGTGGCATCAAAGAAGCGATGGCCTCTTCGGGCGTCGTTACAGTAGTTGCACAGAAGCCCAGCGGCAAAACCACAAAATTCGGGACAAAAGTGCGCATCGACACCCCGCAAGAGGCTGAGTATTATCGAAACGGCGGCATATTGCCGTACGTGCTTCGGCAGGTGATGTCATCCTCGAGCAATATCGTTTAAACTGCCTAATGGTCCGCAGCTACAACCCTCGTGCGGAGCACCTTCACGGATTAGAGAATGAACAGGCGCCCACCGTTGCTCGTCACGGCCGGCGTCATACATCGCGAGGGGCAAATTCTAGTGGGGCAGAGAAGGGCAATCGACCGCCATCCATTTAAATGGGAGTTCCCGGGCGGAAAGGTGGAATCCGGTGAATCTCCGCAGCAGGCACTCGTGCGCGAGCTCCGGGAGGAGCTGGAAATCGAGGCAAACATCGGAACGGAGCTGGCCCGTTATGAGCACGAATACGCCGGTGGCAGCCGTATCCATTTATTGTTCTTCGAGGTATCGCAATTTAGCGGCGAGCCGAGCGCGCGCGTGTTTGAACAGATTCAATGGGTCGATCGCTTACGGCTGCCGGCTCTCGATTTCCTTCAAGGCGATCTTGATTTCGTGAACCGCCTGGCGCGAGGAGATTTCGCCCAACAACTCAACGGTTGAGAGTGCGCGACCTCAATCGAGATCGAAGGGCCGTTTCGGCGGCGCTCCGGATTTATCTTCCTTAGCCTGCTTCAGGAGCTCTTCAAACTTTTTCTCGCGAGTCCTTTCGCCGCTTCGGTGCGAGGCAAAACTCTTTTCAAAGATGTCGTTCCGGCGGTCTGCGTCACCTTTAAGCTGCTGAACGGCAGCGTGAAGATCCTCGATTATCGGCTTTTTCTCCGGCTCGCGGTGTTGGATGACGATCTGAGTCTCCGGATCGATTTGCAGGGTCGACCCGCAACACGGGCACGCGACTTCGAATACATCGATTCCGCTGTTCGCCATAGAGGAATCGTAGCGCAAAGCAATGTCGCCCAAGATGCTCGGGTATCCTCTGAATGCGTCACCCATGGCCTCATTGCTTGGATGGATTTCCCAGTACGGCTATCTCGCGCTATTCGGGTTATTGACCTTTGGCATTGTGGGCTTGCCCGTCCCCGATGAAACGCTGCTCGTGTTTTCCGGATATCTGGTCTCGACTGGACGGCTGCATCCGCTGGGAACGGCGCTCGCCGCATTTGGTGGCAGTGCCACCGGCATCTCCGTCAGTTACATCCTGGGGCGAACCCTTGGATTGAAGTTTGTGAACCGCTTCGGCAAATACGTGCACCTGACGAATCATCGGGTGGAGAAGGTTCGCGGCTGGTTTCAGAAGACGGGTTCGTGGCTGCTTACCGTCGGTTACTACATCCCGGGAATCCGTCACTTTACCGCGTTTGTCGCGGGAATGTCGTGCTTAAGATACCGAACCTTCGCCGCATTCGCGTATCTAGGGGCCGCGATCTGGGTGGGAACGTTTCTGGCCCTGGGATATTTCGTGGGCGAGCGCTGGACCGTCTGGTCGGCCGCGGTCGAGCGGTATTCCGTAATCCTCGCGATCGCAGCGGCGATTCTGGCCGCGGCCGGCTGGGTGATTCGAAAACAGCGTCGGGAAACGGCCCGCGCTCTAGATTGTGACTGCCACGGTCTCGGTCGTGGTCGCGCCGTTAGCCGGCACTTTGATAGGCAGCAGGGAATGGACACTGGTCCGACTTACGGCGGTGGTCGTACTGCCACCAGCCAAGACATCGTACCCAAGGGAAACCGAATCGCTGCTGGCGGTTGCCAAAGCCCAGGAATATGGGATTGTAACGGTGCAGGTAGCGGTCGATCCGCTTCGAGTTGCCGTAACTGTACCGGTCTCTTCGTGAGTGACGCCGGAGGTGTCGAAAACGTCAGCGTCTGCGCTGCATTCGATCGTATCGCTTGTCGGGATCGTTGACTTGATCGTGATTGTTAATTTCATGAACTCCTTAAGGTGAGATGCCGTACTCGCTTCTGAACACAGAGCAGCGGATCAGGTGATTGTACCCGCAAAATACGGAAATAACAACTACGTCGGTACACTGCTGATTACACTGAAAATTGACAATGCGGAAATTACTCGAAGGTTGCCTCTGCGCCATGTTGCTCGGAGGCCTCAGCATGGCTCAAAACAAGTCCGGCGCTCAGACTGGGGTGGATCTCGACGCGATCGACAAATCTGCGAACCCGTGCGACGACTTCTATCAGTACGCCTGCGGAAATTGGATGAAGACTCACCCGATTCCAGCGGATGAGAGCAGTTGGGGCCGGTTCAACGAATTGTATGACCGGAATCAAGACATCCTGCGCGGAATTCTGGAAGATTCCGAACAACACCAAGACCGATCTGCGATCGACCAGAAGATCGGCGGATTCTACGCCTCGTGCATGAATGAGGCTGAAATCGAGAAACGCGGTACGACTCCGCTTCACGAGGAGTTAGACCGGATCTCGCATCTCGGAAGCCGCCAGGAGCTGACCAGCGAACTCGCGCGGCTGCATGAAAGGCAAGTCGATGTTTTTTTCAGTTTCGACTCGGCGCCCGATCCAAAGAACGCATCTATGATGATCGCCGCTCTCGATCAAGGAGGCCTGGGGCTGCCGGAGAAAGACTTCTATCTCCGCACGGATGCGAAGTCGCAGGAGATCCGCAAAAAGTACGTAACGCATATTCAGAAAATGTTTGAGTTGATCGGGGTTCCGGCGCCCGAGGCGGAAAAGAAAGCCGGCACAGTAATGTCGATTGAGACCGATCTCGCGAAGGCGTCGCTTGATGTAACCGCCCGTCGCAATCCGCAGGCGCTGGTTCATGAAATGACAACGGAGAGTCTCGGCGAGCTCAGTCCGAATTTTGACTTGTCCGCGTTTTTTGCAGACGTGAATGCCCCAAAGTTCTCGAAACTGAACGTGACGGAGCCGGATTTTTTCAAGGCGCTGAGCAGCCTGATCGAAGCGCGGAGCATGGACGAGCTGAAAGATTATCTGACATGGCATTACATCAGCGCCAGCGCCAGATTGCTCCCCAAAGCTTTTGTCGATGAATCGTTCGATTTCTACAGCCGGACACTAGCTGGCACGAAGGAGCTGAAACCGCGCTGGAAGCGTTGCGTCGCTGCCACTGACGACGAACTGGGCGATGCTCTGGGAAGGAAATACGTCGAAAAGACGTTCGGCGAAGAGGGGAAGCAACGGACCCTTCAGATGGTTCACGAGATCGAACACGAGATGGGTAACGATATCGGGTCGATTTCTTGGATGAGCCCGGAAACCAAGAAAGAGGCGATGATCAAGCTGCACGCTGTCACCAACAAGATCGGTTATCCGGAGAAATGGAAAGATTACTCGACCGTAACCATCGCACCCGACGACTATTTCGGAAACTGGTATCGCGCGAACGAGTACGAAAGCAATCGCGAACGAAACAAGATCGGAAAGCCTGTGGACCGTGCGGAATGGGGAATGACGCCGCCGACCGTGGACGCCTATTACAATCCGCTGGAAAACAACATCAATTTCCCGGCCGGTATTCTGCAGCCTCCGTTCTATTCAAACACTGCAGACGATCCCGTAAATTACGGTGGCATCGGAGCCGTGATCGGCCACGAGCTGACGCATGGCTTCGACGACGAGGGCCGGCAATTTGACGCCAATGGAAATTTGAAGGACTGGTGGCAAAAGAGCGATGCGGAGCAGTTCGAGAAATTGGCCAATTGCGTCGTAGATGAATACAGCAGCTTCACGCCGCAGAAGGACGTGCACGTCAATGGGAAGCTGACGCTCGGCGAAAACACAGCCGATAACGGCGGCCTTCGGCTGGCGTACATGGCGTTGATGGACGATCTCGCGAAAAAGGGCGAATCAGCTACGACAAAATCGGGCGAATACACGAAAGCGCAGGAGTTTTTCTTGGGATTCGGACAGATCTGGTGTCAGAACTTGAGACCGGAGTACGAACGCCTGCAAGTGCAAGTCGACCCGCACTCTCCGGGAAGGTACCGTGTCAACGGCGTCGTCTCGAATATGCCTCAGTTCGACGAGGCGTTCGGGTGCCATTCCGGCCAGCAGATGTACGTAGCGAAAGGGTGCCGGGTCTGGTAGAAAGCCTGCACGCTAAGCCGCGGATCGTCACCTTTCATGACAGAACAACTTACTAACAGCCCGCTCCTGGTGGAGCGATTCCCGATTCAGTTCGATGCCGTCAAAGCGGAGCAGGTAGAGCCCGCAATTCATGTGTTGCTCGAACAGATGAAGCAGCGGCTTCGGGATCTCGGGAGTTCGCGTGTGCCGCGAACGTACCGGGACATTCTAATGACTCTTGACGGCGTGACGGAGCCGCTCGATTTCGCAATGGCGCTGGTGCGGCATCTCGAATCGGTGGTGACGACCCCTGCGCTGCGGGCCGCGCATAACGCGGTGCAAGCTCCGGTCAGCGCCTTCTATACGTCCATTCCGTTGAATGCGGATGTTTGGGCAGCGGTCAAGGCGGTAAGCGAGAGCGACGAGGCGAAAACACTTGCGCCGGTGCACAAGCGGTTCTTGAAAAAAACGGTTTCCGGGTTCCGGCGGGCCGGAGCGGACCTGGATGCCGAAGGCAAGAACAAACTCGAAAAACTCGATATTGCGCTCACCGAAGCCACCACGAAGTTTTCCGAAAATGTGCTGGACGCGACGAACGCGTATGAGCTGGTGATAACGGACGAATCGAGGCTGGCCGGCCTGCCGGAATCCGCGAAGATGGCGGCTCGCGAAAGCGCGAACGCGAAAGGCAGTGCGGGATGGCGTTTCACCCTACAGGCTCCGAGTTACACCGCGGCAATGATGTATTTGGACGACCGCTCCGCGCGCCAGCAGCTATGGCATGCTTCGAACACTCGGGCTACATCGGGGCAGTACGACAATCGCGAGCTTCTTGCGCAAGTGCTTCGGCTGCGCCGCGAAAAAGCGAACCTTCTTGGCTATCGCGATTTCGCGGATCTGGTCCTTGAGGAGCGCATGGCGCACACAGGCGAGGACGCGCAGCGATTTCTCGACGACCTCCAGGTCAAGACGAAGCCATTTTTCGAGCAGGAGAACGAGAGCCTAAGAGAAAGTGCCGCAGCGCTCGGATACCACGAGATTGAGCCGTGGGATATCGCTTACCTCGCCGAAAAACAGAGGCAGCAACTCTATCATTTCGACGAAGAAGAATTGCGCCCTTATTTTCAGCTCGACCGGGTAGTGGCCGGCATGTTCGATATGTTCAGCCGCATTCTAGCCATCCGGGTTATCGAGGAACCGGGAGTGCCGGGTTGGCATCCCGAAGTCAAGTATTACCGAATCGAAGAAGCATCCTCAAGCATGCTCCTGGGCGGGTTTCTACACGGATTGGTTTCCACGCGAAAACAAGCGCGGCGGTGCGTGGATGGACTCTTTAATTACCGGTAATCCTGAGGAATCGAAACCTCATCTCGGCCTGATCTGCGGGAACTTAACGCCCCCGGTCGGCGAGACGCCGTCACTCCTGACTCACCGGGAAATGGAAACCGTTTTTCATGAGTTCGGGCACTTGCTGCACCACCTGTTGAGCCGTGTTCCGGTGCGCACGCTCGCTGGAACGAACGTTCCGTGGGATTTTGTCGAGCTCCCGTCGCAGATCATGGAAAACTGGTGTATGGAACGGGAGGCGCTGCATTTGTTCGCGCGGCATTATCGGAGCGGCGAAGCGATCCCTGATGAGCTGTTCGAAAAGATGAAGCGCGCGCGGAATTTCCGGAGCGCGAATGCTCAAATGCGGCAGCTAGGATTTGGGATGGCAGACCTCAAGCTGCACCGGGAATATGATCCGGAGCGAGATGGAGACGTGCTCTCGTATACCCGGCGGATCCTCGAAAAGTTCTCTGCTGCTCCTTTGCCCTCCGACTACGGAATGATCGCCAGCTTTACGCATCTGTTCTCGAGCCCGGTGGCATACGGCGCCGGGTATTATTCGTATAAATGGGCTGAGGTTTTGGATGCCGATGCTTTTACACGCTTCCGGCGGGAGGGCATTTTCAACAACGCGACGGGCGAAGCGTACCGGCAGAGTATCCTCGAGCGGGGAGACAGCGAAGACCCCGCGCAGTTGTACCGTCAGTTTATGGGTCGAGATCCTGACGCCAATGCTTTGCTCGAGCGCTCGGGACTGATGCCTCCTGCATGAACTGCGCGCTTTTCGGCGGCTGAGGGTCTCTCATGATGGAGCCGCGGCCAACGGCACTCGAACAGCAACTGACGGAAGCGCTGGAGGAGAATAGGCGCCTGCGAGAGTCACTCGCCCATGCGGAACAGAAAATCGAGCGAAGCTTGGCGGCATGCGAAGCGGCGGTAAAGGAATTGCAACAGTTCGCATACGCGGCAAGTCACGACCTGCAAGAGCCACTTCGCACAATATCGGCCTACACGGAACTTCTGCAGCGTTACTACGGCTCCAACGAGGACGCCCGGGAGTTCACATCCTTCATTGTTGACGCCGCGGAGCGCATGACAGTGCTGATTCGCGACCTGCTGACCTATTCGCGTACAGGCTCTGCCGGCAGCCGCACCATGATAAGCCTCGGCGCTGCCGTTCAATGGGCGATGATGAATTTGAGCCGAAGCATACAAGAAGCTGGCGCGGAGATTCAATGCGGCGAATTGCCGGATGTGGTCTGCGACGAGTCTCAGATCATCCAGGTGTTTCAAAACCTGCTGAGCAACGCGCTAAAGTATCGAAGCAGCGAGCCCCCAAAGATCGAGATCTCCGCCCAAGAAGCTCCGGAGGTTTACACCGTTGCGGTGCGTGACAACGGCGTCGGAATTGCGCCGCAATACCACGACAGAGTATTCAGCGTCTTTCAACGCTTGCACGGCAGGGAAGTACCCGGTACGGGTATTGGCCTCGCGTTGTGCCGGAAAATCATTGAAGCCCACCATGGCGCGATTTGGGTGGAAAGCGACGGCGAACACGGGTCAGTGTTCAAATTCACCCTGCCCCTTTAGCTGCTGAAGCCGCGGCTGAACGCGCTCACGGTGGTGGTTTTCGGCCAGCGTGCGCGCACGAAGGGCCCCGTAAGTTACGCGGAGGCATAGGGTTGCGATTTGGAACCCCGCGTGTTCTAGAGAGAGCGAGTTCTTATGTATCGCTCTCTTCTAGCAATCTTCTTAGCATTCTCAACGGCACTTCTGATGATGGAGCCGGCCGCCTTCGCGCAAGACGGGCCGCAGGACCCATCGGCGGGAACCGAGCAGCCGTATCCGCAGGATCAGCAATATCCTCCAACACAGCCAAGTCCCCAAGATCAGCAGTATCCGCCACCCCAGGACTCCAAGGCTCAGCAGTATCCGCAGGGAACATCGGACGCGCAAGACATAGCTGGCGATCAGCAGCACGGAGTCGCGCGGTTGAGCATTGTGCAGGGCGACGTGAACGTAAAACTGGGAAGTACGGGCGAGCTGGTCGCAGGTGCGGTAAACGCGCCACTGGTCTCGCAGGATCACGTCCAAACTTCACCCGGATCCAGGGCCGAAGTTGAGCTTGATTATGCAAATTTGATCCGGCTCGCCCCAAACACGGACGTGGGATTCGCCGATTTGGAATATCACCGGTTCCAAGTGCAGCTCGCCGCGGGAACGATGATTTATCGAGTGTTGCGCGATTCTGCCGCGCAGGCAGAAATCGATACACCGAGCATCGCCATCCGCCCAGCTCGTCAAGGCGAGTATCGAATATCGGTTTTGGATGATGGCACGACGCAGATCACTGTCCGATCGGGCGAAGTCGAGGTGTATAGCCCGAACGGCTCCCAATATCTCGAAGCCGGGCGCACGATGCTCGTCCGGGGAGATGCATCGAACCCGGAATTTCAGACCACGTATGAGATCGCACGCGACCAGTTGGATGATTGGAGTGCGAATCGGGATCGGGAGTTACTGGCGTCGCAAAGTTACCGTTATGTGAGCCCTGACATTTATGGAGCTGATGATCTGGACGCGTATGGTAATTGGGTGCCGTCTCAGTATGGAAACGTGTGGGAACCCCGCGACGAAGGAGCAGATTGGGCACCTTACAGCAATGGGCAATGGGTCGACGAGCCCTACTACGGATGGTCCTGGGTTGATTATGCGCCGTGGGGCTGGGCGCCATACCATTACGGACGTTGGTTCAATAACCCAGGATATGGTTGGTGCTGGTGGCCGGGAGCAATCGGGTCTCCCTATTATTGGAATCCGGCTCTAGTGGGCTTCTTTGGATGGGGCGGATTCGGGCTCAGTCTTGGGTTCGGCGGACTGGGTTGGGTAGCACTTGCTCCCTTTGAACTGTTTCATCCGTGGTGGGGCCGTGGATGGGGCGGCGGATACGGGCGTGGTTGGGGATTCGGCCGGTATGGAAACTACGGCAACTTCCGGAACACCAATATCACGAACATTTATCGGAATGCCGGCATCCGAGGTGCCGCGATCACAGCCTCAGGCAACAGCTTCGGGCAGGGAAGAACAGCTTATGGCCGTGCCACGCGGGCGCAACTCCAGAATGCAAGCCTAATCCGAGGACAGATTCCGGTCAGGGCGACACAGGCCAGCTCTCGATTCTCAAATCGCCAAGCGGTGGCCAACCCGCGGCTTGCCACTGCTGCGAACCGGCACTTCTTCACTCACCAGCAGCCGACGCAGTCTGCACGCGCTGGCTTTTCCCAACAGCAGAACCGCTCGCAACAGCCGCTCGCTGCAGGAAGGGAACGCGCAGGAACGGGGTTCGCAACGAATCAAAGAGGAGCTGTACCGGCCAGTAACGGAAGGAATTCCGCAGCCGTGACGTCTCGAAGTGCGGAGTTTGCCAATCGCAGCGTGAATAATAGCCAATTCAGCGGCGCTCAGCAGAGCATGCATGGTGTTCCGCCGAACATGCGAGGCGGACAAGCGAGTTCGATTGGGCGGAGCACGTACAGCACTCACGCAACCAGCGGATGGCAACGGTTCGGAGATCCGGGGAACTCGGGTAGCATGCGGCAAGGATTTGTACCCGGAACGGATCGGAGTGGGTGGCATAGTTTCGGGGAGCCGTCCGGAACGCGTTCTGCGGTAGCACCGCAGCAGCGAAGTTTTTCGACGCCGGGATATAGCCGGTCATACGCACCCAACAGCTCCCGATCCTTCGGAGGAAACTATCAATCTCGACCCCTCCAAACACCTCGGGGCTCCTCCGGTTTCGCTAATGAGCCCCTCCCAAGCATCCATTACGGCACTCGGTCGCCGTCCAGCTCGCCGCATTACAATGCGCCCGCTCCGCAGCGGTATAGCGCTCCGTCTGGGCCCCACTATAGTGCGCCTTCGACGCCGCACTATAGCGCTCCGTCAACGCCGCACTACAGCGCACCTTCCGCGCCGCGCTCCAGCGGCGGGGGATCCTTCCACGGCGGCGGAGGCGGGTCCCGCGGAGATGGCGGCGGCCATCCATCTTCAGGCGGCCATCACCGCTGAAGGTCATGATCCTTCCCTCAGCCGCTCCGGCTCTGTCCTGACACGTGCTGGAGCGGCCTTTTTTTTCGGAAATGGCTGACGAAAATTGCGGAGATGAAATCTAGGTACAATCGGCACAATATGGCCGAAAAAACTCCGCAAACCAGAAGTAATCATCGCCGCCAGGATCCGCTGTTTCATTTCGTACTCGCTCCCGGCCTGATATTGCTGCTTGTCTGGGCCGTCATTCATCTGGTTCGCCATCTGCAATGGGAGTCGCTCGGTCTACTGGGGATTGTCATTGCGATCTTTCTTACGGCGTATAAAGCTCGCACTTACGCTCTTAAGGTCCAAGACAGAGTGATCCGGTTAGAGGAGCGGCTGCGTTTGGCGGCGTTACTGCCGGAGCCATTGCGATCGCGAATCCCGGAGCTCACGGAGGCGCAGTTGATCAGCCTTCGTTTCGCTTCCGACAGCGAGGTTCCCGCACTGGTTGATCGAACCATCGAGGGGAAGTGGAACCCGAAGCAGATTAAAGAAGCGATTCAGACGTGGCGGCCCGATTACTGGCGGGTCTAGAAGAAAGTTTACATAATACCTGTTATCGGCCATTTAGCCTCATGCTTCACGCGAACAAGCCGGCCCCAGCTAGACTCGACGGCAACGTCATCATCAGCGAATTGGTCCGCAACATGGAGCTGGGCCGGTTTGAAATGGCGTACACTGTTTTGCTGCCCTGCGTGTTCACGGTTTACTTGAACCCCGACGATCACGCCGCGTTGAGCGGAGTATTCGATCTGGCGATTGAGGATGCTCGCCGCGCACTCCGGGCGCGCGTTGCGGAGTTGAACTCCCAGCCCACGAGATTGGGCTTTAGGCGCCGAAGCCGGACCCGGAAGGAATATAAGATCGCGTGCCGCGATTGGAACATCGAGTTTCTGCCGGATACCGAGGTTCCCTCCGGCGATGTGGAGATCCATTCCGAGCTGAACGAAACGGCCCAGCCGGGATACCGTGGCACGAAGACGACGCTCATGGATCGGGAACCAACGGTGGCCGCGCAGCGGACCACAGGGCAACGTAACGAAATACGACGCACAGCCGACGCTGTGTATGCGGAGATCCGCTATGAGGATGATTCGGGGCCACAGGTGTTCCTCCTGACTCAGAACGAATTGCGCATCGGGCGTGGCGGCGACGGCCAGCCCATGGATCTGGCACTCTACGCAAGCGATGAGGTATCAAGAGAACACCTCGTCATTCGGCGGGATCCAGCGACAGGGGCGTTCTCGGCGGTCGATCTCAGCACAAACGGAACGTGGATCGACGGCAAACGTCTTCGCAAAGGAGCGGAGGAACTGCTACCCAAACGAGCTGAGATCGGCGTCGGCCAAGTGCTGACGCTAGCTTTCGAAGCGCGCTTATAGAGCGCGTCGTGAAAAGCACATCATGAAGAGCACATCAGTCGCGTGGCAGACCGGGATTGCAAGCGATCCGGGACTTCACCGGAAAGTGAACGAGGATCGGCTGCTGGTGGATGAAAGCCGCGGCATTTTCATGGTGGTGGACGGACTCGGGGGACATGCGGCGGGCGAGCTCGCGGCTGAAATCGCAGTCCGAGTGATTCGGGCAAGAATGGCTTCTTCCGATTACGCCGAAGAGGGCGCGATTCGCGAAGCTATTGTGCAAGCAAATAACGAAATTTACGAATTGGCGCAGAGCAATCCAGAGTGGCACGGCATGGCGTGCGTGCTGACGCTCGCGGTGGCGCGTCAGGACCAGATCACGGTGGGACACGTTGGGGATTCGCGACTGTATCTCGCCTGGAACGGAAACCTGCGCAAGCTCACTTCGGACCACTCCCCCGTCGGCGAGCAGGAAGATCAAGGCGAGCTCACCGAAGAACAGGCGATGCAGCACCCGCGCCGAAACGAGGTTTTTCGGGATGTCGGATCTCAGCTTCGGAAGCCCGGCGAGCCGGATTTCATCGATGTGCGCACGTTTCCGGTCCGGGCGGATGCCGCCCTTCTGCTGTCGAGCGATGGCTTGAGCGATGTCCTGACATCCGCGCAGATCGGGGCGATCATTCAGCGCTACGACGGAGACGCGAGTAAAACGGCACGGGAGTTGGTGGACGCGGCAAATGCCGCAGGCGGCAAGGACAATGTCACGGTGATTTTCGTGCCGGGTCCGGAATTCCGGGCAAGCGAATCTAATGCGTTACATGAAGTTCGCGAACGCCACGCGGCGACGCGGCCCCGCCACCCAGTCAGTCGTAAAGGCAGCGCGATCAGTGCGCTGGCATGGTTGACGGCGGGGATTGTTCTCGGGTCGTTGCTGTGGGCCTTCTGGGAACGCGAGGCCGGGCGCGCCCCGCGGCCCAACGGCGCTGCGGCAAAAGCCTTTCCAAACAAGATCCAGGTGAACGCTGCGAACACTCGTGGCATCCTGGAAGCACTCTCAACCGCTAAACAGGGAGACGTAATAGAAGTGCCGCCTGGAGAATACCTTGGCCCGCTTGAACTGAAGAGTTACGTGACGATCTCCGCCGAGAGTGGCAGGCATGTGATTCTGCGGAGCGATCCGGCCTCAACCGTCGATTCGGGAATAGCCGTCGTGGCACGCGGGGTCACAGGAGCGCACGTCGATGGACTGCGGATTACAGGCGATGACACTCATCCACTCCGGACCGGCATTCTGGTTGTGGATTCAACAGTGGAGATCGATGATGTGGAAGTGTCGGGCGCGATCGATGCGGGAATCCGGATGGAGGGTCACTCAGGCGGAAGGTTGCTGGGAAACTTTGTGCATGCGAACTCCGGCGCGGGCGTTGTGATTGGTAACCGGAGCACGCCGCGTTTGGCCGGGAACCACGTTTCGGAAAATGGCGGCGGAGATATTGTCGATCATCACGGGTTCGAAAAAGTGAGTCCAGAAGGCAAACCCCCGGAGCGCGAACCATGATCGTGGGCGAACACGAGCAGGCGGTGCACTTCCGGAATTTCGGGAAGTACGAGATTATCCGCAAGCTGAGCCGGAGCCTGACGGATGTGTATCTGGCCCGCGATGTCGAGAAGGACCGCCGGGTGGTGTTGAAGCTGGTCGAACACGCCCGGGACGAGCTGACGGAGTTAATTATTGCGGCCGAGCGCCGTGGCGCGCTTATTCAAAAACAGCTTCATGAAGTCGACCGGCGCATTCTGGAAATTTACGATTTCGGCGAGCAGAATAACTGCTTTTTCCTCACCATGGAGTATTGCGAAGGCAGGACTCTGGCACAGGTAATTCGCACTGAGGGACGAATGGAGCCACAGCGCGCGGCCCGGTATACCGCCGAGATCTGTAGCCAACTCAAAACGCTCCATTCCTTTGTGCCCGATCTAGAGGGCCGCAAGACAGCCGTGGTCCATGGAGACATCAAACCTTCGAACGTTCAGATTGGCGCCCATGACGAAGTGCGGCTGCTCGACTTCGGCATCGCGAAAATTATCACCTTCACGCACAACCTGACCCATCACAATTTGGGAAGCCCGAGCTACTGCTCGCCGGAGCGGCTGGAGAAAGGACAGGTTGACCGGCACGCCGATTTGTGGGCGGTGGGTATCAGCCTGTTCGAGATGATCTCTGGGACGCCGCCATACCAGGCGCAAGACACGCGTAAATTGGAGAATCTCATTCAATCGCGGCGGCCGCCGCGGGCGCTGCCGGAACACTGCCCCGCTGCTTTGAAGGCCGTAGTTAGTAAGGCGCTTGCGCCGGATCTCGCTCGGCGTTACGGGTCGGCCGACACTTTTGAGAGCGATTTACGTGCTTTTCTCGCGGACCGTCCCACGATTGCGGAACGAGAGCACCCGGTACCCTTCGACGCAAATGCGACTGTCGAATGGCGCGCCGAACCCGGGAGCGACTTCCCTGCCCTGAACGAATCCGACTCGCGTCCGAAGCCGCCGCGGAATCTGCGGAGCGCCCTAATCGTAGCCGGTCTTTCGGGAGTACTAGTTGGCCTGCTGATTCTTCTTCCAATCCTTTACTATCGGAATTTCGGGATTGCCAGCGAGAGATTGCGCGAGCCGAGAGATTACGCTCATGAGAATTCGGCTGCCATCGGAGGCGATTGGGCGCTGTATCAACGATTGAAGCGCGATAACCAGCGCTTGGGTGGGTTTTCACCGGTTTTGCCACTTGAATCTTCGCTGCGCGCGAATTTGCTTCGCGGGGCCAACAGCATTATCGACGAATTTCGAAACAGCTCTGATCAAAACTTAAGCGATTTTGATTGGCCAACGGCGCGTTTGTGCCTGCTGCACGCGCTTGAGCTGAACGGTTCCGACACGGAGGCGAAGGGGAAGCTGGCGCTGTGCGACGGGTACACGAATTTAGCCCAAAATCCAAAGCTTCCCAAAGCGGCCTTGAGCATCGACAATTTCCGGGCGGCAGAGTCGTATCTGCCCCGCTCGCCCGATCCGCATCTAGGTCTAGCGCGCTTGTACGTGTATGCATATCGCAACATCGGGGAGGCGATGGCCGAGTTCCATTTGGCGGAACAACTGGGGTTACATCCGGGACCGAGAGAAATAGAACAGCAGGGCGATGGATGCCGGTTCCGTGCAGAGTGGGAATTGGCTCGCGCAAGAAACACGCCAGAAGATGACAAACAGGATCGAGCGAAGTGGCTGGCGATGGCGCGCAGCGATCTGGAGCGGGCGCGGAGTTTGTATGAGCCGATCCTTGGATATGCGACGGTCAGCCGCAATTTGAAGCAACTGGACCAGGACCGGGGCGACCAGGCCCAGATGGAAGCGGAACCCGCACGAGCAGCGGTTAAGAAGGCGGTGGTCCGGAAAGTGGCTGTCCGGAAGCCACACGTGGCAAAGCGGGACTTGAGCGCGCGCCGATGGCAGTAACCAAGAGCTGGGAAGTCGTGACTGCGGCAAAGGTGGAGCTTGCCGGACCCACGAAGCCGGCTGCGCGCCGGGGCGAGCTCTTGTGGCTTACAGCCGCATCCGCTCTCGCGATCTGCGGGCTGTTTCTCGTATTCGTAGCGAAAACACAGGATTTCGGCGAGGAACAAGCGCGCCTTGATCGCGGAGAACTGCTGAATCTGAACTGGGTAACCGGCGCAGCACAGTTAATTCCAGTGCTCGCAGCCATCCCCGAGCCATCTCAGCGCGAGTTAGCAGCGCAACGGATCTGGGACTACCTCGAGCAGACTCGGACCAGAGGGCCGGCACCCAATGTTGGGATTCTGGCGCGAGTGCGGGTCAATCATCTGCCGGTGGTTCCGTTGAACAGAGTGAAACCGTTGTTGGTGGTTCGGACGCCGCGCGAGTTCTTGCGAACGTACGTGATCTGGTGCGCTTCTTTCGTCCTGGCGTTCTGGGTGGTGCACTGTGGCTGGAGATTGCGCCGATTTCAGGGAGATCAGGCTATTCTGCCGGCGCTGCTCCTGCTGTCGTCTTTGGGCTTGATCCTGATGGTGAGCTTGCGTGATCCACTGCGCGACACGCTTGAGTTCAAGAAATTCGCTTGGGGCGCCATGTTGGGCTGCGGCATTCTGCTTTTTCCCCTGTTTCGTTTTTTCCAGTACCGGAATTTCTCGCGTTTGGTGTACACACCGCTGCTTGCCGCGTTCGGGTTGTTTCTCGCTCTTATTGCGCTTGGATCGGGACCGACGGGTAGTGACGCACGAGTCAACCTCGGGCCATTCCAACCTGTCGAGGTAATCAAGATCCTGCTCGTATTCTTTGTCGCGGGATACTTCGCGCGGAATTGGGAACATTTGCGGGATTTGCACCCGCGGCGGTTTGTGCCGCGGTTGTTTCGATGGCTTGAATTGCCCCGGCCGAGCCACGCCCTCCCGGTGATGTGTGCGGTGTCTATCGCACTCGCGCTGTTTTTTGTCCTGAAAGATTTGGGACCGGCGCTGGTCGTCGGTTTTCTGTTTCTGACTCTCTTCGGTGTCGCGCGGGGCCGCGCCGGGCTGGCGCTCACGGGTATTTTTCTGCTGGTAGCAGGAGTCACGATCGGCTACCGATACGGCGTTCCGCATACCGTTGTCGAACGTGTTTCGATGTGGCTTTCGCCATGGAATAACGAAGTTCGCGGAGGTGATCAACTGGCGCATTCGTTGTGGGCGTTTGCGACGGGAGGTCCGTGGGGCTCAGGTCCGGGTTGGGGTGATCCGAGCTTAATTCCGGCAGGACACACCGATCTCGTACTGCCTTCGATTGCGGAGGAATGGGGATTTCCGGGCGTGTTGGCCATAGCCAGCTTGTTCGCCTTGCTGGTATGGCGAGCATTCCGCATCGCACTCCGCGCGCCGGATGAGTACGGCATGTTTCTGGGACTCGGATTGGGAACGCTTCTCGCGCTCGAGATGCTTCTAATCTCTGGAGGCGCGCTCGGAGCGATTCCGCTCAGCGGGGTCGTTTCGCCGTTCTTGAGCTCGGGGAATACCGCGATGCTCGCGAACTTCTTGATTTTCGCGATTCTGCTCGGCATCTCGAACCAGAGCGCGGGCGCGGCACCGAACGAGAGCACCGAGCCGGTCAGGGCGATTTTCAAGGCGCCGGTCCGGGTGGCGGGCGCAATGTTGGCGCTATGCTGCGCGGTGCTGGTTGCCAGGGCGTTCAGCTTGGAGGTACTGCACGATCGCGAACTGCTGATTCGGGATGCGCAAGTGATCGCGCACGATGGCGTGAAGCGGCCCGAGCGCAATCCACGGCTGAATCTGCTCGCAGCATCGATTCCGAGGGGGGATATCTACGACCGGAACGGAATCCCGCTGGCGACGAGTAACTGGACGCATCTTGAAAGGCATCGCTCAGACTACGAGCGGCTGGGCATCTCGATCGAACAAGCGTGTTCGCGGCTGGACAGCCGCTATTATCCGTTCGGCCCGGCAACCGTGCACCTGCTCGGGGATTTGCGAACGGGGGAAAAATTTCACGCAACGAACGCGTCACTGATCGAGCATGATTCGAATTCGCGGTTGCAAGGTTATGCCGATTATGCGGAACTTGCGCCCGTGGTTCGATACCGGCATCACCGCGGAAACCCGGCGTTACAGGCGCTGCTAAAGCGCGATCGGGACGTCGAGAGTACTGTCGATATTGCGCTGCAGCTCAAGTTAACCGAGATTCTCAAGAATCGGTTGGGGTCGCTGGGCAAGAAAGGCGCTGTAGTGGTTTTGAACCCGGCGAACGGCGATGTTTTGGCCATGGTGAGCTGGCCGGAGCCTTCGCAGAACGGAACAGCCACTCCCGACGAGTTGCTGGATCGCACGCGATATGGGCAGTACCCGCCGGGGTCGACGTTCAAGCTGGTGACCGCAATGGCGGCGCTTCGTCTGAATCCGAACGTAACGAGCCGAACGTACACATGCCGGGGATTGGGGGACGGACGTGTGGGAACGGTAATACCGGGCTGGCGGCGGCCGATTCGCGACGATATCGGCGACCACGCGCACGGAACGCTTGACATGGAGCATGCAATTACCGTTTCGTGCAACGCCTATTTTGCTCAATTGGGCGTGTACAACGTTGGGGCGAAGGCGCTCACCGAGACAGCGGGATTATTGGGGATGCCCGTAGGAGAGATGGGCGAGCTCCGGAAGATGATGCCGTTCGCATCCTACGGGCAAGGCGCAGTACTGACGACGCCGTTTAAGATGGCGCGAGTTGCAGCGACGATTTCGACGGGAGGGGTCATGCCGGAAGGGCGATGGGTCCTCGACGCGAGCAATACGCGCACAGCGGCCCCGCTGCCGGTTCTAGCATCGAACTCAGCGGCATTTCTGGCGCGCGCCATGCGATCCGTAGTGACGAGCGGGACAGCGAGAACCGCGATGAATGGGATTGGGATCAGCGTCGCGGGAAAGACCGGAACCGCGCAACTGGATGCAGGCGAGCCGCATTCGTGGTTTGCAGGGTTCGCTCCCTACGACGCGCCAGCGGACAAGAGAATCGCGTTCGCAGTAGTGGTGGAGCACGGAGGTTATGGCGCAAAGTTCGCTGCGCCCATCGCGCGCGAGATCGTGGAGGCGGCGGGACAGCTCGGAATTATTATGGATAATTCGAACTCGCGGTAGGGGAGATGGCTATTTCGAACGTGATCGAACGGCTGGGGCGCGCGATGTTTGAAGCGCCGTTTGGGGCGGCACGGCTGTCGAAATATGCTCCGGAATTGGCGGAGATGCGGCTGGCGGTGCTCGATGCTGTGAAGGCGAAGAGCCATCGAGCGAGTGGAAAGGACGTGTTTCCCTACAACTTGGTCCGCATTCGGTTACGCGGCGTTCCGGAAGAGCAAGCCAAGGTGTTTCGGAGCGATTTTCTGACAGGTTACTTTGCCGAGCAACTGAAGACTGGGCTGAGCCGGTCGAATTTCCGGTTTCCGGAGGATCTGCGGGTTGAGATCCACACGGAAGCTTCGTTTCCATCGCCCAATGAACAGTGGCTGACAGTGGATACCGCGGTTGATGATCGGAAGCAGGCAGGAGAACGGCGCGAGAAACGGCCTGCAGCGAGATTGATTGTCGTACACGGGGCGGCAAGCCAGCCGGAAATCGCGCTCGATAAAACGAGAACCAATATCGGCAGGACGGCCGAGGTGTACCAGGGTTCTGGGCCATTGCGAAAAAACGATCTGGCGTTTTCCGAGAATAACGAGATCAACCGGACGGTTTCGCGTGAGCACGCGCACATCATCTATTCGCCGAAAACCGGGGATTACCGGCTGATGAATGATCGCTGGTACAAGGGAGAAGCGAATTGCGGGCTCTGGATCGTGCGCGACGGATTGAGCCAACCGGTCCATCACAGTACGCGCGGAACAGCACTGAAACCCGGAGACGAGATCCATCTTGGTACGGCGGTCGTTCGATTTGAAGCGGCTGACACGCCAAACGACTAGCGGACAAATGCGGCGCGCTTTCATTGTGATTGCGGCCGCGGTGTCGTTCGCGTGCCCGGGCTGCGGCGCGGAACTGGCGCTGATGCCGCAACCAGCCCATCTCCGGGTGCTCGCGGACAAAGGCGGATTGGCTATCGGGCCGGGGTTTACCGCAGCGGTAACCGGCGACGGCGGTAGTGATCCGCGAATTGCGAAACTGATGCCGCGATTTCTCGACCGGTTGACTCGCCAGACAGGCATTTTCGTGCGGAAGACACCGGTCGCTGATGCGGCGAGCGCCACCTTTGTTCTAACCGTTGAGCATCGCGATCACGCGGGACCGCAACGGCTAGCGGATGATGAGCGGTACACGTTGACGGTGGATGCGACCCAGGCGAAGCTGACGGCACCGACGGCGCTTGGGGCCTTGCGAGGCGTGGAAACGTTTCTGCAACTCGTCCAGCCAGGTATGGAGGGCTTCGCTGCAGCACCGGTTGCGATCGAGGATGCGCCGCGATTTCCGTGGCGAGGCCTGTCGCTTGACATCTCACGGCATTTTATCCCGGCTTTGGACGTGGAGCGAACGATCGGCGGGATGACAGCGGTAAAGCTGAACGTGCTGCACTGGCATCTTTCGGACGATCAGGGGTTCCGAGTGGAATCGAAGGTGTTTCCAAAGCTGCAAGAGTTCGGTTCCGACGGCATGTACTACACGCAAGCGGAAATCCGTGACGTGATTCAGTACGCGCGCGATCGTGGGATACGAGTGGTACCTGAATTCGACATGCCCGGCCATGCGGCGGCGATGCTGGCTGCGTATCCCGAGCTAGGGAGCGGGCCGGGACCGTACGCAATCATCCGGGAATTTGGCATTTTTGCGCCGCTCATAAATCCAACGGCTGAGTCGACATACCGATTTCTGGACAAGTTTATCGGCGAGATGGCGGCGCTCTTTCCGGACGAGTATTTCCATATCGGAGGCGACGAAGTCAAACCGGATGAGTGGAACAACAGCGTATCGATTCGGGAATTTATGGCCCGCCACGGCATCGCGGATGCGCACGCGTTGCAAGCGTATTTCAATCGTCGTGTGCAGGGCATCGTGGCTCGTCATGGCAAGCATATGGTCGGGTGGGATGAAGTGCTCGCGCCGTCGCTGCCGAAGAGCATTGTTATTGAGTCGTGGCGTGGTCAGGACTCGTTGGCGGCTGCGGCGCGGCAGGGATATCAGGGGATTCTCTCGGCCGGATACTATCTCGACCTGATGCATCCGGCGGCGGAACACTACGCGGTGGACCCGATGAAGGGGGCGACGGCACAGCTCACGGAATCGGAGAAAAAGCGCATCTTAGGCGGCGAGGCGGCGATGTGGGAAGAGCTTGCGACGCAGCAGAACCTGGATCTGAAGCTGTGGCCGCGGCTGGCCGCAATTGCCGAGCGATTGTGGTCGCCGGAAGACGTTACCGATGTCAGGTCGATGTACCGGCGGCTCGAGATGACCAGCCGATGGCTCACGTGGAGCGGTCTTCATCAGAGGGAGATTCCGCGCGAGATGCAGGAGCGGCTGACAGGCGAGGAGCCGGTGACGCCTTTGCGCACGTTCGCGAGCACTTTGGAACCCGTGAAAGAGTACACGCGAACGGATACGGTGGGAGGGTACACGACATCGACACCGCTGAACCGGTTGGTCGATTCCCTGCCCCCGGAAAGCGATACGGCGCGGCGATTTCGAAATCGTGTGGATCGATTCCTCGGAAGAGGAGCGACGGGCGATGAAGATGCCGCGGAGATTCGACGAGAGATTGTCGGGTGGTTGGAAAATATTCCGCGAGTACTGCCCGTCCTTCGGAGCAACAAAGTGCTGCTGGAAGCGGCGCCGGTTGCCGATAACGAAAGTGTGTTGTGCGAAGCGGCGTTGCTGGCGTTGCGAGCGGTCTCACAGCAGGACCAAGGCGCGGTTGCGCTGGTGAGACGAATTGCGCCCGCGGTGGATGAAGCCGCGAAATCGACCAAGGCCGAGGTGGTGATTGCGATTGCTCCGGCGGTGCAGAAGTTGGTGAGCGCTGCTACTTCCGGCGAACGGCGGTAGCGAAAGCGGCGAGGCCGATGGCTTCGCCGGCCAGGAACAAAGCCCAGTTAAAGGCGTGCGGCTGGGCGCCTGCGGCAGTAGCGCGGAAGTCGTAAATGAAGGCGAGGACAATGATGACCCCGCCGAGGACGATGAAGAGCCAGCGCGATCCGGAGATATGGACGGGCGTGCCGGATTCCTCTCGCCACAGCACGATGAGACCAGCGACAATCATCGAAACCGAAACCAGGATGGGCGCGAGCACGGGTCCGACCCATGGAACCGGCAGGAGAAAAAGAATGTCCCAAGTCAGGAGAGAGGCGGGCCAATGGAGAAGCAGTTTGAGCGATGCATAAAAGGCGATGTCCCAAACGCCGAAGCAGAGCACGAACGCTGCAACCCAGGTGCGCGCTTTGCGAGTGGCGGCGAGCGCGGCACCGGCAAGCATGAGGAGGGTTGCGAACTCGCGGCCCAGCTCGATGCGAACACGCGCGATGTGCTCGGGACCGAAGGCGCGCAACTGGTCGAGCGAGAGCAGAGGAAAGAGCTCGGTTGAAGGAATGCGCGGAAAGAAGTGCGCTCGCATGGGCGCGTAGATGGAGCGGAGATACGCGACGACGGCGGCTTCAAGATAACCGAACGCGATGCTGAATAGAACCAGCCCGGCGAGGATGCGCCAGAAGCGATGTTCAGCGACTGCCAGAGATGTACTGCTCCAACTGCTCGATGGCCTGTTCATGTGAGCTGACAATCCAGTTCACGACATCGCCGATCGAGAGAACGCCCACGAGATTTCCGTCGGCGTCGATGACCGGCAGATGGCGGAAGCGATTGTCAGTCATCATGCGCATCGCTTCGTCGACCGAGGTGTCGGGCGCAATGGTGATGGGAGACGGCGTCATGATTTCACGGACGGGCGTGTCTTTCGAAGATCGGCCTTTCAAGATTACTTTGCGGGCGTAATCGCGCTCGGAAAGAATACCGACCAGCCGGCCGTCATCGATGACGAGCAGTGCGCCAATGCGTTTGTCAGCCATCTTCTCGATAGCGGAATAGACGCTTGCAGAGGATGGGACCGAATAGACATCCGTCCCCTTGTTTCGAAGCAGCATCGCGACGTGATCGAGGATCTTCATGTGGCCTCCAATTCAACGCGCACAACAACGGCACCAAACGCCCTGTGCGCTTGTGCGGGTATCACCTATGGTACGCCCCTGGTTCAGAGTCGGCGTTCTGAAGCTTTTTTGGAGTTCGCCTAGAGTATCCCCGGGGGGGCGAAATTGGCCGGGAGAGCCTGAGCCGGGGCATCGCCGAGGGGCGCCGGCTAGCTGTTGGCCGAACTTCATTTGCAGGCGCTGTTTTTTCAGATTTGCAATGGCGAGCGCGACTGCGTGCTTTTCGGTTTTGCGGTTTCTTGTTCGCGTTTCTGCCGTTCAAAGCCAATTTCGGCTTTGAGCCTTTCGTTTCTTCGGTCTCGGAGCCGTCTTGGGGAGTTGCGCAAAACGGTCGCGGTGCCAAGCGCACCGCGAACGAGCCGGTTCTGCGAGACTTTTAGTTTGCCGGCGATGGATGTGGGGCCGCAGGATTTCTGTGCGTTGCGGCGGTTCGCCGCAATCTGTTTGACAGTGGCCAGGGTGGAGCTCTTTTCGATCGGGTTTTGGGGCTTGCGCGCCCGATTGGATTGTGCGGGGTGGGCGTGCGGGGGAGGGTGGCCGGAGTGGTGGAAAGCGTTAGCTCGAAAAGGGGAAGGAAGATTCCGAGATTTGTCACTGGCGGTTTCAGAGTTTGGCCCGTGACTGGATAAGAGCGACCGGCTGCGAACCCATGTGAGCGACGCGTTGGGGTACTACGTGGCGAGTGCGTGGTCGATGCGGGAGAGGGTGTGGGGGGGTCGTGGTGAGCGCCCGGGTCGCATCGCTTCGGTGGGCCCCGGCGGAGGTCTAGATCGTGATGGTTTGACCAGGACGGGTTGTGTCTAAAGCGTCAGAAATCGCGTTTACAAGGGGTAGCAGATCAGCAATCCGGTTGCTTCGCGAACGGATGGCAATGATGGCGAGGCGTACGCAGTGAGGTCGCTCAAGGGCAAGTTGCTGATCGACCGTTAGCAAGGCATCGTAACCCGCGGCGTCGGCGGATCGTAGCAGCTCGCCGTTTTTCATTCCCTTGAATCCGGCACCCTCGACTGTGTGGACGACGTGTGTAGGGAAACTGTGCCGGAAATTGGCCGGTAGGCACTCGTCCAGGAGGACCTTCACGCGATTTTTGCGAGTAGGGAATCCTTTGCTTCTTCGAGCGCCTGGATGGCCATTTCACGGGTGACCGTAGGAAATTGCTGGAGGAAATCGCTCAGGGGGTCGCCAGCTTCGAGATAGTCGATCAGGTTTTTGAAAGGTACGCGTGTGCCGCGGAAACAGGGCGTGCCGTGCAGAATTTCTGGATCTGCGACGATGACCGGTTCTTCCATCGTTTTCAGTTTAGCGTTTTGGCGCGATGTCCTGCCGGCGTATTTCGCGTTGAGGCGCTAACATGCGAGAGAACATGAACCGGCGCAACTTTCTTCAACACGCAGCTCTTGGCGTAGCAGGCGCGGCCTCTCTGGCGCGAGCGCGCGCTCACGAGCAACCAGATCTCAGTTCGCTGCGATCCGAACTCGAAAAACGGCACGATGAATCCGTTCAGCGCCTGCAGGAATGGATCCGCCAACCTTCGATCGCGGCAGAGAACCGCGGCATGGCGGAAGGCTGCGCGCTCACCATGCGGCTGCTTCAGGACGCCGGGTTTGAAAACGTCACCAAGGTTCCTACTGACGGACAGCCTGGCATCTTCGCCATGCTCGATGCCGGCGCTGCGCGAACCGTGGGCATCTATTTCATGTACGACGTCAAGCAAGCTGACCCGTCGGAGTGGTCCTCTCCACCTTTCGAGGCCGCACTGGTGGACAAACCGGGTCTCGGCAAAGTGCTCGTAGGGCGTGGCGCGACCAATCAAAAAGGTCCGGAAGCAACCTTTCTCGCAACCCTCCACGCGTTTCGCCAAACGGGACGCAAGCTGCCGGTCAACCTTGTATTTGTCGCGGAAGGCGAGGAAGAAATCGGGTCGCCTCATTTTCCGCAGATCGTGCACCGGCCCGAGGTCGCGACGGCGCTGCGGAAATGCAGCGGCGTATTCATGCCGATGGGGAGCCAGTCGATCGATGGTTCTGTCACCATCAATCTCGGAGCCAAGGGTGTCGTGGAGCTCGAGCTGGTATCGAGTTCGGAACGTTGGGGTCGCGGACCGAAGCAGGACCTTCACTCGAGCAATGAAGCGCGCGTGGACAGCCCGGCTTGGCACCTGGTGGAAGCTCTGGCCACTCTGGTTGGCCCGGACGGCCACACGCCCGCGATCGAGGGATTCGCCGATAAAGTGAAGCCCCTAACGCCGGACGAAAAAGCGTTAATCCGCAAAGCCGCCGAGCGCCAGAGCGAATCATCCCTCAAGAAACAGCTCGGCGTCGAACGGTGGGTACACGATGTGGGCTACCTGGAATCGCTCGAGCTTCTGGTCTCCCGGCCGACGGTGAATATCGAAGGGCTTGTCGCCGGCTATACCGGCCCCGGCGGAAAAACAATTCTTCCGCACAAGGCCGTCGCGAAGATAGACATGCGCCTTGTGCCTGATATGACGGCGGCGGGCGCGCTCGCAGCTTTGAAAGCGCATCTGATTAAACACGGATTCGCCGATATCGAGGTCAACATGACCGGCGGCTACGACCCGACAACAACTCCCGCCGATTCCGCTCTCATCCGTGCGCAGCGCGCTGCCTATCTGGAGGAAGGATACGACCCCATCATGTGGCCGCGGCTCGCCGGCTCCTGGCCGGGCTACGTCTTCACCGGCGATCCATTGCGTCTTCCTGCCGGCCACTTCGGCTTGGGCCACGGCAATGGCGCCCACGCGCCGAACGAGTACTATTTGATCGAATCGGCCAACCCAAAGATCAAAGGCATCGATGACGCCGCTTTCTCCTACGCCGAATATCTTTACCAACTAAGCGCGATGGCTTAGACGGGATTTCGAGCGGGTGTGCTGGAAGCTGGATGCGACGGGGCAGCCGACGAGCGAATTGGCCAAGAGCGATCCGATGCGGACGCACGTGAGCGATGCGTTGG
>CAWJUK010000003.1:0-354588 GCA_963846035.1 uncultured Acidobacteriaceae bacterium | reverse complement strand
CGCATCGAACCGAGCTCCCACACCCTCGGGCTTATCGACCTTCGGACAGCCAAGTCGTGGCAAAGGATCTATACCCCCCAGCAGCAGGTGCTGAGGCCTGACAGTTTTCGTGCGGAGCAGTGGCAGCGCCTGCATGGTCCGGCAACTGTGAGCCACATCATCTGAGCACGGCCCTCGCTCGAGTCGAGGTTTCACACCGCCTTGGCCGCGTCAAAATCCATACGGGCCGCCTCGACAGTGGCTGTCAAAAGAGCCGGCTTACCCGGCTCCGTTCTGGACGTCGCTTGTGACCGTTCCGCACTGAGGCGTGTCGGCGAAAGCGATACCGCGGCACGGCTCGAGGCCGGATACGTGAACATATCGATCAACAAGATGCACGACGATCTGCTGTCTCGACATCCGCTGGTGGTGTTCCCTGCCCGCCTCGAGCTTCCCACCGCTCGCCGCTCGCTGCAGCAAATCGACCCCGACCGCTGGTGGATCAGCGACCTGGTGGAGTCCCGCGACGACTATCGTGACGCGACGCTGCGCGAGGACGCGCCGACGGTCCTCGAGAAGGTCCGCACCATCAACGGCGATCGTTGGGGGGCGGTGTGAGTCCGTGGCATCCGCGCCGCCGCGCCGCGTCCGCGAAGGCGCTGCGCGATTACTTCGACTCGATCGCACAGGAATGGGATGTGTGGCGCGCCCGCAATCGTTTCTACCACGAGCACATCAAGGAGCTCGTCGCTGGCGCCGTGGTCCCAGGCCGGCGTGTGCTCGAGGTCGGATGTGGAACAGGCGATGTACTCGCGACGGTCCGGCCGAGTCCTGGCCTCGGTCTGAACGTCGCGGAGCGGCTCACGCAGTTGGCACGCGAGAAGTATCCAGACCTAAGGTTCGAGACCTTCGAGGCCGACGCGGTCACGCTGCCCGACGAGTTCCGGCCTGATTATGTTCTGTCGGTGAACCTGCTCGACCACACCTACGACGTCTTCGAGCTTCTGGCCAGTGTCCGCGAGTGGGTCACAGAACGCACGTTGATCCTGATCACGACGAGCAACCCGTTGTGGGCGCCGTTGCTGTGGCTGGCCGGCAGACTCGGCCGGCGGACGCGCGAGTCGCCGCGTAACTTCATCACCAACCGCGATATTGCGAGCATCCTGAACGTGCTCGGGTTCGACGTCGTCGAGGCCGCCCTTGAGCTGCCCGTGCCCGCGCCGGTCCCGCTTCTCGGCACGGTGCTCAACGCCGCGCTGCCGGACCTGCCCCTGCTGCGTTACGCATCCTCTACGCAGTACGTAGCTGCACGGCCGCGTATCCGGCGGGAGAACTTGTCGGTCTCGGTCATAGTTCCTTGCTACAGCGAGGAGAGCAACATCGCCGCCTGCGCCGCGCGCGTTCCCGACATGGGCACAGGCACCGAGATCATCTTCGTCGACGACGGCTCCACCGATGCGACGCGGGCGGCAGTGCTGGAAGCGATGGAGCAGGACCCGCGCGTCCGGCTGATCGCCTACGACACCAACCATGGGAAGGCCAATGCGGTGCGCGCCGGCTTCGACGCGGCCCGCAACGATGTGCTGATGATCCTCGATGCCGACATGAGCGTGGCGCCCGAGGACCTGCCGAAGTTCCTCACCCCGTTGCAAACCGGCACCGCGGATTTCGTCAACGGGACACGGCTCGTGTATCCGGTAGAGGGTCACGCGATGCCAACCGTCAATTTCATCGGCAACAAGGCGTTCTGCCTGCTGGTCAGCTGGGTGGTCCGGCAGCGCGTCAGCGACACGTTGTGCGGCACCAAGGCCCTGCTGCGCCGCGACTACGAGTCGATGCCGCTGTACGGACGCGACCGGTGGGGCGATTTCGATCTGCTGTTCGGAGCGGCGCGCCAGAAGCTGCGCATCCTCGAGATCCCGATTCATTATCACGAGCGCAGTGCCGGTGAGTCGAAGATGAACGTGCTCCGCGATGGGCCGCTGTTCCTGCGCGCCTGCGCGGCCGGGTGGCGCATGCTCCGCAGGCCCGGTTCGGTGCCCTGGTCAACGCGGACGTCGACCGCCGACGGGTTCAAGGAGCTCTCGCCGGCCAGCACGGCGTGAGAACACAGGTCTCGAATGGGCTGGTGTGGCTCTACGAGCGCGCAACAAGAGCTGGCCTGCTCTACCGGCCGCTTCCGCGACGGGTCTTCGAGTCCGCCTACCTCGCCTACAAGCGGCTGATCGAGGCTGGACCGGTGGACGGCATGCGCGGTCTCGTCACGCCGGGTTCGATAGTCATCGACGTTGGCGCCAATATCGGTTTCTTCTCCATTCGGTTCGCGCGATGGGTGGGGCCATCGGGCCGCGTGATCGCAATCGAGCCTGAAGCCCGAAACATGGACTCGTTGCGCCGCCGGGTAGCGCGCGCCGGGCTGTCCGGAATCGTCGACCTCGTCCAGGCCGCGGCTGCCGACCGCCCGGGCCACCTCAGGCTCGCACTCAATCCCGGGCCATCCGGGCGACCATCACTTAGCTCTCGAAGGCGAGCCGGTCCAAGGGGTGACGCTTGACGAACTCGTGGCCCGGGACTCCCGCACCGTCGCGCTGATCAAGGTCGACGTTCAGGGCGCCGAAACGATGGTTCTGGGCGGGGCCCAGAGCATGATCGAGACGCACCGCCCTGCGATCTACGTCGAGGTCGACTCGATGGCGTTGGCTCGGCTGGGATCCTCGGCGCGCGAGCTGATCCGGACCGTGGTCGAGCTCGGCTACAGCGGACGCAAGCTCACGCGTCGTGGCATAGGACCCCACGAAGATCCTGATGAGCTCATCGGGCGAAGCTCCGCCGGATACATCGACGTCCTGTTTATGCCCGATGCGGCTCAACTCAACGACGCCCGAGAGTGATGTGGGCAAACATTGCCAGTGACGGCATGATCGGCCTGCAGGCCTGTTCCGCAGCCTTGAGCAGTTCAAAACTCCAGTTCGGGACGAGTGCGCGCATGGACACATCGCCTGAAAGCAGGTAACGAATGGGCATCATGAGCCGAACCTGCCGTATTTCTAGTTCCATGAATTCCCGCCGGAAGCGCGATCGATCTCTTTGGAACACTATCCAGGGCAAAGCACCGTTGGCATGAGTGAGAGGTCAGCCACTCGCAAAACGCCAGGAAGACGCATCGGGATCGAACGGCTCAGGGTGACATGTGCCATATACAAACCTTGACCCGCGCGGTATTCCATGGCTCGATCATGCTGATCGCGCCGCCCGATCCAACACGCCGGGCCGCTTCGCGGAAGAACACAGCCACATCAGGTAGATGATGCAGAGTATTTACCATCGCTATACCGCGCAGACCGCCGTCCTCCAATTGCAATGCTGCACATCCATCGAGGACGAGGTCGAGCTGGGGTAGTTCAGCATGTCACTAGTAATCAGGTTCTCGACATAGCTCGCCATAAAACCAGCACCTGAGCCCAGCTCCAGAACGGGTTTACTGCCACGTGGAATGGAACTTGCGGTCTTGGCACCCCATTTCGTCGTAGCTTGGGTTCAATTGCTCGTGGCGAATTATCTGCCAGCGCGTAATGGTCGTCGAAGGACTTCAACCGATGAGGATGCGATGGCCGGATTATTGCAGCGCCGTCAGCCAGCGGTCTTCCATGCGAGTCAATGGCATCCGCGTCTGCAGTTATCCAGCTCACGTGGACGAGTCGCGAAATCCGTGTCGGCCTCATCCCGCCGGCTCCGCTGAGCGTTGGAAAATGCTCACGGACCCACCGCAGGGGGAAAGGCCCTGACAGGAGCCTTTCGGACGAGCAATGCTGCTGACGAGCACGAATTGCCTCTGGGCCTGCAGGCCTCGTCGGTCGCTCCCGAGCACCGTCGAGAGGCCCGAAAAGGTGTTCCCGCCCGTGATCACGAATTGTGCTCGCGCTGCAAGTGCGGAGCGGCCGCTTGCGAACACGTACCGGCGGTCGTGCCAGAAGAGGAGTTCCAGAATCGTCATGCCGCCAGGCGTGAGAATCACTACCTGCCGACCGGTGGCACGGTGACGGATCACGTTGGCGGCGCCCTGCCAGATGAGGCCGGAAGACCATCCTGTCACGTATCCGAAATAGTCTTGGCCAGGATAAGGAGCCCCCGCCGGATCGGCGAGAACACGCCCATCCAAGATCACCGCCGGTGCCAGCAGAATCATCGCGCCAACTGTGCAGCCGATCGCCGCTGCGCGCCTGGTCAGCGCTTGCCGTGCCCAGGTCGCTACCCGGACGAGCGCGTACGCGATCAACACGATTACTGCGGGCATCAGGAACATGACGTGACGTGAGGCGGTCGCTCGTTCCAACAGCAGAGCGGCCACGAAGGGCACGATGACCCAGGTCAACAGGACGGCGGTAAAGCGGGGCCGGGTTCGCCATGCCAACCCGGCGCCAACCACGCCCGAGACGATTAGTGGCCAGGTGATGTAGCCGATCAGGGCAGGCCGGTAAATCGCCCATGCCCGTCCGCTATATGCAAATGGGTTCTCCAGGACTTGCGTTAACGATTGAGCCGGCCAACAGAACGGATCCTTGTGACACGCCACCTGCTGCGCGTAATAAGGGGAGGAGTGCAGGATGAGGTCCGCCCCGATGAACATGACGAAAGTGATTCCGGCCGCGCCGAGCCAGGTGGCCAGGCGATGGCGACGACCCGATGGCGAGAAGTCAAAACAGACCAAGCTGACCGGCAGCAGCACGAGTGCTGGCAGGGTGTTCTGCTTGGTCAAGACACCCGCGGCTACCACCAGCCCGAGCAGCATGCCCAGCCGGAGGCTGGGTCGGCGTGCCAGTTCGAACTGCAGGTATAGGGCGCTGGCCATGATCAGTGTCACCAGCGGCTCGTAGTAGCCGATTCCGTCGTAGACGACGAAGAACGGGATCACCACACACAACGCGGCCGCGGCCCATCCAACAGCCGCGCCGCCGAGTCGACGTCCGAGCAGTCCCACGACACCGATGGTCAACAGGCCGGAGGTGACCGAGACCAGCCGTCCTGCGATCAGGGGATTGAAGCCCAGCTTTACCCAGCCTATGGCTAACCAGGGCTGAAGTGGCCCTCGCGCAAGCGTCTGGGAGATGAACAGCTGGTGGGTCGACGCAGCACCCTGTGCGATCCAGTTCGCGTATATGCCCTCATCCACGAAGTAGGGAAAACGTCCGATGAACGACAGGCGGGTGGCCAAGTACACAGCGATGATCGACGCGATCGCCACGCCAACTTGCATCCGCCAGCTGACCGACCGCACGCGCAAGCCAAGTGGTCCCGCGCCCACCGGGCTCGAGGGCGGTCCAACTTGGGCCGCCGGCCTGAGGGGCGACTTGCGGCGATCGGCTCCAATGGTCGGCGCACCAGGGGCGGCCGAACGAGCACGGATCGCCATTGTGTCCGTTCGCGCACCGCCACCCGTTCGCGACCGATGGTCGCCCGTACCCCAGCGCCCGGCCCGACGTTCGAGGGCGGCCATCAAGGCGCCAAGGACGATTGCCAGCGCCGCGACCAGCCCGAGATATCCCCCCGCTCCGACAACCGTCTCTGTGCCGCCCTCGAATGGCGAGCCCGGGGCGAGCTTACCGGCACCGGGACGCCGGACGAACAGCTTCTCGAAGATCACGACCGCGACCAAGAGCCCATACGCGCTTGCGAACGCGGCTCGCCCCGAGCGGGTCTCCTGCTCTGCAGCCGCGTACAAGGCGACGGCGACCCCCACAAGTACCAACCCCACGAGCAGTAAGGAGATAATCCCCAAGGAATGCCATGCCGAGCCGGTTGCGGGAATCGGTCTACTGAGAGCAACCAATGCGTCACGCTCAAGATAGCCACCAGGGAGGCTGTACCAAGGAAGAAACATCGCCACTGCCAGCCCCAAGGCGCCGCCCGCGGCCCGCCTTCATGTAATCGGTCCCAGCGATGATCGGCATCTCAATGTTGCCGAGAGCTTCCAACAGATACGCTTTGCGTTCGGGCTCGCTCGGATGCAGGCGGTTCCATCGATCTACCGCCAGCGCATCCCGGCGCAGCTCTGTGTAGCTGGTGACGCTCCAAACGTTCGCCCCGACAGAAAATTTTTCGGCAAGCAACTTCTGAGCTTTGAGCGCCTCGTTGAGAATCGGCCCGCTGCCGAATAGCGTCACTTGAGCGGAACCGGTTTCCGACGCCTTGTAAAGATACAGCCCGCGAAGAACTCCCTCCTGGACGCCCGGATGATCCGGCATGGGCGGCTGGATATAGTTCTCGTTGTAGACGGTCAGGTAGTAGAAGCAATCTTCGTTCTTCTCATACATCCGGTGAATACCATTCTGAACAATCAGCGCGATCTCGTATGCGTAAGCGGGATCGTAGCTGAGACAGGTGGGGACGACACTAAAAAGAACGTGACTGTGCCCGTCATCGTGCTGCAGGCCTTCGCCGAGCAGAGTTGTTCGACCGGCGGTGCCTCCGACGAGAAATCCTTTTCCACGCGCGTCGGCAAATGCCCAGATGAGATCGCCAATACGTTGGAAGCCGAACATGGAGTAGTAAATGAAAAACGGAATGGATGGCACGCCAACGTTGGCATAAGCGGTTCCGGCCGCGGTAAATGAGGCCATTGCTCCCGCCTCGGTGATGCCTTCCTCGAGAATCTGGCCGCTCTTCGCCTCTTTGTAGTACATCAGCACTTCGCTGTCCACGGGCTTATAGCGCTGACCGCCGCTTGCGTAAATGCCACGCTCGCGGAACATCGACTCCATGCCGAACGTGCGAGCCTCGTCGGGAATAATCGGGACTACGTACTTGCCAAGCTCAGGCATTTTCAACAAAGCTTTGAGGACGGCGACAAATGCGCTGGTGGTAGAGGCTTCGCGGCCACGCGAGCCGCCTAGAGAGTCAGCGAACACGTCGAGTCCCGGCGCCTTCAGCTCAATCTTCTTAGGCGCGCGGGCCGGCAAATATCCGCCGAGAGCTTCGCGACGCTCCTTGATGTACCGGATTTCGGGGCTGTCGTCGGGAGGGCGAACGAAAGAAGTAGAGTGGATTACCTCGCGCGGGAGATCGAGATTGAAGCGATGCGAGAGATACACCAGCTCCTCCTCGTTCAGCTTTTTTTGCTGGTGCGTGATGTTCTTACCTTCACCCGCTTCGCCCAATCCATACCCTTTGACGGTCTTCGCAAGAATCACCGTGGGCTGCCCTTTGTGCTCGCAGGCTCGCTTGTAGGCGTTGTAGACCTTGATGGGATCGTGACCGCCGCGCCGGAAGCGCGCGATCTGGTCGTCGGTCTTGTCTTCGACGAGCTTCAGCAGCTCGGGATATTTTCCGAAGAATTCCTTTCTCGTATAGGCGCCTCCCCGAGCCTTGAAGTTCTGGTACTCGCCGTCCACGCACTCTTCCATACGCTTCAGCAGCAGGCCAGTCGTATCGCGATACAGGAGCTCGTCCCAATCGCGGCCCCAGATGACTTTGATAACGTTCCACCCTGCGCCGCGAAATACGCCTTCCAGCTCTTGAATCACGCTGTCATTTCCGCGAACGGGTCCATCGAGCCGTTGCAGATTGCAGTTCACAACGAAGATCAAATTGTCCAGGCACTCGCGGGCAGCGATGCTAAGAGCGCCGGTGCTCTCAGGCTCATCCGTCTCGCCATCGCCTACAAAGGCCCAGACCTTACGCCCAGTGACAGGAATCAGTTCGCGGTGCTCGAGGTAACGGAGGAATCGAGCATTGTGAATCGCGTTAATGGGACCGAGCCCCATCGATACTGTGGGAAATTGCCAGAACTCCGGCATCAACCAGGGGTGGGGATACGAAGAAAGTCCGGGGGTATCGCGCAGTTCGTGACGGAAATTGATCAATTGCTCTTCGGTGAGGCGGCCTTCAAGAAAAGCGCGCGCATACACGCCCGGTGAGGCATGACCTTGGAAATAGACCAGATCACCGGGCTGATCGCCGTAGCGGGCACGGAAAAAATGATTAAACCCGACCTCACTCAGCGTCGCGAGCGAAGCGAAGGTGGAAATGTGACCACCAATATTGGGGTCGTACTTGTTCGCACGTACCACCATGGCGGCGGCATTCCAACGCGTGAGGCTCTTGATTTTCCGTTCCAGATTACCGTTCCCTGGGTAGGGCACCTCCTCGTGGGCCGGAATGGTGTTCAGATAGGGCGTCCGCAACTCCTGCGGCACAGAAACGCCGAAGGTGTCCGCGCGGCGCAAAAGTTGGTCCAGCAGATAGGCGGCGCGATCCGGGCCCATCTCGTCGATTACTTGGTCGAGAGATTCGAGCCATTCCGATGTTTCTTGAGGGTTTAGGTCGTTCTGGCGTTCTTGTTTGGGTTGCAGCATGGTACGGAATCAGCGGAACAGGTACGCTGATTTTGCGTGGCCGCTTACATTCTTGGAAACGGCTCGGAACTTTAATTATCCCCTACGACTTGCATTTCCGAATTTCCTAAGGCAATCTAAAAGGTTTTCCGAGAACAACTCTCTTTCATGAAGGTCCGCATTCTATATCACGATCACTGCTTCGATGGGGCGGCATCGGCGGCTTTTGTAACCCGCTTCTTCGAGGAGCGATTCTACCCCGGCGCGGAATTCCGTTACACCGGTCTGGCGCATCGAGCGGACCAGTTGTTTGAGGACGCGATGTTCGATGGAGACGTTAACGCCATTGTCGATTTCAAGTATGCGACCCATCCCAACCTGACTTGGTGGTTTGATCATCACCAGAGCGCATTCTTGAGCCCCGAAGATGCCGAGCATTTTCGGCACGACACTTCCGGACGCAAGATGTTTGACCCAAGCTATCGGTCCTGTACAAAGTTCATTTCGACCGTGGTGAAAGAGCGGTGGGGCTTCGAAGCGCCTGACTTAGACGAGCTGGTGACCTGGGCAGACATCGTGGATGGCGCTCTGTATGAAAACGCACAGGCCGCGGTGGAGATGAACGAGCCGGCAATGAAGCTGACCTTGGTGATTGAAGGCAGCAACGGGCCTTCGCTCGTGCAAAAGATCATCCAGTTGATGCAGCACCGGCCACTGGCGGAAATCATCACGGACCCGGAAATCCAGGCGACATATTCGCGGCTGCACGGAACACATCTCCGCAACATTGATCTGATTCGCGCAGAGGGGTCGTGCGATCACGGAGTCATTTACTTCGATCTAGTGAATTACGGGATCGAGGGGTACAACAAATTCATTCCCTATTATTTGTTCCCGGATTCGGCTTACACGGTTTCGGTGTCGACATCAAGCTTCCGAACGAAGGTTTCCGTCGGGTCAAACCCTTGGGTGCGAGAACCGCTGCGTCATAATCTGGCCACGATTTGCGAACGGTACGGCGGAGGCGGCCATCCGAAAGTGGGGGCGATCAGCTTTCCGATCGGGGCCGTGGGAGAGGCGCGCAAGGCCGCGGCCGAAATCCGAGACGAGTTGGCCGGGCGGTAGAGGCGCAGCCGGTCGGTGCACGCATCTTCGTTCGACGGACGCAGCTACCGTTTCGTCGATGTATCTTTATTGTTGCCAGTGACCGCGTCTGTCGCGCCTTTTGCGGCGTTCTTAACGGCATGTCCCGTGCCGGCGCCCATCTTTGCTACCCCATGGCCGACGCCTTTACCAAGGTCTTTGGCAGCTTCAACCGGATGGCCGTGCTTCACGTCCGAACCGGCTTCTTTGCCACCCGTCGCGACCTCTTTTCCCCCTTTCGAGTACGAATTCTTCAGATTTGACCCAGCCGCGTGGAACTCCGCATCAGCCGGTGCAGCCTTCACGCCGAGGCTGTCGAGCGTCTGCGGACCCAGGCGTCCGTCCGCATTGAGGTTCTCCTTGGTCTGATAATCGCGGACCGCGGCGCGAGTCTTGGGTCCATTAATTCCATCCACCGGACCAGGATCGAAGCCCTTGTCCTTTAGGGCCTGCTGGGCATCGCGAACCGTCTGAGAGCTTTGGGGCGCGGCTGTTATCGTAAGAGCGCCTAAGCCGACGGCGAAAGCTGCGGATAGCACTAATTTGCGCATATTCCCTCCTGAAATCGTAGATGGCCTGCGCGTGACGCGCGTTTCGCGGATGCTCACGATTATGCGAAATGGGCCAGCTTTTCGACATGTTTCGCCAGTATGTCCGCCTCGATATTCACCTGTGAACCAGCGCCGTAGGAGTGCACGATTGTGTTCCGGTACGTGTGGGGAATGATGGTGAAGGCGGCCAGGCCATCTTTGATGCCGGCGACCGTGAGACTGACGCCGTCCACGGCAACTGAGCCCTTCATGACAACGTATCGGTTGAGGTCGCGTGGCATGTCAATTTCAAGCCACCAGTTTTCGTCGCCCAGGGGCGACAGCCCCACCACCCGTGCTGTGGCATCCACGTGACCGAGAACGAAATGGCCGTCCAGGCGGCTGTCTGCGCGGAGAGGACGCTCTAGGTTGACGAACGAACCAGGACCGAGGCTCCCGAGATTGGTTCGCTTCAGCGTTTCCGGCGCCAAATCGGCGGAAAAGCTCCCAGCCGTAAGCTGCGCCGCAGTTACGCATGCGCCGTTTACCGCAATGCTTGCTCCCGATGCCGCATCCCGGATGACAGTGGAGCACTCGACCGTCAATCTTGCGCCCGTTTCCTTCGGGTTCAGTTCAGTCACCCGGCCAAGCTCCTGAACGATTCCCGTGAACATGAAGGTTCTAGTTCTTGACGAGGTAGGCTTCGACGGCGAACTCGTTTGGCGAGATCGCGTGAAGGCTGAGACGCTCGAGCAGGATTGCGTCAGCTCTGCGCATCCGACCCGTACCGCCCGCCACCGGGAGGCTTTGCAACCCGCCGAGGATCTTCGGCGCGTAGTAAAAGAGCACCTTATCGGCAATGGAAGAATCGAGCATCGCCCAATTGACCTTGCTGCCGGCTTCGACCATAAGTGAAAGATAGCGCTCGCGGGCGAGGTACGCGATCACTTCCCGCGGGTCAGTCCGGCCACCGGGACCATCCGCGATAAGAACTTTGACTCCCGCATTCTCGAGCGCGCGGCGCCGGGACGATGGAGCAGCGGATGTGCCGGCCACAAGCACATCGCCGTTCGCGCTGGCCACCATCTTCGATCCGAGCGGAATGCGGAGCTGCGAATCGAGCACGACGCGCAACAGTGGCCGGCTGCGCTCACGCCCGGAGCGATCCGTGAGCAGGCAATCGTCCTCGAGGACAGTGCCGATGCCGGTCAGAATGGCGTCCGAGAAGTGTCGAACCTGCTGAACGTCTGCGCGCGCGGTTTCGCTGGTAATCCAGCCGAGGTTGTCTTGCGGAGCGGCGATTTTTCCGTCAAGCGTAAGAGCCGCTTTAACCGTGACGAGCGGCCGGCCGGTGTTCATGAAATGCAGGAAGGATTCGTTCAGGCGTTCTGCGTCCTCGCCATGAGTCGGGTCGATCATAACCTCGACGCCGTGCTGCCGAAGGGTCGCGAAGCCTTGTCCACGAACTTCGGGATTCGGATCTTGAACGGCGGCCACTACGCGTCGAATACCGGCGGAGATGATGGCCGTTGCGCAAGGTCCCGTTCGGCCGTGATGGGCGCACGGCTCGAGCGTAAGATACATCGTCGCGCCTCGTGCCGCATCGCCAGCCTCCCGGAGCGCCACAATTTCGGCGTGATCCACTCCCGTCCAGGTGTGAAAGCCCCGGCCAACGATTTTGTCGCCTTGGACAATGACGGCCCCCACCGTTGGATTCGGGCTGGTCTGGCCCCGGCCCCGGCGGGCAAGGTCCAGCGCTTCCTCCATGTAGTCGGGCATGTGCACTCAATCAATCAAACAGAGAAGCCACGAACTTCTCCGGATCGAACGGCAGTAAGTCTGTGAGCTTTTCTCCGACACCCACGAACCGGATCGGCAGATTCAGCTCCCGGGCAATCGCAATGACGACGCCTCCCTTCGCAGTTCCGTCGAGTTTGGCCAGAATAATGCCGGTAACACCCGCGGATTCGGTGAATTTGCGCGCCTGCTCGACACCATTCTGTCCGGTAGTTGCATCGAGCACGAGCCAAACCTCGTGCGGCGAGCCGGGCACCACGCGTTCACAGGTACGGCGCATTTTCTCGAGCTCCGCCATCAGGTTCTCTTTGGTATGCAAACGTCCGGCGGTATCGATGATCACGTAATCGACGCCTCGAGCCTTGGCCGCCTGGAGCGAATCGAAGACCACGGCGCTCGGATCCGCACCGGTCTTTTGCCGAATCATTTCGACGCCGGCGCGTTGCGCCCAAATTTCCAACTGCTCAATGGCGGCGGCGCGGAAGGTGTCGGCCGCGCAAAGGAGAACCTTCCTGCCTTCGCCGAGAAAGCGATCGGCTAGCTTTCCGATGGACGTCGTTTTCCCTGCCCCATTCACGCCGACAATCATGACAACCGCCGGCGGGTTGCTCACTCGTCGAATGGGCGTTTCCGAGGCGCGAAGCACGTCGAGGAGCTCCTCGCGAATGAGGTTTCGGATTTGCCCGGCATCGCCGATCGTCTTGCGATCGGCACGCTGCCGGATACGTTCGAGAATTTCCTGCACCGTATGGACACCGAGGTCGGCCGTGATGAGCGTATATTCCAGTTCTTCAAGAAGCTCCGCGTCAATTTCCTTCTTGCCCGACAGCACGTCATCCAGCCGGTCGACGAATCCCGAACGAGTCTTCTGAATGCCGGCTTTGAGCCGGTCGAGGAGGTTGGGCTCGGTGGGAACCGAGCCAAAGAGCGTCTGAATGGGCATCGGCTGGTTAGGGGCGCAGAACGAACTCGCGAACTGTTAGTTTGAACCCGCGCTTGCGCGATTTTGGCTCCAGTGTAACAGCCGGCCTGAAGCAGATTTGCATGCTATAGCGGGCACGCTTTTGCCACGATATCTATTGCATGGACGCCGCTAGCAGGACAGGTGTCGATCCGCCGCTCCCACCCCTTCCTGACGCCTACTTGGCCGGTCCGAGGGGTAAGTCATGGTTTCTGTGGAAGATGCTGCTCCTCGGTGTTGGGCTCGGAATCGCGGTGAAAACACTGGGGCCGTGGTGGCTGGGAGCACTGTTTGAGGCCGTGAAGCTTGAGAGTTGGATCGGGCTGAGCGCCCTTTTGATCGCTGTCGCGGCGGCCATTGCAGTCCATGAATTCGGCCACCTCTTGGCCGCCCTGTTCCTCGATTTCGAAATCCTCGGCTGTGCGTTGGGCCCATTACGTGTGAGCCGTGCGCACGGAAAATGGAGGCTGCAGCTCAGGATAAAGGCACTCTTTTCAGGGTCGGTGACGGCTATCCCGCGGAATCGGGACTTCTGGCGTAAGCGGATGGTGGTGGTGGTTGCGGCGGGACCGGGCGCGACGCTCATTTCAGGCATATGCGGGGCGTGCGTTTTGCTCAGTATTCCGGCGGGACCTTGGATGACGACCTTCCTAAGCGCATTCGCTCAAGTCAATTTCCTGCTTTTCTTTCTGGGACTCATTCCAAATGGGTCGAGAGCTCCGGTTCGAAATGACGCGCGCCTGTTCCTTTCGCTCCTGCGGAACACGCCGGAGGCGCAAGAGATTCTCCTATACCATCTGGTAGCGCAACTCGAGGTCGCGGGCCTCAGGCCACGCGATTACCCCGAACGGCTGATCCGAACGCTCGCGGACACAGGGGGCAGACCAGATATGTGCCTGGTTTATGCTCACATCATCCTGCTATGGGCCATCGATCGGGGCGATCTTGTAACTGCCGATGCCTGGGAGCAGAGAACGATGGATCTAAGCGATTTCTGCAATCTCCGGTTACAGAATTTGACTCTCGCCAGCTCGGCGTGTTTTGATTTGGTGTTTCGCGGCAACATGGCCGCTGCCAAGTCAAAATTCGCGCAGGTGGAATTCGAGATGATTGCGCCGGCGTATCTTATGCATCGATTGAAAGCGGCCGAGCGCATCGCCGCGGGTCACATCCCAGATGGTCTCGCTGAGATTTGTACTGCGCAGTATTGCGCGCCGAAACAACTGCCGTACTGCGAATTCGAGCGTTCCCTGCTTCGTGAGCTTCATCGAAAAGCGATTACGATGCCGCCACAGGAGCCAGTTCCAGCGTAATGGTACTTGTAAATTTTTCAACGCTACCGCCGCTCGCGACCCGACAGCCTGAAACGTATCCAGCTTAGAAAAGTCAAAGCAATTGAGGCACTCGCACGCAACGCCGGAAATCACCACAGCAACGGTGCCAGAACACACGAGAACACGGCCGGGTTTGGCGTTTCTGTTCGCAGTTCCCGTCGCTTTTACCTTCGTCTTCTTCCTTGTTACTGTCGCATCGGACCATACCGATACGCGGCTGCTCGAAATTCAAAATCTCTCGTCGAGCATAAATAACCTCGAAACGCTCGCGAAAGACGCGGAATCCGGCGAGCGTGGATTTCTGCTCACGCGTGACGATCACTATCTTCTGCCGCTGCGACAGGCGAGTGCATGGCTGCCCCGCGAGATCGACGCTTGTCTTATGAACGCCAAGGACCGGCCTGCTCTTCAAAGCGAGATACAGCATCTGATTGCGCTTGTACAAAAACGCTTCGAAGAGGCGAGGCGAGAACTAGCGAGAACCCGCAAAGCAGGCGCGACGGCTTTCGATCCAGGGACGGTCGCCGAATCGCAGGAGACGATGGATGAAATTCGGCGTGTGAGAGATGGACTGCAAACGAGGCTGAACGCCAGGCAGGTGGCGTACCTCGATGAACAACGCAGCCTGACGCGCTGGGCCTTCGGGCTGTTTCTGATTGGAACTCTGGTGATGGCGATCGTGCTCGCGTGGCTCTACAACGCCTTGATATCGCATATACGCGCACGCGATCAAGCCCATGCGCAACTCGAGGCATTCAACGCGCAGCTCGAGGCACGCATCAATGACCGCACGCAGGAGCTGCAGAGCTCCAACGAGGAGTTACAGCAATTTGCTTACGTGGCGAGCCATGATCTTCAAGAACCGCTTCGAACGGTGACGAGCTTCACGCAACTTCTCGCGGCTCGGTATAAAGGGCAGCTCGACGCGGATGCGGACGAATTTATCGGTTACATCGTCTCGGCCTCGCGGCGAATGACCGATTTGATTAACGGCCTGCTCGCCGTGGTTCGACTACGCAGTGCGGGCCATACTGCGGTTGCGGTTTCATTCGAAAAGCTGCTCGAGGAAGCGGAATCGAATCTCCAAGCTTCCATTCGGGAGAGCAACGCGCGAATCGAACACGGCGCGCTGCCCGCGCTACTGGTGGATGAAGTGCAGTTCTCGCAGTTGCTGCAGAACTTGATATCGAACGCAATTAAGTACCGCCGCGAGGAGCCGCCGGTGATCCGCGTGGAAGCAGAGCGGGATTCGACAGGTTGGATTTTCTCGGTTTCCGATAACGGGCAAGGTTTCGACCAGCAGTTCGCGGAACGTATCTTCGCTCTGTTCCAAAGGCTCCACAAAAGCAGCGTGGAAGGAACGGGCATGGGCCTTTCGATCGCGCGCAGAATCGTCGAGCGGCATGGGGGACGAATTTGGGCCCAATCGAAATTAGGAGTGGGGTCCACGTTTTATTTCAGTCTTCCGGTGAGTCTTGAAATCCCGCGCCAAACGGCGCCTGCCGAATCGGCGGAATCGGCAAAGGCCGTGACGCAAGGGCAATAGCTCTTGACCGTTAATGGCCAGCGGCCGCGCGTCCCGGCTGTGTCCTCTTCATGAAGAAAACCAGCGGCACGAGCGCGCCGAATACCAAGCCCATTAACCAGAAACAATCGATGTAAGACAGCGTGTTGGCTTGCTGTTCGAGGGCTCGCATGATAAAGGCGTACGGCTGTCGACCCGTGTTGGAACCAAGTGCTCGTGAAGCGGCGTCAATCGCCTGATTAAACAGCGGATTCAAAGCGGTGGCATGTTCGATTAGCCGGTTGTGATGAAACTGCGCGCGGCGCGCAAGGATCGTGGTAACGAGTGAAATGCCCAAGCTGCCGCCGACATTCCTGGCGAGGTTGATAAGCGCCGATGCCGCGTTGTTTTTGGTCGGCGGCACGAAGGCATACGCGGCTGTATTGATGGGCACGAACAGAAAAGCCAGCCCCGCCGCTTGGAAACAGCGCGCGATGACGACGTACCTGAAGCTCATGAGTGTGTCGAAGCTCGTCATATGCAGAAGGGCGAGCGAAGTTATGATAAGGCCGATACCAATCACCCAACGCGCTTCCACTTTGCCCAGCATGAGCCCGACCCCAGGGAGCATGAACATGACCAGCAGCCCTCCAGCCGAGAGCGCAAGACCGGCTGAGGTGGCCGAATAGCCCATAACGAGCTGCAGATATTGAGGTATCAAGACGGTGCTGCCCAGCAGAACCACGCCAACCATGAACATCAGCACCGCTGAGAAGGCAAAATTGCGATCCTTTAAGAGGCTAAGGTCTACCACCGGATCCTTTCGCGTGAACTCCCAATAGATGGCGAGGATCAAGCCAACGGCTGAAACAAGCGCACAGATCCGGATAAAATTCGATGCCCACCAGTCATCGCGCTCCCCTTTATCAAGCACGACCTGCAGGAAGCCGAGCCCAATCGCGACAAAAATGATGCCCCAATAGTCGACGCGCAGTTTCGATCTCAGTCTTCGCGCGCGCTCGGCGACGAAGTAAGGCGGATCCTCGAGCATAAAGCTGGTAAGGAGCAGCGAGACGATGCCTACCGGGATATTGATGAAGAAAATCCAACGCCAGGTCATGTGGTCCGTAATCCATCCGCCGAGAGTTGGGCCGATTGCGGGAGCTGTAACCACCGCAACGCCATAGATGGCGAAGGCCATGCCACGCTGTCTAGGAGGAAAGGTATCCGCCAGAATGGCTTGTTCACTCGGCTGGAGCCCACCGCCGCCGATGCCCTGCAGAACACGAAAGAAGACCAGTAATCCAAGCGTAGGAGCGATCCCGCATGCAAACGAACTGAGGGTAAAAACCAGGACGCAAGCCATGTAGAAACGCTTGCGGCCGAGCAGGAACGACAGCCAGCTACTCAAGGGCAGAACGATGGCGTTCGAGACCAGATACGACGTCAGCACCCAAGTGCTCTCGTCTTCGGTTGCTGAAAGTCCTCCGGCAATATGCGGCAGAGCGACATTCGCAATGCTGGTATCGAGCACCTCCATGAAGCTTGCGAGAGTGACCGTGAGCGCGATCAGCCAAGGGTTGAAGCTGGGCGTCCATTGGGCTTTCGCCGAATCGGGGTTCGCAGTTGTGGGGCTCGCGTTCTCCGGCATTCAGCGCTACTGAGCGTTATTGGTGCCGCTATTCAGAAGCACTGTGGGCCCGACCGACATTCCGGGAAGCAGGCGATGGTCGCGATTTTCGCCCGGCTCGAGCACGATTTTCACTGGGACCCGCTGCACCACTTTGACGTAGTTGCCGGTTGCGTTTTCGGGAGGCAAGAGGCTGAATCTCGCGCCGGACGCCCCCGCGAGGCTGTCAATATGGCCCCTATATCGACGACCGCCAAATGCATCCACTTTGATTTCGACTCTCTGGCCGACCTGCATCTTCTTGAGCTGAGTTTCTTTGAAATTCGCCGTGATCCAAATGTCGTCGAGAGGCACCAAGGCCATGAGCTGCTGTCCCGGTGATACTTGCATCCCCGGCTCGGCCGTTTTCCGGCTGACCACGCCATCGACCGACGCTCTGATGACCGTGTATTGCAGATTCAGCTTAGCCTGATTCAGATCGGCCTGGCGTTGCTGCACCTGAGCTTGCGCCTGCTTGTACCGGGCTTGGCTGACGGCCTCTTGCTTCGGCCGGATCTCCTCGCTCAAACGTCTCTGGATCACCGCGTTCGCAAGGCGTGCTTTCGCTTGCTGCACCTCCGCGATTGCTTGATCCAAGTTGTGCTGTGCTTCGACGATGGCGGACTTGGAGGATTCTACTTGCGCGGCATTCGCATCCGCGGCCGCTACAGCGGCGTCGTATTCCTGCTTCGAGACCTCATCTTTCTCGACCAGATCCTTGAAGCGCGCGAGATCCTTTTGGGCCTTCACATAGTTGGCCTGCTGCTGCGCCAGCGAGGCGTTAGCCGTATTCAAACGGGCGCGCGCCGCGTCCACCGCCTGTTGCGCCGCCGTAACACCTGCGGCGTTCTGGTCAGCTTGCGTGATGCTGGTACGGACTTGGCCGCGCGTGTTGATGGTTGTGATGGGCAGATTTACGCTGGATTCGACAGTGCTCGCTTCCGCATTCGCAACCTGCGCTTGCGCCTGTTCGAACGCCACCTGATAATCTGCTGGATCGAGATGCACTAGCTCCTGACCCGCTCTGACCGGTTCATTGTCGTTTACAAGCACTGCAATGATCGTGCCGTTGATGCGAGGGCTCACCGGGATAATGTGACCGTCCACTTGAGCATCGTCGGTCGATTCACGGACGGAATAATAGGCATAAATGGGAATAGCGGCGATGGCGGCAACTACCAGGAGCGCCAGAACGACCAATCGGATGCGCCGTTTGCGGCGAGGATTCTCACGTTTCCTGCGCCGCTCGGGGTCACCACCGTCGGGCGAACTTTGCTGACTGGTTTGATCTAGCTCCTGCCGATTGGGAGATTGGGTATTTTGCGTGTCCGTGCGCTCCTCGTTTGGCATGCCAGATCAAAGTCCCTTACTGAAATTAAATTGTGTCATCGTAGAAATAATTTATGCGAAGAAGCGGGGCAAGCGTGTGTCTCTTGATGGGCTTGGCGTGGTGCGTCCAAGCCGCCGAGATTCAAGGCGTAGTCATCGATCGAAGCTGTGCGGATCAGGTCGTAAAGATCGGCCGCGAAAAAACTTTGAAGGAGCGGCACGAATGCTCTTTGATGCATCACTATGTTCGTAGCGGTTACGGAATTCTGACCGACGATCAGCATTTCTTCCGATTCGATGATGCCGGAAATAAAAAGGTTCTCGAGCTCTTGCGGAACACGCCGGACAAAGATAATTTGAAAATCATAGTTACCGGGGACGTCGAAGGCGACACGATCAAAGTGTCGCAAATGAGTATGCTGTGAAAGCTCAAGCGGTGGGATCGCCGTGAATCTCCACCTGCTGCGGATCGCCAATTAACGCCGGTTCGGGCAGTTTGCCGGTCCAGTTTGCCCACCCCCAGAACAACGCGGTCGAAGAACTGAGAACGCCGGAGGCTGCTCCGATCGCACGAATTGTGAAATAGCGGGATGCGGTGCCGGCGGCGAGCATCGAAAGCATCATCGTGGACCAGCTCATGGTTTCTATGGTGGAAAACACGCGGCCTCGAAAGCGGTCATCGACGTGTTTCAGAAGGTTCGACCAATTCAAGACGGAGCTTACGGCAACACCCGAGCGCGACAGGCCCATGAAGAACAGCGCCCACCTCCAGGAGTGCATTTGGCTGAAAACGATGTATGCGCCCCCATGGACCAGGTAACAAAGGAATACCGTGAGCTTGTAGTTGCTGAAGGTAATGCGCTTCCCGAGCCAATTCGCAAGCAGGGAGCCGGCCAGAAGGCCTAATCCTGCAGTCGCCCATAACTCGCCCAGGCCGCGAGCGCCGCGGTTGAAAACCATCTCGCTAAAAAGAGTGAACAGCACCTGTGCGGCTCCGCCTCCGCTGGCCCAACCGACCGCCAGGAGCCCGATGCCCAGAATCAAAGGGATTTCGATCATATAGGCGAGGCCCTGCTTGTATTCGCGCCACGGGCCGAGCAACCTGCGTTTCGTTCAGACTCGTGTTCGCGGCCCGGAAATGACCGTGGACCGAGCGAAGCTGCAGGATGCACATCGCGGAGAAAAAAAAGGACAGCGAATTGAAGATGAATGCGAGTTGATAGCCGAAGCCCGCGACGGCTGTGCCGCCGAAGAATGCGCCGACGGTCAGCGTCAGCCATCCGGTCGTTTGGGTCAACGAATTCGCGGTATGGAGCTCCTCGTCGCTCGCAATGGCAGGCAGGATCGAGGATCGCCCACTCGTAAAAAACGGCGAGGCCAGCATAAGCAGAGCACTGAGCAGATACAGCAGCCAGAGTTGCTTGCGCGCGATGGCGAAGATAAAGCCGAGCGCAACGACGCCGCGGACGAGATCGCTGCCGATCATAATGCGCCGGCGATCAAAGCGGTCAAGAGCGATTCCCGCAAGCGGCCCTGCCATCACGGCCGGAATGGCGCGGGATAGCATTAGAGCGGCGATTACAGCGCCATTATGCGTCTGCTGTACCGCGAGACTGAACACCGCGACGTTATTGAAGTGGTCGCCCACTTCGCTGACAATCTGCCCCAGCCACGTGAAGCGGTAATTTCTGTTTCGCCGGAGTAAACGGAGGAAATCCGACATTAACTCTGGCTTGCGGAGCGCTTCCGATCAGCGGATATTGCCGGTGTGTCCGAGCGAGTAGCGGCCAGGCTGCGGATAGACGCACATCCCGTGCGGCCCCGCCCCAACCTTAATCCGTGCGCGAAGATTCCCGTTTGACGTGTCGAAGACGTAAACCTCGCTGTTGTAGCGGCCGGAAAGCCAGAGGGATTTTCCGTCCGCGGAGACGCCGCCCATATCCGGACTTCCACCCCCGGGAATACGCCACTTGGTCGCGACTCGGCGCGTGCTGAGGTCGATCAGTGAAACCGATCCCTCTCCGCGATTCGAGACGTAAAGATACTTGGAATCGCGGCTGAAGTACAGGCCGTGCGCGCCTTTGCCGGTGGGTAGGAACGCAATTTGCCGAAACGCATCGCCATCGATCAGATGCACTCCATCGGAGTCCATATTGGCGACATAGAACACTTTCCCGTCGGGCGAGAGCCTGCAATCCTGCGGCATGCCGGCCGGAGTCAGCTTGAGATGCGCCAGCACTTTCTGGCCCGCGACATCAACTTTTATCAGCTCGCTCGAGAATTCGCATGTTGCGATCATGTAGCGCCCGTCGATCGAAAAATCGGCGTGATTCACGCCCTTGCAATTCACGGGAACTCTGTTCACAATCTTCATGGTCTGAGCATCGCGGAAATCGATACGCTCCTCGCGCTCTGCCATTACGATGGCGTACTTGCCATCTGGCGTGTAGTACATGTTGTAGGGATCGTCAACGGAAATCGTTTCGCCCGGCTTCCCTGTTGCGGGATTGATCATGGTCAACTGGTCCCCCAAATCCTGGGCAACCCATAACGTCTTCAGATCCCACGAGGGGATGACATGCTGCGGCTCGAGCAGCGTGGAATGCCGCCCCGCCTTTGCCCAGTGCCGTTTCGGCAGCGCAAAATGGTCGACGATCCGGTAGGTCGCCTGATCAATCACATCAACGGTGTCGCTCTTTGAATTCGGCACGTACACGCGAGCGGGGAAATTCTTGACTGCAGCGCTCAGCATGCCCGGCGCGTCTGCGGAATAGATATTATTCGCGTCCAGGACCGGCGGCATGCCGGGTAGAGGATTCAGGCTGACCGGCCCGAGTAGCCCGAACGCCGCCACAGAGCACACGGCCACGAGCAGTAAGAATCTAGTCAAATACATGGCTTACCTGTAAGAGTAACGTGAGTGCCTCAGAGCGAAAGTGCAACTTTTCCATTTTCCTGCAACAAAATTTCAAGTACAATTCTAGGTAGAAATGTTGCAGAGCAGCGAGACTGAAAGAGAGATTCTACTGGGCAATACGCAGCTCCTCGGAATTTTTTTCGTGGTTGCCGTGCTGCTGGGCGGCGCCTTTACCGGCGGATACATGCTCGGTCGAGGCTCCGGCGCCAAGAAGCCAGTCGCGGCAGTGACACCCGCCAGCACAAGCTCTGGCGCCACCATGTCCGTTCCCGCCGAGCCCGCGCCGGGCGGCCAAGCATCGACCAGCGATACAACTGCCGTGCCCACGAATACCAACGATCAGACGGCCAGCGATACAGCGGAAGGCCAATCGGCTCGCACCAACGAGCAGGACGGCGCCAATGCTCCCCCGCTCGGATCTCCGAAACGCAAAGGATTTGAGAAGGCGCCCGCCGGTGGCGCGGCGGCCAACTTTGTCCCTCAGACGGGGCAAACCTTCCTGCAAGTGGCGGCGGTCGGGCGGAACGAAGCTGAAGCCATCGCCGACGTCCTGCACAGAAAGGGCTTCCGAGCGCATGCGGTTGCTATACCGGGCAATTCGAACCTATATCGCGTGCTCATCGGCCCGCTTCGGGATGCCAGTGAATTCTCCAGCGCCCGCGATTCACTTCGCAAAACGGGCTTCAACGACGTGATTGCTCGGCGGTACTGAACTTCTGCTTCCACTCGACCGGCTCACCCGGCTTCAGCGTCCAAACCTCGATTGAATCTTTCTCCAGCATCCGAGACAAGTCTTCGGGCCGCCCGGTGAGCGCAGGGAATGTTCCGAAGTGCATCGGAATCACGCGCTTCGCCTTCAGCAAACGCGCTGCGTGAGCCGCGCCATGAGGTCCCATCGTGTAGTGATCGCCGATCGGCAGAAAAGCCAGCTCCGGACGATACAGCTCGCCGATGAGCGCCATCTCTGAGAACACGTCCGTGTCGCCGGCGAAGTAAGCTCGCTGGTCGTTCTCGCCAGTTATGATGTATCCCGCCGGTTCTCCGCCGTAAATGGTCTGATCGCCATCTGTTATCCCGGCGCTATGGATTGCATGCGTCATCGTAAGTTTTGCGAAGCCCAGATCGACGGTACCACCCTTGTTTATGCCAATCGTGTTCTTCACGCCCTTCTTTTCGAGCCACGAAGCCGTTTCATAGATGGCCACAACCTTCGGATTGAATTTCTTTGCAAGCGGAACGACATCGCCGATGTGATCGGAGTGGCCGTGCGAGACGGCAATGGCGTCGATTTTCTCGATTTTGTATCCCTTCGGGTGTGCTGGATTCCCTTCAATCCAAGGATCGATGATCAAGACATCTCCGGAATCGAAGCGCAGCTCGAAGGTCGCATGTCCAAGCCAGGTAATTTGTGTCATTGCGCTCGGTTAGATGCAGTCTTGGGTGAAGCTGGTACATCGATACCATCGCCGGCCTTCGCAAAACCTGGAATGGTAACCGGCGACTTGCCCGTGATCGGCATCTCGCCTGAAATTGCTCGGGCGGCTGCGATTTCAGAGGTGATGGAAGTGCTGAACGTGGTCGCGTACGACCCAACGTCGGGAAAGTCGCGGGCGAGGTAAGGATTGCCGAGCGAGATCAGAGCGAGAGGAACCTTGGATTGGATGAGGCCATGCAGCAGTGAACTCAGGCGAGGTTCGAGGGCCACGCTGCCGCGGCCGGCGGATACCGTGATGAATGACGCGACGTAGATTCGTTTGCAATGTGACGCATCGGCGACAACGGCATCCAACACGCCATCCGGCGTGCTTGTGTTCGTCGCATATATTTTCAACGCCGGCCTTTGGCTTTCGAGCCGTGCATCCAGCTCCCGCCCACGCGTGGGGAATGCCCCTTCACTCATAATCACGAGGCACGAGCCGTCGTCGTCGGGCATGGGGAACAGATGCTGATCATCTTTTAAGACGGTTACAGCCTGATCGGCAACCACCTGCGCCGTCTCCTCGAAAGCTGGATTCTTGATCGTGTTGCTCAAATCGTCCAAGTTCACCAGCCGAGTGCGAAAAAGGCCGACGCGCTGCTTGGCTCGAAGGATCCTGGCAGCGCTCGCGTCGATTCTCCGGCGGGAGATGCGGCCGCTCCGCACGGCTTCCATGAGAGCGCGAATGCACGCCTCCGGGTCGGAAGGCATCAGAATTACGTCCGCGCCTGCTTCGACGGCGCGTACTGCCGCTTCACCTTGCGAGAACAAAGACGCGACGCCTTGCATGTCCATGGCATCGGTCACGATCAAGCCCTGAAAGCCGAGCTCATCCCGCAGCAGCCCGGTAAGGATTTTCTGCGAAACCGTCGCGGGGATCCGATCAGGCTCGAAGGCGGCGACGGCCATATGGGCGGTCATGATGGAATCCACGCCTTGGGAAATGGCGGCACGAAAGGGCACCAGCTCGAGCGATTCGATGCGCTCTTTCGGCTGATCGAGAGTGGCAAGCTGCATGTGGCTGTCTTCAGCGGTATCGCCGTGCCCAGGGAAATGCTTGGCCGTTACCAGAACGTAATTGCGGGGATCAGAGTGGGCGCCCTCAATGAATGCGGACACACCCGCCGCGACCGCTTGAGGATTCTCGCCGTACGAGCGCGTATTGATGATCGGGTTGTCCGGATTGTTGTTGACATCAGCATCGGGAGCAAACACCCAATTCACACCGAGCGCACGGGCCTGGCGGGCGGTAGCTGCGCCTAGCTCACGGGTGGCGGAGATGTCGTGTGCCGCGCCATACGCCATGAAGTAGGGGAATCCGGCGGTCTCGCTCACGCGCATGGAAGCGCCGCGCTCGAAATCGGATGCGATTACTAATGGAGTCCTCGCCATGCGTTGCATGTGGTTGATGAATGCCGCCATTTCGAACGGCTGGGCGTTAATCACGGAGCCATCCCGAACTCGATTTGCGACGATAAAGCCGCCCACGCGGTCTTCGTGAACCAGACGCAACAGCGTTTTATACTCCGGATCGTCGGAGCGAGGGTAGTCACCGTAGGCGCGAACGATGATGAGCTGGGCAATACGGTCATGAAGCGACAGCGAGCGCAGCAAGGGCGGGACGCTCGGCCGCACAGCCGCGGCGAAACCCGAGGCAAATAAGATAGGCGCGAGCGCACCGCAGCAAGCGACGGCGCGCAGATTACGGAAACGCATTTTCCTCAACTATAAATGAGGGCTGAGATCAGTTCGGCTTCGCGCCCTGGAAGCGAGTGGCCACAAAGCTAGTTACCGCACGCTGAAAGGCGTCGGCTTGGAAGGCCGCGAGTTTGGCCTGATGCATCTCTTCGCGACGCTCCTGCTCCCGCTCCTCGTGTTTTTACCATTCAAAGCCAAATTCTTCCTTCGATCTTTCTTTTCTGAGCTTTAGAAGCTGGTTGCGCGGTAGTAGGCGCGTTCGTGGGTCGCGATCGAGGGCTCTGCGTTCTTTGCTGGACATACCGACAACGTCGTACCATGCGGGCGCAGGCGGGATGAGGTGCCGCAGGTTGCTGACCTCGCGATATGTGCCGAGATGTGAGGACGATACCGGGTTTGCGCGATTTGGGCGGAGGACGTGACTGGAGTTCGGGTTACGGGCCTCAGGCCAGTCCGCCGTGTGAGACGAGGCCCGCCGAGCATCGGTCTTCTCGCCACTGAGCTACAGCATGCGGACCCAGTGGCTATCCCCACACTCCCGCACTCACCAGCACTCCGAGCCAGGAGAGCGTTTCGGACAACTCACCCCAGCCGCCGCCTGCATCGCCATACATCAAATCGAATCCGTTCATGCCATAGGCAACGCCCTGGCCTGCGGCGATTTGCGTCAGCGCGCCGGTGGGCAGTCGACCACTTATTTCGCCAATCCGACGTATGCTCCGCATGGCGGCTTCACGCAGTACGAATACGGCAATGGGCTGTGGCGGCAGCAGACGTTCAACACGCGTTTGCAGCCCTACGAATCGTGGGACGCGACGACGAATCAGCCGAATCCTAGTACGGCGGAAACATTCCTGAACCTCGGCTGGAACTGGGGCTCGAATGTGAACAACGGGATTCTGTATGGGCTGATCGCCACGCACGGGGGTCCCGGCCAGCCCGTGCTGGCGTTTAACGAATCCTACGCCTACGACGCGGCGGGCCGCATCAGCCAAGCTAACGATTGGAAATACGTAAACGGGCAGGACCAAACGCCCGCCGAATTCTACCGGTATTTCGGGTACGATCAATACGGCAACATGTGGGTGACCGGAAACAGTGGTGTGACGCTCGACGGCGGGACACCGACTTCCGACATCTACTCGGGCAAGAATCAGATGTCTTCCGGCTCCTACGATACTGCGGGAAATCAAACCACGTTCGGCACCTACGCGCTGACTTACAACGCGGACGAGCGTCAAGCGACGGCGACCGAGAGCCCGTCCTACGGAGGCGGGTCCGTGACATACTCCTATGACGGCAACGGACGGCGTGTCGAGTCGGCGACGAGCGGCGGCTTAACGACGGTGTTTGTCTACGATGCGATGGGTCAACTCATCTCGCAGTATTCGAATGGGAGCGAAGCAACGCCGGTCTGCCAGACGTGTTATTTGAGTTACGACCATTTGGGCAGCACGCGCCTCGTGACGGACGAGCTAACGGATCTGATCGCGCGGCATGATTTTCTGCCCTTCGGCGAAGAGGTTCCGGCGAACACGGCGGGCCGGACGGGCGAATGGGGTCCGGGCGACAACATTCCGCATAAGTTCACGGGCAAGGTGCGGGACACGGATACGCAGCTCGATTACTCGAATGCGCGGTATCTGGGCGCGACGCTGGGCCGCTTCCTGAGCTCCGATCCGGGGAACGCAGGCGCCGACGCGAGCAATCCCGAAAGCTGGAACGGATACGCATATGTCGGAAACAGCCCGCTGACGTTCACCGATCCGAGTGGACTCATGCGAATCTTTGGAGGCATCGCTGACGGGTACATCGACCCGGACGGATGCGGCGGTCTTGATGATCTATGCGATCCCACCATCATACTTGTTCCCGATCCCATCATCGTCGGCTGGGGCGGCGGCGGAAAACCTCCGAAATCCGGCACGGGTTCGGGGACCGGGAAAGGCACGGGGAGCGGATCCGGAAGCGGGAACAGCGGACAGACCGCCGATGGCGGCCCGCTTCCTCCCGGATCGTTTCCAGGCGGAGAGAATCTGGGATTGCCACCGGGAATAACTCTTCCAGGGCCATTCCAGGTCGGCACGGACCCTTTCGAGAAATCGCTGGCGCCGAGCCCCGTGGAACCAACCATCCAGAGCATCCTGGCGAAGATCTTGGGTGTGGCGTTGAGCGGCCCAGCGCTGGCGCTGGAACTGATTCTACTGAATCCGAGCTCGGCTGGTGGAAAATCTGAAATTGAATTTGAAAATGCGAGTAAGCGGCGCTACGCGATCAGTGTTCAGAAATATGCCGGACCACAGGCTGCCACGGATCCCGACTGTGTGGACCAGTGGGCGGACGCGTTTAGGATATGTCAGCAGCCAGGCAGGCGGCGGCCCGGCCAAACCCTCGAACAGTGCGCGGCCGGCTACGTGGACGAAAGATGCGGTGGGAACGAAATAGACCATAGCCGATTGCCGGAGATGAAATGATGTCCAGCCTAGACACGCTTATCTCGAAAGCGGAAACCCTCGCACGCGCTGGCGATCACGAAAGCGCGATGACCATCGCCGACGAATTAGCCAGACAACGCCCGGCTGAGGCCAGGGTCTTTTCGCTGCGTGCTTATCTGTACGAACGGGTGCGCAATTACCCCAGGGCTATAGCCGAAGCTTCTCGCGCAATCGCGATCGATCCTCTAGAGCCAGGCTTTGTATTTAGCCGCGGCCGCTACTACTTGCACGCCGGAAAATACCGGCACGCCGCTGACGACTTCACAACCGGACTGTTTCTGTGCGATCGTCTCAAGGATGATTACTTCACGGGTGCGTTTCACTTTTTGCGAGCTGAGGCGTTTGTGCAACTTGGGAGAAAAAACGAGGCATTGGCCGACCTCTTACAGGTACGAGATGACATGAAATTATGGACCGTCAGACTGCGTACTAAATCGGAGCTGCTTGAGGAATGCAATCGACTCCCTTAGCCGCCTGTGCGCACTACGGCTGAAGGCATCATGGTACATAACCACCGTATTTGGTTTCGGTCCGGAAGACGCCTATATTGCCGATTTGGACACTTATGACCGGCAGGCGGCAGGGCGGACATACGGGTTCACTTAACCTTACAATTTGACGGGCGCATTCCATGAGGAGACGTATCCGCCGGGAAGGGCGGTTTCCGATCATGTGGGTGACGGCAAACTCCGGCGTGCAGTTGGACGGCGGCACGCCGACGTCGGACGTCTATTCGAGCGCGAATCGGATGTCGTCCGGCTCCTACGATGCCGCCGGAAACCAAACCACATTCGGCACCTACACCCTGACGTACGATGCCGAGAACCGGCAGACGCAGAGCCACGGACGGAAGTAACAACACGATCACGTACGCCTACGATGGCAACAATCAGCGCGTCGCATCGGTGTTACAGGGAACGCCCGCGATCACGACGGTGTTCGTGTATGATGCCGCGGGTCAGCTCATTTCCAATTATTCGAGCGGCAACGAAGTTACGCCGCAGTGCCAAACCTGCTACATGAGTTACGATCATCTCGGCAGCACGCGGCTGATTACGGACGAACTGGCCGAACTGGTCTCGCGGCACGATTTTCTGCCGTTCGGCGAAGAGGTTCCGGCGAACACGGCGGGCCGCAGCCTTATCAACGGTTCCTGCGGACCCGAAGGCCCTGCCGTCGCCGGTTTCTTTTCGGGGTCGGGAAAATTCGCAGATCGTGGCTCTGCGTTTCGTATGGAAGCGATCAGGAGTATCGATAATCCAAGCTGTGGGGCACGAATCAACCTTTGTTTCCCGCTTTTCGAGCTTGGGACGCGCGGCGATGTGAGCCGGCAGGCTTTTTCGCCGGCATCAATAAGCGCTTCGTGTGACGCACAAGATGCGCGATTTCGTTCGAGCTCTTCTGAATCACGACGTCGGCTCCGGTATTTTCCGGCCGAAACCCGAGTGCATCGGCCAAGCCGCTTAAAAGAATAATCGGTTTCGAGAAATTCCGTTGCCGCAATTTCGCGATGAGTTCGAGGCCATTCATCGGGGACATCTTGTAATCAGTAACAATCAAATCGAAATTCTGCCGCTCGCTTTTTTGTAAAGCGTCAGAGCCGCAGCGAGCTGAAACTATTTGGTATCCGAGATCTTCAAGAACGGAGCGGCGTGCGACGACGCCGTCCTGGTTGTCATCTACGAGAAGGATGAGCGCTGGCGAAGGGGCGCGATTCGAAACAGGAGATCGCATTTCAGACCCAGTGAAGTTATCAAACCGTCTCGCAAGTGTCAACGAGGCGCGTATAAACTTCAAACTTCTGGAGATTGAGTTCTTGACACCGCGTGAGCGGTGAGCGGAGTTTCTAATCGACCTCGTGGGGAGCCTTGTAGCCTGCTCTCGCGATGATCTGATATTTGATCGGCTTGCCTTTTTGATTCACGATGCGAAGAGGCGCGTTCGTCTCGGGATTCACCAATTCCACTTTGATGTGACGAAATTTTCCGTCACGCGCAGTATTCGTTGGATGGTAGGTCAGCGAATACTGGTTGCGAAGCGAGTCTTCGATTTGGCGGTAAATGCTCGGGTATTCGCCGATAAAGCGCGGGAAAAACGCCTGGCCGCCCGTTTCCTTTGTAAACGTCTTCATCTCGTTATCGGCTTGAAGAAAGTCCATCTCCTGGATGGATCCCATAGTGCCGTTGCTTTCGGCGAGAATGCGAGCGATTTGCAAGATGCTGATGGAGTAAATGGGGACGCCGGATTCCTGCAGCGACTTTCTCGCCTGATCGAACGTGATCTTGCTGAAGGTATCCAGTCCGGTTGCGAGCACGACAATCGCTTTGCGCCCTTCTATGTTTGACATCCGATCCGCCATGTCGGTCAGGGCGTCGAAGACGTTCGATTCGCTGAACCCAGGAATGCGCAGCCGGGACATCGCCTCTTCCGCCTTTCGCTTATCGGGCGAAAAGTCCGATAGGATGGTGGGCCGCATGTCGAAAGCGACCACCGCAACATTGTCGTCGGGCTTGAGCGTCTCGAGAAATCCGTACGAAGCTTGCAGCGTCTCGTACCAGCCGTAGCTCCAGAACGCCTGAAATCTGCCGCTGAATTCGATGAGCATGCAGACGGTCATCGGCCCTTGGCTCTGGCCGAAGTTGCTGATTTGTTGCGGAACCCCGTCTTCAAGAACGCGGAATCTATCTCGGGACAGACTGGGAATGAACCTGCCCTTATCGTCGAGGACCGCGACATCCACCGAGACCGTGGTGGCATTGGCTCGAAACGTGGGCGTGTCCGCCGGCACCTCTTTGGGCCGCTTGAATTCGGAAGGAATGGCCGGCTGAGCAGGCGAAGACGTTCCGGTGGACGGATTTTTCGGCTTCGCGACCGAATCGCTGGGTTGCGATTGCGGACTTTCCTGCCCCAATGCTCTCGATGAAAACGGACCCGCCGCCGAGAGCGCTAGACTCGCGACGGCCACGGCTAAAGAACAAAACTTCATTGCTGATTACCTTACTAAATACTTTGGGCTGCACAGTCTGATGTCAGTGAATCCAACGATCAGGATCTGAATCTTTCCTTCGAAGATATACCTCGAATTTCTTGCGCGCGCGGCGCAGCTTCCACTCTTTATAGTTCTCGGTGACCGGCTCCCAAACCTGGGAACGCAGCCTCCTCCCACGCAGCAGAAGATAACCGGCCGCCAGTCCGCCCAGATGGGCCACGACCGCAACGCTGCTGCCTTTGCCTCCGACAGTGGCCATGTATGACTGCAAGAAAACGATCGCTCCGATGATCATCACGAAATACTTTGATTTCATGGGAATGATGAAACTGAACAGGATCATCTGATTCGGAAACAGAAGAGCGTAGGCGACCAGAATTCCAAAAATTGCGCCCGAAGAACCTACTGTACGGACGTTTATCCCCCCGAAAATGTATGCGCAAAGAATGACCGTCAGTCCGGCACAGATTCCGCAGATGAAGTAGAAGCGGAGGAACCGTGCCGTGCCCCAAACGCGCTCGAGCTCCGCGCCGAAAAGCCATAGCGCGAGCATATTCCACAGGATGTGCATGAATCCCGCATGCAGGAACATGTACGTGACAATTTGCCACAGCGCAAACGTCTGCACGACTTGCGCAGGCACCAGGGCGAAGTTGTCGAAAAGGGATGTGGAGCCCACCGCCGGCTGCAACAGAATCGCAATCACAAAGATCGCGATGTTCACAATCAACAGCCATCTCAGGCCTGTCGGGAAACGGTTCGACGGGATATACCTATTCACGTAGGGACGCGAACTGAACGGCATGAGGCGGAGGGAGTTCCTGACTTGAGAATAACAGAGAATGCGGAAGCGCTATGCGCTTTTTGCCGGACGCTTAGCGGACGCGATTATCGGACGCGATTACCGGGCGCGATTACCGGTCGGGGCGGGTACGCTTGTTCAGAATGCTCGCGGCCAAGTGTACCAGTAACGCAATGGCTAACCAGATTATCCAATTGGATAATGGCCCGGTAGAAAACATGAACGTGTCGGTCCATCCCAGGTTGGCGGCTAAGCTCCAAACCGCGAGCGCGTAGACCGAGATGATTGCCGGACCCATCAACGCCGACACCAGTGTGCCGAATTTCTGAGCGGTTTCGCCCGCCCAGGCTCCAGTCCGGCCCAAAGTGATGGCCGTAGCCTGCAGCACCCCTGTGGTCCAGGCGCGGGCTGGCTCAATTCGTACTGCAACAGCGGAGATGCGGGTTTCAGGCATGTTCGTTTTTGCGCCTTGCTGTAATTTCCGATGCACGCGAAGGTCCTAAAGTTTCCGAGCCGGCAATGTTTCCACTGGCCTTATCGGGACAATCGCTCAACCGCGCTGCTGGGAATGAGGCTTATGAGTTCTAGAAAATGATGGCTATGAGTTCTAAAACAAATCCTTGGTATGCCGTTCGGTGTAGTGTTCCGAGCGAGCATACTGATCCAACAGACGAGCGGAGAACGCGAGAATGAATGCGGCTATAAGCCAAATCTGCCAGTGGGACAAAAGACCGCGCGAGATGATGAAATCGCTTGTCCAACGGATATCCGCGGCCATGCTCCAAAAGGCCATCACGAAGGCCAGAAGCGCGGAGGGGACGAGCAATCCAGCCGCCGCCAGTGCAACCGTTCGAAGTGGGCGCACGCCCTCCAGCCGGCTTTCGTTCCATCGAATACGGACCAGCATTGGCAAAGAGCCAGCGATGCGTCAACAATGGCAAACCGCTGTCATCTTCTAGACTGTCATTTTGCGCGTAAGGTTTGTAGCTTTTTCCTATCACCCTGGGAGGATGCGGGCCAAGCGTTGTAATGGAAAAGCTTTCGATGAAAAAAATTAATACCGCCATACTCGGCACCGGGTTCATGGGCAGGGTGCATCTGGAGAACGTGCGCCGGTTGGGAAACGTCGAGGTGGTGGCGGTTGTCGGAAGCGGTACCGATACCGCCCGAGAGTTCGCGGCAGCGCAGAGCGTGCCATTCGCAACCGACAAGATCGAAGACGTTTTGGCGCTAAAACACCTCGCGGCGGTGCACGTCTGTACTCCCAACGTGGAGCATTTCCCGATGTCACTGGCGGCGATTGAAGCCGGGAAGGCGGTCTTATGTGAAAAGCCGCTTTCGCTGACCGTCGATGAGGCGCGAAAGCTGGTAGACGCCGCTCAAGCTCGCAATGCCGTGAACTGCATGCAACATAATCTGCGCTACTACCCGGTCGTGCAGCAGATTCGCGAGATGGCTCGCGGCGGCGATTTGGGGGAGATTCTGATCGTTCAGGGAACCTATTCGCAGGATTGGCTGCTGTACGAAACCGATTGGAACTGGCGAGTGGATGCGAAGTCGGCCGGCAAACTGCGTGCGATGGGCGACATTGGATCGCATTGGATGGACGCGATCGAACACGTGACCGGATTGCGCATCAGCGCGCTCTGCGCGGATCTCGCAACCGTTCACAAGAAGCGGAAGCGTCCGAAGCGCCGCAGTGCAACTTTTTCCGCAACGGAACTCGAGCCGGGCGAGTATGACGAGGCAACCGTTGATACCGATGATTTCGGCGTCGTCATGCTCCGATTAGGCGACCAGGCGCGAGGCGCATTCACCGTCAGCCAGGTTTCCGCCGGACGCAAGAATCGCTTCGCTTTCGAAATTTTCGGCAGCAAGGCTGGAGTGGCATGGAATCAAGAGGAACCCGACACGCTGTGGATCGGGCACCGGAATGAGCCAAACCAAGTCCTCATCAAAGACCCGAAATTGTTTCGTCCGGCGGCCGCGGGATTCGCCGACCTGCCCGGCGGCCATAGCGAAGGTTACAACGATTCGCATAAGCAGATATTCAAACGCTTCTACGCGAAAGTGGCGGACCCTTCGGCGCCCGTAAACTACCCCACATTTGAAGATGGATTGCGAGTCATGATCCTGCTCGACAAAGTTGCCGAGAGCGCGGCGAAGCGGGGATGGGTAGATGTTTGACGAAGCGAGACCGACGTCGCGAAGGGGACTTTATCGGCCGAGCTAGGCTGCGTTTGTATTGGGTGGGGTGATGGCCAGGGCATGGCGCGGCTCGTATAGCATCATCTTTACGTCGCCCGGCAATGTCATCATCACAGTAACGCCGATAGCCTTCCTCTTTGGGCTCGGCATCGATTTGAACTCCCCTCGTGCGCAACTGGGCAATTGTCGCGCGGATGTCATCACACATGAACGCAACCTGATGCTTGGCGCCCGATTCATGTGTCGGACCTTCGGCTGGGTGCACCCCAAGCTCTGATGGCGGCAATTCGAAAATCAGCCAGCCGCCGCCCGCGTCCACGGATCGGAAGCCGAACGCATCGCGTAGCATCGCACGTAACGCATCTGCTTCAGACGAGTAAAGCAGCATGTGGGCACCTATAATTGCCATGTCATGTCTCCCTGTTCTTCTGCACCCGTATGAAATCGGCGGTGCAAACGTTGGCGAGGATAGCACGCCGGAACAAACTCACGTATCCTCCTTCGCCGTCGCAAAATTGTCATGCTGGCTTGTGTCCCCAATTCGCTGTGAAGGTGATGACGCTGGTCCAATAATGCGGGTCGTGATAACGGGGATTGAAGTCCTCGAGCATCTTCTCGGTAACATAGCCCGATTTCAGCAGTGAAGGCGCCAACTCCTGCATCGTCTCGATCCAGTATGTTGCCCAATCCGACCCGCCGTTGAAGTGCGCGGTGTGCCCTTCGCCCGCAACATGCTCCAAGCCGAGCGAATCCAGCCAGGCGGGAATTTCGCGGCCAATAAAGTAATGGATGCCGGCTTCGGCCGACCACTTGAGCCATCCTTCCCAAAACGTGCGCATCGAATCCGGTTCGGCGACAGTCGCGGGCAGCATGTCCGGTTCGATTGAAAGCAGCGCGCCTCCCGGCTTGAGCGCGTCGGTCATGCGCTGCAAGGCCTGACGGGCAGGGGTGAGATGGTGAAGCAGGGCACGCGCGACGACGAAATCGTAGAAGCCATCTTCTATTGCATCCTGAAGGATATCGATTCGGCGTACCTCGAGACACGGGGTTTTCGACTTGGCGATATAACTGAGGTCGATGTCGCTCGCGACTACGTGGCCAGTGGGCGCTACCCGCTGAGCCAGAGCCTGCGCGATCGATCCGTTGCCACAGCCGAGTTCCAGACATCGCCAGCCCGGACCCACTCCCAGCCGGGCAATATGAGCGCGCTCGACGGGATCGAGCAACGCCGACATTAGCGCCAAGCGTTGCTGTTCACCCGCCAGTTTATGGGGCAGCGTGTATTCATTCATGATTACGCCTTGCTACCCGTAATGTCGCCCCGGCGCGCAGGAGGCACGACGGCTCGTTTCATCATGCCACCCGCCGGGCATGAGAGTATGAGACGACGAATGGCCGAACCCGAGAGGAAAGCAACGGATTCCGAAGCTCCGGAACAGGCACAGCCGGTAGATCGCGAGCCGCCCCCCGAAACGCTGGACCCGCAAGACAGCAGTAAGCTCAGGGATCAAATCAGAGGGCAAACAAAAGAACACGCCAGCCCTCCGCGGCTCGAAGATGAAGGGCAGTCGGGAGGCTAGCTGGACCCGGCTCTCGAAAAACGTAGATTCGCGAGCCCCAGTGAAACGCCCACGGCCAGGCATGCCCAAGCGAACCAGTCGCCGTGGCGAGTATAAAACGTTGTTCGTTGGACCGTGCCGTACTGGACCGGAGCCGCTAACTCGCGATACGACGGCAGACGCTGAGCGATGCGGCCGGCCGGATCGATGACCGCAGTTATTCCATCGTTCGTGGCGCGAACAATATACCGCCGGTTTTCCACTGCCCGCATCCGAACCAATAGAAGGTGCTGCTGGCGCGCCTCAGAGTGGCCAAAGTAACTGTCGTTCGAGAGATTTACAAGCACATCGGCGCCGTCGCGCGAGAACTGCCGGACTAAGTGCGGGAAAGCGGATTCGTAGCAGATGAAGACCCCTAAACGATGCCCTGCGGCAGCTAACACCTTTATGTCGCGGCCGGGAGCGAAGTCGCCCGCTTCATGGGTGATGCGGTGGACGAAAGAGAACAGGGGCGGCACGAACTCGCCGAACGGAACCAGATACAACTTGTCGTAGCGGCCGCTGACGGCCCCATTGGGGCTGAGCAAGACAGCCGAGTTGAGCGGCTGATGTGCTGGATTGTAGCCCACCGTGCCAAACAGAAAATAGCCGTGCCGCTTGGCGATGTCGGTGGCTAGGGCGCGAAAGTCCGGGTCGTCGTAGTAATAGAGGGGCGCGGGCAGTTCCGGCCAAATGAGGATTGGCGCAGGGAATGCGCGAGAGAGCAAGGATAACTGCTCTTCGGTCTTGAGTTGAACGAGCGCAGTCCATTCGATGGCCGGATCGATGTTGGGCTGAACCACGACTGCTTTGTCGCGGGCCGGAATACCTTCCGGAATCGCCGGCAGAAGCCACATCGCAGATAGAGCGATTAAGGGCAGCAGCCAACGCCGGGGCTTGCGCAGCAGCACACACGTTACCGCGGCCGCCAACATCGAGAACACAAACGAGAGCCCATACACGCCAAGGAACGGCGCTAACCGCAATGGTAGGGACATCGTGATTCCGGCGTTCCCAAGCGCCAGCCACGCGAAGCCAAACGTTCCATGAGTTCGTTCGAGGCCGGTCCACAGGGCCGCGACGGCGGGAAGCGCGTATGCGCGATTCATCAATGGGCCAGCAAGAAGCGCGAAGACCGCAAGATGGAGAGCTTTGAGGATTGCAAAGAGCAGGAACGAGCCCCACCCTCCCCAGCGGCCCATCCCTCCATACACCTCGAGAACAAATTGGATCCAGGTACACAGAAAAAACCAGAAAAAAATTCCCGCGCCCCAGCCGTAGACGAATCGTTGCCACGGATTTTTGGTACCCGCGCACGCGACCAGCAGCGGAGCCAGCGCCACGGGCGCAAGAATCCGGAGATCGAATTTAGGGAAGATGAGGAGCAGCAGTACGGCCGATAGTAGGCAAAGGAGGGTGTTAACGACGATCTGGCGCGAGTGGGGCGGAAAGCCGGCGAACGCCCTAGGCATTTGCCGCGGCGGCACCCTCATTTACACGATCAGCCATGTAGGAACTGCGAACGAAGGGCCCGCTAAAAACTGTTTTAAAACCGATGGAGATGCCGTAATCGCGATACAAATCGAACTGGTCCGGAGTGACGAATTCAGCAACCCGCAGATTGCGGCGGGTGGGCTGAAGATATTGGCCGATGGTCGCGACGTCTACGTCGGCCGCGAGAATGTCCCTGAGCAGCTCTTGGACTTCGGCAAAAGATTCGCCTAAGCCAACCATTAACCCGGATTTCGTAAGTGCTTTAGGCCTGTACATTTTCGCGAACGCGAGCACGCGCAACGATTGCAGGTAATCGGCTTGAGGGCGAACGCGCCGGTACAGCCGCCGCACGGTTTCCATATTGTGATTGAAGACGTGAGGCTCCGCATCGAGAACTCGAGCAACCGCGTTCAAATCACCGCAGAAATCGGGTGTCAGCACTTCGACTTGCGCATCCGGCAGGGCGCAACGTACTTCTCGCACCGTCTGCGCGAAGTGGCTGGAGCCACCGTCGGGTAAATCGTCCCGATTCACGGACGTAAGCACGACATAACGCAGTCTCATGAGAGCCGCCATTTCGGCCACATGAAAGGGTTCGTTGGGATCGAGCGCAAATTCTTTCTTCGCTGGTGAGCCCTTCGGGACCGAACAGAACGCGCAGCCCCGGGTGCACACATTCCCCAGGATCATAAACGTCGCTGCGCCGCGATGGAAGCACTCGTGTATATTCGGGCAGCGGGCGGATTCGCAAACTGTGTGCAAGCGCCGCTCTCGAAGCTGCGCCTTCAGCAGGTGAACAGATTCAAAATGTGTGTGGCGCTTGTGAAGCCACGGAGGAAGGCGAGATTGGGCAGGTGCGCGTTCACTGATCTGCACCAGACTGTTCGGCGTCACGAAAGCTTATTCTTGCATGAAGCGGAACGCTGTCGCCTAACGGTCCCGACCCGCTGCGACGCGCTGCTAGACGTCGAAACCTGCCCGCCCGGTGTTCCCTTTCGAGCGCACGAACGTAGGAGTAGTATTCGACGCAATCATAGGGTTGCGTCGCGCCAGGAAATCGGGTTCTTCCCAGCTCGGATTGGCGTGCGGCAAGCTGGCGCAAACGGTCTGGATCCGGCAGAAGGCAGCGCCCTTTAATGAGATCGGCCACCCACAAAGCCTGACGCTCAAAGATGGGAAACAGTGGTCCTGCGACAGACACTTGGCCGATGAAGTAGAGATCGGGCTGATTTGGAGGAACCACTCGCAGATACCGATCGACAAACGTCGCATCGGTTGGAGTGGAATCAGCGGAGAGAAACGGAAAGCTGGTCTCGTAACCAGTGGCGAAAACCAAAACGTCACATGCAATTCGGCTCCCGTCCTCGAAAACGGCCGTCCGCCCCTCCACGTGTTTAAGTGCAGGCTTTATCGCAACTCGACCCGTTTCGATCAACTGCGCGAACCGATCGCTCAGAACGGCAGGTTTTTCGAAGGGCTTGAGGCCGCGTTTCCGGCTAGCTACACCATTCGGCGAGATGGGCCGCTGCACATTCACCAAGCGCCACAATTGTCTTCGAACGCCGAGCGGAAGGCGAGATAACCAAGCCCGTTCTTTTTCGTCCCGAGGGCGATCACCCGCATACTTGGCGACAAGATATCCCCCGGTGCGAGTCGATAGAACAACGCTCTGCGCAACATCAGCTGCATCGGAGGCAATGTCCACGCCCGATGCGCCAAAACCCAGGACCACGACGTTCTTTCCGCTGAAGATTTCTGGAGTTCGATAGTCGCAGGCGTGCATCGAGGAAATACCGGCAACCCCCGGAATATTGGGTCGCTTGGCCTTTGCGTGCCGGCCGTTGGCGACGATGACAGCGCGGTAGTCGCTTTCGCTGCTGTCGCCGGAACTCTCAACAGCCACACGAAAATGATTCGACCCGAGCGCTTCGACGCGAGTCACTCGGGTGGAAAGCGTGATTCGATCGGCGAGATTGGCATCCCGAAGGAAGCTGGTTAAATAATCGAGCACTTCGGGATGCGCGAGATAATCATTCTTCCGATCAGCGGGGAGTGCATGGCCAAACCATTCCATTCTGCGAAAAGATGTATTGGTCATTAATGATGCGTATACGGAAACGCCTGTGTCATTCCCGTAGCACCACAGCCCCCCGGGCTGGCAGCCTGCCTCGAACCAGTCAAAAGGTACGCCTGCGCGTGAAAGCGCTGCGGCTCCCGCAATTCCTGCCGCGCCCGCACCGATAATGCACACCCGATTCGATTGCATTTGTCTAATGTTTTTTACAACTTACCAGGCAACTCTCATATGCCGGGCGCCGGATTCGGAACCTATCAGGAGGCCTCAATCCCTCTTGAGTGTACGCGAAAACAGCTCCATAGCGAAAGTCCCCAGCGGCTCGAGTAGGTGTAAGGCGGACTCACGCGGACCCGTAATGCCTTACAAAACGCGAGCTTAAACATGATAGATTTTCAACCTAGGAGATATCCGAATGCAGAAATCACTGAAATTGACTTTGTTTGCGCTTGCGCTCCCGCTGGCGCTGGCCGCGCAAACCGCGCAGAAGGACATGAGCGTGGGAACGTGGAAGCTCAATGTCGAGAAATCGAAGTTCAGCCCCGGCCCTGCGCCTAAGAGCGAGACGGTCACGATTCAAAACGACGGAGCTGTCAACGTCGAAGAAGTGGGCGCGGACGGCCAAACGATGAATTGGTCGTATACCGGCTCGGACGGCGCGACCGTCCCGATCACAGGCATGAAAGACTCAACGGTGATGACGAAACGGGTCAGCGATCGCGTCATCGAACACACCTGGAAAATGGGCAACGCCCATTACACAGGAAGAGGCGTTGTGTCGAAAGACGGAAAAACGATGCGATACACGCTTACCGGCACCAATGCAGACGGCAAGGCCGAGCACAACGTGATGCTGTTCGAAAAGCAATAGCTGCGGCGCGACGTTATTGAGGCGCGGGGCCGCGAACCACTTGAACAAAGTTCGCCGGGTCGATGTATTTCGCGAACGCCGCGCGCACCTGGTCCGCGGTGATATTGAAATAGCGCTGCGCAGCCCTGACCGGCTCATCGAGCGGCAGTCCGATGCGGGCCCGCGCGATGAACCCTCCTGCTACGGCGTCCTCGCTCGATTCGGACAGGGGAATATCGCGTAACAGCAGCGCCTTTGCCTGTTGCAGCTCGGCTGGCGTGACATTCGTTTTTCGCATCGCCACAAGCTCGTCTTGAACCATCGCGCGTGCTTTCGAAACATTTTTCGGATCGCAACCGTATTCAACCGTGTAGGCCGCCCGCGACTCGCCCGCTTCAAGCGAGTCGTTGATGTTGTAAACGTATCCGGCCTTTTCGCGCAGATCGCGATAGAGGCGTGTGGCGTAGAAGCCGCCGCCCAACACGTGATCCCCAATCTGAAGCGCGTAATAATCAGGCGCAAAGCGGTTCATCTCCAATTGCTCGGCAAGGTGAACGGTGTCCTGAATCTGCGTCGAATCCGGAACATTCACGGCGCTCGGCTTATTTTCGGGCACCGGCGGCAAGTTCACTTGCGGCTTCGGACCGGCCGCTTTCCAGCCGGCGAAATATTTCTCTACGGCCGAGCGTGCTTCCTGTGGCGTGATGTCACCGATTACGACGATCGTTGTCAAATCAGGCCGAAATGCTTTCGCGTAGTAGCTGCCCAGGTCGTCGTAGGTGACGGCGGTCACAGTTTGGGGCGTGGTTTCGCGAAGCAGTGGATCGCCGGTAGGCAGGAGCGCGTGCTCGAGCGCGCGGTCCGTGCGATAGTCGGGAGTCGTCAACATTCCCGCGGTCAGCTGCGCCGTTTGCCGCTGCACAATCTGAAACGCATCCTGCGGCAATCGTGGATGAAGCTGATTGTCGGCTAACAGCTCTACACCGCGCGCGAAGTCCTGCTTCAGCACCTTCAGACTGAAGTTTGCGCCCGCGGATTCCGAGGCCGCAATGTCGTCGAGCGCCTTTTGAAACGCGAGCCGGTCCAGCGACTTTGTCCCATACGAAAACAGTCCTTCGAGGATGTCCGAAACCCCATCCTGACCCGGAGGAGTCTCGAGCTGGGTCTGCGTCTTAATGGAACCGAGCAGCGTCACGGTCGGGCTGACTGTTTCGGTTTCGACGATAAGCCGGATGCCGTTCGCCAGCGTGACGTCGCTCGGATGAACATTCGGCTGCGGAATGGCCAGCGACTTCACGGCAACTTCCGCCCAATCCGGCAACGCTACGGGCTTGGTCGGCGCGCTGGTGGTTGCTTCGGTCCCGCCGAAACCTTTTCCTGAGACCGGTTCGCCCGAGGGCGTGGGCTTGAGAGTCGCCGTTACCGCGTTCTGGTCGAGAAGATACGTTTTCGCAACGCGGTTTACGTCGGCAACCGTAACCCGCTTGACGGCCTCGACGTCTTCATCGGGCGATTGACGCCCTTCGGCCGCAAGCGCATCGGACCAAAGCGCTGCCAAATTCGAAATGGAATTTCGGCCAAATTCTGCGCTGGCGATTTCACTCTTCTTCGCGGCATCCACCAGGTCTGCGGGGACGCCGTTAGTTGGCATAAGCGGTGAGAATCTTCTTCAGCTCGCTATTGATAGCTGCGGGATCCATCTGCGCGGGGAGCGCGGCCAGTGCAAACGCGGCGCTCGCTTTGGGATACGTCTCGAGCATCACGAATTGCGTTCCCAGCGCCTTTCCCTGGGGAACGAGGCTGTAGATGTCTGCTCGCTGGCTCGAAAGGACATCACTCAAAACACGTGCGGCGGCAAAATCGGGACTGTCGCTGCCCGGAAAGCGAAACGCGACGAAGGTAAGCACATACGGCAGATTGCTGTCCAGAACAAAGGAATCCGCGGCAACAGGCGCGAGATTCACCGCCGGGTGCGCAGGAACATCGCGGCGCGGAATGGAACCGTAGTACTGCTTGATTTTGGCTAAGGTCGCGGCTGGATCCACATCGCCGGTGATGATCAGAATCGCGTTGTTGGGCGCGTACCATCGCTGATAAAAGCTTTTCAGCATCGCGGCCGTGGTTTGGTCGAAGGAGGATTGTGTCCCGAGGGCGTCGTGTTCGTAAGGGCTGCCGTGAAACAGATCCTGATTGAGGCGAGTGATGAACTTGTAAATGGGGCTCGAGAGGTCGCGCGCGACCTCCTGTTCAATAGCCCCGCGTTCTTCCACCCACTGGGCTTGTGAATCCTCCACCCCCGCCATGCAGGCGGCATCCACTCGGAGAGCCACATCCAGATCCTGAGCGGGAACCGTAACAAAATACTGCGTGAGATTCTGCTGGGTGTCGGCATCCATTGCGCCCCCGAGCTGGGCATAAATTGCGGCAATCTGGTCGGCGGTAAGGCCGGAACAGCCGCGAAACGACATGTGCTCTTGAGCGTGCGCCATGCCTGGAAAGCCCGCAGGGGTGTCGTTTCCGCCCGCGAGATAGTTGTCCTCAACCGTCGCAACCGGCGCCAGAGCGTCCCGAACAATAACCACTCTCAGGCCATTCCCGAGAGTCGCGCGGGTCACGTCCGGGCCGTTCTGGAGGGGCGCAGCAAGGGTTAAGGCCGAGAACACAAAGGTGGTGAGAAACAACGCTGTGCGGAAACGCATGTGAGACTACCCCCAGATTACGGCACCGTCAAGTAGGAGGCGCAATTTTGATTGCAGAATGAGACGGGCAGCCCGATAAGTTCACTATCTGGATACACATGACGTATCGTTCTCTGTTTCGGATGTTCTCGTCGGACCTGGCTATCGATCTTGGCACCGCCAACACGCTTGTATATGTAGCGGGCAAAGGCATCGTTCTGAACGAGCCTTCGATTGTCGCCCTGAAGCGGAGCAGCGGCGAGATTGTCGGGTGTGGCGCGGAGGCGAAAGAGATGCTTGGCCGGACGCCTGCGAATGTCGTGGCCGTCAGGCCGCTCCGAAACGGGGTGATCGCGGATTTCGAAATCGCTGAACGCATGCTGAATTACTTTATTCAGAAGGCGCACAAACGGAAAAGCTTGGTGCATCCCCGCATCGCGATTGGGGTGCCGAGCGAAACAACCGAAGTAGAGAAACGCGCTGTCCTCGATTCGAGTTACCGCGCCAAGGCGAGCGAGGTGCACCTGGTGGAGCAGGCCATGGTTGCGGCGCTCGGAGCCGGACTGCCGGTCATGGAACCCGCCGGAAACATGGTGGTCGATATTGGCGGAGGCACAACGGATATCGCCGTGATCTCGCTGGCCGGCATCGTGTACTCGCGTTCTCTGCGAGTTGCGGGAAATCAGATGGACGACGCGATCATGCAGTACGTGAAGCGAAAGTACAATCTGCTGATCGGTGAGCGTACGGCAGAAAACGTGAAAATCGAAATTGGCTCGGCGACCCGGCTTGAAGATTCACTATCCACTGAAGTAAAAGGCCGCGATCTGATCCACGGTTTGCCAAAGACTGTGACGATTACTGGCGATGAGGTCCGAGAAGCGCTGTCGGAATCCGTAACCGCAATTATTACCGGCGTTCGCACGGCGCTAGAGCGCACGCCGCCCGAGCTCGGAAGCGACATCAGCGAGCGCGGCATCATCCTCACCGGCGGCGGTTCGCTGCTGAAGAATCTGGATGCCCGGATTCGCAAGGAGACCGGCATGCCGGTGTTGATTGCGGACGAGCCGCTTGCCGCAGTGGTCATCGGAACCGGCAAGATGCTCGAAGATTTCAAGCTCCTGCGCAAGATGTCTTTGAATTAGGCGCACAGGGCTTCTGCCCGCCACTGTCGGCAATGCACGGGCGCTCATAGATCGCGGTTGCTGGTCAGCGATAATGTCGCGAAATTACAGATCAGCAGCCATGATGAAGAATGTCCAAATGAGCGAGATCACTGCGGGCCGGGTATTGACGATTATTCTCTTCTGTCGTCGTCGGTCCATGCGTATGAACTGACAGGAATGGTCAGGACCGTAGATGGGCACCCGATCGCAGCAGCAACGGTGCACAATCTCTTGGAAAAGTGATCCTCGGCGCGGTTGGACAGTAAACTTCAAAAGGCGGAGAATTTCACCTCACCGCAGAGTCTTCCTGCGGTGCTTTTGCTGGCGGCGCGACGTCTCGTATGGCAGCCGGGCGAATGGTAAATTCGAAGCGCCGATACATTCGATGCGCGAAGCGTCCTTTTTGGGCATGTCACGGGACTAGACGTGACGAGCAGTTCTCCCAAGGGCAAGCGATCACGATGGACTGGCTATCTCGTGAATTTCGCCAGCTATGAGGAGGTCTCGCCTGCGGCTGCGCGATTCTTCGACTCGATGATCGATGGAATGTGCTATCGCTGATCACGGTAATCGCCGCAACACCCCTGCTCGTTTCTTCAAGGAACGGACAGCAACGAAGTAAACCGCGAAGCTGAGGACGAAAAACGCAACGCTCAGCAGAAAATTCAAGGTGATGGCGAACGAGAGCACGGCTACACCGAGAATCCAAATTAGCGATTCACCGGCAAATGCTTGAGGCCAGTGTGGCTGAGCGCCTCCGGAACCCACGCGGGGCCGCAGAGAAGGCCAGAAGCGCGGAACCGCCCTGAAGTACTTCCTGTACGAGTCCCCCTGGCTACGGAGCAGACCGTCTTCCTCCCGAAGAATTAGCCGGTACATGAACAACCACATCGCAAGCACCATAAACAGCCACCCCAGCCTGCTTGCCATCGCTCCCAGGCCGGCAGCCAATAACACATTCGCAAGATACAAAGGATTGCGGACATAGCGATACGGGCCGTCAGCAATGACGGTTTCAGAATGCTGCCTCGCGTCATGGACGATCTCCGTGCGTAAATACGCAGTTGCGCAGGTGCGAACAGCGGCGGCAAAAAAGATCAAGAGCGCGCCCGCGCCGAAGATGAGGCGCAGCATGATGTTTCCCCGTCCTCTATCCGGGTTCAGCGAAGGCGAAAAGAGATGCAGGAGGGCGACGGCAGAGTTGGTGTGATCCACCCAACTCAGGCTAAATCCGACCCAGAAGATAAGGCCAATGATCCAAAAACGTTGTTCGAATTCAAATCTCGAGGCGTGCATCCGTGACCAACAGCACTGGCCTAGGGCTCACGAGCCCTGCTTTAACAACGTCTTCAATCGCTCCCACGCTTGCGTCTGCGCTTTCTTATTGGCCGCGCTTGCGTCCGGCGCTTCGCCCGCCCGCATGAATCCGTGACCGGCGCCTTCGTAAACCACCGGCTCATACGTCTTTCCTGCTGCCTTCATCTGTTGTTTCGCATCTGGAATGGTCGCGTCGATGCGCGCGTCAGCGCCGCCGTAAAATCCATACACGGGAGCTTTGATGCGCTTCATCGCGTCCGCATCTGGGGGAGGACCGTAAAAAACAAAAGCAGCGGACAAATCTCCCCGGTTTGTGGCGAAGCGGAAGCTCTGTCCCCCGCCCCAACAGAATCCTACGACGAAAAGCTTGCCATTCGCCGAGGGCAGCTTCAGGGCGTAATCGGCGGCTGCGTTCAGATCGGCAGTGATCTGATCCGGATCCAGATGACTGACCGCTTCGATCGCGTCATTTTGGGAAAAACTCGCTCGTGCGTCCGCCATTCGCGCCCATGCCGGAAAGAAGATCCGGGGCGACAGCGATGTACCCCGCTTCCGCGAATTCGTCGGCAACCTCCTGGGCCCAATCCGTCAGCCCGAAAATCTCGTGAATCACGAGAATGACCGGCGTTTTCTGCTTCGATTCCGGGTAGGCGATGAAGGTCTCTACAGATCGGCCGCCGTGCTTGACTGTCGACCCATTCACGGTGACGGGGAGAATGTTCCAATCGTTGGCGTGCCCAATCCTGTGCGGAAAGAGGAAGCGTGGCGAGCGTGAGAAGCAAGAGGAGAGATCGCATCTCACCTTTGTACTACCAATGCTGTTAGAGGTGCGTGGTTTCCGTGTATGTGCCAAATACATCCCGGAGGGAATCGCAGATCTCGCCCAGCGTGGCATAGGCGCGAACCGCATCAATGATGTAGGGCATCGTGTTCTCGCTGCCCTCGGCCGCACGGCACAGTGCGTCCAAGTTTCTCCGAACTGCGCTATTGTCTCGCCTGGCGCGCAGGTCTGCCAATTTCCGCTCCTGATGCTCTTCCGCGCCTCGGTCGATCTGAAGCAGCTCGATCGGCTGGTCGTCCGATTGGAAACGATTTGCGCCCACGATGATGCGCTCGCCATTTTCAACTTCGCGCTGGTACCGGTAACTATCGCGCGCAATCTCAGACTGCGGGAAGCCGGCTTCGATTGCCGGAATCATGCCGCCCATTTCATCGATCCGCCGGATGTAATCGTTGGCCGCCGCTTCCATATCGAGCGTCGTCTTTTCCATGAAATACGAACCTCCCAGCGGGTCGGCGGTATTCACAACGCCGGTTTCATAGGCCAGAATCTGCTGCGTTCGCAGCGCGAGGGTGACCGCCTGCTCGCTCGGGAGGGCATAGGCTTCATCGAGCGAATTCGTGTGCAGCGATTGCGCTCCTCCGAGCACCGCCGCCATTGCTTGCCAAGCCGTTCGCATTACGTTGTTGTAAGGCTGCTGCCAGGTCAGAGAACATCCGGCAGTTTGCGCGTGAAAGCGTAACTTCATGCTGCGCTCGGAACGTGCGCCGTAGCGGTCCCGCATGACGTACGCCCAAATTTTGCGCGCCGCGCGATATTTGGCGATCTCTTCGAAGAACTCGCTGTGCGCGTTGAAAAAGAAACTGAGCCGGGGCGCGAATTCGTCGATCTCCAAGCCGCGATCGAGCGCCCAGTCGACATACTCAATGCCATCACGCAACGTGAAGGCCAGCTCTTGGGCGGCCGTGGAACCGGCTTCGCGGATGTGATATCCGCTGATTGAGACCGGATTGAATCTGGGCGTGTAGCGGGTGCCAAATTCAATCGTGTCGGTCACAAGCCGCATCGAGGGCTTGGGCGGGAAGATATATTCTTTCTGCGCAATATACTCTTTGAGGATGTCGTTTTGAAGCGTGCCCGACAGCCGCTGCCAATTTACGCCCTGCTGCTCCGCAACCGCCAGATACATCGCCCACAGCACGGAAGCCGGCGAGTTGATGGTCATCGAGACCGTCACGTCCGCCAGCGGAATACCGCGGAAGAGAATCTCCATGTCTTCCAGTGAAGAGATGGAAGCGCCGCACTTGCCCACCTCGCCTTCGCTCATCGGGTGATCCGCGTCGTAGCCCATCAGAGTGGGCAAGTCAAACGCTACCGACAATCCGGTTTGCCCTTGTTCCAGCAGGTAGTGATAACGGCGATTCGTTTCTTCGGGCGTGGCGAAGCCCGAGAATTGCCGCATCGTCCAGAGCTTTCCGCGATACATATCGCGATGAATTCCGCGGGTGTAGGGGAACTCTCCGGGCGCGCCGAGCTCGTGCTTCGCATCGAAATCAGCCAGCTCGCCGGGCCCGTACACCGGATCGACAGGAACTCCGCTGATGGTTGTGAACAGGCTTTCGACGGTCTTCATCGCTTTTTACTCGCCGTAAGTATCGTAACGTATTTCGCGATTGCCGGCTCTGCGTCTGAAGGGCGTTAGTCCGGCCGTGAATAGCGACATTTGCGCATGCCCGCGCACAGCGCGTTTCGGGCGGTCGTCAAAAATAGATCTGCCGTTCAACTCCGATGAGATGGCGCGCTCATGCGCGAGCACTCGCTCGAAATCGGCCACCGGTTTGTAGCGCTCGTCAATGGCACGCACAAGACGATCCAGGCGCTTGAAGCCGTCGATTTTCTCTGTATCGCCCACCTTCGCCCGATCGAGCGAATCGCGGAGCACCGCGAGCGACTCGTCGTAGGTTTTTAAGGGCACGGGGAACGGATGGCGGTCCTTTCCTCCAAACGCGAACGAGAAACGCGCTGGATCCGAAAAGCGCGTTGGCGTACCGTGAACGACTTCGGCAACAAGCGCGAGCGACTGCAGCGTCCGCGGTCCGAGGTTCTCCAACAGCAACAGCGAGGCGAAGTCCCGCAGTTGGCGCTCGTAACTCACCGCCAGAACTGCCCCCAGCCGCTGCAGGTTTACATTTTCGAGGCGAACCTCGTGATGCCGCGGCATGGCAATTTTCGTCACTTGATCACGGGTGGCGTCCGGGTTCTGGCGCGCGATCTCGAGCAACGCTTCTTGCGCCGGTTTCGCGCGCCGGTCCACCAGGTTGAGAATGATCCCTTCGTGCTCGCCAACGATGCCCGTGTGCGGCTCGCACGTGAAATCCCGAACCTCTGCCGAGTGCCAGTGATACCGCCTCGCGAGCCCCGTCCGATTGTTCATGCCTTGCTGCACAACGGCCCAATCGCCGTCCGCACTGACAATGAAGCTGTGAAGATATAGCTGAAAACCATCGCCAATCGCGTTGTTGTCGATTTTCGCGATCAAGCGGCTGTTGCGAACGAGCGTTTCCCCATCGACGCCGCGCCGATCCGCGAGCGTCAGAAGCTCGTGTGGAGTTTTCCGGGATTGCCGTCCACGGCCTCCGCAAATGTAAATGCCGAGCTCCTGCGCCCGTGGATTGAGGCCCCGCTTCAGCGCGCTCATGACGGAGGTTGTGATGCCGGACGAGTGCCAATCCATTCCCATGACGCATCCGAGCGCTTGGAACCACAACGGATCGCTGACGCGCGAGAGAAATTCGGCGGCGCCGTAGTGGTGAACGATGCTCTCAACGATCGCCGTCCCGAGTTGTTCCATCCGGGAAGCGAGCCAAGATGGCACACGCCCTCCGTGCAACGGCAGATCGGCAAAACCGGAGCGCTTCATTCCTGATTCCATACTAGGCGCGTTAGTGGTTGCCCGATCTGCCCGTTGGCAAATAGATACAATCCGAATCGTGTCGACCATGGCGCGCCGCGAGATGGCACTCGAATTCGAAGAAGCACGGAAGCTGGTGATCGACACAGTGCGCCCACTGGGCACAAACCCGAGTGTCGAATCGGTCCCGTTGGAGCAAGCGCATGGCCGCGTATTAGCCCAAGCGGCGATTGCGGATCGGGATTATCCCGCGCTCAGGCGGTCTCTCCGAGATGGGTTTGCCGTGAAATCGAGCGATGTGCCCGGGGTCTTAACGGTCCGGGGAGAAGTTCGCGCAGGCGATCCCCAACAGATGCCTCTTGGTGAAGGCGAGGCATTGGAAATCATGACCGGTGCACCCGTGCCCGACGGCGCCGACGCGGTCGTGATGGTGGAGCATGTGGCGCGTCTCGAGGACGCAACCGGCAACCCGCAGGTCAAAATCGAGCAGCCCGCCGAGCCGGGCCAGTTCATCAACGTCCGCGGAGCGGAGGCGAAAAGCGGGTTAGTGTTAATCCCGAGCGGCACGCGACTCGATGCGAGCCATATCGCCGCGCTGGCGATGACCGGCTGCACATCCGTTCCGGTCGTGCGGCGTCCGTCCGTAGCCGTAGTGGCGACTGGCGATGAAATTGTGGATCTGAGCCAAACGCCTGCTGCACATCAGATTCGAAATTCGAACTCCTACATGCTCGCTGCGCTGATCGAAACGTCCGGCGGGAAGGCTACGGTCTTGCCGGTTGCGCGGGATACACCGGATGCTCTGCGACCATTGCTCGAACAGGGACTGCAACACGACCTTCTGGTCATCACGGGCGGCGTTTCCGCCGGTAAGTACGATCTCGTGAAGCCGGTGCTTCGCGAGCTCGGCGCAACCTTTCGATTCGAACGCGTGCGAATTCAGCCCGGACAGCCGACTGCATTTGGAATCGCGGCCCGCAAGCCGGTGTTCGGTTTACCGGGAAATCCTGGCTCCTCGCTCGTGACGTTCCAGCTCTTCGCGCGTCCCGCTTTGGAGCTTTTGAGTGGACAAAGCGATCCCATTCTGCCGCTCCTCTCTGCCCAATTCGAAGCACCCTTCCGCCATAAACTGGGGCTGACTCGTTTTCTTCCTGCCCGGCTCAGCAATGACGGGCACAGCATCCGTCATATTCCCTGGCAGGGATCGAGCGATGTTCCCGCGCTTGCAAAGGCAAACGCGTTTCTGATCGCGGATCATGACCGCGAAACCTGGAATCCGGGCGATTCCATTCGTGTGATGCTCAAGCCATGAAACAGCGGCTCTCGCATTACGATGCCGCTGGAAAAGCCTCCATGGTCGATGTGTCGCAAAAGAAAACCACCACGCGAACCGCCGCAGCGCGCGCCTTTGTCGCGATGTCTCCCGAGGTCATCAAGGCTCTGCCCAACAACGCGAAGGGCGATCCGCTGGAAGTGGCTCGGATCGCTGGCATCAGCGCAGCGAAAAAAACTTCAGACCTGATCCCGCTGTGCCATCAATTGCCGTTGACGCACGTGGGGCTGAAGTTCCGCGAAGAAGAAGGGGGAATCGAGATTACAGCGACGGCGGCCACTGCGGCCAGAACGGGCGTCGAAATGGAAGCGATGACCGCGGCGACAATCGCTGCGCTCACCATCTATGACATGACGAAGGCGCTGGATAAAAGCATCGAAATCCGCGAAGTGCATCTCCTCGAGAAAACGGGTGGCAAATCCGGGACTTACCGGAGACGGGCCCGCAAGTGATCCGAATAGCGATTCTTACGGTCAGCGATTCGGTGTCAGCCGGGCGGCGCAAGGACGCATCCGGCCCTGCGGTACGCGATCACTGCCGCGAGCTCGAGTGGGTTGTGGTTACCGAAGCGGCAGTTCCAGACGACGAAACGGCCATTGCAGGGCAGCTTCAAACTTGGGCGGACGATTCGGTTGCCGACGTGATTCTGACCACCGGCGGGACCGGAGTGGCTCTTCGCGACGTGACACCGGAGGCGACCCGCCGCGTTCTGGATCGGGAAATTCCAGGGGTCGCGGAACAAATGCGCAACTCGGGCCGGGAACAGACCAAATTCTCCGTCCTCTCGCGCGCGGTTGCCGGAACGCGCCGTTCGGCCTTGATTGTCAACCTGCCCGGGTCTCCCCGCGGAGCCGTGCATTCGCTCCGCGCGATTGAAGACCTCATCCCGCATATCATTGACCTGCTCGCGGGCCGCACAGAACACGGATAGAGGGCTGAATGAGACACTGGAAATGTTAGTAGAAACGCAGCAACTGGCATACACATCTTGAACATTATGGTTCTGAAGCACTTCAGCTTGGTTGGATTGCTAACGGCCGTAACAGCCGTCTGCATCGCCCAGTCGCTGCCGCCTGGACAACTTCCTCCTGCCAAGCCGCCCCAACCTGGTCAGCTTGGGCCCGCACCTCAAAAGCTGCCTCCCGACGCGACGATCCCTCCCGCAACATCGAATTCCGAGGAGCCTGGCTCGGTGAACTCGCCGACCTTTACGGTGAACCGAAAGCTGGTGTTCGTACCCACGACCGTCACGGACAAGCGAACCGGCAACTATATCGATGGCTTAGTGGCAAAAGACTTTGAGCTGTACGACAACGACAAGCCGCAAAGGATCGAGTCCGACCTAATTGATCAGCCGCTTTCGGTCGTGCTCGCGGTTCAGGCCAATTCGGAAGTGGCGCCCGTTCTTCCGACATTGAGGAAAGCCGGTGTCCTTGTTCAAGGATTGGTGACCGGGCAGGACGGCGATGTTGCCGTATTAGCGTTCGACCACCGGATGCAGCTTCTTCAGGACTTCACGAATGACCCGGACAAGCTGAATGACGCTATGCACAGAATCACTGCCGGCTCGAGTTCTGCGGCCCTCGTCGATGCCATTGTCGAAGGGGATCATCTGCTGAAACGGCGCGATCCTCAAAACTTGCGGCACCGCGTGATTTTGCTCCTGAGCAGGGATGTGAACAGGGGGAGCGAAGCGCGTGTGCCCGAGACCGTGCGCAGCATGCAGTTCGACAACATCACTGTTTACTGCGTGAACATATCCAAATTTCTCACCACCTTGTTGAAGAAGCCGGACTACCCCGGCCGGCAAAATGGTGGCGTTCCCCCGGAAGCGCTGCCGAATCTCCGCGGCAATGGCGCCTACAGCGAAACGAGCGTGATCCAGCAGGAAAACGGTAATTTCCTGAATATTCTGCCGCTGGCTGGCCGAACGATGCGCGACCTGTTCAAGAAGACTCCGGCTGAGGCATTCGCTACCTTTACCGGCGGCAGGGTCTACAGCTTTGATAATGAAAAAGGACTCGCGCGCGCCATTACGGACATTGGCAAGGACTTAAACAGCCAATACGTTCTGACGTATACCCCGACGAACGGTTCCGAGCCAGGCTTCCACACCATTAAAGTCGTGGTCAATAGGGCGGGATTAAACGTGGACCCCCGTCCTGGTTACTGGACGGCGGGCGGCCCGCAACAATAGCCCTCGTCTTACATACTGAAACGCATAGCGCCGAACGTGACGACGCTCTGCGGATCAATCTGCCACTGCTGATAATTCATCAATTGGCCGCGCACGCCCGGCATGACTTTCAGGAATGTGTACAGGGGCGATGCTCCGCACCATCTCAAATCGTCATGTCCGTCCTGCACTAAGGACCAATAACCGCCAGGATCGCCAGCAATAATATGAGCGACGCGCGCGCGGTCGCGCTGCTCGATCGCAAGCATTTCTCCGGCGTTCGCCTGTGCGCCAAGCGAATCGCCATACCGTCGTCCGATGTGAGCCATGTCCACACCGAGAATCCAGAACAACCGCGAACCTTCTCGTCCAGCGATATTGGCCAGTGCGTCGAAAAATCGCGCAATGGAATCATTGTGCTCGGGCAATCCTCCTTCGTAAATGCTTTTGACGAAAGGGCCGCAGAGAATGGGAAGAATCCGTACTTCGGGACCATAAAGGTGCTGCAGGAAGACTGCCTGGAACTCAATGGAGTGTTCCACCGCGTGGCAGTAATCCTCCATTCGAATGGCATCACCCGCCGCGCGTTCCAGTTCATCCACTAGCGGGATATTCGTACGCGTTTGTCCGAACGGCGTGATGAAGCGCTTGCGTGTAAGGCCAAAACGGTCTGGCGCACCGTAATGAGATGTCCCGATAATCACGAAGGTGCGCTCACCATCGCCTTCCGCGGGAGGAAGTGACTGGTACGCGGCGCGGTAACTCTGCCAACCCCCGTCGGGACTTGCATGCGGAGCGGCAATTCCCACAATGCCGGGTGTGCTTTGTGCCGGTCCGATGCGTGCGCTCAGCAATTCGGACAATATTGAAGCCTGGTCCGGATACGCGGAACCGGCGAACATCGCTTCTCGAGCAACCTCACGCGCAAATTCGGCTTCCCGCGCCGCTTTCATCTCACGGTAGGTGTCATTCTCCAAAAACCCAGCCTCGTTCAGCGAATCAAACAGATGCTGCTCCAAACTACCCACCTGAATCTCGCCCGTCAGCCGAACAAGCTCCGACCGCAAATCAAGCGTGGACTGCTCGCCATCGAAGCACTCCAAGACCTGGACCAGGATGGGAGGAACGAGTAGCGTCGAGCTGGAGTATCGGTAGGGGTCGCGAATATACAAGCCGGGCCGCGAAGGATCCGGAGAAGGCATGAAATCGAGATTCAGGCGAAGCCGCGGGAGAACTGTAGACAAGCCCTCATTGTACGAGGCATGAGACGGCCAGGCGCCACTAAGTCAAGGGTATGGTCGGTGCCATACGCGAGCTGATTGACAGGATTCCACCTGAAAACTTGCGCTGAGGCGCGTCAGTTATCCACCCTTACGACGGGGTGGACCGAAGCTGGCGCATGTTTTCAAGAACACTGCGAGGCACGCGAATATTGTCTTTCAGACCCGTCCCCAGTTTCACACCGGGCTTCGGCCCCCCGTGGAAATCGGAGCCCCCGGTCACCAGCAGCTCGAGGTCTTTTGCGAGCGATTTGTAATGTGCCTGCAGCTCAGGGCTGTGCTCCGAGTGCCACGCTTCCAGCGCCATCAGACCGGCATCTTTCAGCCGGATGATCACGGCGCGCTCGGCTTCTCGCGGAAGCGAAAGCCGAACAGGGTGTGCAAGGGAAGGGATTCCCCCGCCTTCCCGGATCGTCTGAATCGCTTCTTCGGTAGTCTGGCTCTGCCGTTCCACAAAGCTCGGAGCGCTTTCGCCTATGTATCTCGTGAACGCGTCTTCGAAGCTCGAGGCGTATCCCTTTTCCACCAACACGCGAGCAAAATGCGGGCGTCCTGTGAGACTCCTGCCCCGCGCCTCCACCTCTTGAAGCGTGATCTCGAGCCCCAGTTTCCGCAATACCTCGATCAATTTGCCATTGCGAATACGGCGATCTTCGTGCGCTCTGTGAAGCCGCTCGGTAAAAGCTGCGGAGGGCGCATCGTTGGGGAAATATCCCAGCAAATGCACCGAGCGGTAATCGTCTCCCGGCGGAAAGTACAATCGCGAGTTCAGCTCAATCCCGCAGATCAGATCAACGCCGGCGTCGCGAGCGCAGACCCGCGCTTTCGAGTAGCCCTCAATGGTGTCGTGATCTGTAATCGCAAGCGCATCCAGCTTACTGGCGGCCGCGAGCGCAATCAGTTCTTCAGGGGGCAGCGTGCCGTCCGATTCGTTCGTATGCGCATGAAGATCGATAAAACCTGCGAGCGAAACGGAATCAGAGCGCGAAGCGGACACTAATGGCTCTTCACATCGGGATATGCTTCGAAGACGAACGTCTCTCCGCAGGTGTGCGCGACTAAACGGCCTGGGCCGAGGGCCTTCTCTTTCGACCGATTTTCAAAGAAAACGGCGCCATCCGTGCTATCGCCGGATTTGAGTTTGGTGGGAATAAGAGTGATGGCGGATGCAGCCGCTGCCGCCTTAAACCGCGGGTTCACGAACTGAGCCATCGCCGCTTCTCTCCGCCGCTCATATCCGTTGGTGGGGCGATAGTTGGCAAGCGCGTAGATGCTCGATTCATACAGAAGCTGAAGCTTAATGACATCACTACGGCTCGCTTTCTCAAGTAGCGAGTCGACAACATCATCGGCCGGGACTGCGAAAAGCACGGTGCCATCTTGGCGAACGAACGAAAAGTCGGCGGGTTTAACGGTCCACGACACTAGCGAGCCATTTGTCACCGTAATTTGGACGATATTAAAGTCCTTCACATGGGGCGGCAACGGCGCAAACATCACGGTGATGCCGCTTTTTGTAAGAGCTTCGTAATCGAGCCCACGCGATTGGAACTCAATCGCGCCGGGGGTCGGGGGCGGCACGCTCTGCGAGGGCGCTTGCGCGTAACCGGTCGCCATCGCGCAGGCTATCGGCAGAACACACCGCAGAGTCGCGCGCATTCGACCGAAAAAATCGCCCGCATCGAGATGCACCATCAAACAGACCCATCTACATCATAGACGCGCTCACCCGTTTCCCCCAGCGAGCTTGGGAATCAGATACCAGCGCAGTGTGCCTCTTGGTTCGGGGGGAAAGTTTTCACAATCCACGCACAAAATCGAGCCTTTCTTCAAGTCGATTCGCAGCGACTCGTCACCCAGCAGGAAGCCCGCGAGACTCGCGAACAGCGGATTATGTCCGACAAGCATGATGGACGTTTCGTCACGGTGCGCACGCACCTCCTCCCACGCTTGCTTCGGGCTCCCATCCGGCACGAGAGCGTTACTCCGAACGAGGTCATTCTTGTGCTTCAGCACGTCTCGAGCGATTTCGGCGGTTTGAATGGCGCGCTTCAGCGGACTCGTCAGGATCAGGCTGGGCTGTACTTCCGCTCGCGATGCAGTCTGCAGAACCTGACGCAATTTCCGCCGTCCTTCCGTCGTAAGCGCGCGGTCGGCATCGGCCAAACCAGGGCGGTCGTCCTCCGCGATCCCATGCCTCAGCAGGTACACGTGCATAGCGTTGTTTCGCCTTTCATACTGTCATACTGGTGCGTTCATGCGGCTCGCCGAGGAGAAACAGGATCGCATCCTGATGATCGTGGCAATCGCCGCGGCGGGGCTGATTCACGTCTCCATTGCCGCGAGCCAGATATTTCTAGGTCTCGGCATCCTGCTGCTACTGATCTTTCGCCAAAAGCTCGACTTCCCCCGGATCTGGATTCCCCTTGTGTGTTTCTTCCTGTGGACGGCGCTTGCCGACGTATTATCGCCGGATCCATGGGGCGGCCGCGCGCAGATCCGTAAGTTTTTTGATTTCCTCTTCATCCCTTTGCTTTACGGCGTGTTTGTTCGGCAATTTGCAAACGTTTTCTACGTTATGGCGGCGTGGACGGCCACTGCGACAGCCTCCGGGTTGTGGGGACTCGTTCAGTTTGTCACGAAATATGAACACGATAAGCTCGCGCCGGAGGGTTTTTACATTGCTTACCTAAGGAGGCGTATCACTGGCTTCGAAGGCCACTGGATGACCTTTGGAGCCTTGCAGCTCGCGGTGTTATCTCTGCTGTTGGCGCAATGGTTCTTCTCAAACCGTCGAATGCCCGGCTGGGCATATTCGAGCCTCGCGATTTTTTCAGCGGCAATTTTGCTCGGTTGGACGCGGAGCATCTGGATCGCAACCATTCCATCCGTGCTCTACCTCGTCTGGTTCTGGCGACGGAAAATGGTTGCGGCTGTTCCGGTCATAGCACTGGTTCTCTTGCTGATCGCGCCTTCGGGCACGCGAAGAAGGCTGGCTTCGCTCGTCGATCCCCAGGCCGACGTTGATTCGAATCGCTTCCGGGTTGTGACGTTCTGGACCGGCATCCAGATGATTAAGGCGCATCCTTTATTCGGCCTTGGGCCGGAGCAGATTCGACGCCAGTTCGACTCCTATGTGCCCAGCGATATCCGGCGGCCTTTGCCGGTGGGCTACTACGGGCACCTGCACAATATCTACCTGCAGTATGCGGCCGAACGCGGCATTCCAGGATTGCTGCTGATTCTGTGGATCATCGGCCTGACGGTTTACGACGTCAGCCGGGCGATCCGGGTTTTCGGACGAACACCTTCGCAACAGCTCTTTCTCCTTCACGGAACAATTGCGGTGATTATCGGTGTCCTAGTCGGCGGATTTTTCGAGCACAACCTCGGAGATAGTGAGGTTCTTATGATGTTCGTCAGCGTGATCGCGCTCGGCTATGCTGCTGCGGAGAACGTCCATGTCGCGCCTCGCCCGCTTCAAGCATTGACGCCGGTATCATGAAGGAGAAACATGGCTTCTCTAACGATTGATCGCAGTGCAACGGAATACAAGGTCGCCGACCTGGGCTTGGCCGAATGGGGGCGCAAGGAGATCTCGATAGCCGAGCACGAGATGCCCGGCTTGATGGCGATTCGCCGGAAGTATGCGCGACAAAAGCCGCTCGACGGAGTGCGTATTACGGGATCGCTGCACATGACGATCCAAACCGCTGTTCTGATCGAGACCCTAGTGGATCTCGGCGCCGACGTTCGATGGGCAAGCTGCAACATCTTCTCCACCCAGGACCACGCAGCTGCTGCCATTGCGGCTGCCGGCGTGCCGGTCTTCGCCTGGAAAGGTGAAACGCTCGAAGAATATTGGTGGTGTACCTATCAGGCCTTAAGTCACCCGGGCGGCAAGGGTCCGCAACTTGTGGTGGATGACGGCGGTGACGTGACGCTGCTGATCCACAAGGGCTATGAACTCGAAGAAGGCAGCGGCTGGGTGAACACCGAATCCTCTGGTCAGGAGGAGAAAGTTATTAAGGCTCTGCTCAAGCGAGTCCACGCCGAAGATCCGAAGCGATGGCACAACATTGCCAAGGAATGGCGCGGGGTTTCGGAAGAGACGACCACCGGAGTCAAGCGGCTCTACAGAATGCAGGAAGCGGGCAAGCTTTTGGTTCCGGCGATCAACGTCAACGATTCGGTGACGAAATCGAAGTTCGACAACCTTTATGGCTGCCGCGAATCGCTGGCTGACGGCATTAAGCGTGCGACGGACGTCATGATGGCGGGCAAGGTCGCCGTGATCTGCGGATATGGCGATGTGGGTAAAGGATCAGCCCATTCCCTGCGAGGAATGGGTGCTCGCATCGTGGTCACCGAGATCGATCCCATTAACGCGCTGCAAGCCGCTATGGAAGGATTCGAGGTGACAACCGTCGAGGACACGCTGGGCCGTGGCGACATTTACGTCACGTGCACCGGCAGCCTGGACGTCATCACGCTCGAACACATGCAGTATATGAAGGACCAGGCGATCGTGTGCAATATCGGGCACTTCGATAACGAAGTTCAGGTGGACCGGCTCAATTCCGCCCAAGGCGTCAAGCGAACGAACATCAAGCCCCAGGTGGATATGTACACGTTCCCCGATGGCCACAGCATCTTCATGCTGGCCGAAGGACGCCTTGTGAACCTGGGCTGCGCAACCGGCCACCCGAGTTTCGTGATGAGTAACAGCTTCTCGAACCAGACACTCGCGCAGATCGATCTTTGGAAAAATCGCGATACATACAAAATTGGCGTCTATACTTTGCCCAAGAAATTGGACGAAGAGGTGGCCCGGCTTCACCTGGAAAAAATTGGGGTGAAATTGACGGCGCTTAGTCCGAAACAGGCGGAGTACCTTGGCGTCCCGATCGAAGGACCATATAAGTCCGAACACTACCGGTACTGATGCCGAGAGAGCTTTTGCGCTCTGAAACACTACATGGATGAGAGCCCGAAATGAAGATTTGCATTCTGACCCTGGCAGCCGCGCTTCTTATTCCGGCTGCGTTACCGGCGCGTACGGACGCTCACGCGTCATTCCTGCTACGCCCGAAGCATAGGGCAAAACGCGCGAATGTACATCGGTCGTCCCATCGCGTTCATCGCGTGCAAAAACATCGAGCCGTCGCGCACTGACCCGCCTCGTGAGCCGCGCTAATCGCGCCGGACGCACTGACACCTCGCCGACGCTATTCGCGCCGGACGCAGTGACACCTCGCCGACGCTATTCGCGCCGGACGAGCACAACCGTGAAGTCGTCCGCAAACGAGGATTGACCTCCCCACGCCCTCACGTGGGTCACTAAGTCCTTGACGATTTCCGCGCACGGCTCGTTCTGGCGCGCTTTTAAAAACCCGCCCAACCGATCGTCTCCAAACTCTTCGTCCGTGCCGGTCGAACGCGCTTCCGTAACCCCATCGCTGAACAAAGCCAGCATGTCTCCCCGGTCGAGCTGGACTTCCCGCGTCGCGTATGGCACCGAAGGGAAGATGCCCATCACCATCGAGCTTTCCGATAGTTGCTCCACCTCGCCGCTCGCGTGAATCAACAATGGATAATTGTGCCCCGCGTTGCTGTACTGCAAGCGCCCCGTTGCCGTATCGAGAAGCCCATAGAAAAAGGTAATGAACTTGCCCACCGGGCAGCGCGCTGCGAGATTGCGATTCAAAATGACGAGCGCCGATGCGGGGTCCGGGCGGGTCTCGGACAGCATCTGGACGCGCGCCTGCAAACTGGACATCATGAGCGCCGCCGGCAGGCCTTTCCCGGAGACATCGCCCACCACCAGCCCTAATCTGCCGTCACCATACGGAAGAAAATCGTAGTAGTCCCCGCCCACCGTCAGGCACGGCAGATTGTAACCTGCAAGATCATATCCCGCGTACGAAGGCGCCTCGGTCGGTAGAAGGCTATGCTGGATCTCACTTGCCTGAGCGAGTTCGAGCGCCATCAGCTTTTCCGCCTGCTCGACCTCGGCCAGACGGGCGTGTTCAATGCGAATCGCCGCAACGTTCGCCATTACGGTGAGCAGGTCAAGATCTTCCTGCGAAAATGGCCGCACAAACGCGCCATTGTCAACGTAAACCAAACCAATCACCCGGTTCCCGGTTTGAAGCGGCACCGCCATAATGCTTCGAACTCGCTGAGCGACGATGCTGTGGTGCCCGGCTAACTCCGCGTCGATCTGCGCATCACTCACCATTACGGAGCAGCGATCCTTCAGTACCCGGTCGCGAACACCCGTACTGACCGTGAAGCTCTCGCCTTTACTTGCACGAACGACGAGATCGTCATTTTCAAGGGTAAGAATCACTCCGCGCTTCGCCTCGACAGCATCGAGTGCCTGGTCCAGAATTACAACGAAAACTTCCTCGAGCGGCCGGTGTCCGGCGAGCTCCTGCCCGGCGCGGATCAGAGCCGTTACCGCTCGCCCGGTGCTGAGACTGGAATCCTTCTCCTTCTGGCCAGGACCGCCCGTTTTTTTCAGGACCTTGTCGAGGCTGGTGACAATGGTGGCTTCGTGGGTCGACCTTTCGTCCGTGGGTACGAAAGAAATAATGTCCTTCGAAGGTTTCTCTTCCCTCTTCGCGGACTTCAATCGTCAAATGCCCGGCATAGATTCGATCACCCGGTCTCAGCTTGTGCGGTTCTTCTTTGAGCGTCGCCGAATTGACGACGGTGCCGTTACGGCTGGCGCAGTCCCTTACGAACCACTCCTTTTCCTTCTGTTCAAAGCACAGATGATTGCGGGAGAGCCAGGGATCCTCGGGATATGCCAGATTGTTGTCCGGTGAGCGGCCCAGGGAGAATGCAGGGTCCCGCAGGACAACGGTCTTCGACGCGCCTTTCGGATCAGAGATCAACAGCTCCATGGCCGAACCTTAACGTAGCACTTACGTAACCGAACGCACACCCAGGCCCTACGCCCGAATTCGGGTTTGCGCGTTCCCGAAAGCGAACAGTTGCCACTGCCCGCTTTGTTGCTCGCCACCGTCGGCATTTATGGAGTTCTTCATTTCAGTGTCACGCGGCGAACGCGTGAGATCGGCATCCGGATGGCGTTGGGAGCGGCGAGGCGTGATGTCATCGGACTCGTTCTCGGGCGATCGATGATATTCGTTGGCGCCGGCTTAGTGCTGGGAATCATAGGCGCAATAGCCGCTGGCCGGCTCACAGGGGCGCTGCTCGCTCGCGTGCCGCCTACTGACCCGCTGACGTTTGTGCTGGTCGTGCTGGTCTTCGGAATCGTTGCTCTACTGGCCAGCGCCATTCCGGTCCGGCGAGCATCGCGTGTCGATCCCATGGTGGCTGTTCGCTACGAATAAGACCTTTTTGACGCTCAAAGAAGCCGAGCGACCTCGCTGTGCGAGGATGGTGTTTGGGCTGGAGTTTTCTTCGCGTCCCGCGCGTTGAAGGCGGAAAAAATGGCAGGCGCAAAGAACACTTTCGGTCCGGTTTGTGTACGTCTCCTGCGCTCGCTGGCGCTTTTGACGCTTGCAGCCACTCTCTTCGGCCAGCAAAGTGACCCTGGGTCAAACGCGTTCGCCGCGGTTCACCTAGTCGCCCCATTTATCGCTGACCAGTCAAATTCACCGGCAACGGAACAGCAGCAACCGCCTGATGCTGTCACTCGATCAGGTACTGACAAAACGTCGCAGGACCAAACCAAAGCAGGTGAAGAAGCCGTTCCGGAATCAAAGCGGCAGCCGAAGCGCATTCTCGGCATCATGCCGAATTACCGCGCCGTCAGTGCCGGAGCCATTCCACCTCCTCCAACGCTGAAAGAAGCCTTTAAAATCGCGACACAGAACAGCTTCGACTATTCAGCTTTCATCTTCGTCGCTATCACATCGGGCATCGCCGATGCCCAAGGCGCCCACAAGGAGCTGGGCGATGGCGTATCCGGTTACTGGGCTTATTACTGGCGTGGCTTCGTTGATAAGACGGATGGAAATTATCTGGTGATCTTCGCGTTGCCGACTGTCTTTCGCCAGGATGAGCGTTACTATGCCATGGGAAAGGGCAGCATCGGTAAGCGCGCTCTCTATGCAGCGAGCCGTATCCTGATCACGCCGAATTATCACGGCCACAACAGCTTCAACGCTTCGGAATTGCTAGGGCGCGCCATCGCGCAAGGAGTATCAGCGACCTACTATCCCAGTGCCGATCGCAGCGCCAGCGAGCTCGCGACCAAATGGGGATACGCGCTCATGCGCGATGCGCTCACCAACGTTTTCCGCGAGTTCTGGCCTGACATCGCAACCCACGTACTGCATCGCCATCCATAGGTGTTAGGCGCGTTTCAGAATTGATTTGCCTCGCCGGCTCGAGTGCTACCTATATAATCTGTAGCCATGCCCGCATTCTTACATTGCGCGTTTCGTACCTGTGCGTTTGCGCTGTCCGTGACGGCAGTTCTGGCGCAAGCTCCCCAAAAAATCGACCAAGACTACACGAAGCTGATCAACCAGTATCTTCAAGACCCACGCGTCACTACGGAGTTAGTCGATCACTTGCCTGCGTCGAGCACGGTGCCCACGCCACTTAAGTTTTTTGGCCGCATTCCGGGCACGCCAGGCGAACTCACGTACGCAAAGGATATTCATCGATATTTCGAGGCGCTAGCCAAGGCTTCACCGCGAGCGCGCTTTTGGAAAATCGGCCAGACCGAAGAAGGCCGGGACATGGTAATCCTCGCAATCTCAGATGAGCGGACAATCAAGCAGCTCGATCAGAACAAGGACATGCTGGCTTCGCTCGGCGATCCGCGGAAGACGACGGAAGAGCAGGCTCGCAACATCATGAAAACGGCAAAACCGATCTATTGGCTGACGAGCGGGATTCATTCACCCGAGACCGGCGGTCCTGAGATGTTGATTGAACTCGCTTATCGCCTGATCGTCGAAGAGAGTCCGTTTATTCGAACGATTCGCAACAACACGGTCGTGTTCATCACGCCGGTTGTAGAAGTGGATGGGCGGGAAAAAGAAGTTGATACCTACTATTACGGCAAGAAGACCGGGAAACAGAAACCGCCGTTAATGTATTGGGGCAAGTATGTCCAGCACGATAACAATCGCGACGGCATGGGCCAATACCTGAAGCTCACACAGAACATCACACGCAGTTTCGTCGAGTGGCATCCGACCATCCTTCACGATCTGCACGAATCGGTGTCGTACCTGTACGTCTCTACGGGCACCGGGCCGTACAATTTTTCGCTCGATCCGATCCAAGTGAACGAATGGTGGCTGCTGGCCGAGACCGAAGTCATGGAGATGGCCAAGCGCGGCGTTCCGGGCGTGTGGACGTACGGGTTTTATGACGGATGGGTGCCGAACTACCTGTTTTGGATCGCGGTCACGCACAACGCGTTTGGACGGTTCTACGAAGTTCAGAGCTACGGTCCCGATATCAACAAGAATTTGATGCTGCCGCCGGGCACGACCAGCCGTGAATGGTACCGTCCAAATCCTCCACTGCCACACATCGCGTGGGGGCCGCGCAATAACACGAACATTCAGGAATCCGCGTTACTCATCGCGCTAAACCAAGTCGGAAAGAACCGGGAACTGTACCTCGAAAACTATTGGATGAAGAATAAGCGCTCGGTAGAAAAAGGGAGGAATGGCCCGGTGTATGCGTGGGTGATTCCAGCCCGACAGCGCCGCAAAGTGGATGCTGCAGACATGGTGAATGCAGTGCGGCATCAAGGTCTCGAAGTAAGCAGAGCCAGTTCCGCGTTCAAGGCGGGCAGTGTGGAAGTGGCTGCGGGCGACTACATCATTCGTGCCGATCAACCGTATCGCGAGCTCGCCGACATGTATTTCGGCATTCAGAACTACCCCGTGGCCAATCCGCGGCCTTACGACGACACGGGCTGGACAATGCAGTTTATGCGCAATGTGACGTTGTTACCGATAGGTGACAAGTCGATTTTGGCGCAGCCCATGACACTGCTGAGCAGCGACGCCAAAGCGCCCGGGAATATTGAAGGAACGGGCGACACGCTGGTGGTCGATCACACGACCGACAATGCGCTGATGGCCTTTCGCTTCCGTAATGCCGGTGTCAAAATGCTGGCGGCTGAAGACGATTTCGAGCTGAACGCTCACAAACTCCGCGCTGGCGCATTCATCATCCCGAATGCCGATCGCGCCAAGCTGCAGCCTTCGATTGAAGAGCTCGGGCTCACCGCCTGGGCTGTTTCTTCGGCGCCCACTGTGAAGACGCATGAGCTCGAGGTCCCGCGTATCGGATATGTACACTCCTGGTCGCGCACGCAAGATGAGGGGTGGGTTCGGGCCGCACTCGACTACTACAGCGTGCCGTACACCTACTTCGCCGATCAGAAGCTGCGCGAAGGGAACTTGCGCGCCAAGTACGACGTGATCATTTTTCCGCACGTTGGCGGCACACCCCAGTCGGAGGTGAACGGCATTCCGAAAACGGGTAAAGATCCGATTCCGTATAAGAAGACCGATCTGACGCCGAATCTTGGCGTGCTTGACCAAACCGACGACATTCGCGGCGGCATGGGATTGGAAGGTTTGGGCGAATTGGCGAAATTCGTCGAGGAAGGCGGCACGCTGATCACAGAAGGCTCGACCGCCGCATTGATGGTGGATTACGGAATCGCTTCCGGAGTAAGCGTGGACCGTCCCGAGCAACTGGCGGCGCGGGGAACGATTCTGCGCGGCGTCTTCGCAGATCGCAAAAGCCCGATCGCGTACGGCTACGACGGAAACGATTTGCCCATTTACTTCAACCAGGAGCCGGTATTCTCTGTGGGACGTGGTTTGGCTGCGTTCGGATTCGGCGGCGGCGGCCAAAGCGGTGCAAGCTTTGGTCAAAACGTGACGCCCAATGTGAACCCGGTCCACATTTCGCCGTGGCAGAAGGATGAAGGCGATACGACACCGCAGCTTCAGCCGGGCGCTCACATCGATGAGGCGGAAGCGATGCGCCAGATGATGCGTGCTTTCGGGATCAGCACGGAGCAAGCGCATCCGCGCGTAATCATGAAATTTCCCGCGAAGGCGGAAGATATGCTGCTTTCGGGGATGCTGGCGGGCGGCGAGAGCTTAGCGAACAAGGCATTGGCTGTCGATGCTCCCGTAGGCAAGGGCCACATTGTCATGTTTGCTCTCCGTCCATTCTGGCGTTGGCAGACACAAGGTACATATTTCCTGGGGTTCAATGCCATATTGAACTGGAACCATCTGGATGCCGGTAAGCCCGAGCCCAAGAAGGAACCGCAATCGTCTGCAACGGAGGGCCAGCAGTGACGGAACGACTTTCTCGCCGGAATTTCGTGCAAGGCATCGGCAGCATGGTGATGCTGCCGCTCGTGCCTACGGAAGAGCCGGGAATCGTCTTGTACAACGGCGACATCTGGACGGTGAACCAAGCGCAGCCACGAGCCCAAGCCGCGGCGATTCGCGACGGGCGATTTTTTGCCGTGGGCTCGAGCGACGATGTCCTGGGATTGGCTACCGCGCGCACCCGCAAGATCGATCTTGGCGGTAAAGCCGTGCTGCCCGGATTCAACGACGCACACGCCCATCCTGTAGAGTCAGGCATCGAGCATCTCCGCAAGGTCGCCTGCGACAAGGATTCGATCGAAAAGATCCAGGCCGCACTGCACGAGCGCGGATTGCAGACGCCGCCGGGCGAATGGGTCTTGGGATTTCTCTACGACGACGGGAAAACGCCGCGTCCGATCAATCGGCATGATCTCGATGCAGCGGTGCGTGATCACCCGGTGCTCGTACAGCACCGCGGCGGCCACACCGGTTTTGTGAACTCGATGGCGCTACAGGTCGCCGGTGTTACGGACCAAACGCCAGATCCGGCGGGCGGCCGATTCGAGCGCGATTCAGGGGGGCAGCTCACCGGCTTTGTGGCGGACGCCGCGCTGCAGCTCTTCTTGCGCCGGATTCCGCGGAACGTTACCCGGCAAGAGTACGCTCAAGGCGCGGCGTTGATCTCGAAAATGTTTACCAGCAAAGGGGTCACTTCCGCGTGCGATGCAGACGCGTCGCCGGAGGATGTGCAGGGTTATCAGGACGCCCGCGATGCCGGTGAACTCCGGATGCGTATGTACTGCCACATATCAGCGGCGTCTCTCGACCGCTTTATGAGCGCCGGAATCCATACCGGCTTCGGTGACGAATGGGTGCGCATCGGTGGTGTAAAGCAGTACGCAGACGGCTCGATCTCGGAACGAACTGCATGGCTCTCGAAACCGTATATCGGCATCCCAAACAGCTATATCGGGTTGCAGCTCGCTAGCCGGGAACAGCTTTATGAAACGGGGCGCAAGGCGCACCAGGCGGGCTGGCAACTGGCAACGCATGCAAATGGGGATTTGGCCATCGACCGCATCGTCGGAGTGTACGAGCAAATCCAGAACGAGACGCCAAAGAAGGACCCGCGGTTTCGTATCGAGCATTGCACGCTGCCTACTGACGGCGCCATCGAGCGCATGCGCACGCTACGTGTCATTCCGGTACCGTTTTCCTGCTACGTCTATTTCCATGGCGACGTCATGCATTTCTACGGTGAAGAGCGCACGCGGCACATGTTCCCAATGCGCAGTTTCCTCGAGGCGGGCCTGCGCCCTACCGATTCCTCCGACTACACGGCGAGCCCCTCGGATCCGATGATGTGGCTGCAATCGCAGCTTACGCGCACGGATATGAAGGGGAACGTGTGGGGCGGAAATCAACGAATCACACTCGAAGAAGCGATCCGATGCGGAACGGTGAATGGCGCCTACGCGGCCTTCGAGGAGGGGTTAAAGGGCTCCGTTCAGCCGGGGCGACTCGCTGATCTGGTGGTGCTCGATCGGAATCCCTTCAAGACCGATCCGTCCGAACTGACGAAAATACGCGTAGAGCGGACGATGGTGGGCGGCAAATGGCAGTACGAGGCGTGAGGGCTGCGAGTCGAATGACACCTATTGAGGGGTCATAGCCATTCTCACGTGAGCAGAAGTGCTTCACGCGCTGAGTAAGCAGCCCACAACCCCATCTTAGTGACACGGCAAAAGACCACCTCATCGGACTGAATGGAATTTAGCCAGGCGCCGCAGGTTAGCGCGTGGACATGGCGGTGTGAGGCCAGAGCCAGCCAGACGTTGACATCAGGCAGAAAGATCGTCGATTTCGGCATTCGTCGGATTCACGCTGGCGGGCTCACGCGAAGGGACCAGCGGGAATTTGAGCCTTCTGCCGGATTTGCTTTGCGCTTTTCGAATCTCCTGTTCAACTGCCGTTCGGATGACCGTTTTCAGCGAAGCTCCGCGTCTCGCTGCGGTTGCTTTCAATTCGCGAAATAGCAGGCGAGGTGCATTTAGGGCACCCCGGCGGTGTTCTTCAACTGTGGTGTGCCGGCTACTGAGTCGTCGGCAGCTTTGCCCGTGATCAATCGCGCCCCCCGGCTAAACGTGAAATATTGGAAACCCCACTGGATGAACACAAGCACGCGGCTTCGAAACTCGACAATGTACATGAGATGAACGAATAACCAAACCAGCCACGCGATAAATCCGGACAAATGCATTCCAAAGACGTCCGCCACGGCAGCATCGCGCCCAATGACGGCGATCGTACCTTTATCGAAATAGTGGAAGGGCTTGATCTCCCGCTCGCCTTTCAGGCGCTTTTCGATGGTTCGCGCAGCGTACGCTCCGCCCTGCATCGCCACCTGCGCCACGCCCGGAAGAGGTTTTCCGTCGCGGTCCGGCGATGTACGCGAGATCGCCGACCAAAAAAATATCGGGGTAATTCGGAATCGTAAGGTCCGGGCGTAACCTTAATACGTCCCGACTTGTCCGTCGGAGCATTCGTTCGCTTCACCAATTGGCGTCCGAAATCAGAAACTGCAACACCCGCCGCCCAGATCACTGTCTTCGAAGGCAGCCGCTCCGCTCCGGCGCTTGTCCGGAGCGTCACTCCGTCTTGATCCACGGCCGTCACCATGACTCCGCCGCGCATCCGCACGCCTAAGCGGAGCAGCGAATGCTCGGCTTTGTGCGACAGATCCTCCGGATATCCATTCAGCACCCGCGGCGCAGTGTCGAGAAGAAAGATTCGAGCATCCTCCGGGCGAATGGATCGAAATTCGTTCTTCAGCGTGTGGCGCGCGATCTCGCCCAGTGCGCCGCCCAGCTCCACTCCTGTTGCGCCCGCCCCTACGATCACGAACGTCAGCCACGCTTTTCTTTCCTCAGGATCATGCAGCCGCTCCGCTTCTTCAAACGCCACCAGAATTTTATGGCGAATCATGGTGGCTTCTTCCACGCTCTTCAAACTGGGAGCCCATTCGCGCCACGCATCGTGCCCGAAATAGTTACTCTGCGATCCCGTCGCGATAATCAGCGAGTCATATTCCAGAGCCGTGCCTTCTTTGAAAAACACTCGCTTGGCGGATGGGTCGATATCGACGGCTTCTTCCAGCAAGACGCGCGTATTTTTCTGTTTCGCGAGAATCGCGCGCAACGGCTCGGCAATTTCTCCGGGCGACAGCGACCCGGTCGCTACCTGGTACAGCAGCGGCTGAAATAGATGAAAGTTTCGGCGGTCAATGAGAGTTACCGCCGCAGGAGCATGCTTCAGTGCCTGCGCCGCGTATAGGCCGCCAAACCCTCCGCCCAGAATCAGAATTCTGTGCGCATCAGCCATTCGCATTCGCGCCTTGATAGAAGTCGACCGTGGATAAAAACTCCGGCTTATGGCGCGCATTCCGCGCCTGCTCGAAACCGTGAGCCAATTTCAAAAGTACCGGTTCGCTCCAGGCGGTCCCAAAGAACGATATCCCCAAAGGCAAACCAAATTGATAACCTGCCGGCACGGTGATGTGAGGATAACCGGCAACGGCGGCCGGCGAAGCACAGCCGCTGTCTGCGTGATCGCCCGCGACCCAATCGGTCAGCCACGTCGGACCCGCAGTTGGCCCAACAATCGCGTCTACTTTGTACTTTGCGATGATCGCGTCGATTCCTTCCGTGCGAGCGAGCCGATGATTCGTCTCAAGTGCGTCCGTGTAGCCCTTGTCCGTCAGTGGCCCCTTCTGCTGGGCCATTTCCATGATTTCCTGCTCAAAATAGGGCATCTCTTCGGCCCTGTGCGCCCGGTTAAATGCAATGCAATCGGCAAGCGAGGTCACGGCTCCGCCGCGCGCGGCGAGATAAGCGTTCAAATCTGCCTTGAATTCATACAGCAGAACAGTAAACTCCGTTTCTTGCCATTTGTCGAATGCAGGGGAGTCGACCGGATCCACAATTTCGGCTCCGCCGCGCCGCATCAACGCAATGCAATCCTCCATCACGGCGGTTACGGCGGGGTTGATATTGAAAAAGTGGCGAGCGATGCCGATTCGCGCGCCGCGCAGCCCATTAGGATTCAGGAATTGCGTGTAGTCGGTGTACGATTTGCCCGTGCTCGCCTGGGTCGCGTTGTCGCGCGAATCGACGCCGGTAAGCACGCCTAGCAGGATCGCCGCATCGCGAACCGTGCGGGCCATCGGTCCCGCCGTATCCTGGCTGTGCGAGATAGGAACGATCCCCGCGCGGCTGATTAGCCCCACAGTCGGTTTGATGCCGACCACGCCGCACATCGATGACGGACACACAACCGATCCGTCCGTCTCCGTACCTATGGCGACAGCGCACAGACTTGCGGAAACGGCCGCGCCGGAACCGGAGCTCGAGCCGCAAGGATTGCGATCCAGCGCGTAGGGGTTCTTCGTCTGACCGCCCCGGCCGCTCCATCCGCTGGTGGATTTCGTGGATCGGAAATTCGCCCACTCGCTCAGGTTCGTCTTGCCGAGAATGACCGCGCCCGCAGCCCGCAATTTTTCGGCGACCCACGAGTCGCGCGGCGCAGGTTTCCCAAGCAGAGCGAGCGATCCGGCTGTGGTTTGCATTTTGTCGCCGGTGTCGATGTTGTCTTTGATGAGAACAGGGACACCATGCAAGGGACCGCGTACTTGGCCGCCCTTGCGCTCCTCATCCATCTGTCTGGCTATGGCGAGCGCATCCGGATTGATTTCAATGACCGAGCTGAGCGAAGGCCCTCTGCGATCGATTTCGTCGATGCGCTGCAAGTAAAGCTGCGTTATCCGCTCGCTGTTCAGCGCGCCCTGCTTCATTCTGAGCTGAAGGTCCGAGACGGTCACCTCATCCAGTTCGAAGATCGGCCGGCCGGTATCCCGGAGCTTTCCGTAGATCCGCGGGATTCAAAGGGGGCTTCGGCTTTTCCGGATGTTGCGGCTCTTGCGGGCGCGCTCCGGCCATTCGCGCGAAAACACCGGCAGCGGCGGTGCGGGTAAGGAATTTGCGACGATCCATAACAGGTCTTACTAGCGTACGATGCGAATCGTCGTGTACTCAGTGAAAATCGTGTGATCGCAGGATCGCCGCGTCCCGAAAATTCAGTTCTTCGATATCGGCGGCCTTCAGGGAAATCACGCCGGTGATGCTCTGCAATACGCCTTTTATCAGGACATACGGCGCGGTGGTGCAGACCTCGCGGCGGCGATCGAAGAGATCGGGTTTGACAATGATATTCACAATTCCCGTCTCATCTTCGAGGCTTAAAAATACGAACCCTTTTGCAGTACCCGGGCGTTGCCGCGTAATCACGCATCCGGCCACTGTCAAAATCAATCCATCGCGCTGCGCTTTAGCCGTCGCGGCATCCATCACGCCCATTTCACGCATTCGGTCACGGTAATAGGCCATCGGGTGCTTGCCGATACTGAGACCGCTGTTTGCAAAATCCGCATACGTGCGCTGGCCCGGGGTCATTGGCTGAAGCGGCGAAGGCACGTTGTCATCCGCAGCGGGCTCGAGCAGATCCCCTACCGGCTGAAGCGCCAGCTCCGCTTGCCACAACGCGCCGCGACGATGGCGGTCCGGCTTCTCTTTTGGAAGCGCGTTCAACGCACCCAATTCCGAGAGTGCCGCGATCTCGTCCTTTTGCAGCTCCGGCACGCGGCAAACCAGATCGCGCAAGGAGGCGAACGGCTTCATTTTGCGTTGCTGCTCTATCTTGCGCGCGGTCGTCGTGCTGAGCCCGCGAACATACTTCAACCCCAGCCGCAAGTACTTCGCTTTGCCTTCCACTTCAACGGTGCAGAAATAATCCGAGCGCAGAATATCGACAGGCCGGAACCTCAAGCCATGGCGCTGGGCGTCTTTCACAAGCGTGGCAGGCGAATAGAATCCCATTGGCTGATTGTTCAGCATGGCGGCGGTAAACGCTGCTAGATAATGGCACTTCAAATAAGCGCTGGCGTAAGCGATCAGCGCAAAACTGGCCGCATGCGATTCCGGAAAACCATACAGCGCGAATGAAGTAATCGCCTGTACAATCCGATCCTGCGCAGCGCCTGTGATGCCTTTCCGCTCCATGCCATCACGCAATTTCACTTCGATGTCGCGCATCCGCCGCTCGGATCGCTTGAACCCAAACGCGCGCCGTAGCTCTTCCGCTTCCCCGCCCGTAAAGCCCGCCGCAATCATTGCGATTCGGATCAGTTGCTCCTGAAACAACGGAACGCCCAGCGTCCGCTGTAACACCGGCTCGAGTGAAGGATGCAGGCAAACCGCTTCCTCCAGGCCTTGCCGCCGCCTCAAGTACGGATGCAGCATGTCTCCCACAATCGGCCCGGGGCGAATAATCGCTACTTGCACGACGATGTCGTAGAAGGTTTTCGGCTGCATGCGTGGCAGGCAGGACATCTGAGCCCGGCTTTCCACCTGAAACAGCCCGATCGTGTCCGCCTTCTGCAGACATTCGTAAACAGCCGGATCTTCCTGCGGCAAGTGCGCAAGATCCACGCGTCTCCGTATAGCGATCGTGAATGATCTGGATCGTCTCTTCCAGAACCGCCATCATGCCCAATCCGAGCAGATCCACTTTCACAATGCCGAGGTCCGCACAATCGTCTTTGTCCCATTGCACGACTACGCGCCCCGGCATTGATGCGGGCTCAAGCGGCACAATCGAGTCGAGCTGGCCCTGGCAGATCACCATGCCTCCCGAGTGCTGGCCCAGATGGCGCGGCAAATCGAGAATTTCTGAAGTCAACGAGAAAAATTTCAGCGTGCGCGGATCGCGCAGATCGAAGCCCTGTTCACAGAATCGCCGTTCGAGCGTATCTTTCGCATCTCTCCATTCGAACGGATTGATTTGACTTGCAAGCTGCGCAATCTGTTGCTCTTCATAGCCGAGCGCCTTTCCCACATCGCGCACAGCCGAGCGGCCCCGGTACGTAATGACGTTCGCCGTCATGGCCGCGCCTAGCTGGCCATAGCGCTCATATACGTACTGAATCGCCCGCTCGCGTTGATCTCCGCTCGGCAAGTCGAGATCGATATCCGGCATTTCGCCGCGTTCTTCCGAAAGAAAGCGTTCAAACAGCAGGTCCATGCCGACCGGATCCACTGCTGTGATTCCGAGCGAATAACAAACCGCACTATTTGCAGCCGACCCGCGCCCCTGCACCAGAATGTTCTGCTTGCGGCAGAAATCTACAATGTCCCAAACGATCAGGAAATAGCCCGCGAGCTGCAACTTCTCAATCAGCGCCAATTCGCGTTCCACCTGCCGCTGTGCTTTTTCGTAATAAGGTTGATACCGCCGCCGAGCCCCCGCTTCCGTAATCTGCCGCAAGTACGACATCTCGCTATCGCCTTGCGGAACGGGATAGTGGGGGAACTCATAGCCCAGGTTCGTAAGCGTGAAATCCAAACGGCTTGCCAACTCGCTGGTGTTCGCGAAGGCATCGGGCAGATCCGCAAATAGCGCCTGCATCGCGGCCGAGCTTTTCATGTGCCGCTCTGAGTTGATATTGAGCAGCTTGCCGGCTTCCTGAATCGTCGTTTTGTGCCGAACGCAAGTGAGAACATCTTGCAAACCACGACGGTCTTTCGTTGCGTGGCTCACGCCATTTGTTGCAAGCAGCGGTAGATTCATGCTGCGCGCAAGCTCAACCACTGCCTGATTTCGAATCTCCTGGTCTCGCCGGAAGTGCCGCTGCACTTCGAGGAACACGTTTTGCCGCCCAAACGTTTCCATTAGGCGCTCCAGGCGCTTACCCGCTTCTATACGGGCAGCCGGACCTTTGGAGCGCCGAAATATTTGCGCTAGCGGCCCTTCATCGCCGCCCGTCAGACACACCAAACCGTCTGCATATCGTTCGAACTCTTCTTGCGTCGCGATGGGATGCTCCGGCTTGCCGGATTTCAGGTCACGAAACTTCGTACAAGTGATCAGTCGGCACAGATTCTGATACCCGGCTCTGGTCTCGCACAGCAGAGTGTGCCGGCAATCCTCCTCATCCAGGACTTCCGCGCCGATCAGCGCACGAATACCGAGTTGCTTCGCCGCCAAATGAAAGCGCGCCGAACCATATACGCCGTGTGCATCAGTGATCGCCATCGCCCCTTGATCCAGCTCTGCGCATCGCGAAGCCAAATCTTCCGGTACGGACGCGCCCTCCAGAAACGAGAATGCGGACCGCGCATGCAGTTCGACGTACGCCGGCACACAAATTATTATAGGCGAACAAAAGGAGAAATATCGGGGTGCGATTGAGTTCCGGTGTTTTCAGGCTCTAATACTCGTTGCGCTGGCCACTTTATCCGGTTCTTTCGCGTCTTCGACGGCAGATCCGGCATTTTAATTCGCCCTTAAACTCGGCGCGCTACCCGACATCTGCGCCATCCCCGCAAAACGCGCTGGATATTTTCAAAGGGGAATGGTGGTCGCAATTTCCGCCGCCGTTTGAGACGTTACGGGCGGGCAAAACTGACATGTTCGATGATCCGCGCATCGCCTGGGCCATTTCTCAGTTCGGAAACGTACAAGGCAACAGCATTCTGGAACTGGGACCGCTAGAGGGCGGTCACAGCTACATGCTCGAGCAAGCGGGAGTTCGTTCCGTCACCGCCATTGAGGCGCACCCTCGCGCCTACCTGCGATGTTTGATCGCGAAAGAAATCCTCGGGATGGAGCACACGCGCTTTTTACACGGAGACTTCGTCGAGTACCTGCGAGCTGGGCCGCCCCGCGTGGATGCCGTGATCGCGAGCGGCGTTTTGTACCACATGGAGAATCCGGTGGAGCTTCTCGCTCTCCTGGCCCGCATCACGGACAAGCTGTTCTTATGGACGCATTACTACGACCGCGATCTGATCGCCCCGAATCAAGCCGTAAAGGAGAGATTCGACGGCGTGATCCAGCGCGAGCACTCCGGCTTCGAGCATCGGTTATTCCGTTATGTGTATGGCGGCAGTTTCGGGATTGGGGGTCCCCGGCCTTATTCGCATTGGATGTTGCGCGAGGACATTCCGGAAGCGCTCGGGCAGTTCGGATTCAACATGATTCGAATCAGTTTTGAAACGCCCGATCACCCCAATGGTCCGGCATTTGCGCTAGTAGCGCTTCGCGAATAGACGTCAACACAATGAATCCCCAGAGCGAGGAATTACGTCTCCGATTAAGATGACCAGAAAAATTACAGGAACCGGCTGCATTTTCCTAGGCTTGATGTACGCCCTGTCCGCTGGGGCGCAATCGAGCACAGAACAGGACACGAAAACCAGCCGGAAAACCGTATCTCAGCAGCATCAAAAGGACAAGGACAAGCCGAAGCCTGGACCGGCCAGGCAGATCGGGAACGGCGCAGGCGATATTGGCAGCGGCGCAGCGCGAGGCGCAGGCGATCTCGCCAAAGGGACCGCCAAATCCGCCGCCAATCTCGCCACCTTGCATCCCATTGACGCTGCGTCTTCCCTCGGCAGAGGCGGTGCCGCAGCCGGCAAGAACGTGACCGTTGGCGTCGCGAAAGGAACCGGCAAAATCGGCAAGGGCATCGGGCGCGCGTTCAAGAAGATCCTGTAGATATCAAGGTCAGAGTTTCTTCTCGCCTACGTACTCGCGTCGTTCAAAAGCATGAAATTATGTTGAGCTTCGCGACTCTCAGTCGGCGTTTTCCCGATTCGGAAGGTGTTCAGAGATGATACACTTGTATTGAACATTCCATGAAAGAAATGTTTTGCGTGTCCACTGGCGGCCAAGAATGCCGTCCAGTCCCAAAAGCGTGATTGGCACCGCTCCTTTGCTGCTGAGCTATTGCCTGCCGCAGAAGGGTCACGCATGAGAGAACCTGTCTACTACAAGGATCGCGAGATCGAGCCGATGTGTCGTGAATTGGCAGACCAGGCGGGCTGGACGGTCGCTTGCAATATCATTACCCATCGCGGAGACAGGACGGATGTGCAGGGTTATGATTCTGAGATCGTTGAACCCAGCCTCGAGGAAGCACAGAAGGCCGCGATTCAGCTTGGAATGAGCGCAATAGATCGCTCGAGATAGTCAACTCCGCGATGAACGTCCCTATCCCTGCCAGCTAGCTAATTAATGCCGCGTCAATCAAACGTGCTTACGCTCGGATCCGGAGAGCGTCGTTGGGAGCCCAGGGAACTGCAGCGCGTTCGCTGTTTACCGGATCGCGAGATACGGAGATGAGAGATTTGAGAGACCTTTGCGCATGGTGATCGGGCGTAGAGGTTTGGAGACGAGATGACAGCAGCGAGAATCGCGGTATTCACTGCGCTGGTGTCGCTGGGTGTGGCTTCTCTGGGCGTTACGCTTTTTTCTGTGTACGACTACTGCGAGACTCAACGGTTCACGATAATGAAGGTATCAGACCAGTTGTGGGTCGTGCTCGACCGCAGGACGGGACGGACCAAGACCTGCCTTTTGCTCGGCTGTGTGGCTCCCCACGAACCGCCTTCGCAGCAACAACCGCTAAAAGAAAGCAATCCCGCTCCCACCAGGTAGCGCTGAAATCTACCTGATCGCGGCGCCCGCTTCTATCAGCTGTGTACTGCTTGGAACAAATCAGCCCGTAGAGCGAAAATTATCTTTCCCTCCGAGGAGCCATAACGCGAGCAAAGCTGCCGGGCCCGTTTACGGCAGCACAGAGAAAACATCCGACACCGCGACTTCGTTCGGAAAAGGTGGTCCCGCAGCCGGCAAAAACGTGACGGGGCATCGGGCGCGCGTTCAAGAAGATACTGTAAGCGTTCCGATTTCCAGGAACTGTCAAATCCTTACGCTTCCACCGACCAACGCACCGCCCAGGGTCCAAACCCGCTGTCCGGCTCAGTCTCGCCTTCCTTCCACAAAACCGCTCCCGTCCCAGCAGGAAATCCCCGCACCCGCTGATCCGACAGGTTCGCACAGAGCGTGAGCTCGCGCGCTCCACCCATTGGCCAGCGCACCACGACTGCGCCTTCCGCAACGGTCTCGTAGTCACCGGCTTTTCCCGAAATTTCGCCAAACACCGGCGCCAGGACCTCGCGCCGGACCTTCAAGATTCTTCGATACCGTTCGAGACACTCGGCGTGTACTGGCTGTGTAATCCGATCCCAAGCCAGCTTGGCGAGCCCAAAAGTGTCTTCGGATTGAGGATCAGGAATCTTTTCACGTGAGTCGGCGTCACGAAACTCAGGAAACTTCGCGAACTCTGCGCGACGTCCTCGACACACCGTTTCAGCCAATTCACCGTCGAAATCACAAAAGAACGCGAACGGCTCTGATGCTCCCCATTCTTCTCCCATAAAGAGCATCGGAACCTGAGGAAGCAACAGGTAAACGGCGCTGATCGCTCGCATTGCCTCAGGTGCCGCGATTCTGCCGATTCGTTCGCCGAAAGCCCGGTTGCCAATTTGGTCGTGATTTTGGATGAATGCGATGAATGCGTCGGGCGGCAGGTGTGCGCTGGGTTCGCCGCGGCTTCTACCGCGATAACTCATGACTTCGCCCTGAAACCCGAACCCTTCCGCCAGGGCCCGCGCCAGTTTTTCGGTGTCGCCACAAAAGTCCTTGTAATAGCCGGTTCCTTCTCCTGTAGCGACCGAGTGGAGACCGTGATGTACATCGTCGTTCCACTGGGCCCTATACCAATACGGTTGTCCTTTTGTGTCGCGCTCGAGAATGCTTGCCTGGTTCTCTTCGTTCTCAAGGATTAAGTGCACAAACCGGTTTGCAGCCAGAGCACGAACTCGCTCGGCAAGTTCTTTTACAACATGTTTCGAGCTCTCATCGATGATGGCGTGCACTGCATCGAGACGTAATCCATCCAGATGGAATTCCTCAATCCAGTAAAGTGCATTGTGAATCACGAACTCCCGCACTGGACCGCTATCCGGACCGTCATAGTTAATCGCCGATCCCCATGGTGTTTGGTGACGGTCTGTAAAGAATGCGGGCGCATATGAAGAAAGGTAATTTCCGTCCGGGCCGAAATGGTTATACACAACGTCCAGCAGGACCATGAGCCCACGCGCATGCGCTGCATCGATAAAAGCCTTCAGATCTTCCGGTCGACCGTAACGGGAATCCGGGGCGTACAGAAATACCCCGTCATATCCCCAGTTGTGGCGCCCCGGAAAATCAGCAACCGGCATAATTTCGATTGCCGTGATGCCCAACGCGACCAGATGATCTAACTTCTGCGCCGCAGCTTTGAACGTTCCTTCCGGCGTGAACGCACCTACATGCAGCTCATAGATAACCGCTTCTCTCCAGGGCCGCCCGGCCCACTTTTCATCACGCCATGCATACGCCGCAGGGTCGATGACCTCACTAGGTCCATGTACGTCTTCGGGTTGGAAACGAGAAGCCGGATCGGGAACGCGAGCACCATCCGGAAGCACGAAATAGTAGCGGGAACCTGTTTTCGCATGAGCCGTGGTCAGCTCGTGCCAGCCCTCGTCGCTTGCCGCCATGGCAACCCCATCGGCTTGCCCATCGAGCAATAAAGTGATTTGCTTGTGCGCCGGCGCCCACAGACGAAAGCGCACTCCGCCACCTCTCACCAATTCCGTTCCATACGCCATCGTATGGCTGCGCGTCAAGACCGACTGAAGGCCTACGGCACTCACGTATCCAATGCTCCCAGTTCTCCGATTTGCCCGCCTCTTAAAAGATCAATTTCAGCGCGAACTGTATCAGCCGGGGGTTGTTCACCGTCGACGTAATTTGCCCGAATCCGGGCGCCCCCAGTATTGTTCCCGGCTCCGCAAACTGCGGATGATTGAAGATGTTGAACACCTCGGTCCGGAATTCGAGCGATGCGCCCTCACGGAAGCCTAGCGGAAAGGACTTGAACAATGACCCATCGAAATTCACGAACCCCGGACCAAAGAGCGGTGTCCGCGATGAGTTGCCAAGCTCACCCGGAGCCGGATTAACGAAGCAGCTCGTATCGAAAAATTCGTTGACGCTCCAGTTGCTGAGCTGTCCGTTGCAGATCCTGTCGGGCCGGTTCGTGATCGCCGTCCCGGAGTTGTTCGCGCTGGTCGAAATCCCTAGCGGAAATCCTCCTGCGACGTGCGAAATCACGTTGAGTTGCCAGCCGCCAATCACCTGTTGCTCCCACCCGTGCGCGTCTCCGCCAAACCGTCTCCCGGTCCCAAACGGAAGCTGATACACAACACTGGCGGCAAAAGTTATGCGTCTGATCGATATTCGACAGGCCTTTATCGGGATTGCCGGGAACATACAGCGGAAAATACGGAGCACCCACCAGCGAGCCCAGGTCGTCGTACAGCCCGTTATCAAAAGCCTTGCTGTACGTGTACGAGATCAGGAAATATAACCCATGGCTGGTTTGCTTTTCCGCCTTGATCTGCAGCGAATCGTACCGGCTCTGTCCACGGCTGAGAATCCCGTTGATATATGTCAACTGTGGATAGGGTCGCCGGTTCGGAGGGTCAATCCCGGGCCCCGGCGTCGCGGTATCTAGATTCCAATCGACGGTTTGCAAATGGCTTGAGCGCGTTCCCGCATATCCCTACCGTGAACACGATATTTCCGGGAATCTGCCGCTGAACATTGAGATTGAACTGGTGGATAATGCCGGGCTGGAAATCGTGAGGCTCGCTGTATACCGACCCCGGCAGGTTCGTCGTGCTCGGCGGCGGCTGAGGTGGGAAGCCTGCCTCAAGCGTTGTCACCGGCGTAATATCATCGCTCTGAAACAGATATGTGCCTAGAAATGGAGGATTCAACTGCAGCCCCCGCGATCCCAGATTCCACCCGGCATCGTGCAAAATCGAATAGCCGGCGCGAATCGCTGTTTTCTTGCTGGCCCCCGGACTCCACGCGAACCCGATCCGCGGCTCGAACGCGAGCTTGTAAAACTGCACGCCCGCGGAGCTACCCGTGTCCACGCCTGCAACCAGCAGTTGCCCGGTCGCGAAATCGAAGTTCGATTGGCGATTGTGCGCTTCCGTAATCGGCGTCGTCAGGTTGTATGCGAGGCCTAGTTCTAACGTCAGGCTGGACGTGACGCGCCAGTTGTCTTCGACGTACGGCCGGAATTCCTTCCAGCGCCGTCCGGTGGTCGTTCCATAGAACGTCTCGTCATGCTCTCCGGCCGCCGGAAGCCCCAGCAAAAAACTCGCGATCGGATTGCCCGTGCTCTGGTTCAGAGAGCCGCCTGCAAAACCCGCGGTGAAGAGATTATCGAAGGAAAATTCACCCATCGGAAACGCCGCTCCCAACACGTTCATCTGCATAATCCGAATCCCGCCCCCGAACGAGAACGTGTGCGCGCCATGCACGTATTCGAAATCGTCCGAAATCTGGTACACTTCCGACCCGCCTTGAAACGGAGAGAAGCCGCGATCGCCCAGCCCGTAGAACCCGTTGCTGAACTGGATATTCACCAATCCGGAATTAAGATTTGAGCCCGTGTTTGCGCCCGGAATCCCGAAGAAATTCGACCAGTTCGTTCCATCGCCGAACGAAGTTATATGGTTGAAGATTCTGTTGTACCCAAGAGTGAGCTGATTCACTGCCGTCGCCGAGAAGATGTGTGTTTCCGAAAGCGCAAGATTTCTGCCATGATCCGATAGCGTCTGCACGCTTCCATAGCCGCCCGGCGTCGAACCGAAATCGGGGAGGCCCGAAGGCATGAATTCGCTCGCCTGATCGCGGCTGAATCGGGCGAAAGCGCGGTCCTTTTCGGTAAAGCTGTGATCGAGGCGCACATCGAATTCATTGTCATTCAGCGTTCGCACCGGAACATCGACGTAATCGCCCGAAAGAACGCCCGGCACGTTCGGCAACGGGAATAGATTTAACAGTCTCACTGCAACCGCGTTCAATCGCTTCGGCGGAATAATGTTGCCCGGAAATGGCGAACGCATTAACTGGCCAGTCAATGGATTGATCGCGGTAGTCGCCGGATCGTAAATCGGCGTTTCCGGCGCGCCCGGGAACGACTCCGTAAAATTGCCTTCGCGTTCCAGCAGCGTCGGTACCTGAGTCACTGCCGGCAACCCTTGTCGAATGCGCGTCCCTTGATAATCGGCGAAAAAGAACGTCTTATTCTTCCAGATCGGCCCCCCAACCGAAAAGCCAAACTGATTCTGGTTGTATTTCGGGTTCGTGGGCGAGAAGAAGCTGCGCGCGTTCAAAGCCGTGTTCCGCAGAAACTCGAATACCGTTCCATGGAACTGGTTCGTTCCCGATTTGGAAGTGAGAATCACAGTCGGACCCGCGCGCGTCCCGTATTGGGCGGAATAGTCGAACGTCAGCACCTTAAATTCCTGAAGAGCGTCAATCGATGGCAGCACGGCGATTCCGCCGGCCGTAAGCTCGTTATTGTCCACTCCATCAAAAAGCCAATCCGTACGGTTTTCCCGCGAGCCGCCGACCGAAAGCGAGTAAGAACCGCGTATCGACACTTCGCTTCCGCTGCCCACACCCCCTGTGAAGAAGTCCGTCGGCTGATTGCCCTGTGATGTGCCGGGCGTGAGCAGTGCCAATTGCACAAAATCGCGGCCGTTCAACGGCAGATCCGCAACCTGCTCGGAATGGATCACCTGGCCAAGCGCCGGGTTCGTGCTCTGCACCTCCACTGGTGTCGCCGATACCGTCACCCCCTGTTTCAGCGTCGCCGGTGCGATCGTGAAATCCACCTCGCGCGTTGCTTGCACTTCCAGCTTCACGTCTTTTTGAACCGCCTGCTGAAAACCGGTGAAATCTACTCGGATCGTGTACACGCCCACCGGCATCAGATTGGCCGCGTATCGTCCCGATTCTTCCGTCTTCACCGCCCGCGACGCCCCGGTATTCTGCTCCGTGATCGTCACCACAGCGCCAGATACTGCCGAGCCGGTCGCGTCCTTTACGTCGCCTAAAATCGTTCCCGTGGCCTGCGCGAAAAGGCTAATGGCCGAGAGGCTGATGAGCCCGGCCAACATTCCCGGAAGCGTCATCCTGTTTTGCATGAGAGAAGATTACAACAACGATGAACATCGCAATCAAGAACAGGCTCGCAATTTTGGCTTTGATGCTTGCGCCCGCAACGGCTTTGGCGCAGAACAAGCGTTACGTCGTGATTGATCAGGATGGAGCGGGTCCAGGCGGAACCGACATGATGTCGATCCTGGTGCTGCTGCAATCTCCGAATGTCGAGCCGCTCGGTATCACCATCGTCACTGGAGACGCATGGCGCGACGAAGAAGTCGCTCACACGTTGCGGCTTCTGGAGTTGATCGGCCGGTCCGATATCCCTGTCGTCCCCGGAGCCGCTTTCCCGCTGGTCCGCAATCGCCGGGAAACACAATTGTGGGAACAGCAATATGGCAAAGTTTCCTACCAAGGTGCATGGACGGCCGCGCCGAGCCGTCACGACCCGTTCGAAATACCGCCTCTCCGGGAAGGCAATCCGAAAACCAAACCGCTGGACGACGACGCAGCGCATTTCCTCATTCGCATGATCCGCAGCCATCCGCATCAGGTCACGGTGTATGAAGGCGGCCCTATGACGAATCTGGCGCTCGCTCTCAGCATCGATCCTCAATTCGCCGAATTGAGCAACGGTCTGGTGTTCATGGGCGGCAGCATCAATCCGCACACCAACGATCCCGAGTTCATCGCGAATCCACGACGCGAATTCAACCTGTGGTTCGATCCGGAAGCGGCTCACATCGTGCTTCGCGCTCCGTGGCCCTCAATCGTCTGCACCACCGTCGATGTCTCGGTCGAAACGCAATTGAGCCAGGAAATGCTGAACCAAATCGCAAGCGTGCAAACGCCGGTTGCTCAGTATCTGGCGCGCTACGCCGAACCCGCGCGAAGCTATCTTTGGGATGAGCTTGCAGCCGCCGCATGGCTCAATCCTGCCCTCATTACCAGAGAACAGCAGGTCTACATGGATGTCGATCTGGACCGCGGCGCAGGCTATGGCGACACCGTCACGTGGTCCGAGAACGTGAAACCCGGGCTGGAGTTGCGGCTCGTTCACGCCCAAATGGACGTCGATATGCCGCGCTTCGCCCAGATGTTCGTGAAGCTCATGACCGCGCCCACTCCCAACGCGCATGATCCGCTGATGTTGACGCAGCCCGCTCGGCACTAAAGACGCAAACCATGCGGAAAATCGTCGTGGTCGGCAGCTTAAACATGGACGTGGTAGCTGTTGCGCCGCGCATCCCAGTCGCTGGCGAAACCATCATCGGCAGCAAATATTTCACTGAGCCCGGCGGAAAGGGCGCGAACCAGGCATATGCGGCCGCGAAGCTCGGCGGCAGCGTTGCGATGCTCGGGCGAATCGGCGATGACGAGTTCGGCCGCCGCATGCGCGACAATCTTGCGGAGGTCGGATGCGACATCTCGGGCTTGAAAATCGCGGGTGGCGCAAGTGGCGCAGCTTTAATCTTTGTCGCGGAAACTGGCCAGAATTCCATCGTAGTCGTGCCGGGCGCCAATCTGAACTTCTCGCCTGCTGATCTCGAAGCCGATGCCGCGTATCTCGAAAACGCCGCGGTAGTCCTGCTGCAGCTCGAAAACACGATCGATACGGTTCTTGTCGCGGCCCGCGAGGCGAAACGGAGAAACGCGCGAGTGATCCTCGACCCCGCGCCTGCGCCTCCCGAGCCCCTCCCGGCGGAAATCTTCGGGCTGGTGGATATTCTCACTCCCAATGAAACGGAAGCTGCCATTCTCGCCGGTCTTCGTCCAGGTCGGCTAAACCCGGCAGAGGCGAAGGATGTCGCCGAAAAGCTGCAATCGATGGGCGCCCCCACCGTCATTATGAAGCTTGGCGACCAAGGCTGCCTCTTACTGGAACAGGGCGGCTCGGAGCTGATACCGGCCCCAGCAGTGAACGCGGTCGACACCACCGCCGCCGGTGATGTCTTCAATGCCGCGATCGCGGTGGCGCTGGCTGAAGGACGCGAGCTTCCGGCCGCATGCCGGGCCGCCGTGCTCGCATCCGCGCTCTCCGTTACCAGGCTTGGCACGCAGATCGCCGCCCCCTCGCGCGCCGAGGTCGAGGAGTTCTCATCGATGTGCTAAACGACAGCGTTCCGGGCGATAACGTCTCGATAAAACGAAGCGCTCAGTTTCGGAATCCGTTTCTGCGTCTCGTAGTCCACGTAATAAATACCGAATCGCTTCGTGTAACCGGACGCCCATTCGAAGTTGTCCATCAAGCTCCACAAGAAGTAGCCGTGCACGGGGAATCCCTCGGAAACGGCCCGCTGCAGCGCGATCAGGTAGTTCCGCAGATACATCACGCGGTCAGTATCGTAGATGTGACCGTCGGGGGCGATGCGATCATCCGATGATGCCCCGTTCTCGGTAATGTAGATGTCCTTCACTTTCCAAATCTCCGCGACGTGGCGAGGCGCCCAATAGAGCGCCTGCGGACCGATCGTCAGCCACTTCGATGCCATCGTCGGATATGACGTAGGATTCTCCACGACGGCAAACCCAGGCGGCGAGTCATCGGCGCGAACGTAAGTTGGCGTGTACACGTTGATTCCAAGGAAGTCGAGCGGCGTGCCGATAATCTGTAAATCCTCGGCCGGGTATTTGGGTGCATTCGCGCCCGCGGCCGCCAGATAGCTATCCGGATATTTGCCTTCGAGAATGACGGTCAAATACGGTGCATTCAGCTCCCGCATCGCCTTTGCGCTCGCTGTAACATGCGGCTCCGATTCGATTACCGGAACCGCGGCCTGTGCATTTTCTGCCAGCCCGACTTTCGTGCCGGGGCGGGCTGCGGCCCGGATCGCGCGAACCGCCATGCCATGAGCCAACACCGCGTTGTGCTTCGCCTGATTCAATTGCAGCGGCGGCAGCTTCAAACCCGGCGCGGATGCCCCAGTCCCGTAGCCGTCATCGATGAAAGAAGAGAATTCATTCATCGTGAAAAAATGATGCACACGATCCGATAGTTTGCCGGCGACGTACCCGGCGTAGTTGGCGAACGCCTTTGACGTCTCGCGCGATTCCCAGCCTCCAAAACGATCCTGCATCGCTTGCGGCAGATCCCAATGAAAAAGCGTGCAATACGGTTCAATACCCTTTACGAGCAGCTCATCGATAACGCGGTCGTAGAACGCGAGCCCTCGCGCATTCGGCTCGCCCGTGCCCTGGGGAAACACTCGCGGCCACGCGATCGAGAACCGGTAAGTCGTCGCGCCGAGCGCCTTCAGCAGCCCAATATCTTGCTTGTACAGGTGATAATCATCATCCGCGATATCGCCCGTATCTCCGTTTACAATCTTGCCCGGCGTGTGCGAAAACGTATCCCATATCGAGCGCCCGCGGCCGTCTTCGTGAACCCCGCCCTCGATCTGATATGAAGCTGTGGCACAGCCCCATCGGAAGCCCTCGGGGAATTTGTAATAGTCCGGCTGCGCTGATGAAGCGCGCGCGAATCGTCCGCTCAGGGATGCAAGACCTGTCGCGCCGAGCCCCTGGCCGAAACGTCGTCTCGAAAAATACCTCATCAGGTCATGGTATGCTGCTTGCGCCTGCTCTACACCATTGCACCCTCGAACGACTCAACGCTCGCCGTCGAAATTTCGAAAACCGGCCTAAGAAAGAAAAAGAAGCACCTTCTGTTTTTCGAGAAGTTCGAAGGAGATCTGCTCTATGCCGCTAATCATCCCGAGACATCGCGGGCCGCAATAACCATCGACTCCCGAAATCTGCTTTGCCGCGATAAATGGCTGAGCGCGAAAGAACAAGATGCCCTTTGCCGCTACACGACGACCGACATTCTCGCCGCCGATCGCTATCCCGAAATCAGATTCACTTCCGCCAGCATCAACGCAAGACCACTCCGCGGGTTCACTGTCGAAGGTCCGCTCCAATTCCGCGGCATGAGTCGCAGCGCAAAAGTAAACATTGTGATCACGGAGATGAAGCCCGGACTCCTCCAGATCGACGGCGACGCAACCCTCCGTTTCAGCGACTTCGGAATCGTGCCTCCGTCATCTCTGCTTGGGCTAATTGGAACCAAAGACGAAGTCTTGGTTCGAATCCTACTATGGGCGCATGCTGCCGGCGTAGAAGAAGGGCATGCCCGGGCAGGCGCCTAACAATTACGAATAGCCTTCGAGAACTCCGATCGCATCCCGCCGCTTTACATTCGGCGCCTCTGCCGCGAGAAAATCCGCCAATCGCCCAGCTCGCTCGATGCCGACGACAGCGCGCGCGTGCCGAAGCACTAACTCTCGCGTGCGCTCTGGAAAATAGACCGTCTTCAATCTGGAAATGATCTCCGCGGCCTCCGCCCGGATGAGTATTCGCTTCCGCACCGCCGCCCGCAATGCGTACCGCGTATTGACCAGCGGTTCCGACATTGGCCGGTAGGTCCACGGACAGTACGCCAGCGCCACTTCATCGTCGGCGTCCAGGCATCCGCTCCGGAACAGCCGAAAGACGCTGCCAAATCCGATCATGCCGAATTTGCACAGCTCGACAGCCCGTAATGCCCCCATGCTGGAAGCCCCGTAAACCTGCACACCACCATCGAGCAGAGGCAAGATCTCCTTCGGCGAAACTGCCAAATTCTGATAGAACTCCCCATCAATGATTGCGACCGCTTTCGGCTCCATCGAAAGAACCGCCTCCAGGTCGCCGCGCTTCACGGGCGGCAGAAAAGCCGCGTCGATGACGGTCCGCGCTTCGTCAGGATGAAGGCTCGGTCCGGTGAAGACGACTACACGCCTTCCATCCCCGTCCGCGCCGTTCCTGTCAGACATGTTCGCGCCAGAACCGGACCGCGCGATCCCCAAGCTTCCCTTCATCGAGCGCCCAGAACTCGAGACCGGGCACCAGAACACGCACGACCGAAAAAACTCCGCCGCCTTCGCTGAGATCGACTACGATCACCCGCTCGATCCCCTTCGATTGCAACCGAGACAGGATCAGCCGAAGATCATCCGCAATGTCTTCGTTCTCAACCGACACGATCTCGCGAAACGGACGCATTCGGCCCGCCTGCTGCAACATCCAAAATTGAGGCCGAATCTTTTGAACGCGCTGTAGCTTGCGATTGACAGCGTGCACCGGCGTTCCTGCGGCTGTCAGATCCTCGCGCACGCCTTGAATATCCACCGCTCGCGATTGCGCTAGCTCCGTTAAGGCTCGCACCACTGCTATACGCGCGTTTGGATGCGCGCCCATACCGCTGTGCGCTTGCGGAAAACCTGGAACGGAATCGTCCGATACGGCAGCGATAATGCACGGTATGCCGAGGTCCGACGTCATATCGCGAACCACAGGCGAGAGCCCCGCCCTCGCAAACTTCTTCAAGACACTCGTGATCGGTTCTCCCGCTTGGCCCAAATCCACTCGCGGGCACGCATCGGGATCATCGCCTCCGAGTTCCGCCACTTTCGCGCCAAAAACAGCTTGCCGGCGCGCGCGAGGAATCCACTGACTGTGCAGCTCGGCCATCGTCCACGCGTCCCGCTCGAGTAGTTCGCACAAGCGCATGGCAAACCGCCTCGGCGAAGCAGTTGCCCGATGCGAGCCCGTTTGTTCCATTGAGCTCAAACGGCGATCGATCGCCCACCCACTGCGGTCCATATAAAACCAACCCCGCCGGCACGAGCACCGGTTCCTCGGCGATGAAATCGTAACCTTCGATCCACGCATACGGCGTACTTCCGCTGTAATCGGGCCGGAGTGCGTGGTTGAATGACTGCGGATCGACCGCCGAAATTTCACCGCCGTGCAGTTCTCGGTAGCTGCCATCCCGAACCGGAATATCGGAGTACAACGCTGTCTGCCGCTCGATCGCCTCCATCAGCGCGCCCGTGCGCGATTGAGCCGCCGTAACGCCTTTTCCGTTATAGACGGACAGCGCGTCCTCCGATCTCGGAAGTATCGCGCTATGGACCGGAATGCCTAGTCTGTCGAGACCCGTGATATCAGCAACGCGAGTAACGCCTTTTCGCGCCGCGATTCGCGAGGCCTGTGCCAGTGTTTTCTCTGCGGAAACAATTCGTTCTGAGTTGGAGGGATCTATTTTTCGCGCGCTGCCGATTTGCTTCCGTACGGCGGCGGCAGCAGAGATGGCGCCGCACACGTTCTCTAGAGTACTCCGCCCCCTCCGTGATGAGAGCAAACTACGCAGATGATGCCCCCTGGCGGCGCGTGCTTTCTGAGAAATTTCTCTAAGTCCTCGGCGTCCACATCGTCCCCCAGTTCCTCCGCGGCTTTGTGCAGTGATTGTTGGCTGTTCCGGTATGCGCGCCGTTGTTCGTCGTTCAAGCTGTTGAAAAAGCCATTCAATTTTTGCAGAAGGTCATCGAGCTCTCCGGCCGAAAGTCGCATGCGGCGTAAAAGATCATCGTCGTCAATCCTATCGTCGTCCATCATCTCGTCCATATTTGTTATTCACCTCGGAAAGTCAGCGGGCATTTTGTCGAATACGGCTCAATAAGGTACGGAACCGCGGATTCGACCGCAACTCATCCAACATGGGATCGACCCCCAGCCAAATGACCTCCTCATACCGTTGTTCGTACGCATGCTCGAGATCACCCATGGCCTGTTCCGGTTCGTGCAGGCTCAAATGAGCCAGCGCTAGATAATACCACCAAGCGACATTTGGGTTCACCACGTAAGAGCGAAGCAACTGCCGCGCTTTATCGTCTTGGCCCGCTCGCGCGTACGCAGTCGCCAACAAAGGGAGACGGAGATGCGGTGTAACCACCGCCGGCAGGCTCTCTACCGCCGCGAGAGCCTGCTCGGGCATCGACTTGGCCCAATAATTCTCCGCGACATAATCCGCCACCAGCCACCTCGTAGCCGGATTGCTCACGATCGGCTGCAGCACAGCTAGAGACTCATCGTTGCGGCGCGCCATGCGGAGCACGAGTCCCCGAGCCGCTTTGAGACCGGCGACGTCCGGCTCCAGATCCTCGGCGATCTTGATTTCGCGAATCGCCTCTTCGAAGCGCCCCGATGCGCCGAGATCGAAAGCGTAATATTCGTGAGCATTTGGTGAATTTGGATCCAGGTCAATTGCACGGCGGAAGTCCTGCTCCGCAGTAATCCACTCATAATCGGCCTGCATCTCCACTGATCCGATCGTGCGGCGTAAGCTTCGGCGATTGTGCCATCCAGCTGGAGCGCACGTTTGGCCGCGGCTCTCGCTTGCCGCAGTGCATCGGCCGGGATAGCTCCGCCATCGCTACTTCCAAAAGTAGCCATGGTTGCGTATGTATGGGCCAATCCAGAATAGCCGGCCGCGTAACTCGGGTCCGCAGCAATCGCCTGGCCGAAGTAGCGAATCGCCTCTTGAAAATCCGCCGCAGTCCGCTTATTCAGGTGAAACCGGCCTTGTAGATATTGTTGATACGCTTGTGAGCCCACCGCATATTGGCGCTTCAGCCGGTCTTTCAGCGATCCGCTCAATTTCAGCCGGAGTTGGTCAGTCACCTCGGTTGAAAACTGCTGGAGTGCGCCGCTTATGGACGAAATATTGTACTGGTTTCCCCAACTGCGCGTGCCCGAGTGAACGTCTATGAGCTCGGCATCAAGCGAGAAGGTATCGCCCTGCCTGGAAACCGAGCCGGTGATGACGCGAGCTGACGCCCAACTGACGCCCGGCGGCTTGGGGATCAATTCTCGAGCTGTCATATTTCAACACCGAAGCATGCGAAATAACGCGTAACGTGGGAATGCGGGATAGATCGCCGATCAGCGACTCCGTGATTCCTTCCGTCAAGTACGCGAGTTGCGGATCACCGGTGCGGTTCTGAAACGGAAGCACCGCGACTCTCGGCGGTCTCGTTTGCCGGTAATAATACACCCCAGCGCACAAAGCAATCGCCACAGCAAGAGCCGCCGAAAGAATCCATCTGCAAGCGGCTGCTTCGAGAAACAGCGAGGGCCACAATCCCGCTGGAGCTGGTGCGCGGTTCCGGTTTCGTCCACTGCACATCCTCGAGATCGGTCGAAACGAGAGCCGCCGCCAAAGCTATCGCCGAAATCCTTGGCGCGCGCATATCGATCCTGCGGATTCGTCGAGAGCGCCTTGAGAATGGCGTCCTGCGCGGCTTGTGGCAAATCGGGCCGAAGATCTCTCGGGAGCACCTTCAAGCCTTCCCGTTGCTGCAATGCAATGCCGCCCGGAGTGGTGGCGCGAAACGGCACATTTCCAGTCACCAGCTCATAAGCCAGCGCGCCCATCTGATACACATCGCTTGCGAACGATGATCGTCCTTCGAACTGCTCGGGAGCCATGTATGCGAATGTTCCGGCCGCAACCTCCGATCGCGAGGCCGCGTCGGCCGCCCACACCGATGCCAGTCCAAAATCGATGAGCTTCAATTGCTCCTCGCCATCACTTTCGCTTTGGATAATGACGTTTTCCGGCTTCAGATCGCGATGGCACACGCCCGCTTCATGCGCGGCCGTCAGCGCGCGCCCGGCTTGTTTCATGATGTAGGCGACGCGCGCAAGTGGCATTCCATCGCGCGGGATCAGTTGCCGCAAATTATGGCCCGCGATGTACTGCATCACGAGAAATGGTTTTCCGTCGGGGCTATGGCCGAAATCGGTCACAGCCACCACATTCGGATGGTTGATGCGCGCCAGGGCCTCCATCTCGCTCCTGAATTTCTTGAGAGACCACGAATCGGTGGCGCGCTGTTCGGTCAGAATTTTCACGACCACCTTACGCGACGCGAGTTCCAGATCGGCAGCCACATACGCCACCGCGAACCCGCCGCGTCCCAGCTCGGGACCAAGCAGGTATCGGCCTTTCAGCAGGCCATCGGCCATGTTCTCGGTGGGCGGCAGATGGTCGGGACTGCGGGAGTGTTCACTCACGTTTCATTGTGGCCCGGCACGGTCGCAGCGCCCCAACCGCCACCGCCCGGCGTCTCGATGCGAATCACATCGCCTTTGGATGCGGCAATGCTGCATTTCCCAGGCAATGTTTTCGTGCCGCTTTTCAAGATCCATTCTGTCCGGCCAGCGGCGCCCGGCTCGCCGCCTGATAAACCGTATGGACGGAACCGTCGTCGATCGCTCAAGAGAGTGACCTGCCCATCGGCAAGCAACTCCACTTCGCGGATCAATCCGTCTCCACCGCGGTACTTCCCGCGTCCGCCGGAGCGTGGTCTATAGCCATATCGCGTGACTCGCAGCGGATACGCGTACTCGAGCGCTTCGACCGGAGTGTTCAACGAATTCGTCATGTGCGTGTGTACACCCGAGAGCCCATCACTCGATGGACGGGCGCCCATGCCGCCGGCGACCGTTTCATAGTACGCAAACGGAGCATTGGTTCGGGGATCGATTCCACCGACGGTGAAGTTATTCATCGTTCCGGAGCTCGCCGCCGGAATGCGATCCGGGATGGCATCGGCGAGCGCTCGCAGGATCACATCGACAATCCGCTGCGACGTCTCCACATTCCCACCCGCCACTGGCGCGGGCGAAACTGCATTGACCACCGTGCCTTCAGGCGCGATCACTTCCACAGCCCGCATGATACCCGCCGTGGCCGGTGCGTCTTCGGGCAACAGGCACCTCAGAACATAGTACACAGCCGAGTAGGTGATGGCGTAGACGGCGTTGATGCTGCTTCCAACCTGCGGGCTCGAGCCGGAAAAATCAAACCGCGCCGTCTGTGCTCCCGGATCGAGTTCGATCGACACACGAATCGGGATCGGCCCACTCGAAATGCCATCGTCATCCAGGAAGTCTTCACCCCCGAAGGTGCCCTGGGGCATTCGCGCCAACTCCGCTCTGACGAGCCGCTCGGAATACTGGAGCAGCTCCTCCGTAAGCGCCTCAATCGCTCGCGTTCCGTACTTGGCCGTGATCTCCGATAAGCCGCGCCTCTCCTACGCGGCATGCGCCCATCTGCGCAGTCAAATCGCCCTCTCGCTCCGTAGGCGTGCGCACATTGTGCAGCAACAAATCAAGGACGTCGCGATTGATCTCGCCTGCCCGCATGATCTTCACTGGCGGAATTCGCACGCCCTCTTGATAAATCTCGGTGCACGGCCCCATTGATCCGGGATAGCGTCCGCCAACATCCGAGTGGTGAGCGCGCGAAGCCACATAAAACAACGGAACGGCAGCGCCCCCGGCAAATACCGGCAATACCATCGTGATATCAGGCAGGTGTGTTCCGCCCGCGTATGGATCATTTAAGATCGCCATGTCCCCGCGATTCCAGGACGGTTCGTTGAATCGCGGCGCGCACAGACATCGGCATCGACCCAAGATGCACCGGCATGTGATCCCCCATCGCGATCACGTTGCCTCTGCCGTCAAACACCGCGCAGGAATAGTCCCGCCGCTCTTTGATGTTCGGCGAAAACGATGTCCGGCGAAGCGCAGCCCCCATCTCCTCTGCCACCGAATGCATGCTGCTCGCGAAAATCGCCAACTCGACAGGATCCGCCATCACGCAACCTCGAGCACCAGATTCTTGTACGCATCCACTTTCGCCGAACAGCCCGGCGGGACAACCGTCGTCGCGCTGTACTCAACCACAATCGCGGGACCTTCGAAGCAATCTCCCGCCTGCAGCAGGTCCCGGTTATATACCGGCGTATCCTCGCTTGCGCCATCGAAAATCACACGCCGACTGTGGATCCGCGCTTGCCGCCCATTGCCATCCCGCATGCGATGCCGGCGAAATGGAATCGGCTCGCCGGGCGCTGTCACGCGGACGCGTACGTTCACAATTTCTATTCTTCTGCTTTCATCGGCATACCCGTACCGCCGCCTGTGCGCGCGATGGAAGTTGTCCGTCATCGCCGGACCCGCGGGCACATTGAGTTCGTATCCTTGGCCGAAATATCGCAAATCGGCAGAGCGAGCCGTCTGGCCCGCGTGATGTTCCGAATCCAGATCGGCTGCCCCAAGCTCCTCGAGTCTCGCAAAATACGGCTCCAAATCTGCCCCCGGATGAAGCATCACGGTTTGGGAATAATCGCGCACCGTATCGGCGAGCAGTATGCCAACCGCCGACAGCGCGCCCGGCATCGCTGGTACAAGAACGCGAGGAATGCGGAGCGCCTTGGCGAGTGCGCACGCGTGCAATGGTCCTGCGCCGCCAAACGCCACCAGCGTAAATTCGCGCGGATCGTAGCCGCGCTCTACCGAAATCACGCGGATGGCCTTCTCCATCGCAGTCTCCGCTAACCGGACGATTCCCGCCGCAAACTCCTCCACGGACGCGATCGTATGCCGCGCTCGCTCCATATACGTGCGCGTGCGATCCGCGTCCAAACGCACCGTTCCGCCGAGAAAGTGATCGGGATCCAGTCTGCCGAGCATCACATTGGCATCGCTCACTGTCGGCTCCGTCCCGCGTCCATAACAAATCGGGCCGGGATCCGCTCCCGCCGACTCGGGTCCGACTCGCAGAATGCCCGCGCTGTCGAAGTGAGCCAGTGACCCGCCGCCCGCTCCCACCGTATGGATGTCGAGCATGGGAACACTCACCGGCATCCCCGAAATGACAGCCTCGTTCGTCGCTCTCGGGCCGCCCTCGTCCGCATCGGCTAGAGAGACATCTGTTGACGTCCCGCCCATGTCGAACGCAATGATCTTGCGAAATCCGGCGAGATTCGCAACAAAAAAAGCTCCCATGACGCCTCCTGCCGGTCCCGAGAGCACGGTACGCACTGGTTCGTTCGCAGCCATGCCCGCTGGCACGATCCCGCCCGATGACTGCATGACGTCAATACGCCCTTCCGCTGAGAAGTCTTGCAATCGGCATTCCAAATCCCTCAGATACGTTCCCACTGTGCCTGCAAGATACGCGTTTACTGCGACAGTGGACCCGCGTTCATATTCGCGAAACTCCGGCAGAATTGCGTGCGATACCGACAGCGGAAGGCCCAATCTGCTTAGCGCCTTCGAAACGGCTATCTCGTTCTCTGGATTCGCAAACGAAAACAAAAGCGAGATCGCAATCGATTCCGCTCCGCTTCGCCCAACTCTCTCGGCGAGTCTCCTCGAGTTCCGCTTCCGTCGGTCTGCGGAGAATTTTCCCATCCGCCGCCGTGCGCTCGGGAACGCCGAAGCGCAGATCCGGGGGAACAATGCACGGCGGAGGCGTCGCGAACCAATCGTAAAGATTTGCTCGAGCTTGCCGCCCTATGGCGATCGAATCTTCGAAACCGGCCGTCGTGACAAATGCTACTCGCGCGCCCTTGCGCTCGAGTAACGTGTTCGTACCTACCGTCGTTCCGTGGCGCGCAAGAGGAATTTCGGAACCGGCAATCGTCTTAATACTCTCAAAAACCACGCTGCCCGGATCACCCGGTTTCGAGAAGACTTTTAGAAGCTGAAGCTCACCGTCCCGCACGTAAACGCAATCGGTGAACGTTCCGCCCGTATCGATCGCAATGTGCAAACGGTCTAGCGCCCCAACATGAGTTTCACACGGTAACGTGAGAGATCATTCGGGAATACTCATGTTGGTCGAAAGAAAGTACCGCCGAGCGATTCTGGTTTCTCGAGTTGACTCGGCCCGAGCGCGCCGCTTTTATCGCGACGTTTTCGGGGTGGATGCTCGACGGAATGGACGTCATGGTCTATACGTTCGTCATTCCCACGCTCATCGCTCTCTGGCGCGTCACGCGGGGCGAGGCTGGCCTGCTCGGCACATCCACTCTCTTGCTATCCGCCGTCGGAGGATGGCTCGCCGGCATCGCTGCCGATCGTTACGGCCGGGTGAAAATTCTGCAGCTTACGATCCTTTGGTTCGCATTCTTCACATTTCTGAGTGGCTTCACGAACTCCTTTCCGCAGCTTCTCGTCACCCGCGGGCTGCAAGGTCTCGGCTTCGGAGGCGAGTGGGCGGTTGGCTCCGTCCTAATGGGTGAAACCATTCGCGCGCGCGATCGCGGCAAGGCCGTCGGCACTGTTCAAGGCGGATGGGCCATCGGTTGGGGAATCGCCGCCGTGTTCTACACGATCCTGTTTTCCTTTCTGCCCCAACAACTCGCGTGGCGCATGATGTTCTGGATCGGTATTCTCCCCGCGCTTCTCGGTTTTTATATTCAGCGGCACGTTACCGAGCCTGCAATCTTCAAAAAGGGTCAGCCCCTGTCTCTGAAAATCTTCGCGCCCGCCCTTCTCCGCAGAACCGTTCTTGCTTCGCTGGTCGCCCTTGGTGCTCAAGGCGGATATTACGCGATCACGACATGGCTGCCGCTCTATCTCACAAACGTGCGCCGCCTTTCGGTCGTGGGTACCGGCGCTTATCTATTCGTCGTAATCCTAGGTTCGCTGGCTGGCTATCTCGTCAGCGCCCAGTTGACGGATCGCATCGGCCGGCGGAATACACTCATCGTATTCGCGATCTGCTCCGCAACAGTGGTCGCGTCTTACACGGCATTGCCAGTCAACAACTCCGAGATACTCGCTCTCGGCTTCCCGCTAGGCTTCTTTGCGTCCGGCGTATTCAGCCCCATGGGGCCGTTCTTCACGGAACTGTTTCCAACTTCCGTGCGAGCCTCGGGCCAAGGCTTCTGCTACAACTTCGGCCGGGGCGTCGGTGCGCTGTTTCCGGCATTCGTCGGATACTTGAGCGCACACATCTCGCTTGCGCACGCCATCGGTGTTTTCTCGGTCGCCGCCTACCTGCTTATGGTTGTCGCGGTCTTATTTCTTCCGGAGACACGCGGAACGGAGCTCGCCTAGAAATCCGATCCCGTCCGTACCGCAACCGGCGCCGAAAACAGAGTAGGCGCGCTCGAAGCACTGGCGGATTTGTTGTACGCGCTCACGTCCGTTTTCAGCAGCTCGTTGAAAGCCGTCAAATGCTCGTCGAGCTCCTTCCGAAGCTCTGCCATCTTCGCCTGCACCAAGGCATTCGGCGGCATGTCATACGCCGAGGCGAGCATACCGGCCAAGCGCTCCAGTTCGCTATGAAAATCGGCAAGCGCGTGAATGCTATCTTCCCCCACGTTGTGCTGCAGGTTCGGATTGTACACTTCCGCTTTCAAGGCCTTGAGCTTCGCCTCTAGGCTTTTTGCCTGATTCAATACCAGGATGTACCGGTCTTTCAGATCGTTCTCTGCCTCCACGGTCTTCCGGAAATCCGCAAGCTGTTTTTCCATTCCGTCGATGCGCTCGATCATTGCGTTTAGCGCGCGGAACTCATTGCGCATTGCGAGAGCCGCTTCCGTCTGAGCGCGAAAATCCGCCACATCGATGTGCAGAGTCGGATCGGGATGAACGGTTACCGTCGTCTTCTGTGTTTCGCCGTTAACCGTGATCGCGACATTGTACTCGCCCGGCAAGACGCGCGGGCCGCGCGTCACGAATCGCGTTTCTTCAGGTTCGCCGGGCTCCGGCGGCTCCAGCGAAATATCCGATTGCAGTCGGCGAGTGCCGCTGTACCGTAGATCCCAAAGAAAACGATTGATGCCCGCATTCGAAGGGCCGTAATGCGTCGCTACCAGATGCCCCTCCTGGTCAGTCACCACAATTTTCACCGGTGTTTCGCGCGCCTGCTTCTGCTGCTCCGTCGGCTCCAGTTTCGCTTTCAGCAAATAATCGATCGGCGCTCCATTCGGAGCATTCGGCGCGGAGAAGGCCACCGGATTGCCCTCGTCCGCCTCCCAGCGATGGAACAGAATTCCGTTCCCTCCCTGAAAGACGTGGAAATTGCTCTCCTCGACGGACGCGTTCAATTCCTCTAACGGCCGGATATCGTCGAACACGAAAAATCCGCGCCCATGGGTCGCGACCACCAGATCGCGCGAGTTCTTCGCGAATTTGAGATCCCAAACCGGCACCGTGGGGAAATTTGCCTTCACCGGATGCCAATTCTCGCCGCCATCGGCGGAGCTAAACAGGCCAACATCATTTCCAAGAACCAGCAGACCGCGCACATTCGGATCCTCGCGAACCACAAACACCGGCGCGTCCGGAAGCCCCGCAGTGATCTTTTTCCAGGATTGACCGTAATCCGTGGTCTTGTACACGTAGGCGTGCCGGTCGTCCAGCATATGAGCGTCAAACGCGACATACGCCGTTCCGGCATCGAAGGGCGAAGCGCCAATCTGATACACGCGCGCCCATTCCGGCGCGCCCGCAATGCGCGACGTCACGTTTGTCCAGTTCTTGCCGCCATCGCGCGTGAGCTGCACATACCCATCATCTGTACCCACCCAGATAACTTTCGGATCCTTGGGAGAAATCGTAATGCTGATGATTGTGTCGTAGCTTTCCGCGCCGCTGATGTCGTGTTGCACAGGACCGCCTGACACCGTCTGTTTGGTCTTATCGTTATGGGTGAGATCACCGCTGATAGCGCGCCAGGTCTTCCCGCCGTCAGTTGACTTGAAGAGCACGTTACCGCCCATGTAGACTTCGTTCGCATCCGTCTCCGAGACTGCGATGGGGGTCGTCCAATTGAAGCGATATTTGAGTTGCGAAGGCGTCATGTCCTCCACACTCTCGAGGTACGGACGAACGAAATGCGACAGGTGCGTTTCCTTCGCAAGCCGCTCAACATAACCGTTTTGCGAATCGACATAGATCACGTTCGGATCGCTCGGGGCGGGCACTGCGTATTCGCCATCGCCGCCCACCACCGCATACCAGTCGGCATTTGTGATTCCATGACGCGCGAGATTGTTCGATGGGCCGCACCACGCGCTGTTATCCTGCAGCCCGCCGCACATCGTATACGGTGTCGCCGAGTCCATCGCCACTTGGTAAAGCTGCTCGATCGGGAGGCCATCCAGGAAGCGCCATGACTTACCGGCATTCGTGCTCAAAAACACGCCTCCATCGTTGCCCTGAATGATACGTTTGGGATCGTGCGGATCGATCCAGATTGCGTGATGGTCCGGGTGCACGCCGCGATCCGCAAGATGCGCCGTCTTGCCTCCGTCATCCGACTCCATCAAATCGAACGAAAGAAAATAAATCTTGTTTTCGTTGTCGGGCGCAACCGCCAAGCGCGAAAAGTAGAACGGCCGGGCATCGAGCGCGTGATTGTCGGTCACCTCCGTCCAGTGGTCGCCCATGTCAGTCGATTGCCATAGCATTCCCTTTTTTGCTGCAATCAGCGCATAAATGTGATTCGGATTGCTGGGCGCAATGGCCAAGCCAATTCGACCGAGCGGACCCTTGGGAAGCCCTTCGGAGAGCTTCTTCCATGTCTCCCCGCCATCCGTGCTGCGAAAGATTCCGCTCGACTCGCCTCCGTCCTCGAGAGTCCAGGGATAGCGCCGCACATGCCACATGGCTGCATACAGCACTTCCGCATTGCCGGGTTGCATCGCCAAGTCGATCACCCCTGTGGTGTCGTCAACGTAGAGAATCTTTTTCCAGGTCTTCCCCCCATCTGTCGTTCGGAACAGGCCGCGGTCGCTATTGGGGCCCCAGGCGTGTCCCGACAGCGCCAACGAAGACGATATCCGGATCGTCGGGATCGACGATCACCCTCGAAATCTGGCCCGCATCCCGCAGTCCCATGAACTTCCACGAATGGCCCGCATCGGAGGAAAAATACACGCCCGCTCCGTCCGTGATGTCATTGCGGATGTTCGCTTCACCGGTCCCCACCCACACGAGGTTCGGATTTGACGGCGCTAAAGCCACATCGCCAATCGAAGCCGTCGCTTGTCTCTGAAACACAGGCGTCCAAGTCGCGCCTCCGTCGGTGCTCTTGAACACACCTCCGCTTGCAGCTCCGGCATAGTAGAGGTTGGGGTCGCCGGGCACGCCCACCACAGCGGTTATTCTGCCGCCCGCGGCTGCCGGACCCAAGTTTCGGAATTTGAGATTTTTCAAGATATCGTGATTTTCGGGAGCCGATACCTCCTCGCTCACTTCCTGAGCCCGAAGAGCAGAAGTCGACCACGCTAAGGTCAAAAGCAACAGCGCCGCAGCGTAAATAAACGACCGTTGGAACATTGATTCTCATGTCTGCAACCTATCTCAAATCACTTTACGTCATAGCATTCGCGGCAATCCTGACCGCTGAAAAACTTCCCACCGTTCCCCAGCGAGTAATCACGTCTCTAACCCCGCAGCCCGGCGGCTTTTCGGAGCCATCCATCGCGGTCAATCCAACCCAGCCGCGGCAGATCGTTGCGGCATTCCAAGTGAATGCGAGCGCAGCAGTTTCGATGGATGCCGGCCATACTTGGCGAATCACAACCGGCACCGCGCCCTCGAACTATAAAGTCTCGGGTGACGTCTCCGTTACCTATGACAACCATGGACACGCATTCCTCTGTTACATCGCTTTCGACAAGCTCGGAAGCTTCAATTACTGGGCCCACGGAGACTCGCGTAACGGCGTGTTCGTGCGCCGTTCACTCGATGGCGGCCGAACCTGGGAGGCGAATCATATTCCCGTCATCGAGCACGCAACCCAATCCGGCATTCCGTTTGAAGACAAGCCCTACATCGTCGCGGATTTGAGCCGCGGTCCACACAGCGGAAACTTGTACGTCGGCTGGACTCGTTGGTCGCTCATCGATTCGCGCATCCTGGTGTCGCGTTCGACGGATGGCGGAAAGTCATGGTCGCAGCCGCTCGAAATCGATCATCGTCCGGGCCTGCCACGAGACGATAACGGCGCGCTCGAGGGTTTCGATGGCGCAGTCGGCCCCGACGGAACTCTGTACGTCATTTGGAACGACAGAGATGGCATCGTGCTAGCCCATTCGCGCAATGGTGGACGCAGTTTCTCGCGTCCTCGCAAGATCCTCGATACCGCGCCCAGTATGTTCGCGGTCCAGAGCTTCTCGCGCACGAACGGGTTTCCGCAAATCGCCGTCGCCCGGGCAACGAATGTGCGCGCCGGCCGTCTGTACGTCACATGGGCCGATTACCGCAACGGCGATCTCGATGTCTTCTGTTCCACATCTGTTGATAAAGGGCGCCACTGGAGTCAACCCGTGCGCGTGAACGATGACCCGCTGCATGACGGTGCCGATCAGTTTTCCCAATGGATGGCTGTCGATCCCGCCAACGGCGCAATCAACGTTCTGTTTTACGATCGCCGTCAAGATCCGGAGAATAAGAAGCAGAATGTCGTTCTGGCCCGCTCCGAGGACCGCGGTCGTAGCTTCCGGAACTACGCCTGGACTGCCGAGCCGTTCGACGCCTCAGGACCGTTCATGGGCGACTACAGCGCTATAGCCGCTTTCGGAGGTCGCGTCTATGGCGCGTGGACCGCGAAAGTCGAACCGAAAACCGCACCTCCCAGACCCGCGCGCGAATCGCAGCAACACGAGCCGGAAGCCCACCACAATCCACCGGGCGGAACCATCGTGCGTGTCGGGACCGCAGATTTCACCTCAACCTCGCAAACCTCGGCGCTCCCGAAATAATTTACAAAATTCTTACAAATACCGAACGACTCCTATTGCTACTTCCCTTACCGTCGAGAAGTCGGCTTCGATTGCCGCTGTCATAGACATTCGCAAAGGAAAACCAACTATGAAACGTACGTTATTCATTGCAGTATCTGCTGTAGTCGCATCAGCCGCTTTGATGGCTCAAGGGCGCGGCGATGACGCGGTTGTACTCCCGCAATTAGCCGTGACGACGTCCACTGTGCCCTTAAACGGCGACGTCAATCCATATGGCGTTGCCTTCGTGCCAACCGGTATTCGCGCCGGAGGAATTCTTTTCCCCGGCGACGTCCTCGTTTCAAACTTCAACGCTTCGAGCAATGTGCAAGGAACCGGTACCACCATCGTGCGCATCGGGCGGCTTGGAAGAAGATCCCGATTCTTCAAATCCAGTGAACACGTTGGCTTGACCACCGCTCTGGGCGTGTTGCGTGCCGGCTTCGTGTTGGTCGGCAATGTCCCCACAACCGATGGCACCTTCGGCACCATCGGTCAAGGCTCCCTTATCGTCATTGATCGGAACGGCAACCAGGTTGCTGAGCTGAAGAGCAAGTCCCTGCTCGATGGGCCATGGGATTTGACTGTCGATGACCAAGGAAATTCTGCGCTCGTGTTCGTATCGAACGTCTTGAGCGGCACCGTGACTCGGCTCAAATTTCAGTTTTCCGGCAATACCTTTAGCGTCACCGAGACGAAGCAGATCGCCTCCGGTTACTTGCATCGCTCAGATCCGGCGGCGTTAGCGGTCGGCCCGACAGGCCTTGCATTTGACGCGGCGAAAGACGTCCTGTATGTTGCTTCCACCGGCGACAACAAGATTTACGCCGTCGACGATGCCGGAAGCTCTCAAAAAGATCAGGGCCCCGGAAGCGTCGTCGTCGACGATCCGGTGCATTTGCATGGCCCTCTCGGACTCGTGCGGACGCAATCCGGGCATCTGATTATCTCGAATGGCGACGCTGTTAATCCCAATGCCAATCATCCCAGCGAGCTCGAAGAATACTCTGCTAACGGCGACTTCCTCGCCAGCCGCCCGGTCGACTTCGTGCCGGGAGCCGCCTTCGGCATCGCCCTCATCCAGAGCGGTGATGACGGCCGTTTCGCCGCTGTCGATGACAACACCAACACCGTCACGATTTCGCACATCGAACAGTAGGATCCCGAACACCGCCTGAATTACCATCGACAGAAACAGCACCGCTGTTTCCTTTAAGCTTCATATTGACATTCTATAGGTTGAACCTATAGAATGCCGATATGAGCCTTCCGGGTACGAATCTGCTGCAGGGAACTCTTGACCTTTTGATCTTGAAAGCCCTGGCGCTCACCGAAATGCACGGGCTCGCCATTTCGCGCCGTATCGCGCAGATCACGAACGGCGCTTTTCACGTGAAGCCTGGTTCGCTATTTCCTGCCTTGCACCGCATGGAGGAGGCCGGGTGGCTCTCGTCCACCTGGGGCGATTCCGAAAATAATCGGCGAGCCAAGTTTTACCGCCTCACTGCGTCCGGGCGTCGCCAGTTACGGACCGAGACGCGTCAGTGGGAAGCCGTGGCGGTAGCCATTGCCAGCGCACTGCAGGCAAGTTGATGTAGAAGTTTATGGCTTTGCTGAGCCGCTTAGCGAGTTTTCGACGCAATCTTTTCTCTCGCGCGCGCATCGATCGGGATCTCGACGACGAATTGCGCGCGTGTCTGGATCAGTTGGCTGAGGAGAAGCGCGCCGCCGGGATGACTGCCGAGGAAGCGCGGCGTGCAGCCCGCATCGAGTTTGGCGGCCTCGAACAAGTCAAGGAAGAAGTGAGACAGCTGAAGGCCGGTCGAGTGTTCGATCAGTTTCTGCAAGATCTTCGTCACGGGATTCGCGTACTGTACAACAACCCCGCGTTTACCGTCATAGCCCTGCTAGTGTTGTCGCTGGGCATCGGGGCCAATACCGCAATGTTTAGCGTCGTGTACGGCATGCTCATCCGCCCTCTGCCCTATGCCCATGCCGATCGCGTGGCGGTGGTTTACATGCGCTACTTCCCGCGAGACTTTGCGTTTGGCACAATGTGCGTGCGCGATTACCTTACGTGGAAGGAAAACAATCATGCGTTTGAAGATCCCTCGCTTTTTACAAGCCTGCGCATGGACATCGGCGGAAGCGCCGCAAACCAAGCGGTCCCCGAACAGGTGCAGGGCGCATCCGTTACAGCAGGCTTCTTCTCCACGCTCGGAAATGCGTTCGCTGATCGGCCGGACGTTTGCGGTGGGGGAAGATCGGCCAACCGCAGGCTCGCTAGCCGTGCTCAACGAATCGATCTGGCGAAGACGCTTCGCCGCAAGTTCCACCGTGCTGGGTCAGACGATACTCGTGAACGGCGCTCCGGCAACCGTGATTGGGGTGATGCCCGCAAGCTTCCGGTTCCCGGGGAGAGAAACAGAGGTCTGGACGAATCTGCTGCTCAAACCGCCCACGCGGTACGGCCCGTGGTTGTACCGTGGCGTCGCGCGACTGAGGCCGGGCGTGACTCTGCAGCAGGCGCAGGCGGAGACCAACAACATCGCGCAGCGTATGATGCAACAGAATTCGAACTACAAGCGTCTGACGCTGCCGGTGCTCGGGCTGCGAGACGCGCTCTTGGGAACTACCCTGAAACCCGCGATCCTCCTGCTCGCGGGCGCAGTCGGACTCGTGCTGCTCATTTCCGTGGTCAACGTAGCTAACCTGATGTTGGCCCGAGCCACCGTCCGAGAGCAAGAGATGGCGCTCCGCCTCAGCCTCGGAGCGAATCACGGGCGGCTTCTCCGGCAGTTGCTCACCGAAAGCGTTCTTGTCGCCATGATAGGCGGTGTCGCGGGACTGGCGTTGGCTTGGGGCGGCATCGAAGCGATCCGCGCTTGGAATCCGGGCAATCTCCCGTTCATCGATTCAGTCCGGCTGGACGGGTTCGCGCTGGGCTTCACGCTCTTCATCTCATCGCTCACCGGAGTGTTATTCGGGCTGGCGCCGATCCTCGAAACTGCGCGCGCAGACCTGAACTCGACCCTCAAAGAGGGCGGACGTGGTACCACCCCCAGCCCGGCCCGCGAGCACACCCGGGCGATTCTGGTGGTCTCCGAAATTGCGGTTTCCCTCGTGCTCCTCCTGGGAGCGGCGTTGCTTCTCCACAGCCTCGCGAATCTGCAGCGCGCGACTGCTGGATTCTCCGCGCCTCCACGGCAGATCCTGACGATGCTGATCTCTCCCGGCAGCCGGAAGTACAGTGACGCGCGGATCGGCCTCGGTTTCTACGATGAGGTGCTCCGCCATATGCGCAGTATCCCGGGTGTGGAAATGGCGGCGGTCTCGGACTCGCTGCCACCCGATCGCCAAGGCGATGCGGACACGTTTCAAATCGAAGGCCAGACCCTCGCGCCCGGAGAATTGAATCCGATCATTTCGGACGTCACTGCGAGTTCCGATTTTTTCCGGACGCTTCGCATCCCGCTCTTGAGCGGCCGATACTTCACCGATCGTGACAACGAACGCTCGGCAGCAGTCGCGGTTGTTAGCGAGGGTTTTGTGCGTCGCTTCCTCCCCAACCGGGATGCCCTGGGAAAGCGCATCAAGCAAAGCGGGCCCGGGGTCGGCGGCAAATGGATGCAGATCGTCGGTGTGGTCGGTAATGTGAAATACCTGGGATTGACCGTCGACACGGATCCGGCATACTACATGCCATTTGCCCAAAGTTACAGCCCGCGGATGTTCCTGGTGCTGCGCTCGGCGGGCCAAGCTGACACTCTGGCCTCGGCGGTCCGCCGCGAAATCCATTCCATCAATCGAGGTATAACTTTGGCGCGAGTCGAGACTATGGAAGATGCGTTGAAGCTATCCGTCTCGCAGCCGCGCTTTGACACCATCCTGCTGTCGTTATTTGCCGCGATCGCGCTACTGCTCGCCGCCGTCGGAATTTACGGGCTGGTCGCCTATTCGGTTGCACAGCGCACGCACGAGCTCGCGGTCCGTATGGCTTTGGGGGCGGCCCAGGCTGATGTGGTGCTGATGGTCGTCCGCCAAGGTGCGTCGCTGGCGGCCACTGGAATTCTGCTCGGCCTCGGCGGAGCCTTCGCTCTTACGCGCCTGCTAAGAACGATGCTATTCGGCGTTGGCGTCACGGACGCGCTCACATTTGCAGTCACGCCGCTGGGAATGATCTTCGTGGTTCTCGTGGCTACGTTGATTCCGGCGCTCCGCGCCACACGCATTTCGCCCGTCATCGCCTTGCGCTACCAATGAGTCACGGCATGCATCCTGCTGGTCGTAAAGCGCCAGTACGGCGCCTGATTACCGGGCCATAGGTTATTGAGCATCGCGACACCGTCGACGTGCACGCGTGACACGGCCGCCCGCGAATCGGGATCGAGTACTTCCGATTGCATAAAGTGAATCCGAACATGCCCGAGAAGATGCAGGCCCATCCGTTGTGTATGCTCTTCCCCGGAACCGCATGGGGAGAACGATCGAGCACCCGCGACTCACTTCTGATGGCCCGCGAGCGCTACATTGATCAACTGCGGGAGGAAGGCAAGCTCGGCGCAGCGGGCACCACCGAACCGCCCGACGATCTGGTCGGCCTGGTGATCTTTAAACCGATTCCCCTGGACGAAGCGCAACACTTGCAGGAAGGTCCTGCCGTTCAGGAAGGCGTGCTTCGCGTCGAATATCACAGTTGGTCGTCGAGCGACCACGTGCTTCCCTGGTAAATTTGTACGCTAGCCCGGTGAGTCCAACTAGCGGAATGGAAATTCGAACGCTCAGCGATGCGGACGCAGCGGCGTATTGGCATCTCAGGTTAGAAGCCCTGCAAAGAGAGCCTTGCGCATTCGGGGAAGCGGCCGAGGAGCACCAGGCAACCACTGTAGAACAGATCGCCACCCGTATCCGCAAAATGCCTAAACACGATTTCGTTCTGGGCGGCTTCGTGCACCACGCTCTCGTCGCGATCGCTACGTTCATCCGCGAGACCGGGCTGAAGGAACGGCATAAGGGACACATCTATGGCGTATATGTGACTGCCTCTCACCGGCGCAGAGGACTGGGCCGGGAGTTGCTCCACGCTCTGCTGAAGAAAGTGAAGGAAGACGCGTCGTTGGAGCAGGTTCTGCTCGCAGTAGCGGCGTCTCAGGAAAGCGCGAGTAAACTGTATCGCGAATTGGGCTTTGAAACATATGGAACCGAACCGAGAGCCCTGAAAATAGCTTCGGAATACGTCGACGAAGCCCAGATGGTTTTGAGAATTCGATGATCCCTTAGGTCGGCTTCTGCCTCTTTAACTCTTTGGATATAATCCGACCGAAGTTGACGAGGAGGCGCTATGAACTCTCATGGGTGGGTCCGAGGTGTACGGATTATCGCTGGGTTCGCGCTGATCGCAGCATTATGGGCGCAAGCGCCGGCGACCACTCCGGCTCCATCACCTGATAACAGAGCTGTTTCATCGCCGGTCTACGAAGTTTACGCGCTCCGGTATGGAATCCTGAAGAATTTTCCTGCCGCCGCGTTGGTGAAGGGAGAAGATCCGAAAAAACGCCTCGATATCGCACTGACGATTTGGCTGATAAAGGGAAATGGGCGGAAGATCCTGGTGGATACCGGGTTTTATCGCGACCAGTTTTTGCAGGAATGGAAGCCGATCGATTACGTTCGTCCGTCACGACTAATTGGCCGGCTCGGTCTAAAGCCGGAAGACATCACGGATATCATCATCAGTCATGCTCACTGGGACCATGCCGATGGAACGGACCTATTCCCGCGGGCGCGTGTCTGGATTCAGAAGGATGAGTTCAACTATTACTCCGAACCGGAACACCAGAAAGACACGGGCGTGTTTCCTTTCGACATGAACGTCCTATCGACCCTGAAAGCGCAGAACCGCCTCGAACTGGTGGACGGCGACGATAAGATCATTCTTCCGGGTATTACCGTGTACACCGGTGGACGCCATACCTATGCTTCTCAGTACGCGGGCGTCGAGACGAGCAAGGGCATTGTGATCCTTGCGTCGGATAACGTCTACCTCTATGAAAATCTCGAGAAGAGTCTGCCAATCGCCGAGACGTTCGACGCACAGTCGAATTTGCGTGCGCAGGAACGGATGAAGAAACTTGCTGCCAGCCCCGACCTGATCGTCCCTGGCCACGATCCAACGGTGTTCGTTAAATTTCCGAAGCCTGGAAATGGAGTAGCACGGATTGCCTGACCATCCCTCAGCGTCACGAATTACTGGACCCATCGCCTGTCTCGCTACACATCCACCGGCGCGAATGTCCGCAATACCAGGCACGTGATGTCGTCGTGCTGGCGCATTGACCCTACGAACGCATCCACTTCCCTCAGCAGCCGCTTCAGTACTTCGGCAGCGCTGCCGCCAAACAGGCTGTGAAAGGTCCTGAGCATCTGGGCTTCCCCATATTCCTGCCCTCTCTCGTTCTCGGCTTCGACAAGCCCATCGGTGAAGATCAACATCAGATCGCCTGAGCCGAGAGTCGTTTCGCCGGACTCATATCGAGTCTCCGGCCGGATCCCGAGAGGCAAACCTCCGGCCTGCAGACGCTCGATCAAACCCGAGGCATGGCGCAGCACAGGCCAGTTGTGCCCGGCATTCACGTAGGTAAGCTTTCCCGCCCTGGGTTCCAATTCCGCCAGAAACGCAGTTGTGAACCGCCGGCCGCCCAGATTCTGGGCGCACGCATATTGGTTGAGTCGTCCAATGAGTTCCACCAGCGAGATGGGCAGCGCCGCCAAGGTACGAAGGCTCGCCTGTAGCGTCGCCATCAAGAGCGCTGCTGGAACGCTCTTTCCAGCGACGTCAGCCACCACGATCAGCAGTCGTTCACGGCTCCCCGCCGCACCCCCCTCCGATCCGGAATCTGCGGTACCGGCGCGAAGAAAGGAATCGTAGTAATCCCCGGCGACTGTGTTCGCCGGGCGAGTTGCAAACGCGATATCGACTCCGCGAACCAGCGGCGCAGCAGTCGGCATCAACCATCCTTGGATCTCGCGTGCGATCTCGAGATCGCGCTTCATTGTGACGCGGTCCGCCAGTTCGAGAGCGAGCAGGATCACCAGCGCAAGGCCGCCGAAGAAAGCCAGATTCGGCATTTGCAGTTCGGTGTTGCCAGAGCGTATGTCAAACCCGGGAAACACCAGCAGGACCAGCGCGGCCAGGAACAGCACACGACGCGCGGGCGATAATTTCATCACCATCGCCCAGAACAGCCCTTTCGCTACTCGCCGCACTCGCTTGTAGCGCGATTCCCCCTCCGCCCGCGTCCAATCCACCTCTTCCGAATACAACCGGTAACCGGAACGGGCTTCGGCATGAAACTGCGACCAAAGTTGCTGGATCTCGATGCCGTCGGTAACACGGTGCCAGCCCCGTCGTATAGAACCTGCCATCTCTGGATTCTAGAGCGTTGACACAGGGCCTCAGATTGGCACGCCCTGGGATAGTAAGCTACTCCATCAACTTGCAGCTTGAACAAACACATGGCAAAAAGCTTAGCTAGTACCTAACTGGCCAGGAACACTCGCACAAGAATTTTCTCGTTGGCCGTTCTCATCGCTAAAGAACGAACGGTCTCGAAGGTTGTGGCCGGGAGCTTACGCCGCCACCTCGCGCCTCGCAGCAATAGAATCGAAGTATCAGGTACTGTTCATCCGGTAAGAGAATTTCCTGAATCTCCGCAACCCGCACCCCGGAAAATCTCACCTCCCCACGTCCGTCCCCACTTCCTGTACCGGCTCGGGAATCGGGGATACTCCCGCCAACGGCAAGCGCAAACAAAATCTCGCCCCTGTCCCATCTCCTCGCTCCGCCCACAACTCCCCACCGTGATCCACAATCGTTTGGCGCGCAAGCGCCAGCCCAATCCCGAGCCCGTTCTTCTTCCCAAAGCTCGCGAACGGCTGAAACAGCGTCGCCCAAACTTCTTCGGAGAGTCCCGGCCCCGTATCCTCCACCTGCACAACCGCTGTCGCGTCTTCCCGATGCGCCGTGATACTTAACTTGCCGCCATCCGGCATCGCGTCGAGCGCGTTGTTCATGAGGTTCAGAAACACTCGCTCCACTCGATCGCGCTGGACGGCTACTTGCATCTCCTCCGGAATGTCAATTGCAACCGCTACGGATTGTGACGTCGCATCAGCCGCGGCCCGCTCCGCCGCAGCATTCGCTATGTCCGAAAGCCGGCAAAGCTCCGCCGGTTTCGATGTCGCGCGCGCAACCTCCACCAATTCCTGCAGAAGTTCCTGAATGCGGCGGGAGGACTTGTATATGTTTGCGCTGAGCCTCTTCGATTGCTCCACTGATAGATCCGCATCCACCAGCATCTCCGCCCCGCCATAGATCGCCGCCAGCGGATTGCGTAAGTCGTGAACGATCGAAGTCGCTAAACGTCCAATAGTCGCGATGCGCTCCTGCCGGATCAGGTCCTCGCGCGCGCTGCGAATCGAATCGCACATCGTGTTAAACGTTCGCGCGAGCCGCCCCAATTCATCGTCCGATTCCACCGGCACGCGATAGTCATAGTGCCGCTGTGTCACCTCCTCGGCGGCATGGTCCAGGCGTTTTACTGGCTCCAAGATGCGACGCGCGAGTAAGTACGTCAATCCGAGGCCCGCGGCAATCGTAAGGAGCCAGATGAGAAATACGTTCCGCTGGAGCCCCTCCAATGCTCTCTGCGGGCCAAGAAACGAACGGATGATGTACAGCTTTGCCAACCGGATGATTTTCCATGTCGGGTAAATCGGTCTCGAGTGCAAGATAGTCCGCTCCGCGGAGTCGCAGCCGTCGTACTCCGTCCTGCATATCCGTTCCCGATCTCAAATCCCGAGCTTGAGTAAGCGGAAGGCTCGACGCGATGACGTTGTCGTCGGACACAAATGCGAAATCGCTCCCATGCGTGGACGTTTTCAACGACGACGCGAGGTTATCGTCGATATCAAACGCGACTAAAAGGACGTTGAGCAGCGCCGATCCGGTTCCAGCCTCCACATAAACAGGTGTCAACACGACGTAGTAGAGATGCCGTCCGCGTCGCAGATATCCAGCCGCCTGCCGTGGGAAATGCTCCGCGGCTTTGCGTATGTAAGCGCCCGTAAGCGCCAGATCGGGATAATTCCCTCCCAGCGATGCGATCAGCGTTCCGGTTGGATCGAGAACCAGGAATACGGCGTCCTGCTCGGACACTTGCGACCATAGCGTCTCAGCCGTATCGCGGATCGTGGCCCGATCCCGCGTCATGAATGCCGCTCTTACGTCTGACATGGAGCTGATAATGCGGCTGATGGACGCAAGCGTGTGCGCGCGGGTGCCCCACACAGCCTCATAAGCCTGCAAGCTCGTGCGAACTTCCTCCTCCAAACTGCGCTCGCTTACTCGTCGCGCATAGGTTTCCACCATCCAGCCGGCCAGCGCAAACAACACGGTCGCCGCAATAGAGGTGGACAGCAAAATACGCCACAGCAGCGAAAGACCGTGTCGGACTTTCATCTCAGCCGGTTTGAATACGGATGTTGCTCATCGGCCGGAGTCGAGTACTCGCGTCCGTATTTGTTCTTGTGCGCGACGGGCAGGTAACCGGTTTCCGAAATCTTGACCTCCGGCAGCTCGTCCACCTCGCGGTTAATCGAAACTGGATGGGTCAATCTCTCGAGCGTCTCAGGGGTAGCTCGTTCATGAAAGAAGTGCAGCTCGTAGGTTACCCTCCGGAACATTTGGAATCGCAAAACTACCGTCCTCTTGCGTCGTGGCGAAGTAACTCGTGTTCAGCACAACAATTACTGCTGACATCGTTGGATGAATATTGCAGAATACGCGCACGATGCCCGGACGATTGAAACGAACGGATCGGGACGACCCCGGCGGGTACAGAGCCATGTCAAAAATCTGGCCTTCGAAGTTCGAGAAGGCATTGTGAAAAATCGGATCGAGGTTTGGAAAATCGACGCTCGTCCCCGTGCGAATGGCCAGAATGTGCGGCGTAAACTTCTTGTCCTTCTGCTGCATCACCGCGTGCGCCCTCTCCAGGGGGACAGTCGCGTCGCCGGGTGCTTCGAGCCACACCACCACACCCGAAAAGTCTTGCTTCTTCACCGCCGAGGACTTCGAATCCGTCAGCTCCACTCGCCCCGTGACAGTCGCGGCAATCACCGGCATCGCCGACAACAAAACCGCAATTCCAAGGCGTTTTCTAGAACAAATAGCCCAAAGCGAGATCATAATGGTTCCGAATTTCTCCGCCTCCCGAGAGCAGCCGGAGACGTGTCTGTAAGGCTTCGGCGCTCACGATTACGTTCGGTCCCAGGTGGTACATGACGTTCGAAGCATAAGTCCAATCGCGAGTAGCGTAGGCGGCAATCAGATCGCTGGCTCGATCGCTTTCAATCCCGCTGAACAGGTTGAACGTGAGGCGGCTGGTCACCGGGAAAGCGAGTTGCGTCCATCCTCCCGAGCTATGAACGGGCCGGACGGAGCCGTTCGGAAAAATCGAGAACCCGTTGCTGAGCGCGCCAAGGCTGGCCACGTTTTCGCCGCGATACACGGTGCCGCTGAATTGAAGATGAGACCACGGGATGACCTTCCAGTCGAGCGACGCAATCCGCGATGCAACCGAAGCGCCCGCCACATGTGTGCTGCTCACGTGAAATCCTGGGGCGAACTCGAATCGCCTTTGATCGTCGAACTTATGCCAGAATGCGAGCCGCCCCTCCAACCCCGGCCGCGCCAGCCCCAGAGAGTTCGCATATTCATCCGGCACCGTTTGATAGTCTTCGTTGGTTTCGATGACAGCTACTTGACCCGTAAGGCCGGTCGATGTCCCAAAGTGCAGCCGCTCCTCATACCGGGCCTGCGGCAGCCACAGCCATAAATTACCTGCGCCCGCAAGCGGAGGAATGATCACCTCCGCGAAAGAATCGGGCTGATACGGCGAGATCAGCGGTTTATCTTGCCCCACCGAAAAGCTGCGGTTCGGCCAATCTAAAGATAGGGTGCCTTGACGGAAGCGCAGCCAACTGGTACCCGGCTCCGAATAACCACCCCCGAAGTCCATCATGAAAGACCCGTGAACCTGTCCGCCGCGCGGCAGCGAGGGCCCCTGGAACTGGAGTCCTATCAGCGTCTGGCGAACCGTGGCGCCGGCGCTCGCCGGCCCGCTGAGTAAGCCGTACGTCCCCGGCGCTCCCGATTCGCCGGTATTCGCGAACGCATTGAACAGCAGCATTCCGTTGAGCGAGATCGGAAACTTTTGTGAGGCTTCCACTTTTGTCTGTGCCTGCTCGTTAATCCGATTCTCGTCCACCGTCACACGCTCCTCCACGGAAGATTGCTCGCCGGGGGCTGCAGGTGCGGCGGTCTGGCGCGACGAGGTCAGATCTTGCTTGAGAGCATGCACCTCTTCAATCAATTGCTTGTTCTCCCGCTCCAGCGAATCGAGCCGCTGCAAAATCTGGAGCATGAGTGTTTGCGAATCTGGCTTTTCCTGCGCATCCAGGCGCACGAGAGAAACAAACCCCGAGATAGCGATGGCGGGCAGTAATTTACCGCGCATAAAGCAGACCCTCCAATGTATGGCGTATTTCAGCAGGCGAGTAAGGCTTTTCGAAAAAGGCATCAGCTCCTAGGATGCGAACACGCGCCGGGGTATCTGGATTGGTATCGCCGCTGATCACAATGATAGGCATCCGCGCGTAACGTGCGTCATCACGAAGCGCCTGGATAAGCTCGAAGCCGTCGACCTGCGGTAAATGGAGATCCGTAATCACCGCCGCCAGATCCACCCCGTTGGAGCTGATAAGTCTCAGGGCCTCGCGTCCATTTGGCAGAATCACCACTTTCATGCCATCCAGGGCAGCAAGCGCAATTTCTAGCGGTGCGGCTGTGTCACCGTCTTCGATAACCAATATCGTTCGAGCCATGAACACTCGTGTCTACGGCAGGAAACGATAACCGACTCCGTGGACTGTGAGGAAATGGCGAGGAACGGCAGCATCCGGCTCCAGCTTCTGCCGTAGCCGCACAACATGGGCGTCGACCGTCCGCGTGTTCGGATACGATTCATAGCCCCAAACGGAATTCAGGATGACATCGCGCGACAACGCGCGGTCCGCATTGTGAAGGAAAAAAACCAGCAGGTTATATTCGGCGGGCGTAAGCTTCACCTCGGCTCCGCGGTTCGTCGTAATGCGGCGGTCCAGATCCACTTCCGCATCCGCGAACCGGATCACCTTCGATGCTTCAGGGCTGGAACGTCGAAGCAATGCGCGAATACGCGCCAGCAGCTCTCTGGTTCCAAACGGCTTTACGATGTAGTCGTCCGCCCCGATCTCGAGAAGCAGAACTTTGTCCACTTCATCCGCAATGCCGCTCAGCACGATGATCGGAGTCTGCACGCGGTCTGCCCGAAGCCTTTTGCAAAGCTCGACACCGCTCATTCCCGGCAACCTGAGATCCACGATCATAAGCTGCGGTTTGAGCAGCACAGCCTGTTCCAATCCGCTGTTTCCATCGGCGGCGAAAACCGGAGCGAAGTTCTCGCGTTCCAGCATTACGCCGACGGTTTCACGCAGGTTCTCATCATCGTCGATGACGAGGATTTTTTGCATCGTACCTTGAATTCTAACGATTTCTTTCAGTTTCCGGGGAAACCCCGTCGGGCGCGTCTATGATTTCACAAGATTTTTACATTTTGGAGACAAGGAAATCCTCCCCCACGTTCAGTCGTCTAATGCTATGGAGGCACTATTTTGCCAAACAGCCCGGCCCGTCCGAATACACCGCGGCCGCCACGAAAAGTTTCGTGGGGATATCTCATCGCCTATCCCATCGGTCTCGCGATTTTCCTTCTTCTGCCCTACCTCGCGCCCAGAGCGCGCGCCAATCGAAATGTATCCTTCAGCGACTTTGTCGCCGCCGTCGATGCCGATCACCTTAGCCAGGTCGAGATCACACCCAGTGAGCTCATCGGCATGCTGAGATCTCAGCCCGGCAAGAAGAACGCCCAACCGCAGTTCATCACCGCCACCCGCCTGCCCGGCATCGATGAAACAGCTCTACTCAAAGATCTTGAGGCGCATCACCTGAAAATCATGGGCAAGACCCAGTCCTCGCATCCGTTTCTGTCTCTGTTGATCGCCTGGCTTCCGCTTCTGTTGTTCATGGGCTGGATGGGCTACGTGATGTTGCGCAGCAAGAAGACCATGGGAGGGCCGCTCCAGTTCGGCAAAAACCGCGCCAAAATTTACGACCAAACCACTAGGACGCGCGTGACGTTTGCCGATGTTGCCGGAATTGACGAGTCCAAAGCAGAGCTCGAGGAAGTGGTCGATTTTCTGAAGCATCCCGAAAAGTACCGCCAATTGGGCGGACGAATACCCAAAGGCGTTCTCCTGATCGGAGCGCCTGGAACAGGCAAGACCCTCCTCGCTCGAGCCGTCGCTGGAGAAGCGGGCGTGCCGTTCTTCTCCATCTCGGGATCTGAGTTTGTCGAAATGTTCGTCGGTGTGGGTGCCGCCCGGGTGCGCGAGTTGTTCGAGGAATCGAAGAAAAAATCTCCTTGCATCGTCTTTATCGATGAGCTGGATGCGATTGGAAAGTCACGCTCCTCGGGGCGCGGCATGATCGTGAGCCATGACGAGCGCGAGCAGACCCTGAATCAGCTTCTGGTGGAGATGGACGGATTCGATCCCAATACCGATGTCATCATCATGGCCGCTACCAATACGCCGGAGGTGCTCGATCCCGCGCTGCTCCGCCCCGGCCGCTTCGATCGTCAAGTGATCGTGGATCGTCCCGATCTGGAAGGGCGCGTGGCTATCTTACGCGTGCACGCTCAAAAAATAAAGCTGGATCCGAGGGTCGACCTGCATATCATCGCCAGCCGCACTCCGGGTATGGTCGGTGCTGATCTCGCGAACCTCATCAACGAAGCCGCCCTGCTCGCCGCCAGGCGAGGCGCTCAGGCGGTGGGCGAAATCGACCTCGAAGAGGCTACGGACCGCGTCATGCTAGGCCTGGAAAAGAAGAGTCGCGTGATGACTCCCGACGAAAAGCAGCGTGTCGCGTACCATGAGGCCGGACACGCGCTCACGGCCATCTCGCTGCCGCATGCCGATCCCGTCCACCGCGTCTCGATCATCCCGCGTACGCAAGGCGCTTTGGGACACATGCTTCAGTTGCCCACACAAGAGCGCTATCTGATGACCCGAACACAACTCGAAGATCAGCTCTGCGTCATGCTGGGAGGCCGCGGCTCCGAATATCTGGTCTATTACGGCGTGGTTTCTACCGGCGCATCCGACGATCTCGAAAAAGCGACGGAGGTTGCGCGCCAGATGGTCACTCGCTTCGGCATGAGCGAGCGGCTCGGAAATATGACGTACGGCTTGCCTCCCAATCGGAGTTTCTTGAAAACGCTGGCCGGTATGGAGGAGCGCAATTACAGCGAGCAGACCGCTGAAGCAATTGACGAAGAGGTTCGAAGGTTGATTGATTCTTCTTATGATCGCGTCAAGATCATCCTTCAGGAACACCGGCCCGCTCTCGAGCGCATCGTGAAGTGCCTGATTGAGAAGGAGACTTTAAACGAGGACGAGTTAAAAGCCCTGCTTGAACCGGAGACTGCGCCGAAGGAATCATCGCTCCTTCAGGCCTGATCGAATGCCTCGTCAACATCGCGCTATCATTCGTAGGGCGCGGGCACCCGCGCGCCCCGTTCAGCCCTAACTCTCGCACGCACCTCCAGGGTGTACGTTGGAAGCGCATGGTCAAAGGGCCGTGCTGCACTGGCCCGAGCTTTGTCCGGTATCCCTACGGCCGAGCTTCGTAAACGATATTGAACGGCGTTTCTGCGGCTCTCCGGAAACGGCTGAAACCAGCCGAATGCGCTACCTCCCGGATACGTGTCTCGCCGGCTTGCGCGCCCAGGCACATCCCCACTTCCTGGGATCGCGAGCTCGGTGTGCACAGCAGCGTCGAAAATGAGTAGTACACCCGGCCCACAGGATTCAGATTGTCCTTCAATTCGTCGTTCGCAAACGGCTCCACAATCATCCATGTGCCGTCCTTGCTGAGTGATTTTCGAACGTGGCTGGCGGCCCCGATCGGATCCCCCATGTCATGCAAACAGTCGAACATCGTCACCAAATCGTAGTCGTTCCCCATGTATTCCTTTGCCTTCGCCACGTCGAACGTGACGCGGTCCGAAACGCCTTCGCGCTCAGCCGAATCGCGCGCGCCTTCAATAGATTTATCGTGATAATCAAACCCAAAAAAGCGAGACTTGGGAAATGCTTTCGCCATCAGCAACGTGGACGCGCCTTTACCGCAGCCGACATCGGCCACCTGCGCTCCCGCCTCCAGCTTCTCCCGGACACCCTGGAGAGCGGGAATCCATGTGCTTACCAGATTCGCCGCGTAACCTGGACGGAAGAACTTCTCGCAGCCGTGAAAGACACCCTCATTATGTTCATGCCATCCCATACCCGCGCCCGTGCGGAAGCAGTCGGCGATCTGCGGAACCGCTGCCAACGATCCTAACGCGAGCTCGAAGGCGCCGGGTAGGTACGCCGGGCTCTCTTCGTTCGCAAGCGTAAACGCCTGTTCCTCGCTCAAGCTGAATTTCTTTGCGTGGTCATCATAAGTGACATATCCGCCCGCCGCCTGCGAGGCCAGCCACTCCCGTACGTAACGTTCATCCGTTCCGGTCTTGGCGGCCAGTTCGGCCGAGCTCATCGGCCCCGCAGCGAGCGCCTTGTACAACCCGAGCCTCTCGCCAATCGCAACCATCCCGGTGTTTACTGCCGCCCCGAGATCGCCAACGAACTGCCCGATAAAAGCATTCAGCTTATCCATGTCTAAGGCCATATCAGTTTCTCCTTCGGTAGCCTCACATAATACTCCAAATTTCACTACCCGCGGTGCAATACCCGGAAACGGAGCCGCAACCCTGAGTGGCGCTAATCGAAATCGGGCCTCAATGGATAATCGACGATGATCGCCCGGCCGTCGGTGAGGGCCTTCACCGAATGGCGGATACCAGCCGGCACGATCGCGACCAACCCATTCCGGGCGATCTGAGCCACGCCGTCGATAGTGATCTCGAGCTCGCCCTCGATCACTTCGTAGACTTCTTCCTGAGGATGGAAATGCTCGTGAATGGACGAGCCACGCACGAAATCGTAGTGCGCAAAGGTCATGCTCGGCGAGTGGAAATAGCGTCCATGCCAACCGGGCAAGCGTTCCAGGACACGGAGGCTGCTGATATCCACAAACGGCATAGCAAGGGTCTCCGAGGCGCATCCTAACACAGCCGCCCGCCAGCTTCGGCCGAACCGCCGGCCATGGGTTGTTCCGCAACTTGCGGCGGCTCCGCCGGATGCCTGGATCGCCACTTGGACAGCCAGCCCTGAACCGGCAGTTGGCGATCCCAAGGAACCGATGCTCCACCTTGTGGATCAAACCGTGCGAGAACGCGTGCAATCTTCTGCGCAACCCAATGCCCGCGAATGCTGCCGGAGAATCGAGCGCTTAGTCGCCCAGCGTGCTGCTCTCTTGCGATGGCGGCCACAACCGGCCGTGCATGTCCAGAAATGGGCCGACTGGTTCATTTTCCTTCGGGTCCGAGCCAAACCGCAGCACGTTTCCGTCGGGATCTTCCACCTGCATCTCATACGCCCACGGATAATTCGTCGGCGGATTGCGGATCTGGGCACCCCGTTCGCGATACTCCGCCGCAAGAGAATCCGTATCAGTTACGCCGATCCACGTCCATGTGCCCGGATGCCCCTGGTCCTGCTCGCAAAAAAAGATATGGCAGCGTCCGCGGGACACTGAGGCAAAACCCGGACCAGCCTGCCAATCGATCTTGAAACCGAGTGCGTTTACGTAATACTCGATGCTCGCGCGCACGCTCGCTACACAGAAAATCGGAGTGGCAGGGTCGAACGTATTGGAGACCGGGCTATTGATATCTGTCGTTGACATTCGCTTTGCTCCTCAGGGTTTCTTCGGGGGCGCAAGTGGACCCATTTCACGCGCCGCGCCAATCCGCCGCGCTTCAATCGTCTGAAAGTCCTTCACCCATGTCTGGCCGCCGTCCATCAAACGATCCGCGCTCCACGAGAATCGATCCGGCTGAATGTTGTAATACCTGATCCGCAGCGTTGCCGGCTTGCCTCGGGCAACGCCGAATTTCTGTTCGATGTGCATCTCCGAACCCACCCGCTGGCCGGTGCCGAAGTCTTGCAAGTCCGCCGCCGCGCTCCATGCTAATCAACTCCCACCGGTCCGTGATCGCGTTGTACGAACGGATCGTAGATGTAACATAGAACGTCTCGCCTTTATCGCCAAGCACGCGATACTCGTCGAGAATTTGGCCCGTGTCCAGGCGCACAGCGCTCCAACGACCATGGAATTTCCCGTAATCGTGGCTCTCGGCGGTGAACTCCCAATCGCCGAGCAGGTAATCGAAATCCGATTTATGGGCTGCATACGACGCGTCGATCTGCTCGGAAATCCGTTTGGAATCCGATTGTGCGAAAAGCAGAGGCGTCCCGAGCATCGCCGCCACAAAGCTGGCAACAACAAAACGAAAATAGCTCATGAAAAAATCCTAGCGAAGCACGCCCCTTCAAACGAATAAATGCAGCGGGCGGCTCGCTGATTGCAGCAAGCGGCGAAACGCGGGTCTTCGCTGGACAGCGCCGCCCGAACGGGTTATCCTCCCGAAATGTCGGATCGTGCCCGCACCGCGCCGCCATTCTTCTTCCTCATCTTCGCGGCGTGGCTCGTCCCGGCGCTGCTCTCCGGATTCAACACCTATGTTCAGGATCGTCTGGACGGCCGCACGCCCGACTGGCGCTGGGTGCTCTTCAGCTCCGTCGACTGGTTGCTCTATGCCGTGCTCACGCCTGTTGTGTTTCGTGTCAGTCGCCGGTTTCCGCTGGAGCGGCGCCATCTGGCGCGCAACATCGCGCTGCACGTCCTGGGGGCACTCGTCATGTGCGTAGCCTGGGCCGCGCTCGGGACGCTGCTGCGGCTCGGAATCTTTCCGCCTGGGTCGGGAGCAACTACCCAGAAGGTGTGGCTCGGTTTCGTGAGCTGGGTCTTCACCACGCTTCCGTTCGGCGTGGGGGTCTATTTCGCCCTGGTAGGCATTCAACACTCGTTCTTCTACTTCGCTCAGGCTCGCGAGCGTGAGACACATGCGGCGCGCCTCGCCGCCCAGCTTTCCGAGGCTCGGTTGGGCGCGCTCCGCATGCAGCTCCATCCGCACTTTCTATTCAACACTCTGAATTCGATTACCGTCCTGGTGCGCGACCGCGATACCGCCGCGGCCTCGCGCATGCTGGAACTGCTGAGCGACGTTCTGAGGCAGGTCCTGCGTACCGGGGAAGCCCATGAGACGGCGCTCTTGCACGAAGTGGAATTCCTGGAACGCTATCTCGCCATCGAGCAGGTTCGTTTTTCGGACCGGCTGCGCCCCCATATTCAGATCGATCCGGCCGTTGCTCACGCTGCTGTGCCGCGGTTCCTGCTGCAGCCCCTCGTCGAGAACGCTCTGCGCCACGGAATCGACCGTCGCGCCGCCGCGGGCTTGCTTCAAGTGAGCGCCCATCGAGAGGGCGGGCACCTGGTGTTAGCTGTGCGCGACGATGGACCAGGCTTGCCCACGACGCCCGATGCGGTGACCGGCCTCGGCCTCTCGAACACCCGCGCGCGACTGGCGGCGCTGTATGGCGGTGGCGCAACGCTGGACGTCGCCAACGCGAAGGGCGGCGGCGTGATCGCAACCGTGCGCCTGCCGTATCATGAGGCGGAAGGAAATGCGTAACATCCGCGTCTTGTTAGCCGACGACGAGCCCCTGGCGCGCCGCGGCGTGCGCCAACTTCTGGCGCCGCACGCGGACATGACCGTAGTAGGCGAAAGCCGGAACGGCCCGGAAACGCTGCACGCGCTCGACGCGCTAAACCCCGAGCTCCTTTTCCTTGACGTCCAGATGCCCGAGATGGACGGCTTCGCGGTGCTCCGTGCGCGCGGCGCGGACCGTATGCCGGCCGTGGTATTCGTCACCGCCCACGATCAGTTTGCGGTGCGGGCATTCGAAGCGCACGCCATCGATTACCTCGTGAAGCCGCTCAACGTAGAGCGCTTCGAAGAAGCCCTCGGGCGAGTGCGCGAGCGCTTGCGCCTGAGGCACGCCGCCGATCTCGCCAGAAGGCTCACTGCTCTGCTCGCCGCCGAGCGCGCCGAGCGTGAGAAGAAAGGCATTGATCGGCTTGTGGTCTCGACCGCCGCGGGCGAGCTGGTAATTCCGGTGGCGGAAATCGATTGGATCGGCGCCGATGATTACTACGCACGCCTGCATGTCGGCGCAAAAAGCTACCTGCTGCGGGAGTCGTTAAGCTCGCTCAGGACGCGGCTCGACCCCTCGCGCTTCGTCCGCGTACACCGTGCGGCGATCGTCCAACTTGATCGGGTCAGAGAGCTGCGAACCACCACGCGCGGCCATGAGGCGATACTGCGAGACGGCTCGCGCATTCCGGTAAGCCGGAGGAGGCGCCCACGATTGGGCGAACTGCTGCGCCGGCTCTGAAGCAACGCCGCTTTTGATTATGATCTGATGATGGCGGCTGAAGAGAAAACTCCTTCCAGAACGCGCGCCATTGCCGCGAACGATGCCGCGGCGTTCGTTCAAGCACGTGACTTTCTTCTACAGAATCGGACGAATTACGCCGCCGCCTATGAAAATTTCCACTGGCCGAAACTTGAAGCTTTCAATTGGGCGCTCGACTACTTCGATGTCATGGCGGCCGGCAATACGCAACCCGCGCTGATGATCACCACCCAAAATTTACAGGATCAGAGCCTGAGCTTCGGTGAGATCAGCCAGCGATCCAATCAGGTAGCGAACTTCCTTCAACAGCTCGGAGTCTCTCGCGGTGACCGAATCCTGGTAATGCTTGGAAACGAGATTGCTCTGTGGGAAACGATGTTAGCGGCTTCGAAACTTGGAGCTGTCGTCGTCCCTACAAGTAATGTGATCAGTACCGATGACCTCAACGATCGGCTTGAACGCGGCGGAGTGCGGCACGTGATCTCGAATGTTGCCTCGAAAGATAAGTTCCATTCGTGCGCCCGCAAATACACGTTGATCTTAGTGGGCGGCAGCGACAACGGATGGATTGAATACGAACAGGCGTATAGCCAGCCGAAGAAACTTCGCGCCGAAAGGCCCGACACGAGCCAGCGATCCCCTCCTCCTATATTTCACCTCGGGGACTACCGCAAAACCCAAGCTGGTCTTGCATTCTCAGCAGAGTTATCCAGTGGGCCATCTCTCAACGATGTATTGGATCGGCATCCAGCCGGGAGACGTGCATTGGAACATCAGCTCTCCGGGCTGGGCAAAGCACGCTTGGAGCTCGTTCTTCGCTCCCTGGAACGCGGGAGCTTGCATCGTTGCATCGAACGATACCCGCTTCTCTGCGAACACCGTTCTGGACACATTGGTACGAATCGGCGTCACTACGCTTTGTGCCCCTCCCACCGCATGGAGAATGCTAATCAAAGAAGATTTGCGGAAATACTCCGTGAAACTGCGGGAGGTGGTCAGCGCGGGTGAACCTCTGAACCCGGAGGTTATCCGGCAAGTGCAAAACTGCTGGGGCCTGACCATCCGGGATGGTTACGGCCAAACGGAAACCACGGCGCTCGTTGGAAATACACCCAACCAGAAGCTCAAGCCTGGTTCGATGGGCCGGCCGTTGCCTGGCTTTCGAGTTCGGATTTTGGATGTGACCGGTCAAAGCGCCGCCGAGGGTCAGTTGTGTGTTGATCGTCAGATATCACCCTTGGGCCTCATGCTCGGTTATCAGGCGCACGAGCGAGTAAGGATTGATGATTCGAGCGTCCCGTATCACCAAACGGGCGACATCGCAAGAATAGACGACGAGGGCTATATCTTTTTCATCGGGCGTGCGGACGACGTTTTTAAATCGTCTGATTACCGGATCAGTCCTTTCGAGTTAGAAAGCGTAGCCGTCGAGCATCCGGCGGTACTCGAGGCGGCGGTTGTGCCGAGTCCCGACCCGGTGCGTCTCGTGGTTCCAAAAGCGTTTGTAACTCTGGCGCCTGGTTATGCACCGGATAAGGATACGGCGCGAGATATCTTCTTCTATCTGCGACAGAACTTGGCGCCTTACAAACGCATACGCCGCTTGGAATTCGCTGACTTACCCAAGACATCTTCCGGGAAGATTCGGCGTACTGAGCTGAAACAAGCAGAGCGTGATCGTTCACTGGAAACAGGTCGTCGTCCGTTGGAGTTTTTCGACCAGGACTTTAAATGATCACCTACTGCGGAAGGGTGCGCTCGAAACCAATTTCGCTGACGATCAGAACCCTCGAAAGAGTCCGGTCAAATCGCAGGCGGATGATCTTCAGTTTCCTCAGGTCAAAGCGGCCATCCGCCTCAGCGAACGCTGCGAGCGGCAGTTCAATCGTCTGAAAAATCGGCTCGGACGACTTGTTATACGCGAAATTATCAATCGCCGCCAGCTTCGTAAATTGCACTTTGAAAGGCGGGAGCAGCGGTCGGAATCTGCTTAACGGAAGGCGCACGGCGCGGCCGTCGGAATCATCCATTTCAACCGTGAAGTCAGTAAGCTGTGGTTTATCGTATCCTTCCTCCTTCGCTTCCCGGGATTCACCGTCAGCCTTCTTTCCCGGAGGCGGCGCTTTTTCATCCGTAACGGCCACCGAAAGCGTGAGCGCCGATTGGGAGTCCAGATGCCAATCGCCGGCAAGAGAGTCCGGCAGCGTAATCGTGTAAGCCCCAACAGGCGCTTGGCTTCGTCCTTTGAAGTGTTCGCGGTTCCACCCGAGAAACACGCCGTTATAGTCTCGGTCTCCCCGGCGAAACGGAATGCGCCCTTCGCGCCACACCGTGAGATTGTCGCCCTGCAAATGACCGCCGGGGATGGTTGTCGTGGTGACATCGGTGTCCTCGGAAAAATTCGCGACTTCTCTGTTCGACGCGTCCAAATACCGGTTCACATACAGCGTTTCAGGCAGCCACTTGCGAATGCGCCGGTAATCCTGAAACATGGGCAGGTACTCGCGACGATTGTGCAGCGTCGCTTCCAGAAAGCCCGAGATATAGATTTTCGCGATGCGCCGCTGATCTTCCCCCTTGAGCAGCGAATGCAGATTCAGAAACCAATCGTTCGGCGCGCCGATATCGGTTCTTCCCCAAACAGTGTTGAACTGACCGTGGTTCGCGCGGTAAATGTATAACTCGGATTTGAAAAAGTCGCCGCCGCCGCTAAAGCGGATATGATCCCATTGACGGCTGCCCATAAACGACGAAACGTCGGCGTCGTTTGCACCCTGTAGTGTAAAGTAATTTACGTCTTCGAGTATCCGCCACTCTCCGGCCGGCTTGTATTGCCCATCGGCGGGAGCGATGGCGACAATCGCTTTGATCGGGAAGCCGTAATGAAATCGGATCGTCGCGTCATCGGGATAGTAGGCCAGCTTGTTGAACAGCGCCGCGGTGGCCGCCGCTTCACCGCCGCGCGAGTGCCCCATGAGCGCTACATTGTTAACGTCGACCTTCTGGTAAAAAGGATTCCCGCGCTGAGCGTTCCACTCCCGCCACAACCGCAGATGCTCCAGCAGCATCCAGCCGCGCACCGCTTGCTGTTTTGGTGGATCGTGAAAGAGCCCGCTGTTCAGAAAATTTTCGTCAAGCGAAGCCAGAATAAAACCTCGGCTGGCGAGCAGTTCGCCCAGATATGCGTACCCGGGATCTGAGAACTCCGTCATGTCGTGGTTGCCGTGTACCATCAGCGCCAGCGGAAATGGCCCCGGCCCGTCGGGATACCAGACCCGGCCATTAAGCGGCAGCTCGTCCATTCCGAAACCCCAGTAGCGTTTTCGCAGATTGGCCTTCCAGCCCGAAAAATCCTTGAAAAATCGTGAGGCGTCGACGGATGTGGTCTTGATCGCGACGCCGCTGCGGTATTCGGGCCGGCGAAGATCGTTTCCGCTCCCGTAAAAAAGAGTTTTCACCGCGTACGAACCGCGGTCCGCAGGATTGGGAACAGATAATTGAGGCGATGGCGCCGCGGTGCTCTGCTGAATGTGAATCAGTTCTTCGTTCGAGCCTTCGCTGCTCAAGAATACGAAGAGCGCAATGTTGGCCGCAACGGCGCAAACGCAAACCGCGACAGTAACGATCTTTTTGGAGCGTCCGGCGTCCAGAAACCGCCCTTTCCAGAACGTCGCGATCGTGGCGCCCAGCGCTCCTTCAATGACCAGCAGCACCGCCGCCATCACCAATCCGAGCGGCGGAATCCACAATAGCGAGATGAACACGAATGCCCCGATAAAGATGCCGGAGGCAAACCGCGGGAGATGGCGCACGATGGTGAAAAGAAGCGCAACGATAAGAGCCGCCAGCGGAATTCCGATCAGCGCGATCAAAAACGCGAACAGCAGATCGAGCCCGAGGCCAAACCCGAGTTTCAGGTCGACGCCGCCCACGATGGCGGCCCAGACCACGGTAGCGATGGCGGCCCAAACGGCTCCTTTGCGTGCTTCGGGACCTGGGCGTATGTCGCGCCAGAAGCGCAGCCAGAAATTCGCAAGCTTGCTCCACAGCGCTCTTATCCGCGTGCTTACATCGAGATCTGTACGTGTCTGCACAATGCGCATTTCTCCTTCTCTCTGAATAGAACCACTTGAGTTATTTCATCGAATCGCGTAGCTCGACGAAGGTTCGGTCGAGATGACTGAGACGGATCAAACCCTGGCTAGGATACTCGATTTCCAAAGTCGCAAACACGGTCAGCGTCACTGCCACCGAGAGGGCAACCCAGTACACCCAGTTCCGCCGCTCCGCTTGCATGCTGTAGCCCGCCATGAAAGCGCTGCCGCAGCCAAAAGCGAACAATAGCAGAAAAACAACGGCTGGTGGATGCATGTTGAACGCGTTTCGACGCGTGGCCGTGATGTCCATCATGTCGTTAATGGCGGGAAGCAGAAGCTTGCCGGCGTCGGGACTGGCGCCCGCTTGGCGAGCAGCAATCACGGCCTGTCGCCAGATCTCGCCCTGCAGGCGTGCCGTCTCCGGAGAGACTTCCGCGCCCACTGCGTCAAACATGTGGAGGCGCGAGGTCGTGTATTCACGGAACAGTTCGCGCAGCGAAGGCTGAAACTGCGGCGGCAGGAGATCCAGTCGTAAATAGCCTGTGCCGATATCATTCGCCTCCTGAACCAGGAGTTGCCGGTGCGCGTCGTAGCGCGAAACCGCTCCCGAAAACGTGAAGGCGAGTAGAAGCCCGAATAGCCCGAATACCGCGTTTTCAATCGTGTTGCTCCCAGCCGGATTGGGTCGGCGAATCCGCACACGCCGCCCGGCCTCCAGCAGAACGAGCATCGCCGGTAACAGAAGAAACGCAGTGTACGGCTCGAAGGTCATAGATTCGATACCCTACCAGTATGCGAATTGTCGGGAGGTTCGCGCGCGCTGTAATCTTAATCCCGGCCTTTTGTCTTGCGCTCCGGGCAGACACGAAGTGCGTTACTCGGATAATCGTTGAGGGCCATCAAAGCGTTTCCACACAATACCTCAAAGGCAAAGATATGCGGTGGGAGAATCTCGCTTCTGAGGATGCCCGCTCGACGATCTCGATACTTCGGCCCGAAACCAGAAAGATGTATCTGCTCGATCCGGAGGCGAAGGAATACGTTGAGCGTCGTCCCGATTTCTTCTTCAACCTTGCGAGATCGATCGCCCGCCCTCCTCGGATACACGAATCCGGCAAAACGGTGAATGTATATTACGAGAACACCGACACCGCGCGAGCGGCGTCAGATCCTTGGGCGCACGGCACAGCACTGGATTCTGCGAGAGCGGCAAGTTGCGGAACCGGGTGCCTGCTCTGGAAACTTCGAGACTGAGACCGACGGCTGGTACGTTCCGCGCGGGAACCCGACACAGATCCACTCGCAGTATAGACTCGCAGCAATGGCGGGCGGCACGCAATGCCGCGACACAGTGATCAAGCATGGCGCCCCTTCCGACCCGGGCATGGCTCTGCTCGAGACCACGACCCGGCAGGACTCCAGCTCAGACGGCGTTGCCGTTTCGTCGTTTTCGACAACCAAGGAAGTACTGGAATTCTCAACCGAGCCTTTGGACAGCAGCCTCTTCGATATTCCGGCGGACTTCAAGAAGGTGGACAGTCTACCCGGGACTCACTCCGTGAGTTGGAGCGACTATCTCGCGTACGGCTGGGCCGAGCTCCGCCGAGCCGTCGAATCCTGGTTTGACTAGAGGGTCGTTTTTTTGCATTTCACGCCCTTTTTTGCAGACGGCAAAAAACCCTGGAAAAAGGCCTTTCTACGGGTGTTCTGCTGACGTTTCTACCTTCGCTCCAGGACCAGCACTGGCGCGTTCAGGACGCCACCGTTTCCCGGCATGTGAAGCGCGGCTGATGCGCCTTGCATTCGTCCGTTGATGACGTAAGGCCGGACCGACACCTCTGCTTCCTTCATGCGCATTTCTTCGTACTCGAGTACGGGAAACACGTCGCGAGAACCAGGAAAGTATTCTTGGACGACGTAGGGCGTGCGAAGTGCGATGCGAAGAGCGCGGTCCCACGCCGTGTCGTCCATTTCGCGCCCAACATACGCGCGCTGATCTCCGCAGTCCTCGTTGGGAAGAAGCACCAGGCGCTCACGGCCGCGCAGAATGAACTCCGGAAGATCAACGACGCGGTCCCGGTGCCTCGTCTTATTCGCGGTGACAACACGAGTCCAGGGAACGAAGGCGCGGATGAACCTGCGATCGGAAAACGGAAGTTTCGATGTCACCGCCTCGTCCGTCAAAAGATCGAAGAAGGCTCTCCGTTGCGCGAGCTCCGATCGGAAATTGTTTACGACGCAGACAGCTCCCTCGCGATAAGCCAGCAGAAGAGGATGCGAAAGATCGAAATGAACCAGCAGCTCGCGGACCGATAGACGCCGGAATACGACGTCGATCTCGAAATCGCCGGCCCGTAGTCTTTGCTTCGAATATTCAAGTTCATCGGGGCCAACGAGCCGGACGGGAAGCCCCGCCGCTGCAAACAGCCGCTGCAGTAAGTGGCCTTCGGCGGATGAAGACTCCATCTGCTGGCCGAATTCGACAATCGCGATGTTGGGCTTGCGATGGCCGCCAAAATCCTTCCAGGCTTCGAGAACGGCCCGGGCAAGGTGTTTGGCCCCGCCTAGCTTCGAAACCTTGTAATGGCCTCTCTTGAACTGCCGCATAATCGGAAGGTCAAGAAAAAGGTCCGAAAGTAAATCGGAGTACGCCAGACCCGCGGGATTGCATGCTTCAAGACCGTGCAGGTGAAGCGACCCGTTTTGAAGGGCTGCGTCCATTCGAGAGCTGACACGGAATCGAGAGCAGCCCGCAGGCATGGACGCAAGCATCTTTTCGACCGGCAGCAGTTGCATTCGATTCAGCAACGAAGAGGATCGGAGCGCCAGCGCCTCGACTTGATCGAAAACAGCGGCCAGTTGTACCGTCGCACGAGCGAGGGTCGCGAGCTGCCGCTTCGAAATGAAATGAGGGCGCAAAACAGGGACGGCGATGCGCTCGGATTCAGGGCCGGACTGCTCCCGGACTCCGTTCCGCAGAACGTCCGCCCAATTAAGGTCGCGATAGGTTGGCGAATTAAGCAGCTTATTGTAGCGAGCGGCTGCCTCGCGGAGCTGCGCCATGTAGGGATCGCTTTCTAGAGATTTCAGTATGGCACGGGGTACGCGATTTCAACAATTGGAACTAGTAATGTTTCGCGGCTGGTACCAGCGGATCGCGATTCGAAGGCGGGCGCGATACGCCTTTACGCGTAATCGCCCTTTTTCTTCTTTTTCTTGAGCTTAAGGTTCACTGTAATTCGCCGGTGGCTATCGAATACGCTGACGCTTTTGACAGAACTGGTCATCTCAGGGGATTCGGCACGGACCTGATAGTTGATATCAGTACTTAGACCGTAGAAGTGGTACTTTCCGTCATTCTGAGCGATAAACGATCGGACTTGAAGGGATTTCAAGTCTTTGAGCAGCACTACCGCACCCGGAACAGGAGCCCCATGCAGATCCCTCACGGTGCCTTCAATGGAGCGCATCGTGGGGGTGCCGCTGGGCGGTCCGGCCACCGGGGGCATGGCTTGCGCAAAGCAGCCTGTACCGAGAGCGGAGATAACGAACACAGATGCGAAAACGCGTTCAGACCACCGGCGCACACGTTCAGTGCCAATCTTCCTCCTCTTCCTTTTCCTCCTCTGCATCGTCCTCGTCATCGTCCTCTTCGTCCTCGTCGAAGTCGAAATCGTCAGTGTCAGCATCGTCTTCGTCTTCCGATTCAAGCTCAACGGGATTGACGCTCGCAACCGTCAACGATGCTCCGCATTCGTCGCACGAGAGGACATCTCCTTCGTCGAGTTCTTCTTCTTCCACGTCTATCGGGGCATCACATTTGGGGCAACTAACCATACCTGTTTCCTTCATCTCTCAGCTAATCGTAGCTGGTCAGAAAGGGCCTGTCCGGAAATCAAGATGTGCATACGCGGCGAGTTCCTCCGGAGACACGGTGACAAGAGTTGTTTCCATCTCCTCGAAGGTTTCGATCATATGTACAAGGTGCTGAGCTGCAAGCCGCATGCAGAGCGAATCGGTGAGTTTTTCGCCGCCGTTCCGCAGTCACCCGCAATAAGGCGGTATGAGGCAGCGCGATCACTTTCTCTTCAGGAGCTCCGCCCTCGGGCGTCACGAAGAACTTCACGTCCACGGTATCCGCGTGACGGATAGAAATACCGGTCTGAAGCCACCGGAATTGCACCGTCCACATGCGCCCAAAGGGGTCGGGGCCGGCCTGGAACAGGCGAACTTGCCCCGGGGCGTGCCGGACTGCTTCTGCCGTGTTTCCCACGAAAAGATGCTAACACGCGAGAACGCGTATTCCGGGCACGTACGGTTACGTAGCTTTCGTGCGCTGCCCTACCAGAGAAAGCAATTCGTTCCTGGTCTCTTTGTTGTCCCTGAAGGCGCCCAGCATGGCGCTCGTGATCGCCCCGGAATGCTGCTTCTCCACTCCGCGCATCATCATGCAGAAATGGCGCGCGTCACAAATTACGGCTACACCACGGGGTTTTATGAGCTGCTGAATGGTTTCCGCAATCTGCTGCGTCAGGCGCTCCTGAATCTGCAGGCGGCGAGCAAATACGTCGACAATCCGCGGAATTTTGCTGAGCCCGATCACTTTCTCGTCAGGCAGGTAGGCGACATGCATTTTCCCGAAAAATGGAAGCATGTGATGCTCACACATGCTGAAAAACTCAATGTCCCGGACGATAACCATTTCGTCGTATCTTACGTCGAAAAGCGCTCCATTGACGATGTCGCCGATCTCAACAGAATATCCGCTGGTGAGGTAACGAAGTGCTTTCTCCGCGCGCTCAGGGGTCCGGACGAGGCCCTCTCGTTCCGTGTCTTCGCCAAGAGCGGCGATTACCTCTTTTATGTGCGGCGCAATGGAGATGCTGGCCGCCTTCGATTGAATCTCAATAACAGAACTACGTTTTTTCATGGATGGATTCTCTCTTGAGCTCAAAGCTGTTGCGCTCAGTTTCCTGTATGTGAATGCCGTCTAGCCGGGCGCGCGTGTTTCCGAGATACGCATTCCAATTGTCTTCGAGCAGCCCCTCGATGACGGTGGCTATATTTTCCGTGGTAGGCACCACCGACGCGAATTGCGGCATCTCGAGGTTTAGGTTCCGATGCGATACCAGGGGCAGCACGTGTTCCTGGACCAGCGCGTCGAGCTTGCGTATCGGGAACAGCAGTCCGGTGCGCTCGTCTATTTCTCCTGAAGCGGTAACTCCCAACACGTAGTTGTGGCCATGCCCGAAAGGGTTGTTGCATTTCCCGTACAGTTCAGCGTTTGCCGCAGCGCTCAACCTCGGGGAGTGGAGCCGGTGCGACGCCGAGAACCGGTAATTGCGGGTAACAGCGATCATGCGGCAAGATCCTGGCGAAGCACATCCACGTAAAGATCAGGAGTCTCGAACAGCCTCACTTTCGCGAGGCGCGTGTGGTGGGCAGCGATACGAGCGTCCAATCGGCGCCAAATCTCCAGCGCGATGTTCTCGGTGGTAGGAATGACGTGATCGAACGGTGGAACTTCGCGATTGAGAAACCGGTGGTCCATCGGCTCGACCACCGCCTCTTCGATCACATCTTTGAGGACTTTCAAATCGATAAGCATGCCCGTCACCGGATCCGGATCTCCCTCGACGGTTACTTCAAGCACATAGTTATGCCCATGGCCGTGAGGATTTGCGTCTTCGGCGAACAGCTGCCGGTTCTCGCTCTCGCTCAGATCCGGAAGGCGGCATACATGCGACGCTGAAAATTCGGCCTTACGGGTGGCGAACATGGCTTAATTCTTTGATGCCACGAATACAACGTTGGATACTTGTTATATCGTTTGCGCGCCGTGCTCCGCCTGAAATCCGTCGGGGCCTTAATCCGCTAACATGAGCATCAACAATAGCCTACGAGCACTTCTCGGAGCGTTGACAGTGGCTTTCCTGGCTCTGATCGCGTTCAGTTTGCGCGATACGTCGGCCAAGGAGGGCGGGCTTGCCCCGTCGTTTTCCGTCCGAACGGACCAGGGCAGAGAGGCGAGCCCTTCCGCGTTCGGCGGGAAGGTCCTGGTGCTCAATTTCTGGGCCACGTGGTGCGCGCCGTGCATTCAAGAGATTCCGTCGCTGAGCGAATTTCAAAAAAGATTCGCGGAACAGGGCGTCGTGGTGCTCGCGGTCAGCGTCGATCGAAATCCGCAGCGATACAGAACGTTCTTGGACCGTATTCACGTCTCCTTCGAGACCGCGCGTGATCCGAGCGCAAACATCAGCACGGAATACGGCACCTTTCAATTTCCCGAGACGTACATCATTAAGAACGGGCGTATTCTCCGCAAATTCGCGGGCGCTGAGGATTGGAGCAGCGACGACATGATCCAGTACGTGCAGGAACTCGTCAAAGGTTAGCCGAGCCGTATGGCGCTTGATAAAGGCTTCCTGACGGCAATCGAGCAACGGCTCGGCCGTGATTCCGTATTGACGAACGCCGCTGATCTGAAGCTGTACGAATACGATGGCGGCGTGGATAAATCGCTGCCCGACGTCGTTGCCTTTCCACGCACAACCGAGGATGTCGTCGCCCTGGTGAAGCTTGCTCGGGAGTATGGCGTTCCGATGGTCGGCCGCGGCGCAGGAACAGGGTTGAGCGGCGGCTCAATCGCCCGGGCCGCCGGAATGGTCATTTCGTTTGCGAGGATGAACCGGATTCTGGAGATCGATATTGAAAACGAAAGAGCCGTCGTCCAGCCGGGCGTCGTCAATCTGGATATCACGCGTGCAGTAGAGGCGTTCGGATACTTCTACGCCCCCGATCCTTCCAGTCAACGCGCGTGCACTATCGGCGGCAACGTGGCGGAAAACGCAGGCGGCCCGCATACGCTCGCGTATGGCGTGACAACGAACCACGTTCTGGGCCTGGAAGCGGTGCTGCCGGACGGCACCGTTATTGAGACCGGCGGGAAAGAACTGGACCTTCCAGGCTACGATCTCACAGGCTTGCTAACGGGCTCCGAAGGCACCATGGCTTTGGTCACCAAGATCATCGTGCGGTTGATGCGGCGACCGGAAGCGGTCAAGACGATGCTTTCCGTGTACAACTCAACCGACGAAGCGGGCAATACGGTGGGCGAGCTCACGGCGCGTGGAATTACTCCGGTCGCGCTAGAGATGCTGGACGGCCCCATGCTGCGAATGGTTGAAACAGCGACGCATGCCGGCTATCCTCTGGATGCTGCGGCGGTGCTGTTGATTGAATTGGAAGGGCTGATCGAAGCTGTCGACGAGCAGGCGAAGGAAATCGCCGAGGTCTGCCGAAGCTGCGGCGCGCGCGAGGTTCGAGTGGCGCAGTCGGAGGCGGAACGCGAGCTGCTGTGGAAAGGGCGCAAGAACGCTTTCGGGGCGATCGGACAGGTGAGCCCTACGTATTACGTTCAGGATGGCGTGGTGCCGCGCACGCAGATTGCGCGAACCTTGCGCGGGATCGAAGAGATTGGCGCAAAATACGGGATCGCGATCAGCAATGTGTTCCACGCCGGTGACGGGAACATGCACCCGATTCTGCCGTTCGATCCGCGCAAAGAAGGCGACCTCAAGCGCGCGCAACAAGCGGGCGAAGAGATTTTAGATCTCTGCATTTCGCTAGGAGGATCGATCACCGGCGAGCACGGAGTGGGAATGGAGAAGATGGAGCTGATGGCGCACCTGTTTCCTGAGGAAACGCTCGATCTGATCAAGAGCTTTAAATCGCTGTTCGACCCGACGTGCGCTCTGAACCCCGGCAAACTCTTGCCGACAGGAAAGGGCTGCCTCGAAATCCGGCAGAAGTCGGATTTTCAGGTGTAGCGAGAACTATTTGCTCGCTGATTTCCGGTGCGCCAACCGGTTGCAAGCGTCAGGCGTGTGCAACATTTTGAGGGCGTCTCCGCCGGATTCGATGTTATCGATATTCCCCTTGTCATCGATCACAAATGTAACGCGGTTCGAGACTCCATATTCCGGCAAGTACACGCCGTACTCTTTCGACACTTTCCGATCGAGAAAATCGCTCAATAACGGAAAGCTGAGGCCCAGATTCTTGGCGAAGGCTTCCTGAGATGGTGAATTATCCGTGCTGATGGCAAAAACCTTCGCGCCGTCCTCCTGAAACTTTTGCATTCCACCCTGGAATGCTTTCATCTCAGCGCTTCAACCACCGGTGAACGCCGCCGGAAAAAAAGCCAGCACGATTGTGCTCTTTCCGATGTAGTCGGCTAAATGAACGTTCTTGCCATCGGTGGAGGGCAGAGTAAAATCGGGCGCCTTATCGCCCACTTTCAGCGTCGTCGAATCCGGCGCGGCAGCCCACGACATAGCTCCCAAAAAGCCGAAAGCCATTACCGCTGAAAGTCGCATAAGAACGAATTATCGCACGATTTCGGTCCGGATCGCATTTCCGCCTCTAAGCGATGATCGGGCGCGGCCTTCGAATCACACGCGCAGATCGAAATTCAACTCGCGCATCCCCTCGATCAAACGGCTGCGAATCTCGGCGACCTCCTCCGCGGTCATCGTGTGGTCGAGCGCGCCGATCTCCAGGTGATACGAAACGCTTTTCTTCCCCTCAGCGAGAGGGGGGCCGGCATACTGCCGGATGAAGTCAATCGAAGAGAGATTGGCGCCCCCGAGCGCAACAAGCTGGTCCTGAATCTGAGCGACCGGGGTGTGGAGTTCGGCCACGATCGATAAATCGAAGCCGCTGGTGGGGTATCTACGCAAGGGGAGGTATATTACGGAGTGCTCGCTGGCCAGCTCAACTGCCGTCCGAAGATCCACGTCGAACAAAACCGCGCGTCCCTCAACGCGCTCCCGCTCCAGCAGCGACGGATGAAGCTCGAAGATACGGCCCAGTGCGGCGCCCCGCCACTGAATTTCGGCCGCTCGCGCAGGATGCTCGTAGGCACGTGGCTCGACCGCCGAGAGACGCGCGCCGGGAAAGACGCATTCGAGAGCTCGCTTCAGCTCGAAAAAATCCTGCTCGTCCCCATGCACGTTGTAAAGCGCTGCCGGCAAGGTGCGGAATTTCATCGGGAAGCGCGTTGTCGATCGCGGGGTGAATTTCGGTGCCGATTTCGAAGATCCGGAACTCCCGATAGTGCCGCACGTTATTGATAATGTTTCGAAGCAACCCCGGCAAGAGACTTCGACGGAGGTGGGTAAGCTCGGACGCAATCGGATTTTCTACCGCAATATGATCGTCAACTTTGAGCGAAAAACGTTCTGCATCCCGGGCCTCGACAAACGAGTAATTGTAGACTTCCGTGAAACCTTGCGCCGCAAGTTGTTCCCGGATCTTACGGAAATAAAGACGCGCGGGATCAGAAGGCGGAGCAACGCATGCGACCAGCGGGCGCGGCGGGAGCGATTTGGTCGTAACCAATAATACGGCCGATTTCTTCAACCAGATCGTCTTTGATGGAGATATCCTTTGTTGCCCGCCAGGAAGGCACTGACACGGTAAGCAAGCCAGGGGAGTTCTCGAACACGCCGAAGCCAAGAGAGGTCAGGATTCGGAGCACGTCTTCCCGCGCTGACGTTTGCGCCAAGCTTGCGCGCGACGAAGCTCAGGGGCAACGCGATGGGTGGAGCAGTCGACCGACGGAGCGCGAGTATCCGTCACGCCTCCGACAGTGCGCATTTCCGGACAGAGACTGCGGAATAACTCGACGGCACGCGCCAACCCCCGCAGTGTGTTCTCCGGATCGAGCGATTTTTCAAAACGGATCGAGGCATCTGTTCGGAGCTTGTGGCGCGCCGAGGTAAGCCGAACGCTCGTGGGCTGAAAATTGGCGCTCTCGAGAACAATTCGCGAGGTGGTCTCCGAAATTGCCGTGTCTGCGCCACCGATGACTCCGGCCAGCGCAACGGGACCGGCAGTGTCGGCGATAACGAGATCCGCCTCATCGAGAACGTAGGTTTCCCCATTTAGGGCGGCGAGGCGTTCTCCTCTGCGCGCGGTGCGAACGACAATCGTATCGCCGGACAGCTTGTCCGCATCGAAGGCATGCATCGGCTGCGGCAGCTCGGCGAGCACATAGTTAGTTACATCCACGATGTTGTTGATCGGGTTAAATCCAAGGCTCTCCAGCCGGGCCCGCAACCAGGGCGGAGACGGATTCACGGGGACGTTGTCGAAGAACAGCGCACTGTACCGCGGACAGAGCGCCAGATCGGCAACCTGCACCCGGACTTGACCGTCACCTGCCGGCAGCCAGTCCAGATCGACAGGATCCTTCAGCGAACCGCCCGTAATGGCAGCTACTTCTCGAGCCAGCCCGAAGTGGCCCCACAGATCGGGACGATGGGTTAGGCTCTTATTGTCGATTTCAATAATCCAGTCCTCACCCCAGTCTGCGAGTGGCGGGATTCGCTCGATTCCTTCGCACTCGGCGGTTTTCGCCGTGATCAGGCGCTGCAGCTCCGCGGGCGCCGTCTGCAGCCCCGGCACAAGCTCACGAATCCACTGGTAGGAAAACTTCAACTCACGTTCCTTCGCGGTCCAGGGATGGTCAAAACTGGGTTAGGAAGCGCAGATCGCCGGACTGGAGCAGGCGAATATCGTCGATACCGTAGCGCATCATTGCCAGTCGCGTGAGTCCCAGCCCGAAGGCAAAGCCGCCCCATTCTTCAGGATCGATGTTGCTCATGCGCAGGACATTCGGATGCACCAAGCCGCAGGGCAACAGCTCCACCCAGCCGCTGTGTTTGCAAACCGGACAGCCTTCACCGTCGCAGATTAAGCAGCGAATATCGAGCTCGAATCCCGGCTCGACGAACGGGAAATAGCCGGGTCGTAGCCGCACGGTGACCTCGCGCCGGAAGACGGAAGTTAGCAGCGTTCGCATGAAGTAGATGAGATTGGCGACCGAAACTTCGCGATCCACCATCATCCCTTCAAGCTGATAAAACGTGTGCTCGTGCGAGGCGTCCACCTCTTCGTTTCGGAAGGATCGGCCGGGCGCGATGAATCGAAGTGGCGGGCCGAACTTGCGCATTCCGCGAACCTGCGCAGGCGAGGTGTGGGTTCGCAGCAAGTGGCCGTTTGAGAGCCAAAACGTATCCTGCATATCGCGTGCGGGATGCGCTGGCGGAATGTTGAGCGCGTCAAAATTGTGCTCTTCCGTTTCGACCTCCGGCCCCTCGAGGACGGCGAAACCCAACGACGTGAACAGGTCTTCAATCTCCTGCTGGAGCTGCGTGACAGGATGCAAACTTCCCGGCCGTACGCCCGGAGCGGGGAGCGTGACATCGATCCATTCTTTTGAGAGGCGCTCCGCGAGAGCGGCTTGCTCGAACCGGCGCTGTTTCGCTTCGTATTCCTGCTCGAGATCCTGTTTGACTGCATTGAGCACCTTCCCCAAGCGCGCGCGATCTTCGGCAGCGAGCTTGCCGAGCTCCTTGCTAATTTGAGCAAGCGCGCCTTTGCGGCCGAGCGCTTCCACGCGCACGGTCTCGAGCTCCTCAAGCGACACGGCGGAAGCGAAACCGGCTAGAGTCGCGCGCCGAAGTTCTTCGAGCCGCGCATCGAGAGTAGCGCTCACTGGAGCTTCGCTCCCAAGTGCTCGAGAAGTGCAGCGAGATCCTGATGCCCTTTTGTTAGAGCTAAATCGAGCGGCCCCTGACCGTTTGCAGCGCGTACGTTGATGTTCGCCCCATGTGCAAGCAGCAGTTCGGCCATTTCGCGATTGTTGCTGTCGGCCGCTGTATGCAAAGCTGTCCAACCACCCTCCTGGGCTGCGTTGGGGTCCGCACCGCGCTCGAGCAGCAGACGCATGACATCCAATTTCCGTCCCGCTGTGGCTGCATGAAGCGGAGTGTTCTTCATCGAATTTGTGGAGCGGGCGTCGACAGTCGCACCCCGATCGAGAAGACTGCGGGCGAGATCCATATGGCCGAAGAACGCTGCGAGGTGGAGCGGAGTCCACCCGTCGCGGCTGTGCGCGTTTATCAAGCCGGGATCGCGATCGATGGCAGCGAGAGCGCCGGCGGCGTGGCCCGCCACGCATGTCGAGAAGAAATCGAGCTGAGGATTCAAGCTCAAGAGGTACTGAGCGACGTCTTCCTGCCGGTAGTACTTCGCAAGCAGAAAAGCCGTTTGATCCCCTGCATTGTTGGCGTCGAGCAAAGACGGATTCTCATCGAGCGAAGAACGCACACCCTCCAGATCCCCGCTCTTGACCTGCTCATGGAAGGATTCGAGATCCGTCATGGGTCATGCCGCCGGGAGAAAAACCTGTTCGGTTTTGTTGAGCTCCCAATCCAAATGGTTAATGTAAAAAAGCAAAATCTCGCGTTGGTATTTTCCGGAGAACTGCTCAAACACGCGCGACTGCCATCCTTCAGTCAAATACTTGCTCGCCTCGAGATCCTTGTCGAAAAACCCATCTTGATTCGGGATGCCCAGGAAATTCAGGACATCGACAATCATGGCGAGGTGCGGAAGCAGAAATACTTGGGACAAGTCGACAGCGAAATCTTCTTCCCCAGCCTGAATGCGTGCCCATAGCTTTGGCTCGGCTTTACGCAGCGACTCGGAGTTCAATTTTGTCAAACGCGCGCGTAGCTTGAACCGTTCGTAGAGCTGAAAAGTCTTCAATTTGCCGATGGAAATGCCACGCACGAGCTGCCGGAACACATCTTCACCGAGTGCGACAAACACCGCGCACAGTTGCATGTGTGACAAGCGTAGCATAAGGCATACTGGCCGCCGGCGCCTGCATAAATGGCCCAAGTAGATGATTCGCCGGTAGTTACCGGCAGTGCGTTACAATCGGGAGGTTTTGGTTTTACTTGCCTAAGGCATGGCGAATCTCATTGTCCTTGGAGCGCAGTGGGGCGACGAAGGCAAAGGCAAAATCGTCGATCTCCTCTCGCGCAAATTCGACGCCGTCGCGCGGTATCAGGGCGGACATAACGCCGGGCACACGGTCTTTATTGGCCCCCAGAAGTTTGTTTTAAAACTGATCCCAACGGGCATTCTGCGGCCGGGCATACAGGCGGTCATCGGCAATGGCGTGGTGATTGATCCGGCAGCGTTACTCGACGAGATCGCGGCGCTCGAAGCCGCGGGCATCGAAGTGAAATCCCGGCTCCGCATCAGCAACCGGGCGCACGTGATTTTCCCATTTCACCGCACGATCGAAAAGATTTCGGAAGGGCGCAAAGACCGCGTCGCGATCGGGACTACGTCGCGAGGCATCGGTCCGTGTTACGAAGATAAGATCGCGCGCCGCGGGATCCGCATGGCCGATCTTGTGGACGTGGATTTCGAGCGGCTTTATCGCTCGCTTGCGGAAGACAAGCAAATCATCGCGGAGGCATTTCACATTTCGGATGCCGCCGATTTTAAGGCGATTTTAGAGTGTTACCAGCAGTATGGGGAGCAACTGCGGCCAATGGCATGCGACACGGCTCACCTATTGAACACCCTGGCGCGGGACGGGAAAAGCATTCTATTCGAGGGCGGCCAAGGAACGATGCTCGACATCGATTTTGGCACGTATCCCTTCGTTACAAGCTCGAGCGCAACGGCTGGGGGAGCGTGCACGGGCACGGGTATCGCGCCAACGAAGATCGACGGCATCATAGGCGTATCGAAGGCATACATTACGCGCGTTGGGGCGGGACCATTTCCTTCTGAAGATGTGACCGAGGCGGGTGAGCGGATCCGGCAGGCGGGCCGTGAGTTTGGCTCCGTCACCGGTCGCCCCCGGCGGTGCGGATGGTTCGACATACCGTTGCTGCGCTACTCGGCGGAGATAAACGGTTTCGACAGTGTAATCGTTACAAAGCTGGACGTGCTCGACGAGCTGGAGCGGATTCCGGTCTGCACGGCGTATGAGGTCGACGGCAAACGGATGACACTCATGCCGGCCAGCACGCGCGGAATGGAAGCTATCAAACCCGTATACGAATGGCTTCCGGGATGGAAGCGGTCCACGCGCAGCGTGGCGAAATTCAGCGATCTGCCGGGTGCCGCGAAACAGTATCTGAACTTCCTGCAAGAACAAACAGGCGTCGAGATCGGTTCCGTGTCAATCGGCCCGGAGCGAAACGAGACCATGATCGTGCCGGGGTCAAGGTTGGAAAAACTGCTGAAGTAGCGCGTCACTAAGGCGCAAATGGCAGAATCGAGTTATGCCGGCTGCGATTGCGATTCCGATAGAAGAGTATTTGCACACCGTCTATGAGCCGGATTGCGATTACGTCGAAGGCAAGCTGATCGAACGCAACGTGGGTGAATTCCAACATGCAATGTTGCAAGGCATCCTGGTGCGCTATTTCAGCGAGCTGGCCCGTAAGCTACCGATCCGAGTCGCGCCGGAACTGCGGATGCGGACGGGTCCGAGGCGTTTCCGCATTCCGGACGTGTGCGTGATGCGGAAGTCACAGCGACCGGAGCCGGTACTGAGTCAACCGCCATTTCTCTGCATTGAAATTCTTTCGCCCGAAGATCGCATGAGCCGCGTGATCGAACGGGTCAAAGAGTATCTGGCGTTCGGCGTCAATCACGTATGGATTGTAGATCCCGATACGAGAACTGGCTACAGCTATGCCACCGACGAAGGGCGGGAAGTTCGGGACCGTCTCGAGACAAGCGATCCTGAAATTTCGGTTGGCCTCCCAGAGCTATTCGCGGAATTGGATGACCAATCGAGCACGGACTAGCTCGCCGGAACCGTTTCCGCGCCCGCCTATTCCAGATTCCCCTGCTCAATCACAACGTTTTCGCGCACGATCAGCCGTTGCGGAGCCAGCTCACGCAATTTTGGCAGAACGCGGCTGACATGCTCCTCGAAATCAACGAAGACAATAATCACCGGAAGGTGACCTCCAGCCTCCACCAGGCTCGAGGTGTGGACATTATTTCTTCCGTTGAATCCTCCAACTGAATGCAGCGCACTCGCGCCGGCGACGTTTTCTCTCCGCAACATCTGTAAAATCTGGCGCCATTTGTCCGATTCGTTCAGGTATATCGTGACCTGGACCGCAGTCTGCACTTCACACCACTATAGGCCTCGCGCGAGCGCCGCTCCGAGAACCACGGCCACCAGGCACAGCACGTTTGTAAGAACTATATTCAGCACGAACGGGAGCCACTCGCCGTGTTCTAACATCGCAAAACTCTCGAAGGCGAAGCTTGAATACGTGGTGTAGCCGCCGCAGAAGCCGACAGCGACGAGCAGTCGCCACCGCGGATCGGCAAGCACGCGCTCACTTGTCCAAATCAGAAACCAGCCCAGCACAAAACTTCCTGTAACGTTGATCACCAAAGTGCCGTACGGGAAAGCCGTCGAGGCAAGCTTTGAAATCTGCTGCGCCAGCAAATACCGCAGGTTTGCTCCGATTACGGCGCCTAAGGAAATCCAGAGTATGGTTTGCAAGGCAGTCTCTCCAACCGTGAACGTTCGGTAGGAGTCATCAGCCTTGCAAGGCGGTTATGGCGAACTCCATCGCCTTCCTTTATTGTGCCGCAACTCGCCGTTGCTTCGGGTGATGGCCCGTCCGGAGGCGGTAACTGCGCGAATACCCCGCGGATTCGTTCGCGATCGTCACTGCAATGGAGCCGCCCGAATCGCACTCGTACCGCTCCTCTACGCGTTGGCCACTCGCTGCGAGCGAGTAGTCGATCGGCACCGAGCCTAGCTCGCCGGAGCTCGCGAGAGCGGGATCGAACGGAAACCGAATGTCTTCCCAGAACGCGATCTCCCCAGTGGGCGCACCGTTTGAGGCCCGGTGACTACATTCGAGAAACCGAAAATGTCCGATGTTGTGTACAGGCGAGTAGTCACGGCGTATGAGGAGGGATGACTGTCCCGGAGGTGGCAACTGCACACCCTTTTCAAATAGCGGATCGAATACGATGCGCGATCCGGATTCTGCTTCACGCCAGACCCCAAAGGAACGGGCCAGGCGCTCGCTCAGGCGATACGCCCGCGGATGCTCCGCCTGAATGGCGAGTCCAATCGCAGTTGCCGAGCGTGTGTAAGCCGATCGTCGGACGCGCCGTCCGAATCGTTCCCGCAAAACACGTGCGACGAGTGGAAGCTCGCTGCCACCGCCCGTGATGTATAGGGCTTCGAACTGATCCTCTGGTTTGTTAGCGAGCAATCCTTCCGCCGCCCCCATCGTTTGCTCAACCAGCGGCCGCGCGGACTCGTAAAATTCCGCAACCGACACCTGAACAGGACGCCACGCGGGATTCACTTGTTCAAGATCGATGACCACCCGGCGAGAGTTTGGGTTCAGGGATTCTTTCTTGGTCCGGCATTCTTCCAGAAGGCGGAACCGGGCTGCAGCTCCGATTTGGTCCCGAGCTTCAGAGGCGAGTCCCGCTCCCTTCAAGGCGAGGGTTGCGAGGAGCTCATCGAAATCGTCACCGCCGACGGCCGAAATGCCGTCGGACGCGATTACGTGATGAACGTTGTCGTCAAGGGTGACGAGAGAGGCGTCAAAAGTGCCGCCGCCGAGGTCGTAAACGAGGATGCTCTGCCGGTTCACTTTCCCTCGGCGTTGCCGGTGCCCAAACTCGATGCTGGCGGCGCTGGGCTCGTTCAAAATGCCGAGCACCTCGAAACCAGCCGCGCGAAAGGCCTCCACCGTGAGAAACCGCTGATTGCTGTTCGCGTGTGCGGGGACGCCGAGCACGATTTCGAGCGGTTCTGTCGACTTAAGATTCAGGTTCGAACGCGTCGTGGAGTGCCGTGAACAGCGCCGCGGTCATGCCCTCCAGAATCGCTGCAAGCTTCTCCGGCTGTTCGCCTGTTTCAACCTGCGTCTGGGGCGATGCGTCTTTTAGCAGACGCTTGATCGAACGGATAACGGTCCAGGACGGATCAGCCTGGCACTCCCAAGCACTCCAGCCATATCGCCGGTCGCTGCCGGAGAGGGCTACCAGCGACGGAAACCAATCAGCCGTTGCGCCGTCGGCCGCCTCGAACGAAACCAGGGGATAATTCCCGCGGTCTGCAGCCGCAACCACGATGCGGCTCGTTCCAAAATCTACACCCAACTTCATACTGACAGTGTACCGGCGGACTATTACTGATCAGTCTTGACAGCACCTACGCTAGAATGAAAGCCTTTCTAGTGGCGTTGCGGTTTGGCGAAAGGAACGAAATATGGCACTGACTACAAAGGTTCGGCGCGTTGGCAATGTGGCGATTCTGGACTTAAGCGGAAAGATCACACTCGGCGAGAACACGGGAATACTGCGGGACGAGCTCAGATCGCTGATGTCGCAGGGCTCCAAGAATGTCGTCCTGAACATGGCGGATGTGAGTTACGTTGATAGCGCGGGACTGGGCGAACTTGTGGGCGCTTACACCACCGCCACGAACCAGGGCGGCTCGGTGAAGCTGCTGAACATGCAGGGCAAGATGAGAGACCTGATGCAGATCACGAAGCTTCACACGATTTTTCCGTCGTTCGATGATGAAAAGAGCGCTGTGGCAAGTTTCGGGGCGACTGCGTCGGCCTAACCACTCGCTCACGGTCGCGGTTCCGTACGCAGCCGCTTCACGCGGTAGTCTTCCGCGCTCGGCATCCGAATTACCCTGCACATTTCGAATAAACGGGACCGAGCGCGCTCTCCAATTCGTTCTTGAAGCGTAACGCGGTAGGTATGCGCGCCGGCAAACGAAGATCTTTCCACGAGCGGACCATCCAGTTCGGGATCGGCGAGGTTGGTCGTGGCGATGAGCGGTTTTCGATGGTTGTAACGGTGCGCGACGATCGACGCGACCGTATCTTCCACCCAGTCGGTGACCCGGTGCGCACCCAGATCGTCCAGCAGCAGAATCTCGCTTTCGAGCGCTGTCCGGTATGCCTCGCGGTTCGTGGCGCCTAAAGCTTCGCTATATCCGGATCGGATTTTTTCGAGCAGATGTTGGTAATCGAAAAAGACGCCTTCATGCCCGCGCGAAAGCAGCAGACGCAGGGCAGATACGGCCAGATGCGTTTTGCCAGTACCCGGGGCACCCACTAGCAACAAGCCGGGCTTCGGCGTGTTCGGATATTGGCGAGTATAGGCGGCAACGGCGAGCATCACGTCTGCAAGACCGCGTTGAGCAGTAGGGTTGTCTTGCGGCAGGTGAAACGTTTCGAAGGACGCTCGAAGATAGTTGCCGGGAATTCCCGCAGCAGCCTCGAGCTCCGTTACGCGCGCTTGTCCGGCACAAGTGCATCGCTCCGCCTCTTTAATTCCGTCGCGCTCGGCAACCACCCATCCCGTACCCTCGCACAGCTTGCAATCCAGCTTCGCCATTGTGACGCTTTTATTCGACGACGATCAATACCTGCCCGGCCACAACCGTAGCTCCCTCGGCGGCGTAAATTTTCGAGACCACCCCATTCTTCGGAGATTTCATTTCGTTTTGCATTTTCATAGCTTCTACGACCACCAACCCCTGGCCCGCCTTCACCTCGGCACCCAACGGAGCGAGTAGCGCCACCACTTTCCCCGGCATTTGAGCGCGCAGTTCCATAGGCCCGGACGCTGACGCCTTGCTCTGTTTTGCAGGGCGGTCTTTGGGGTCCGAGATGGAGATCGTATGCCGCCGCGTTCCCACCCAGACCTCGAGAGCTGTGGCGTTCGGGGCAACATAGACCTGAAAACTCCGGCGGCCCAAAAGAACCGAGAATACGCCGGGCATCGCTTCAACGATGGAGGCACTTCCGGATGCGGTCTGGGCGCCGCGCAGGAGGAAGGCGGACTCGGAGCTATTGCGGCTTAGATCAAGCGAGTAGCTTTCCCCATCGAGCTCAAGAGTAATCTTCAATGCAGGAGTCCCCGGCGGCCTTCCGCGCTCCAGAGGCTCGGCGCAAGCGTAGATTCGGGCGGGCGGCTTTCGCAGGGCGGAGCTCCAGCTTGAGCGGCGGCCAGCATTGCTGCCAGAGCAGTCGCGGGATTGTTCTCCGCCGGCTGCGATCGCGTCTTGAGCTCATCGAGGAACGCGGTGTGCAGGTCGCCAGCGCGAAAACGATCGTCCGCCATAAGCTCCTCAAAGAGACGCAGGTTGGTTGTGATCCCGAGCACGCGATATTCGGCGACTGCCCGGCGCATGCGATCGATCGCAGCATCGCGGCTGCCCGCCCATACCGACAGCTTTGCCAGGAGCGGATCGTAGTCTATCGGGACATTCCACGTTTCATAAACGCCGCTATCGACGCGCACTCCTGGGCCAGAAGGCTCCGTATATCGCGCAATCCTTCCCGGACTTGGGAAAAAATTGTTGTCCGGATCTTCAGCGTAAACCCGGCACTCGATCGCGGACCCGCGCCACTGAACGTCCGCCTGCTGAATCGTAAGCCGCTCACCCGCCGCAATGCGAATCTGCCATTGCACTAGATCGATGCCCGTCACCCACTCAGTGACCGGGTGTTCCACCTGCAATCGGGTGTTCATCTCGAGAAAGTAGAAATTTCCTTGCTGATCGGCCAAGAATTCGAGCGTTCCAGCGTTCGAATACTTGGCAGTGCCAGCGATTCGAAGGGCGGCTTGTCCGATTCGATCGCGTAACTCGGGATTGGCAAGGACCAGGGGTGAGGGGCACTCCTCGACCACCTTTTGATGACGGCGCTGAATGGAGCATTCCCGCTCACCAAGGTGAATTAGATGGCCATGCTCGTCGCCCAAAACCTGGACTTCAATGTGTCGCGGGCGCTCAATCAGTTTTTCGAGGTACACCTCACCCGAGCCGAACGCGCGCTCCGCTTCGCTCGCTGCCGCCCTCATAGCGGATTGCAGCTCGGCTTCGCTATCCACGCGTCGCATGCCTTTCCCGCCGCCCCCGGCGGCAGCTTTCAAAAGCACCGGGTAGCCGATTTTGGCGGCTGTTCGCCCGGCCTCTTCGTAATCGCGGATACCCTGCTCGGTACCGGGAACAACTGGGGCACGCGCTTCGATTGCGAGCCGCCGTGCAGCAGTTTTCGATCCCATCTGCTCAATGGCTTGCCACGAAGGGCCGATGAACTTAACACCTTGCTGATCGCAGGATTTGGCGAAAGCGGCATTCTCGCTGAGGAAACCGTAGCCGGGGTGAATCGCTTCCGCGCCGGTCGCCCGAGCGGCGCCCAGGATGCGCTCCCCGGAGAGATAGCTTTCCGATGAACGCGCCGGGCCGATCCCAACAGCTTCGTCGGCCATCAGGACGTGCAAGGCGTTGCGGTCGGCTTCGGAATAAACGGCTACGCTCGAGATGCCCATCTCACGAAGAGCGCGAATGATGCGCACCGCGATTTCGCCTCGATTTGCAACCAGGATTTTGCGAAACAAATCGGGATCAACCTCGAAGAACGTTGTACCAAATGCGAATGGGACGGCCTTTCATTCGTACTCGACGGACACAAGGAAAAGGCCGTTCGGGGGCGCGGCAGGTCCCGGCGGAATCCGTGAATCCGGTGAAAGGCGCGCCACAACATCAGCCGAGCTAAGATTCTTTTTGCCGACCTCGAGCAGCACCCCGACAATGTTTCGGACCATGTGCTTTAAGAAACCAGAGCCACAAATGCGATACACCAACTTTTGTTGATTTCTCTTCAAACTGGATTCAAAGATGGTCCGCACCTTCGAGGAGCTCCATGCGTCTTTATCATCGGAAGCGGCGAAAGCGGTGAAATCGTGCTCGCCCAAGAACAGCGCCGCAACCTCCGCCATCGCCTCCTCGTCAAGCGGGAAAGGGTGGTGATAAACAAAACGGCGCTCGAAAGGCGGACAGACCTCGTCGCGATAAATGCGGTACTCATACGCCTTGCGAATCGCGTCGAAACGCGGATGGAAATCGGGCGGAGCCTCGCTCACGTGACTGACACGAATCGCAGGCGGGAGCAGCCGGTTGACCGCCCTCCGGAAGTTATCGGGCGGAATCCGATTCTCAATGGAAACAGCCGCGACCTGCGCAAACGCATGTACACCCGCGTCAGTGCGCCCCGAAGCGATCACCTGAACGGGCTTGCCTTCGATCCCGCCAATCACCTCTTGCAGAATGCCCTGGATGGTCGGCAATCCGGGTTGGACTTGCCATCCATTAAAATCGGTCCCGTCGTAAGCGACTTCGAACCGCAGTTTTCGCATCGCCGGCAAGACCGCAGCGGCGGTCACGCGGGCCGGGACCCGGGTTTAAGGATCGGCTCGCCTGCTCGGCACAAAGGGCAATCGGCGGGATCGTAAGTCACAACGTTCAACTCCTCAAGCGTGATTCGCGGCACGCCTACGTCGGCTCGTCCGCCGCTGCGATCGATGATGGAACCGGCAGCCAGCACATCCGCACCGGCATCCCGCAGCAAGCGGACGACCTCGCTCGTGCTTCCGCCAGTCGTAATGACGTCTTCGATGACCACGGCGCGCTCGCCTGGGTATGACCTCAAACCCTCGGCGCAGCGTCATCAGCTTTGTCGTGCCGTCGCGCTCTGCAAATAATGACCGGACATTCAAAGCGCGCGCGACTTCGTGGCCGATGATGATGCCGCCCATAGCGGGAGCGACCACGACTTCAATGCGCCCGGGTGCGATGCGTTGCTCGAGTTGCCGGCCCAGCTCGCGCCCCAAACGCTCCGCGTATGCGGGGATCGAGAGAACCTTCGCGCATTGCAGATACTCGGGACTGTGTAGCCCGCTGCTGAGCCGGAAATGACCGCGCAGGTACGCGCCAGTTTCTTCAAACAAGGGGAGAATGGAGGGCGCGGCCACAGCCGAAAGGATAACAAGGGGAAGCATGTCTGAAAGTGGCGTGCAACTTCCCAAAAGCGGACAGCAAGCTGGTAGGCGCGGAGAAAAGCGGCGGGTCGCCCATTTTAAGAACCAATCCGTTACGCGGCTCTCGCGGATGGAACTAACCGTGCCTAACACATCGCTATCACGCACAATTGCGCTTCTCTGAATGGAACACCCAGCGGACTTGCTGCGTTACCATGAGAGATCACGAAAGCTTCGATTTCGCAGTGTGCGTGAAGGTTTTAGACGATTTTGATGACAAGATTTCGAGCAACTCTGTCCTTCCTGTGTACGTTCCTTACGATGGCCGGCGCGGGGCTGGCGCAAAACGCAGTTAGCGTTGAGCCGCCAACGGGGGGCTTCGGTTGGTTGACGCGTCCCTACCAGCAGCGCATTGTTCCGCCGATTAATCTGGCGAACTCAGATCGCCTTGAGGCGCTGGTGCGCGCGGGCAATCTATATCTTTCCGCCCAAGACGTGATCGCGCTGGCGCTCGAAAACAATCTGGATATCGAAATTCAGCGCTATGGCCCGCTGCTCGCACGCGAGAATACCAGACGCGCAAAAGGGGGCGGAGCGCTGCGGAGCGTAGGCGCAGGAGTTGCCGCTGGACCGCAAAGCGTCAGCTTGAGCGGGGTTAACGTCGCAGTGAGCAACATCACCTCCACAGCAGGCGCCGGCGTGAGCTCGGGCGGCGGTATCGTCACACAGCTCGGACCTCCCATTCCACTACTCGATCCTCAATTGAATTTCTACGCATATTACACGCACGCCACCAGCCCTCAAAGCAATTTAGAGCTTACCGGCACCACCGCGTTGATCGTGAATTCGCGGACGTATCAGAGTCAATACATACAGAATTTCGATTTCGGCTTAAGCGCTCAGCTCACGTATTCGAGCCAGCGATCGAACGTGAACAGCGCGTTCTATCCGATTAATCCATATACACAAGGTTCTTTGGATTTGCAGGTGACACAAAACCTGCTGCAAGGCTTCGGCCGATCTGTAAACCGCCGCAACATCCTCGTTGCCAAGAACAACGAGAAGGTCACGAATCTGCAATTCAAGCAGCAGGTGATCACAACGGTTGCCGCGGTCCTGAACCTGTATTACGACCTGATCAGCTTCAACCAGGACGTCCGCGCGAAAAAGGACGAGCTGGCGACCGCGCAACAGCTCTACGAGGACAACAAAAAACAGGTGCAGATCGGAACGTTGGCGCCCATCGAAGTCACGCGCGCGGAATCGCAGGTCTACGCGAGTCAGCAGGATCTGCTGGTTTCGCAGACAAACCTGCTTCAGCAGGAGATTGTGTTGAAGAACGCCCTGAGCCGAAACGGTGTTGCAAGCCCGACGATTGCGGAGGTTCACATCATTCCGCTCGATCAAATTTCCGTGCCCGAAAGCGACAATCTGAAGCCGATCAATGAGCTGGTGCAGGACGCACTGGACAGGCGGGTTGAAATTGCGCAAAGCCGGATCAACATCGATAGCAGCAAGGTAAACCTGGTTGGCATTAAGAGCTCGCTGCACCCCACTCTCCAGGCCTTTGCGGAGCTGACGGACAATGGACTGACAGGGCCGCGGAATCCGCTGATTACGCCTGCAGATTCTTGCACAGGATCCCTTGCTGTTCGCCGATCCCTTCCTGGTGGGCGGGTATGGCAATCTTCTAGCGCAGATCTTCCGGCGCAATTACCCCAGCTATTCGGCTGGATTTTCATTGAATATCGCTCTGCGAAACCGCGCCGCACAAGCCGATTACGTAACCAGCCAATTGCAAATCCGGCAGAGCGAGCTGCAGCTTCAAAAGAACATCAATCAAATACGCGTCGACGTTCAGAATGCGGTGATCGCGTTGCGGCAAGCGCGGGTCCGATACGACTCCTCGGTGAAGGCGCGCATTCTCCAGCAACAGACGCTCGATGCCGACAAGAAGCGGTACACGCTCGGCGCATCCACGGTGTTTCAGGTGGTTCAAGATCAGCAGACGCTTGCCGCGGCAGAGAGCTCGGAAGTGCAGGCGCTCGCGAATTACAGTCACGCGCGGATCGGCTTCGATCAAGCGATCGGTACGACGCTGGACGTGAATCACGTCTCCATTGATGAGGCTCTTTCTGGCCGCGTGGCGAGGCGATCCGTGTTGCCGGCTACTCTTCCAGTGGAGGAGAAGCAATAACGATGCGCTCCGGATGGGTAAATGCCGGCCGCAAATGCATTGCTGCAGCGCTTTGCTATGCCTGCGCCGGCCCGCTCACATGGGCGCAACAGCAATCGATCGCGCCGGAACGGCCCCGCGCTCCGGTTATTATCCGCCCGTATCTGGCGCCTTATGTTCCGCCAATTCGGCTGGCGAACTCGCCGCGTATCGGGGATCTCATCCGGGCAGGCAAACTATATCTCACGGCGCAAGATGCGATCGCACTCGCGCTGGAGAACAACATCGACATTGAAGTGGCGCGCTACAACCCGCTGCTCGATGAATGGGAGCTGGAGCGTCTCGAAGCCGGGGGCGCGCTGCCCGGAGTTCCAAGCGGGGCATCGCAAGTCGGCAGTGTTTCGAGCGGGCAAGGCGTTGCCGGCAGCCAAGCTGCGGCGGGCGTAAATCCGTCGGGCAATGGTTCGAACGGGAAAGGCGGCCCGAATGCGACGATCACCCAAATCGGACCCGTTACACCCACCTTGGACCCCAGCATTCAGAACACGTCAGTTTTCTCGCATATTTCGAGCCCGCAGTTCGATCCTGTGCAAAGCCTGGTCAATAACCTGATCCAGAAAACTCGAACCGATATTACTTCGGTGAGTCAAGGATTTATTACGGGAGGCAACGCCACGCTCTCCTTTCACGAATCCTATCTGAACGAAAATGCGCCCACCGATCTTCTGAACCCCTCCGTAGCCCCGTACATCTCGCTTTCGGTGCAGCACAATTTCCTGCAGGGATTCGGGACCGCGGTAAACAGCCGCAACATCACCGTCGCGAGGAACACGCTCAAGAACTCGGGCTACGATTTCAAGACTCAGGTCATTGGCGTGGTCGTGAATGCGTTGGATTTGTACTATCAGCTCGCCGCGGATTACGACGACGTGAAGGCGAAACAAGCTGCTTTAACGGTAGCCCAGCAGTTCTACCAAAACAATAAGAAACAGGTGGAGATTGGAACACTTGCGCCGCTCGACATCACCACCGCCGAGGCGCAAGTTGCCTCTACGCAGCAGGACCTGGTGGTTTCGCAGACCACGCTCGAAGAGCAGCAACTGCAGCTTAAGAACTTGCTCAGCCGTAATGGCGTTTCGGATCGTTCGCTGGCCGAGGTCGAAATTGTTCCGATCGACCACATCGTGGTACCCGAAGAGGACCATCTTCCGCCGTTGAAGGACCTCATTGCCAAAGCGCTCGCAAGCCGTACCGATATTGCGTCGGAAAAAGTGAGTCTCGAGAATGCGCAAACGTCCGCTTTGGGGACGGCGAACGGAGTCCTCCCTCAACTCGAAGGTCTGGCCAATCTCCGCCAAAATGGCATCGCTGGGACTCCCCGAATTGTTCCCGTCGCCGGTTCGAGGTCAGCTACTGCCGGTAGCTCCGCACCGCCGGGCTTTGTATTTTGCCCCGCAGGAACTCCGGGAGCCTCTGCCGGATCACTTTGTGAAGTGCCTGACCCTTACTTTGTCGGAGGTTTGGGCAACGCCATCGGGCAGGTCTTCCGCCGCAATTTTCCGACCGAAGGCGCAGGCGCATTTTTCAACGCGGCACTGCGGAACCAGACCGCGCAAGCCGATTACGCCATCGACCAGCTTCAGCTCCGGCAACAGGAACTGCAAAATCGAAAAGACTCGAACCAGATTGTCGTCGATGTCTCGAACCAGGTTACCGCCCTCCGGCAAGCTCGCGTTCGCTATAACGCGGCGGTCAAGAATCGTGTTCTGGAGGAACAACTCCTCGATGCCGAGCAGAAAAAATTCTCTCTCGGGGCCTCTACAACGTTCAACGTTGTCCAACAGCAGAGGGATCTGTCAGCTGCCCAGTCGACACAGGTGGCAACGCTGGTGACATACAGTAATGCTCGGGTGGCTCTCGATCAAACTCTCGGCACAACTTTGGACGAAAACCATATTTCCATCGAAGACGCCCTCTCCGGTCGGGTTGCGCGCCGTTCTTCGCTCCCGGCGAGTCTACCGGCCGCCGGGGCAAGCGGCGCACCTTAAGCCCGCCGTTCCCCGGATCCTACGTCTATCTCTTTTCCATGCTCTGGTAAAAAATGCTCTTCTCTAGCCTTGCCTTCGAATGTAAGTATCTGACTTTCCTTCGCAACTGGTTTGGTATTTGAGGTGCTGGCATTAATGCGAACACAAAAGATTGGCTCAGGGAATAGTGGTTGCTCCGCATCCAAACCCCGCAGCATAACAACACACCAGCATTAAAATCTCCATTTACACCCAACAGCAAAACCCACCCAACCCAACTTCCCTGAGCATCAATTTTGTGGAGAGCAATCGGGTTCTCCACTTCTCTCCCCGCCGGATGCTTTGTTTCTCTCTCGTGTCTTAGGTTACACACGTGCCGGATCTTCGCCTGCTTCCGCTGATCGCGAGCGCCACAGAGATCATCCACGCGCTTGGCCTGGGAGAGTTTCAGATCGGCCGGTCGCATGAATGCGACTTTCCGGCCGCGGTGGCCCGGCTGCCGGTCTGTACGCGGCCCACAATCCCGGTTTCGGGATCCAGCGACGAGATCGATCGATTCGTGAAAGAGCGGCTCGCTTCGGCGGTAAGCGTCTACGAAGTGGATTCCGCGCTGATTCGCGAGCTGCGGCCGACGCACATCATCACTCAGACGCAGTGTAAGGTTTGCGCGGTCAGTCTGGATGATGTAGAGCGCGCCCTCCGCTCCGAGATTCAGACGGATGCCCGTGTGATTTCATTAGAACCGTACGCGCTGGGTGATCTGTGGGCCGACATTTGGCGCGTTGGTGTGGCCTGCGGTTGCCCCGACCGCGCAGAACAGTTACTTACATCACTGAAGCAACGGATTTCGGAAATCCGCGACCGGGCGGCGACCGCGCAAACCAGGCCTTCCGTTGCCGCGATCGAGTGGCTCGAACCGTTGATGCCGGCGGGGAATTGGGTTCCGGAACTGATCGAGATGGCGGCTGGCAGGAACCTTTTCGGAGTAGCCGGGCAGCATTCTCCCTGGATGAGCTGGGATGAAGTTATTGAGGCGGACCCCGACGTCATTGTGGCGCTCCCGTGCGGCTTTGATCTCGCGCGCACTCGTAACGAAATGCCCTGGCTGCGAAATCGGCCGGGTTGGAACGACCTGCGCTCTGTTCGTTCGGGCGAGGTCTATGTGTGTGATGGCAATCAGTACATGAACCGGCCCGGTCCGCGGCTGGTGGAGTCGCTTCAGATCTTCGCCGAAATTTTGCATCCGGAGCTGTTCCCGCCAACCTTGGAACACGACGGGTGGGAACGCCTGTAGAACGATGGAGAAATTTCACCTGGGATAGGGATGGCCGCGAAGCATTGTAAATGCACGATAGATCTGTTCGAGCAACATGACGCGGGAAAGCTCATGCGGAAACGTCATGGGCGAGAGCGACAGCAGCAGATCGGCGCGCGGCTTCCAACCAGCCGGAAGGCCGTCGTGACCGCCGACCAGAAATAGAAGATCCTGCGCCTCGTGCTCGTGCCGTTCAATAAGCTTTGTAAACTGTGTCGAATCGAAAAGACGGCCGGCGGGATCAAGAAAAACCTTTCGCGCCCCAGGATGCCGCGCGAACACATCGAAGCGGCTCGGAACGATTTCGCGCTGCTCGCAATGGACGTACCTGCTCGTGCGCTTCAGGAATTCAGCCGAGATGGCATTGGCCTGAGGGTCCCGCGGTTTGCCGATGAAGTAAACGAAGAGCTTCAATTGTTCGATTCTGGCGCATGTTTAGTACTGGTTCGAGTACTAGAAACGCGCACCTCCCAAACAGTGCGCCGGCTTGCAACCAACATACTGACACGATATTGTTTTAGATAGCTCATGGCCTCTACTGTCTGGAAAGGTTATCTCACGTTCGGGCTCATCACCATACCCATTCGGCTGTTTACGGCAGCTAGAACGGAGCGTGTCGGCTTCAACCAGATCCACGAGCCTTGCGGCGGCCGCATCAAGCAGCAAACGTACTGCCCGCAATGCGAGCGCGTTGTCGAGCGCAACGAATTGGTGAAAGGTTACGAGGTCGAAAAAGATCGGTACGTCATCGTGAACGACGAAGAGATCAAGAGCGTTGCTCCCGAATCGAGCGACAACATGGAGATCTTCGAGTTCGTCAAAGCCGAAGGCATAGATCCGATCTATCTCGACGCCTCCTATTTCATGGTTCCCGAGGAGGCCGGCAAGAAAGCGTACCATCTGCTTCTCGAGACCATGCGAAAGTCCGGTTTCAGCGCAATCGCAAAAATCGCGATGCATCAGCGGGAATACACGGTAATCGTCAGGCCGCATGCGGATGGCCTGCTGCTGCATACGATGTTCTATCCCGAGGAAGTGCGGGAAGTGCCCGAGTTCCGGCGCGACGAAAACGTAACTGTGAAGCCGCAAGAAGTGGCGTTGGCCGAAAAGCTGGTGGAAGGCTTGGCGACCGATTTCGATCCTTCGAAATACCACGATGAATACCAGGGCCGGCTGATGCAGATGATCGAAGCGAAGCGCGAAGGTTTGGCGGTGGCGAAGGGCGGGCCCAAGAAACGCGCTCCAGTGATCGATCTGATGCAAGCTTTGCAGAAGAGCCTGGGCGAACTGCCACAACGGAAGCCGGCGGCAACGGCATCGGAAAGCCGCAGCGACGAAGGCGCGACCAAGAAACAGGCACCGGGGAAACGACCGAGCCGGGCCGCCCACGGCTGATTCTGCTCCGGTGCAGCATGCCTGCACCGTATACCAAATTCAGAATCGTTTCTCGGCTGACGCGTATCATCTCCTCATATGGAGCAGCCAACCTTCGATCCCGGGCTTACCCAGCAATACACCGGCGTCCTGAAACGCGCTATCAACCGCGATGGGCAATTTAACGTCAAGCGCTCCGGCGTTACCTGGCGCGATTTTCATCCTTACCTGTTTCTCATCAATGCCCCTTGGGCCTTGTTTCTCGCGATCATTGCGATTGTTTACGTCCTTGTCAATATTCTCTTCGCGGGAGTGTACCTGGCCACGGGAGTGGAGAATTTAAAGGGCGCAGATCTCTCATCCCCTGTATCGAGATTTCTTAGCGCGTTCTTCTTCAGCGCGCACACCTTGACAACCGTAGGGTACGGCAACATTTGGCCGAGCGGTGTAGCCGCAAATTCCATCTCCGCGTCAGAAGCGTTGCTTGGACTCATGGCCTTCGCGCTCGCGACGGGATTATTTTTCGGACGCTTCTCGCGGCCTTCGGCCCGCATCGGATTCAGCAAGACCATGGTAATTGCACCTTACATGGGCGGTACGAGTTTGCAGTTTCGGGTTGTGAACCGGCGATCGAACAATCTGACGGATATTCAAGCGCGGTTGCTCCTGATGACCGTAGAGGCGATGGAAGGTAGGCTGCAGAGGAAGTACGTGAACCTGGATCTCGAACGGGCTCAGGTGTTGTTTTTGCCCTTGACCTGGACGATTGTGCACCCGATCCGCGATGGCAGCCCGCTGTACGGGAAAACAGCTCAGGATTTGGAGCGGCTTCAGGCGGAGATCCTGATCATGCTTAAAGGCTTTGACGATACGTTTAGCCAAACAGTTCAGGCGCGCTACTCCTACCGGTATGACGAGATCATATGGGGCGCGAAGTTTACGCCGGCGTTTGAGGTGGAAACAAGCGGCGATTTGCGGATTGAGGTGAATAAGGTCGGCAACACCGAGCCGATACAAGTAGGCGGGGCGCTGACGTGACGGGAACGCGAGTCGCATGACGGATCAGGATGTATGCGTTTTTTGCAAAATTATCCGCGGGCAGCATTGCGGCTGAAATTGTCTATGAAGACTCGAACACGCTCGGTTTTCTCGATAGTCACCCGGTATTTCCAGGTCACGTCCTGCTCTGCCCGCGCGAGCATTACGAAACGCTTGCCGATGTGCCGCTCCAGATGGTTGGTCCGACGTTTACAGCCGCGCAGCTCCTCGCCACAGCGGTGGAGCGAGCCATGAACGCGGAGGGCACGTTCGTCGCCATCAACAATCGCGTGAGCCAGACCGTGCCGCACTTGCATATACACGTGGTCCCGCGAAGGCGGCGCGATGGGTTGCGCGGTTTCTTCTGGCCGCGCCAGCAGTATCAAGGACGAGGCCGCGCGGCGAGCGGCGCGGGATGCGATTCAGAAGGAAATTCAGAGGCTGCGCGGCGGATAAGACCTACAAGCCCCAAGCCAATCGGAGATGGACCTTTCGTAAGTGCGTCGATCATCCGCTCGCGATCGCGCTCCGCTCTCTCCACGGCCGAATCCGTCGCGACCCGGTACACGATCACGCCGACCGCAAACTCCAGCAACAGCACGCCCAAGAAGGCCCACTCGGTGTCGAGCGCCCACCGCGCCAACAGGGCGAATCCGACCAGCACCGCCATGCCGATCATGCATATGAGCACCCAAAGTTGCATTCTCCCGCCTCCCTGCTTGCGAAACGTTTGACTCGGATCGATGGGTCTCGCCATTGCGATCGAGCTCAAATTTCCAATACAAAGAAAAAAGACGCCCACAACGGCGGAAGCTGCGGCGGCATTTGCAATACTGAATCCACGAAAAGGAACGCGGACGAGCGCGGCGATGATCCAAACCGCAAACGTCTGCAGCACAATAAACGTGATCGCAGCAACATTCTTGGCTCTCAAAACGGTTTTGAAAGGAACAGGCGTGACAAAGTAAAGCTGCGCCGCGCCGCGATCGAATCCGAAAACGTTCCACAGCAACACATCGCCCAACAGAAGCAGCCCGTAAAGATTCACGATGGGCAGAATATTGTTGGACATGAAGCCGGTGGTCTTTTTGCCGCAGAGTCATCGGGACAAAAACAATGACGCCGAACACGCAAGCCATCCCGAAGATTACGCGAAAGCGCGGCATTCGCAAAAGCGTCTGAAGTTCCTTTTGCAAAATAGCGGCGAGTGGATCTCGAAACCAGTGGGTGGGCAGCTCGATCAGCCGCTGCAGGAATGAAGGCTTGCTCTCGACCCCTGCCGCTATGGCGAGCGCGGGCGCTCCGCCCCGAAAACCTTCATCCCGTTTGAGAGTCTTCGAAAACTGCCACCGGGCAAGAGCGTAGCAAGCGGCAGTCCAAAGTAGCAGGGCCACAAACGGCCAGACGAAGGCAGACCCCGTACTCAGCCGCGCCAGTTCGTCCCACGGCGTTAAAGATCCGTTCGACGCCCGCAATGCGTACGGCGCCGCTTTGCGCCACAGACCGGTATTGACCAGGAGCTGCGGAAGCACGGCAATCGTGATCAGCAAAATTCCGAAAATCTCGCGAAAGCGGCGGTTACGGGCCACCGAGGACAGGAACAACTCGCGAATCGCAAGCGAAAGGAACAAATTCAGCGGGATATACAGCAGCAGAAAGAACGGCCACGGCGCCGGGACCAGCGGATGACGAAGCAGGCCGATCAGTGCGCCGAGGAGCACTAGAATCATCTCGGGCGCGTTACTTACCCGCAGGATCACCTCGATCACAAAGAGAGCGCGATCGCCCACCGGATAAATTTGCAGCTTGTTCAACTGCAGCGACCAGCCGGCACTCAACGTGAATAGCGGGACTAACTGCCAGAAAAGAAATACCCCCAGAAGGCCCAGCGGCAGCCATTGGCGAAGCACGGGAAGGGCGACACCTGGCAGCCCCAGTGCGAGAATCACTCCGGCCGCGGAAAAGATTCCGTACCAGATGACCGAGATACACCACATCAGCACGCTGCCCAAATTGGTGCGCGGAAGATGATTCCGCAGAGTGCGAAACTGCGCCCAGGCGATGGCCGATATTTGCACCCACATGCTGGTCATAGCCAATCCAGCTTCTCGCTGTAGCGCTCCGCGCCTACAAGATTGACGAAAATATCTTCCAGCGTGCTCGCGCCTTCCGCCGACTGCTGGCGCAATTCGGACATCGTGCCCTCGATGACGACTTTGCCGCGATTAATAATGGCCACTCGATCGCACAGGCGCTCGACGACTTCGAGCACGTGGGACGTCAGAAAAACAGTCGCGCCGTGGTGTACCTGCTCGATCAAGATGTCCTTCATCAGCCGCGCTCCTACGGCGTCCACGCCTTCGAACGGCTCATCCATGAGAAACAGGCGCGGCCTATGAATGAGAGCAGCCGCCATGGCGAGACGTTTGCGCATGCCCTTCGAATATTCGCCCACCAGCTTCCGATTGTTTTCGCTCAACTGGAACAGATCGAGCAATTCCCTACCCCGCTCCTTACTCAGCGCGCGGGAAATTCCATACAGCCGTCCGATGAATTCAAGATATTCCGGGCCGGTCAGGTAATCGAAGAGCAGCGAATCGTCGGGCACAAGACCGGTCTGCTTTCGAACTTCGAGCGATTGCTGCGGGATGGACATGCCAAGCACGCTCATAGAGCCGGAATTGGGCTGGACCAGCCCCATGAGCATCCGGATGGTAGTCGTCTTTCCGGCTCCGTTCGGCCCCAGAAATCCGTAGAAACAGGCCTGCGGAACCGTCACCGTCAATCCATCTACGGCGTGAAAGCCGTTGTAGATCTTGTGCAGATCGTGAATTTCGATGGCTGGAACGCCGGACGGGAAAACCTCGGAAGCGGCGCTCATTGCGCGTGAGATTCCGCTGACGCTCGTATCGACGCGAGCAACGTTCCCATCTGCCGCAAAATCGCTAACTTCGCGCGGGTGACCTGCGTCTCGGCGTCATAGACCGCCATCCAGCGGTCGCTCTCTTCAAGACGCGCTTGCTCCACGCGGGTCATGGAAACGCGGCCTTCGCCATTCTGCGCCAGCAAAACCGTGAGCTCCTCGCGCGCCAAGTCGAGCTGCAAGCGGGTAAGATCGCGCATGCTTTCAGCCTTTTTCCATTGCTCATAGCTCCGCCTCGTCTCGGCCATCACGCGGTTCCGCAACTGATCCATCTGGACCCGGAGCCGTTGCATATCGGTAACGGCCTGCTCAGCTAGACCCTTCGACGCCGAGCCGATCAGCAGCGGAATCGTGACGGAAGCGCCCAACTGGAAATTGTTCCGCGTGAATTTGTTGCTCGGGAAAAAGTATTGATAGTTATACTTTGCAAACAGCGCGTATTGCGCCACCAGATCCACTTGCGGCAACCGGGACGCTTTGTACGACCGCAGGTCCAATTGCTTGGCGAGCACATTCGACTGCATCTGGCGCAATTCCCTATTGTTACGCAGGGCCGCATCCGCCGCATCCTGCTCCGATGCGGGCGCATCGAAAGCGGGCAGCTCCGCGCTCACTGGCTTCACACGATCCGCAGCGGGATACCCGAGCGTGACGGCCAATGTCATCTCGTAGTAATCGGCATCCAGGCGCGCGGCCTCCAGCTTCTGTTGCGAAACGGCGAGGTTCACCTCCGCTCGTTTCAGATCGAGTGGAAGCTCGGTGCCGCCGCTGACACCCGCGCTATTGGCTTCCACAACTTTCTGAAGACTCGGAATTTGCGTCGAGATGGTATCCGCTTCGTGCTCGATTTGACTCGCCGTGAGAAACAGGTCCGCGGCTTGATAGACGGCCTCATCCGCCTTCGCTTGCACACCATAACGGAAGCTCACGGGCGGTCTCTTCGGCAACCGCGATTTGATAACTCTTGGGCCGGTTGTACAGCGCCATGTCGGTACGCGCTTCGAACAAGCTGGGAGCGTTGCCCTCGATCGAGTTCGGGTAACCGTAGGTGTAGGCCAGTCCGCTTCCCCCGTAGACTTTGGGACGGAAAGGGTCCTGCGCGACGCGAATGCCCTCGAGAGCATGCTGCTCATCGAGACGCGCAAGGATCACATCCGCGTTTTGCCGGGAGGCGATCTCCAGCGTCTGCCGTAAGGTAAGCGAATGCACTTCGCCGGACGCGGCAGCGGCCGCGAGACAAAGGAGGGGTACAAGCTTCTGCGTGAGCACCCAACCATGCTAACTGGAAGTGGGGCAGACCACATGGTCTTGTGATCTCGCACGGGCAGGCCGCATAAACTCATTGCAGCCCGCGTTAAGCATGAGAGAAACCGAAGCCCCAAAAGACAGATGGGACCACAAAACCCGATGGTCATGCCCAGGATCGCAGCCATGGCTACGGGTTGCCCGGCCCATGCGGCTTATTGGTGCGGCTGGGTATTTGCCGCCGCAGGGCCGGACGTGGACCCTGGTTTGGGCGTTCCTATCGCTCCCGGTGTCCCCGGCGCCTTGGGCGTCACCGCGGGGCCGCCGTTCGTCGACGTCTTGTCGTAGAGCGCAACGATGTCTTGCGTAATATCGATGCCGCTCGATGCATAGAGCACGGGTGTATTCGGATTGCTTACGTCCAGGATCATTGAATACCCGTTGTCCTTCGCGTATTTCTCAATCACGGCCATCATGCGTTGGCCCAAGCCCGGAAAGCACGCGCTGCTGTTCGGTGTTCAACTCGTCTTGCGCGTCCTGGGTGTCTCGCTCCAGGCGCTTTTTCTTGGAATCGATATCGCGGGCAATCTGCTGGCGTTTCTCGTCGCTCATGACGGTCCCGCCCTTTTGAAGCTGATCTTGAAGCTGCGTGATCTCGTTCTGGCGGGCCTCGAATTCCTTTTTCTTGGGCGAAAACTTCGCTTCGAGCTCCTGGCTCGCTTTTTGCCCGTCCTTGGTGCCCACCAGCGCTCCTTGCACGCTAATCACGCCCACCTTGCTTGTCGGCTGCTGCGCATGCGCGGCAAACCCCACCGAGAGCACAGCTATCGCTGAAAGCAAACTACTTCTCATGACCATCTACTTCTTAATCCTTCCGTGTTTCTTACATTTTCGCACAGCTGATCCCCAGGCGGCATCCTCTCTAGAACGTTCGCCCAACCGAGAAACGGAAGCTCGACCGCCTCTCGTCCAGAGGAAGCGGAATTCCGTAGGTTTGAACCGCATTTTGATAAGTGGCCATGTTCGGGAAATCACCCGGCGTCAGGGGGAACGGGGGAACCAGGTTGGTGTTAACGTAGCTCAAATTGTAGGCCCAATACAGCCGAAATGGCGCGTTCACCACCGGCATGAGCACCTGTAGCTCCAGCCCCACCGAGATTCGCGGCCTCTGAGTTCCAGGTGCGATCACGGCATCCCGGCTAAATTTGACATCCGGAAAGTACGATTCCAGTTGCGCCACGCGCCCGGGATTGATGCCCAATTGTTTGGGCAGCAGCAATTTATCGATTCCGGCATCCACGAAGGGGGCCAAAGTGACCGGTCCGATGAGTGGAATGCGGTACTCGTAATTGAAAACAGCGGCCGTGTCGCCGCCCGGGTATATCAGTTGGTAAATCGGTATGTGCTGGGTAACCGGAATCCCGTGTTTGTCGACAACCGGCACCCCATTCGCCGTAAAGACTTGCACATTCGTGTCCGTAGGGATGAATGCGAACGGGCTGATCGACATGATATCGAAGCCGCGGATGTCGTCCTCCCCTCCGATGTAATACCGGCTGTAGGGAGGCGCGAACTTGCCGCCATAACCGGCGATGAAGCGCCCATTGAAATGGAAACCCATGACGTTGGTCCGCCAGAAGCCGTGACGAAAATAAGCAACGTCGAAGACTGGTTGAAGCGTGTTGACATTGCCGCCGATTGCGGTTCCGGTGAATCCAAAGCTGAAGTTCAAACGCAGGCCGCGCGTCGGGATGATCGGATGGTTAACCGTGTTATACGCGAAGCTCGGGGTGATCGTGCTGCTGCGGATGCCGGTCAGGGAATTCGGGCCGTTCACGCCCTGAAAATCGATGTAGTTGAAGTATGTACTCGCTGCATTCGTCAGCGTCTTAATGGATTGGACGTTGTATCCATACGTCAGCCCCACCCGCGCAAAACTGCGCTTCAGTTGGTGCGTCACGAAGGTCGTGAAACCCCGGCCGTTCGAAATATAATTCAGCAGATTTTGCTCGCCCAGAGCGGCGAAGTAAGGCGCCAGATTTTGGTTCGCCAGAATGGAGGCTTGCTGTCCCTGGTTGTAGTTATAGCGCTGGTAGTAAATGGTGAAACCCGTTTGAATCGGCTTATCCAGCAAATATGGCTCGGTGAACCCGAAGGAAACGCTGGTCAAAAGCGTACCCAGTTGGCTGCTCAGGCTCAGCGTCTCACCCAGACCCAGGAAGTTGTTCGTGGAATACGAGAATCCGATGAAGCTGCCGGAAATCCCCGACACGCCCCCATTGAGCTGGATCGAGTTCTTGCCGCGCTCTCTGAGCTTCAGCAACAGATCGACGGTGTTGGTTTTTGTGTCTCGGGTAATTTGGGCCGCATCTTCCGGCTTCAGCGGTTCAAAATAACCAAGCTGATTCAGCCGCAGAATGCTGGTTTCCCAGAGGTGATTGCTGAACAGATCCCCTTCGTTGATCAGCAGCTCGCGGCGAATGACTTTGTCGCGGGTCGTGGTGTTCCCTTGGAAATCGATGCGCCGTACAAAAAACTGATGCCCTTCGTCCACATCGATCGTCAGGTCGATCTGGTCTTTTCCGCCGGGGGCAGGTTCGGGATCGGGTGAGGGCACGAAGTCGATGTACCCGAAATCGCCGTACAGTTTCCGCAGGCTATCCAAGCCCTTTTGCAGCTTTTCCGTGGAGAACACGTCTCCGGGCGCCATTCCGAAGACTTGACGGGCGATCAGATCGGGCGTGCGAAACAACTTCATGCCAACAAAATTGAAGTTGCGCAAGTAATACTTGTCACCCTCGGAAACAACCATCGTGATGTCCACGCGCTTGCCCGGCTTCTTCGGATTGATTAGCGGGATTTTTATTCCGCGGCCGTAAACGTCATAGATGCGCTCCGAGTGATTGATCACTCGAGCCATGAAATAGCCTTTCGCCTGATACGCCATGCGGACGCGCTCGGAATCCTCGTCGAGCTTTGTCGAATCGTACGTGCGCGCGAACAGATTTTCGAACAGGATCGAGTGCGGGATTCCGATGGGTTTCGTATTCTTCATGGCGCGAATGACATCCTTCGCGCTGAACGCGCTATTTCCCTGGACAAAAATGTGCCCCACTTTCACCTTGGGACCTTCATCGATGACGAACGTGACATCGACGCCGCCGGGCGGCACTTGGCGGATCTGCGGCGTTACTGTCGCGTACTGGTGGCCGCGCTCCGCTTCATACTCCTGCAAAACATTTTTCGCCCGCTGCACCTTTCCCGGATCGAATTGCGATTCCGGCGACAAGGCCACTTTCCGGTCTTTAAAGCGATCCAGAATCTCGGATTTCGTAATCGACTTGTTCCCGGTGTAGTCGATCGTGTGAATCGTGCGCCGCTCCGTCACGACGAATATGAGAATGATTCCCCCGTTCGGACCCTTTTCTTTCTCAATGCGCAAGTCATCGAAACGTCCGCTGTTCCAGAGAGCCATGAAGTCGCGATGAATCGTTTCGTCGTCATAAACGTCGCCCTTCTTGCTGTAGATCAGCGCCCGCATGGTGTCTTGAGGCACGCGTCGCTGCCCGCGAAACTCTATCCCTTCGATCGTGTTCTCGTTAATTACGGCCGGCTTTGCCTCCTGAATGTTGGAGGGGGCCGCGGGTTTCTCCGTCTGCGGAACGTTTTGAAAAGGATTCTGTTGCTGCGGATTGGGCGGCGGCTTCTGCTGAGGCTGATTCGGAGGGGGCTTCTGCTGAGGCTGGTTCGGAGGAGGCTGCTGCTGTTCGGAGGCTGCTGCTGGCTTGGCTGCTGAGCCAGGCACGCGCGTGGCAACGAAACAAACCGGCAACATCAGCGTACCCAGGCGCTTCGGCCTGTGTGGCATCATCTACGAGCAGATCCTTTCCATAAGCCGCGAAACTCCCCTTGACGTGGCCTGTCCCGCCGCGGTTTCAGAACACGCGTGTCGCGAAGTCAAAACTCAAACTCCCTAGTGTAACGAACGAAAGCCTCGACATTGAAACCGAGAACATCTGAGCATAGACTGTACACATTTGCGATGGTACTCGCGGCTGCGGAACGGAACCGCGACCGTCAGGGAGCGTCGACAAACTATCTGATTACCTGGGTTTGCTATGGAACTTGGTTGCCTGGCCAAAACGGGGCCGTCCCGCGGATGCAGAATCGATTTGGTGCTCCTCTCCCAGAGCCCAACACGAGCGGCGAGCGGCAATCCAGAAACCGAATGACACAGCAACCCTATCTGTTGGACGCGGTCCGCAGGCAGGTCGTATTGAAAAGCTTGCAGGAGGTATGTTCCTGCCGTGGTTGGATCCTATTGGCGGCTCACGTTCGCACCAATCATGTCCACGTTGTGACAACGGCGAACTGCAAGCCGGAGCACGTGATGACCGCTATGAAAGCTTATGGCAGCCGCGCCTTGAACAAGTACGCGCTGGACAATCCAGATCGCCGCCGCTGGGCGCGCCATGGCAGCACCCGTTATTTGTGGACGCGAGATGCTGTCCTCTCGGCAATCCAATACGTTGTTCGTGAACAAGGCGAATCCATGGCGGTCTTCGAAATGCCCTCCCCTCGCTGACGCGCGGGGTTCAGCAGGCTGCTCGAGGCTCCACATTCACATCGCACACCCGTCCTGAGGTGCTGCCTTACACTGATGGGGTGAGTAAACAATATCCGAGCCCGCCCGCATTGGCCATCGATAGCTCGAAAAAGTACACCGCGACGCTCGAAACCTCGCGCGGAAATATCGTCATCGACCTGTTTCCTCAGGATGCGCCGAAGACCGTCAACAACTTCGTTTTTCTTGCGAAAGACGGCTTTTACAACGGAACTGTCTTCCATCGTGTCATCGAGAATTTCATGATTCAGGGAGGCGATCCGACAGGAACCGGACGCGGCGGCCCCGGGTATAAGTTCGAGGATGAGGTGAAGGGGAACCCACGCAAGCACCAGCCCGGAAGCTTATCCATGGCTAACTCGGGTCCAAACACGAACGGCAGCCAGTTCTTCATCACCCATGTCGCGACCGATTGGCTGAACGGAAAGCACACCGTATTCGGGCAAGTTCGCTCCGGCCAGGACGTGGTCGATTCCGTAAAGCAAGGCGACAAGTTGAATTCCATCAAGATCGAAGAAACGTAGCTCTTGCGATGACACGAGAGGACGCCTGGAACATCGTCTGCGAGTTTGTTCAGAGCGATAACTTGCGCCGCCACATCTTGGCGGTGGAAGCTTGCATGCTTGCGTATGCGGATAAATTAGGTGGGGACCGCGAGACGTGGTCCATCACCGCCCTGCTCCACGATTTCGATTGGGAGATTCATCCGGCCGCGCCCGATCACCCGATGAAAGGCGAGCCGATCCTCGCCGAGCGCGGAGTGCCTGAAGAAATCCGGCGCGCGGTTCTGTCCCACGCGACGTATTCCGGCGTTCCACGAGTTTCCTTATTGGAACGGGCGTTGTTCGCGTGCGACGAGCTCGCCGGATTTCTGACCGCATGCTCGTATGTCAAACCCAGCCGCAGCATCTTTGAGGTCGATCCGGCATCAGTAAAGCGGAAACTCAAGGACAAGGCATTTGCACGCGGCGTGAGCCGCGACGATATCGTCAACGGGGCAAAAGAGCTGGGCGTCCCGCTCGAAGAGCACATAGCATTCTGCATTGAAGCCATGAAAGCGCGTGCTCCGGAGCTGGGTTTAGCTGGTGCCGTGGGGCAGACGGCCAGTTCGTAGGGTGTGGGCACTGCGGCAGACGATCGGTTTGCCGTCGTCTGCCTTCTGAGCCTTACCTGCCGCGCGCTCGCGCTACGCGCAGATCCTCGGCATCACGCATTAACGCATCGCGGCTGGTCGCCTGAAGCGTGTTGTGATCGAGTATGCTCTGGATGTCGCCGATCGCATCGTCCAGCTTGTCCTTGTCGAAATGACCTTTGACGAGGTGGCGATCGAAAGTCGACAAATCGTGCTGAGCTTTCCGGTAGCGTTTGTGCTGCTCTTGCCCCGCCGGCTCCAGGTCGGCGGCCGCGCGCAGGTCGGTTTGCGTCCGGTCGATCAATCCTCTGAGATCCTGACCCTGATCATTCCCCTGATCCTGGAACGCGGTGATCGGCGAGGCCGGCAATGAGACGGCGCCCATCCCTGCTAATCCCAATCCAAGCGAAAATACAATCGTTGATTTCAAAGCTTTCATCTTGATTTCGCCTCCTGGCATGTCGCATGTGAGACGCTCGCCGGCGGCGGCAATTTGCAATGAAAACGCGCCCGGAAAGATTAATTTTACGCAAGCACGCGTGCGCTAGCTCTTGGGAGAGGTTGCGGGAGTTGACGTGGTTGGTTTGGCTGGTTTGGGCGGCCCTACATATCTACTGAACGGCGCCGCGCCGTATTGAACGGCTGCGAGCCGCCACTCCCCGCCCTCCCGAACGAGCACCTTGGTATAAAAGAGGCTCACCGGCTTTTCCGAGCCGGTTTCGGGCGTCCTGCGGGAAACGCCTTGCGTAACAATGACGTCTTTGGTAAGCGCTATTGTGACCTTCGGCGTATCCTCGGTCTTCCATGGGACAGGCAAAGCAAACCCCGCCGTGAGCGTCTTCTCGATGTTCTGCCGCCCTTGCGCTATTCCGCCGAATGCGCTCATCTCAGTTCCATTTTCGGTGAACAGCGCGCCTACGGCGTTCGCGTCCCTTTTGTTGTAGGCATCCACGTACCGGGCTTCGAACTGCTGCACGATCGCATCCGCGTCCTTCTGCGCCAGGGATGCAACCGGATGCGCAGGTTGATCATTCGCCTGGCCGGCAACGCAGGGGAGCAGCCAGCAAGAACACGACTCCCCAAGATCTTTTCATATGTGTGCTCTTTATCGATGCGCCGCCCGCGAGTTCTTTCCAATTCGAGACTGCAGCAAACGTAAGTAACGGCCGCGATACCCTGTGCAGGGGAGCCGCGGCCGGAAGGTCATCTCTGGGCCGATTGGCGCGTGGGCGCAGAAGCGCCCGACAGTTCCTGCTGGACGATGTCTCGCAGGGTGTCGTATTTAACGTTGCCGCTTTCGAAGCGGCCGTTGATGTACACAGTGGGCGTACCGGTGATTCCCAGGTTCTTGCCCTGCGCCATGTCTTTCTTGATCTTTGCTGCTTCGCCGCTGGAATCCAGACACGAATCGAACCGCGCCGTGTCCAGGTTAAGGGTCTTGGCCTCTTCCTTGAGTGCGCTCGCGTCGAACGGCTCCTTCAGATCTTTGAACAGAAAATCGTGATATTCCCAGAACTTGCCCTGCGCTCCCGCGCAATCGGCGGCTTCCGCCAATTGCTGCGCGTGCGCGTGCATCGGCAAGGGGAAATCCATAAAAGCGAACGCGACTTTATCCCCAAACTCACTCTTGAGACGCTCGAGCTGCGGTTCCAACTCCCGGCAATAGGGACACTGATAATCCGCAAATTCGACTACTCGAACCGGCGCATTCTCCGGGCCCCGGAGTGCCTTTCCATCCAGCGCCACCTCCGCCCGTGGTTCCGGCAGCATCACCGAAATTTTCGCTTGCTCGCGAAGCGACTTGATGTAAGCGGCGCGGGCTTTTGAAATCCGAATTTGCCGGAGTTGGCGAAGAATTTCGCCGCGCACCGCCGAGAACGGCTGGTCCGTCTCCAGACTGTCGTAAAAGATCTGCAATTGATCGTCGGTCGGGTCTTTCTTGATCTGACTGGTCACGTGGCGCTCGATCAGTTCATCCACCGTCACGTGCTCCTTTCGCGCCTGCATTTCGAGCAGCATCTGGTCGATCAGGCTTTCCAGCGCCTTCCGTTCCGTCGTGTAATACGTGCGGCGAGCGTTGAACAGGGTGTCTGCCTTGTCCTTGTCCAGTTGGCCCTGAGTCACGGTCGTGCCGTTAATTTCAGCTACTACCGCCGAGCCGTTCTGAGCGGTAGCGTCTTGGGCTTGGATCATGCCGGCCGACATGATCGATGCCACCATGATCGTGAGTAATATATTGGTCTTCACTTTTCTTATCCACCTAACTCCAATAAAATCTGCTTGTAATTTGGCAAACAGCAAACCGAGGCAACCGATTGTAACAAACTGTACTCATGTTCGTACGAATCAGTTCACAACCCGAGCCCGGCAGGTGCGAATGCCCTGGCCACCAAAAATGAGTTTGATGAGCGCGTAAGCGTAGGATACGCAGGAAACAGTAGGTCCGTCAAGTTCTGGGGGTACCGCGGGTTCACAACGCAGTGAGGGCTCGGGACGCTCGACTCCTGCAATCGAACAAGAAAAAAGCCGGGGACGAATGTCCCCGGCTCGGTGTGCGGGCGTGCCCGCGTTTACTAGTGTTTCCGAGTTTCCATACATTAGGCAGCGTCGGCGGGCATTTACAAATGCCGGCGCCGCTGTCGTATTGTTGGATCCCCGAGCACGTACTTACCAAAGAGTTCTCCTCGGCAGTGCTTAGGGTTGCCGGCAGAAACTGGTTGTCGGAGACCTCGATGCCCACCTGGGCCCCGATCACCTTCCAAGCGGCTAGCACCGATGCCGGAGTCACGGTCCCGGCATTGCACGCGCCGCTAGAGGGCACTGTGGACGAGATCAGCTTGATTGCTCCGTTATTCACCGTTGTTCCGTTGGCGGCGTTCTGGGTCAGATCGTAGATCGGTATTTCAATTAACTGGTCGGGCGTGAGCTTGCAACTGCAGCATTCCTGCAGTTCTTCGTCGGGCGTAACGACATAGATGTTCGCGCACAGATTGCTCGGGGCCGGGTCGACGATATCGACGCTCTCGACGTCTCCATTCAACGCCTGTGCAGCTCTGAAGAACTGCACACTGTAGGGACTGGTGTTGACTTGGGCGAAAGCAGCGATGCTGAACATAGCTACTGATCCTAACATTGTCAAAGTTTTCATATAGGTTTTCATGATTGATTTATCCTTTTTCATCTGAATAATGTTCCGTTCAGTCGCTAAGCTGCGCCGGGCACGTGCAAAGCCCCTTGCCGCTGTTATTCTGTTCTATGAACGCGCACTTCTTCGCCAGGGTACTCTCTTCGAGAGTGGTCAAGGGCGCGGACACAAACGGATTGTCTGTAATTTCGAGATCGTCGTTGTTGGGATCGAACGCGATGACCTTCCAAGCTTTCAGCGAAGGCGTGGGTATCGGCGTCGCGGGATCGCAAAGGCCGAAGTGGTTGTAGGTGCCGCCCGGGCCCGGCGCGGACGAGATAAGCTTGATGGTCCCGTTGTCTATCGATCCGCCCGTGTGGTTGTTCGTGGTCAGGTTAGGCGAGATGTTTATTTCCATGAGTTGGTCCGACGTGAGCAGACAGCCGCAGCATTCTGCCAGTTCTTCGTCGGGTGTAATAACATAGATGTCCGCGCACATAGACGGCGCCGGATATCCGTTAACGGTTTCGTTCGTTCCGTTGGTGCCCGGATCGACGATATCAACGGTGTAATCGTCGGAGTCATTGTCAAAGTAATTCAGGCGCTGCTGTGCATTTCTAAAGAACTGCACAGAGTAATCGTCTGCCGGAGCAGCGCCTGCGTTCGAAGTGTAAGGGCTCGAAGCATCGGGCCTCGCGGAATTTGCAGCGAGGTTCTTTTTCAACGAGCCTGTTTGTGCGACAGCGGCCATGGTAAACAGGGCTGCTGTTCCTAAAACAGCAAAAGCTTTCGTACAGATTCGCATAATTTAAGATGTCCTCCTCTGGACAACGAATGTAGAATACTGTGGGCTACTCCTGGTGTCAAGGACTGGAAGATAGCCTGAGGTACTAATGAAGTACTAATGCATTTTCTTGGTAGTACGCCTAACTAGGGAGCGGCGTTTTTTCGGATGGCTGACTGCAGCAGGTCCTTATCGAGACTCAATTCGGCAACTAGCTTTTTCAGGCGCGCGTTCTCTTCGCGTAACTGCTTCAGCTCTTGCGTTTCGCTCGCGTTTAGACTCCAATACTTCGCTTTCCAGGAGTACATGGTGTGCTTTGACACGCCATACTCGCGTCCCACATCTTCTGCACTCCGTCCCGCTTCCATTTGCCTCAGGGCCTCGATGATCTGCGCTTCCGTGTGAATTCTCTTCCCCATTATGCTTTCAACCTGAAAACCAGGGAACGGCGCGTTTTAGCAAGCGATTTCTTCAAAAGATCCTCGGGCGCAACTTCGGCAAGGCGCCAGCCGAGTCACGCGAGGTTGTCGTGAATCGCGTTTTCGCTTATGAATTGCTAAACGGAGCCGGGCAATGCACAGTTTTCGTACAGAGTCTCGTATTAGACAGTGTCCCCCTCTGGACACGTGGAAGTAGAATAAGGCGGAAGTGTCAGCCGGTCAAGTACTGTAATAGTCTCTGAAGTACTAAAGAGGTGAGGAGTACTACAGCCTATTTTCTTCGCTTCTAATGCTCTTGTGCGAGATCGTAGGCGATTGCTAACATACCTCTGACTACCCCGGAGGTTTGTAGTGAAGCGTACGTATCTCTCAGTTTGTCTGAGCGCGGTCACACTCTGTGCGGCCGCTTTAGCGGCCTCTGGGCAAGCAGTGAAAAGCCCCACCCCGTCTAAGTTTAAGGAACTGCAACCTGTTCACCACCCCAAAAACCGCCAGGCGGTCCTAGCCGCGATTGCGCATCGGAGGCGGAATGAAGCGCTGGCGCCGTTGACATCACTGACACAAGCCAGCCCGCAGCAACAACAGACCGGTTTATCGGTTCCTCTGTGGGATTACAGCATCGTTGCAGGGCAGGATGGCAATACGTATCAGGGCAGCATCGTAGGCCGCAGCCCGTATTACAACGGCCACCGATCAACCACGATTCAGGCGTACCTCGTTCCGGTGATTCTTACTTTTCCAGACGGAACGGTTTTCGATCCGACCGCTCCCGATTCCTGCATCAACAACAACACTGTTGTGAGCCTGGTGCAGGGTTCGCCCGTTTTTCAAACTACGGATTTCACATTCACGGACAGTAACGGATTGAATCCCGTGGATGTGGGCACAACGCAGTATGGCGATGCATTTCAACGCGCTAATTTCTGGCAATACGTGGCTCCTAACGCAAACCTCACGCTGCCGTATGACACACTTTTGTCGCTGAATACGTTGCCGGCAATCAGCGTCAGCATTCCCGCCGGATACGGCTTTACGAACCCAGGCTCCTGCCAGATGGGCATGATGGATTACGACTGGTGGGACAGTAACGTCGAATTCAATCTCATCTCGTCCTTAGCGGGACAGGGAGTTGGTCCAAATACGGTGCCGATTTTTATATTTGACAGCGTTGTTATGTATCTAAACGGAGACTCGACGCAGTGCTGCGCGCTGGGTGACCATGGGTCGTACCTAAATGCTTCGAATGTGTTGCAAACCTACATCGTGGCTAATATCGACACCACCGGAAATTTCCCCCCGGATGTCGCGGTATTGAGCCACGAAGTCGGCGAATGGATAAACGATCCGGACAATATAAATCCGACGCCATCCTGGTCAAGCCCGGTGCAGCCAGGCGGTGACTGTCAAAACACGTACGAAGTGGGTGACGCCTTACAGGGCTATATATTCCCGGTGACGATGCCCAACGGGATCACATACAACCCGCAAGAGCTGGTGTACTTCTCTTGGTTCTATAACCAAACGCCTTCCATCGGGGCGGGAGGCTGGTATTCCGATCAAGGCACGTTTACGACCGATGCAGGTGCGGTGTGCCAGTGAGGTGCCTCATGTTGAAGAACAATTGCGCGAATTCTATGTCTGCGCAACGCACTCCTTTTGAGCTTGCTTGCGGCGGGCGTCGCCTGGTCCGATTCGCTCACTCTCGTGACCAGCCGGGCCGCTCAGAACGCAAGCGACGCGGTGCAGTGGGCGCAGTTGGGCGGCGACGGTACGGTGATTGGAGCCAACGTCAATGTCGTGTCGGTTAACGGCGTCTCAATCGGTTTGGCGTTAGCGGGCCCGAACAGCGTCGTTTCCGTGGTCTGTTCGTCACCTGCAACATCCCCGTGCAGTTGGACAGGACCAAGCGCCACAGCGGGTCATAGTCTGTTGTGGACGTCGGATGCCGGCAATGGAGGAAACGGACCGGTGACGCTGAACTTCAACAACCCGGTGATCGGCGCGGGCGTCAGCATTCAGGCGGATGCGCCGGGTCAGTTCACTGCGCAGATTCAGGCGTTCAACCAGGGCAACCTGCTCGGCTCTTTTACCGAGACAAGCACGGCAAAGGGCCTCCCTGTGTATATCGGGGTAATCGATCAATCGGGCGCAAACATCACTTCGGTAACATTCAATCTCACAACCTGCACGGACCCGGGCGGTGACTGTGTCGATTTTGCGTTGGACTCAGTGAGCCTGAATACTCCCGTGCCCGTCGCAAGTTTATCTTCGACGAATGTCACGTTTGCCGGCCAGCAGGTCGGTACCAGCAGTGCATCGCAGTCCGTTAAGCTTACGAACACCGGCACGGGACCACTGTCCATCACCAGCATTTCGCCGAGTGGCGATTACTCGGAGACGAATAACTGCGGCAGCTCGGTAGGAATCGGCGCCAATTGCTCCATCGGCATCACCTTCAAACCTACTGCCACCGGCACGCGAACCGGCAGTGTGACGATCACCGATAATGCCAGCGGCAGCCCGCAATCCATCAGCCTGACCGGCACAGGCATCGCTCCGGTGGTGAACCTAAATCCAACTGGCCTTACCTTCCCCAGCCAGATGGTCAATACCACCAGCGCGGCTCAATCCGTGACGCTCAAGAATACCGGTACAGCGCTGTTGACGATCAGCAACATCGCAGCCACCGGCGATTTCGCCCAAACGAACACCTGTTCTGGTTCGGTTGCGGTGAACGCCACCTGCGCGATCAATGTAACGTTCACGCCGACTGCAACCGGTACTCGAACGGGTAGCGTGAAAATCACCGATAACGCGAGCGGGAGCCCGCAAAGTATCAGTCTGAGCGGACTGGGCAGCAGCGGCACGCCAGTTGTTAGCCTCTCCCCTACGAGTTTCGACCTTTGTGACGAGGCCGCTCGGCAGCCTCAGTAACGGCAAAACCGCGACTCTGACCAACACCGGAAATGCAACGCTGAACATCAGCAGTATTTCTATTACCGGGGCCGATGCAGGTGATTTTTCCTTTACGAAGACCTGCGGCAGTTCTCTAGCGGCGGGCGCGAATTGCACTATTAACGTCAAATTCACGCCCAAGGCCATTGGTGCTCGAACCGCCAGCCTCGCGATTGCCGATAACGCCAGCGGCAGCCCGCAGTCGGTCGCGCTCTCGGGCCGGGGAACGGAACTCGAATTATCTTCATCGAGTCTGACCTTCCCGGCAACCAAGGTCGGCAGTACCAGCGCCACTCAAACCGTGACTGTGACTAACATCGGGAGCACATCGCTGAGCATCACTGCTGTGACGCTTGCTGGGACCGACCCAGGCGATTTTTTGAAAACGAATAACTGCGGCTCTCCGGTCGCCGCTGGAAAAACTTGCACTCTGGTCTTTTCGTTTCATCCAAAGGCCACGGGCGCTCGAACCGCCATCGTTGATATCAACAACAATGGGGGGGCCAGCCCGCAAACTATCAACTTGACGGGGACAGGTCAATAACGGCGCGGGCGCGTCCTTCACTGAAAATTGGATGAGGGCAGCCTGCGACCGGTTTCGCGCCGCCGTCTTCGCGGACAGCGTTTGGAACTGTTCTGTGCTGACGTCCGCGTCTAAGGAGCGCCGCGCCGATCGACGAACAGCAACACCAGGACGATGATTAAGAGAAGACCCAAGCCGCCGCTTGGATAGTAGCCCCAGCCTGTGCTATACGGCCAAGCGGGAAGCGCGCCCAACAACAGCAGAAACAGAATAATGATGAGAACCAGACGGAGCATGGATCGCGTACCTCTGACGCGGCAATGTTCTTTAAGGTATCAGAATGTGCATCAAGAAGCTCCCAGCTCCTCTTCGGACTCGAGCTCTTCAAATTCCATCACCATGCCGGAGTTGAGAAGCGCGTCCTTGAACTCCTGATCGCGTCCCTCGACGACGTCATACTCCCAAACTTCCGTTCCTAGACTGAGGAAGTCATCGTCTTCTTCGATGATGTCGGACGAGTGCTTCGAATCCGGACCCGTTCGCTCGACAAACGTCGAGGAAATGACAATGTCTTCGTTCAGTTGCGCTTCTAGAAAACTGGCGGGATCATCCGCTTTCTCGCCTTCGGCATTTGAGCGGTCCCGAAACACGACCCGGTACTTCATCGCGCTCGCTTCACTTATTTGCCGCCGCCGGACTGCATGCCGGACTGAATGGATTTAATCCTGCTCAGATGTTCCTGGAGGACGGGAAGCGTGCGCGAGGCGAACGATTTGATCTGCTCGTTCTGCCCGTTGTTGGCTTCTTTTTGAAACTCCTTCACGTCTTCTTCATGATCACGCACCATGTCTTTGACGTATTCGCGATCGAACGCAGCACCGGAAAGCCGCTGAAGCTTGATGTATTCGGCTTGGTCCTTCGCGTCCATATCGGTGGGAAGCGTCATGCCCATCCTTCTCAGCCGTCGCTTTCAGATCATCGTTGGCCTTCGTATGATCATCGACCATGTGCTGTCCGAACGCCTTCACATCGGGATTAACGCCCTTCTCCGCGGCCAGCTTTCCTTTTTCGACCTCGGCCACGCCCGCCTTGTGCCGCTTTCATGGCGAAGGTGATGTCCGTGGATTTCATCATTTTCTTCGTTCCGTCATCCATCCGGCTGTTCGTATCGTTTTGCGCCCGGAGCTGGGGCGCAAACACCGAAAGGCCGAACACAGCTACGATCGCGACCGGCGTACCCCATGCGGTCTTCATGCAATTCTCCTCCCCTCGATTGGATTTCCTCGCGAGGGAGTGGTTACTTCAAATGTCTCGCGTATCGGAAGTAATACGGGCAATGACGCGCATTATGCGATGCGATTCGCAATCGCGTAACGAGTCATTTCGGCTGTCGAGTGCAGTCTCAGCCGCTGCATGATCACGGAGCGGTGGAACTCCGCGGTGCGAACGGATATCTTGAGCTGGCTTGCGATGTCTTTGGCGGTGTAGCCGCGAGCGATGAGGCCCAGCACTTCCCGTTGCCTTAAGGTCAGTTCGCTTCGACCGTCACTTCCATTGGCTGTTGCGGTGCCGGCTTTGCCTGCAGCCGGCGGCAAGAGATTCTCGCCGTCTAGAACGGCATGAATTGCCGACACCAGTTGCTGGGCGGGCAGGTCCTTTGACAGGTATGCTTTTGCGCCGAGCTGAACAGCCTGGTCCACGTAGCTCGATTTGTTGTACATCGATAGAAACACGATCGGCAAAGAAGGCCGGCGCTCGAGCGCTTTTCTGGCCGTCAGAAACCCATCGCCGCCCGGCATGCTGATGTCCAGAACGGCCACATCCGGCTGAAACTGATCGATGGCTTCTACAAATGCCTGGCTGTTATCCACGGCCAGGACATCGAACTCGGGTTTCATCATGGCCTGCAGAGCATCTAGCAGCAGATGATGGTCATCTGCGATTAAGACTTTCGGCAGAGTGGGTCGCGCGCTAGCAGCGCTTGCAGACATGGCGAAGTTCCGAGGACTCTCGACGCTCGTATGGTAGCAGAAATGTGCATAAGGTTGGGGCCCGCACGCCGCCTACAGGTACGCTCCTGGAAGGGCCATCTGGCCGCGCATGTCCCTGAAAAAACCAGCAAAGGGAAAGAGATTTTACGCACTCAGCCGTCCGTATTGTGAAATGAGACAGGATCTTCATGCAGGTTTTCGAGCGAACCCGGCAGCTCATCGACATTGAATCCATCACGCCGAACGAGGGGCCGGCCGGCAACTTCTTGTATGAGCTATTGACCGAATTAGCGCATTCGTTCGATGGCCAGGTGGAGCGGATGCCTGTGGAAAGCGGCCGGGACAACATATTTGCCCGGTTCGGCGATCCCGTCGTGACACTCTCGACCCATATGGACACCGTGCCTCCGTTTATCGCATCTCGCGAAACGGAGGACCAGATCTGGGGCCGCGGCGCCTGCGACGCCAAAGGCATCATTGCTGCCATGATCGCGGCCGCCGAACAGTTGCTCTCCCGTGGGAAACGAAATGTCGGGTTGCTCTTTGTGGTGGGAGAAGAGCGAAATAGCGCCGGCGCTCGGGCAGCGGCGCGGAATCCGCGCGGCAGCAGATTCCTCATTAACGGCGAGCCCACGGAGAACCGGCTCGCGATCGGATCGAAAGGCGCGCTGCGATACGAAATTGCCGCGCACGGCCGCATGGCCCATTCCGCATATCCGGATCTCGGCGAGTCCGCAATCGAAAAGCTTCTGGACGCGCTCGGGAGAATTCGACGCGTTCCTTTGCCGGTCGATGATGTTCTTGGCCCCAGTACTCTGAACATTGGAACCATCGAAGGCGGCCGCGCTCCCAACGTGATACCCGACGAAGCAAAAGCGGAAATCATGATACGCGTGGTGGGCGATGTCACAAATCTTCGACGCGAAATCGAAACGGCCGCATCGCCCGAGGCCCAGATCACCGAAAAGTTATTCACTCCCGCCGTCCACCTGGAATCTCTGGAAGGTTTCGAAACCACAACGGTTGCCTTTACCACCGACATTCCCACGTTCAACGGCGCGTGGGGGCGCCCGTTTCTCCTGGGCCCGGGAAGCATTCACGTGGCGCATACACCCGATGAGCGCATCCCCAAAGCACAATTGATCGATGCGGTCGAGCTCTATGTCCAAATGGTCGAAAGATTATCCTCGTAACGCCCGATATGCCGAATATTGATGTTGGGATCCTCGGAGCCACTGGTATGGTTGGCCAGCAGTTCATCCGGATCTTGGAACACCATCCCTGGTTTCAGGTGACATGGCTTTCCGCAAGCGAGCGCTCCGCCGGCAAACGCTTCAAAGATGCGGCCCAGTGGAGGCTCGAGGGACAGCTTCCGCTGTGGGCGGAGGACATTGTCGTATCCTCTGCGACCCCTTCTAGAGCTCCCCGAATCGTTTTCTCCGCGATGGACGCAGCAGTGGCAACCGAGGTGGAGCGTGATTTCGCCCGCGCTGGTCACATCGTCGTCTCGAATTCACGAAATCACCGGATGGAACCGGACGTTCCGCTGTTAATTCCAGAAATCAACCCTGAACATTTATCGCTGATCCACTCGCAGCAGAAAAACCGCGGCTGGAAAGGCGCGATTGTCACGAACCCGAACTGTTCAACAGTCGTGCTGAGCATGGCTCTTGCTCCGATGCTCCAGTTCGGCATCCAAGATGTCATAGCAACTACCATGCAAGCCGTCTCGGGATCCGGCTACCCGGGAAACCCGTCCTTTGACGTGCTCGGCAACGTGATTCCGTTTATCTCCGGAGAAGAGGAGAAGATGGAGCAAGAAACCCAAAAGATTTTGGGTTGCGCCTCGGACGGGATTGTGACGCCGCTCAACGCCACCGTCAGCGCGCATTGCAATCGGGTTGCAGTCCTCGACGGCCATACCGTCGCGGCATCCGTTGGGTTTTCTTCCAGGCCGGCACTTGACGACATCCACCGTGCCGTCGAGGAGTTTCGGGGTAAGCCACAGAAGCTGCATTTACCCACCGCCCCCCCGCAGCCGCTGGTGTTGATGAACGAACAGGACCGGCCCCAGCCCAGACGGGATGCTTCCCGCGAAAAAGGCATGAGCGTATTTGTCGGCCGCGTGCGGCATTGCCCCGTGCTCAACGTCAAGTTCGTTGCCTGCGGGCACAACACGATTCGCGGAGCAGCAGGTGCCGCAGTGCTGAATGCCGAGTTGCTCGTTTCCGAGGACTACCTCTGATCCCGCGCTCTGAATCATGATCGTAATGAAATTTGGCGGAACCTCCGTCGAATCGCGAGACGCAATCGCGCGCGTCACGGGGATTGTTCAGCGCCATGAGCATCGCCGTCCCATTGTGATTGTGTCCGCGATGGGCAAGGCCACGAACACGCTCCTGCGGGTTGCGACGGAAGCCGCGGCCGGCCGCCGCGAACAGGCTCTTGGGCTCATCGACGAGCTTCGAACGCTTCATTTAGAGACACGCTTTGCCGCTCGCAGGTGGATCGGCCGCGGAGCTCGATCGATACATCCGCGCCCACTTCGAGTGGCTTGAGGATCTGGTGCGCGGCCTCTCGGTCGTCGGTGAGTTGTCCGGCCGATCTACTGACGCGGTTGCAAGCATCGGCGAGCGCCTCTCGAGTCTTGTTCTCACCTTTGCTCTCCGCGCCGTCGGCGTTCGCACGCAACATATGGATGCCCGACGCCTCATCGCGACCGATGCTCAGTTCACTCGCGCGCAACCTCTGTTGGAAGAGACCTACGCGCTCCTTCAGGAAACCGTGCAGCCCGCGGCAGAAACGTCCGTCATCGTCATGGGCGGCTTTATCGGCGCAACCAAAGATGGACAGACGACAACACTGGGCCGTGGGGGCTCCGATCTTTCAGCATCGATCGTCGGAGTGGGCGTTCATGCCGACGAAATTCAAATATGGACCGATGTGGACGGCATGCTGACGGCAGATCCCTCGATTGTCCCGAACGCGCAGCGCGTGAAAAGCATTTCGTTCGCGGAAGCGGCGGAAATGGCCTACTTTGGAGCAAAAGTCTTACATCCGGCGACCATTGCTCCAGCGCTGGAAAAAAATATTCCGGTTGTAATTCTTAATTCGCGGCGGCCCGAAGTGCCGGGAACCCGCATCACCTCCGAAGCGGTCCCATGCAGCAATACCGTGAAATCGATCTCTTGCAAGCGCGGCATCACCGTTCTCAACGTTCAATCGACGCGAATGCTCATGGCACACGGATTCATGCGCCGTATGTTCGAGGTATTCGACCGCTACCGCACCAGCGTCGACATGGTAGCAACTTCTGAGGTCAGTGTCTCGCTCACCATCGATCAGCGAGAAAATTTGGACGCAATCTGCGAGGAGCTGTCCCAGTTTGCCGACGTTACGATTGAGCAAGAGCAGGCTATCGTGTGCTTGATTGGCGAGAATCTGCGCCATACCCCGGGCATTGCTGGACGCGCTTTCAACGTGGTGCGGCGAAAGAATATCGGCATGATCTCGCAGGGCGCGTCGCTCCTGAACCTGGGATTCGTCATACCGGAAAAGGACTTGAACGACGTCGTGCAGGCGCTTCATGACGAATTCTTTTCCGAGCTCGATCCCACGGTTTTCGATTGACCTGAGCGGAACTCGTGGGAGAAACGATGAAAACCCTTGCGGTCGTCGGATACGGCAGAATGGGCAAACTGATCGAGCAGCTTGCTCCGGAACACGGATTCGAAGTCGTTTTGCGCCTCAATCGCGAAAACAACCCGGGCGGATCCGCCATAACTCCCGACGCCTTCGCTCGAATCGATGTTGCCATTGAGTTCTCGACGCCCGAAGCCGCACCCGCGAACTTAGAAAGACTTGCACAGGCGAAGGTTCAGTCCGTGACGGGCACCACCGGATGGTTTCATCATTTGGATGTCGTTCGGCACTCCGTTGAAGCGGCCGGCTCTGGGCTGGTTTGGAGTCCCAATTTCTCCGTCGGGCTGGCCGTGTTTCGGAAAATTGCCGGACTTGCGGCAGAGCTGCTGCGGGATGATCCCGCCTACGAAGCATGGGCTTGGGAAATCCACCACAGCGCGAAGAAAGACGCGCCGTCGGGAACTCTCGCTCATCTTGTTCGAACCATGCGTGAACGCGGCTTCGCAAAGGAGATTAACGTTGGTTTCAATCGCGCGGGTAAGCATCCCGGTACCCACGAAATCGGCTTCGATTCGGCGGCCGAAACCATTACGCTGCGCCACACAGCCCGAAGCCGGGAAGCATTTGCGCATGGCGCGCTAAAAGCGGCAGACTGGATCTTGGGCCGCAAAGGCATGTACACCTTCGATGAGGTACTCTTCGGAACGGAAACTTAAGGAGGATTGAACCGCTCGTGCACAAAAACCGAATGTTTGTTGGTTGCGGGACCGCGCTAGTTACGCCGTTTCGAGATGATTTATCGCTCGATGAACCTGCGCTCCGCTCGCTTGTGAAGCGGCAGGTCGCCGCGGGAATCGATTTCCTTTGCCCTTGCGGCACAACTGGCGAAAGTCCAACGCTGACTCACAAAGAGCATCTCCGGGTCGTGGAAATTACGATCGAAGAAGCGCAAGGAGTTCCAGTTTTGGCTGGCGCAGGCGGCTATGACACGGCCAAAGTGATAGCGCTCATTGCCGAGCTTGAAAGGCTGGGCGTTTCGGGCATCTTGTCGGTCACGCCGTACTACAACAAGCCGACGCAGGAGGGTCTCTATCAGCATTTTCATGCGGTCGCCGACTCCACCGCCCTGCCGATTATTGTCTATAACGTCCCGCCACGCACGTCTGTGAATGTCGAGCCGGCCACGCTCGTGCGGCTTTCGGAAATCAGAAACATTGTTGGCGTAAAGGAAGCATCGGGAAGCATCGCGCAGATGGCGAGCATCCTCGCTCGCGTTCCAGACGACTTTACTGTTCTTTCGGGTGACGACGGCATTACGCTTCCGTTGATCGCGCTCGGCGGGCGCGGCGTGATCTCCGTTGTCGCGAACGAAATACCCGCGAATTTCGTGAGCTGACTCGAGCCGCGCTTCGATGGCGATTTCGCGCGAGCCCGCGAGCTGCAAAGGAAGTATCAAGAGCTGATGGAGATCAATTTCATCGAAACCAGCCCAGGACCGGTGAAATTCGCGATGGCGCGAATGGGCCTTTTGAATCCTGTGTGGCGCCTTCCTCTGGTGCCGCCGCAGCCAACGTCACGGCAGAAGATCGAGCGCGTGCTGGAACAGCTTGGGCTACTCCAAGAGGTATCGGCGCTTGGTTGAGTCGCTCGAAATAACCGAACTGCGGCAACTCATCGAACGGCTCTTCGATCAACCGCCTTCAACGTATTCGAGCGAAGATCAACGACTGTTTAGTCAATTTCGCGAGCTGCTCAATCAAGGCGCGGTACGCGCAGCCGAGCGCGATTCTTCGCAACCGAGCGGATGGCGCGTGAATGCTTGGGTTAAAAAGGGCATTCTGCTCGGCTTTCGCATCGGCACGATTGGTCGAAATAGCGAGTGCGGCCAGCCCTTCGCAGTTCTTCGATAAATCGACGTATCCTTTAAGGACCTTCCATGCGGGAGACGGGGTGCGAATCGTACCTGGAGGTTCGAGCATTCGCGACGGATGCTATATCGGGCGGGGCGTGACCTGCATGCCCCCGATGTACATTAATGCGGGCGCGTACGTGGAAGACGGGACCATGGTCGATTCGCATGCGCTCATCGGAAGTTGCGCCCAGATTGGGCGTGAATGCCACATTTCGGCGGGTTCGCAAATCGGCGGAGTGCTCGAGCCCGTAGGCGCGTTGCCGGTCATCGTTGAAGACGGCGTGCTCGTCGGAGGCAATTGTGGAGTCTACGAGGGAACTGTCATCAAGCGGCGCGCCGTTCTCGGCAGCGGAACAATTTTGAATCGTTCGACAGCGGTCTATGACCTCGTTCGTGAAACCGTCTACCGTGCAGTTGGAGATCTCCCGCTCGTCATTCCGGAGGAAGCCGTCGTCGTTCCCGGCTCTCGCAAGGTAAATTCGGGTATCGGCGAGAACTGGGGCATTTCGCTCTATACGCCCGTTATTGTCAAGTATCGGGACGCGGGCACAGAAAGCAAAATTCAGCTCGAAGACTGGCTGCGATAAAGGCCGCCGCTGCGAGTCAGTATGCCTTGGCGATTACGACGCGGCGATCAACACGTTCACCCGTGATAATGCACTTCCCGGGACCGTCGAATTCGTCGACGGAAGGGATACAGCGCACCGTTGCCTTGAACTCCTTCAGCCGGGCATCACAAACCGGATCGTCTTTCACGTGAGCCATCACGAATTTGCCGCCGCCCTTCTCGGCGGTGACTTCCTTTAGGATCTCTTCCACCTCGCCGATCGAAGCCGCCACAACCGTATTCGATTTAAGACGTTGTTTGGCCGCATCATACAAATCCGTCTGCATGTGGGACAGCGCCGCATCGAGTTTTTCGCGTACCGCTGATCTGCGGAACTGTTTCCTTCGCTCCCGTATCCCGGCGCTTTAATACCACGTTGCCGGCCGCCACGTCGCGCGGGCCCAGTTCCAGAACCACCGGAACCCCGCGGCGTTCCCAATGAAAATACTTCGAGCCGGGCGTCTGGCCCTCCCGATCGTCCACCTTTGCGCCAGTGTCCTTCGCAATGCGCTGGGCCGTCTCGAGCACTTGCCCCTTCTCCTCGTCCTTGCGGTAGATCGGCACCAGCACCGCCTTTACCGGCGCAAGCTTCGGCGGAATCACCAGTCCCTTGTCATCGGAATGCGACATTATGAGCCCGCCAATCAATCGCGTGCTCACACCCCAACTCGTCTGCCAGACGTAATCGAGCTGCCCTTCCCGGCTTTGAAACTGCACGTTGAAGGCTTTACCGAAGTTTTGTCCCAGGTCATGGCTGGTTCCCGCCTGAAGCGCCATCCCGTTCTGCATCATCGCCTCGATCGCGTAACTCCGAAGCGCGCCCGCAAACTTTTCTGATTGCGTTTTTGCACCCTTGATGACGGGCATGGCCATCACGTCTTCCGCTACCTCGGCATAAATATCGAGAATGCGCAACACTTCTTCGAGTGCCTCCTCATGGCTCGCGTGCGCCGTATGGCCCTCTTGCCACAGAAACTCCGTGGTGCGCAAAAACATGCGCGTGCGAAGCTCCCAACGCACGATATTCGCCCATTGATTCAGCAGCATCGGCAGATCGCGCCAGCTCTGAATCCATTTGGAGAAGAAGTGGCCGATAATCGTTTCCGAAGTCGGCCGGATGACGTACGGCTCTTCCAGCTCTTTGCCGCCCGCGATTGTCACCACCGCCAATTCCGGCGAAAACCCCTCCACGTGCTCCGCTTCTTTCTGTAAAAAGCTTTGAGGAATCAGCAGCGGAAAATAGACATTTTGGTGATCCGTGGCTTTAAACCGGTTATCCAGCTCGCGCTGCAGCAGTTCCCAAATCGCGTACCCGTTGGGCCGGATCACCATGCAGCCCTTCACGATCTCGGCAGGCTCTGCCATATCGCCCGCCAGCACCACATCCTGGTACCACGTGGCGAAATCCTCGGCGCGAGGGGTGATTCGAGATTCGGCCATGTACTTGTGCTTAGGTTACGATGGCCGCCCGGCGGGTCTGTGCACCAAAAGGCAAAAAACCCACGTCGTTTAGAATAAGATTTCCTAGGGATGTCTGAGAGAACCCCTAATCGGAAGCGCCGCCGGCGAACCTTCAGTAGACGCATTCGCGAGGCGAAGCTGCTCCTCAATGGCGCGTTGGATACCGACCATCCAATCATGGCGCACATTATTCCCATTCGCCGCTGCAATTTGTCATGCCGGTACTGTAACGAATACGACGATTTCTCAAAGCCGGTGCCGCTTCGCACGATGCTGCACCGCCTCGAGCTTTTGGGCCGTTTAGGAACCGGTGTCGTAACCTTGAGCGGCGGTGAACCGCTGCTCCATCCGGAACTGGACGAAATCATCCGTGGCATTCGCCGGAACCACGCTCTTGCCGGGCTGATTACGAACGGCTATCTCTTGACCGCGGACCGTGTGCGCGGCTTAAATGATGCTGGTCTCGATTACCTGCAAATCAGCATCGACAACGTCATGCCGGATGATGTCTCGAAGAAGAGTCTCAAGGTGCTGGATAAGAAACTCCAGATTCTGGCCGACCACGCAGATTTTCACGTAAACATCAATTCCGTTCTCGGTGGCGGCATTCGGAATCCGGAAGACGCGCTGGTGGTCGGGAAGCGCGCAATGGAACTCGGTTTCACTTCCACCGTCGGTATTATTCACGATGGCGACGGCCAACTGCGCCCACTCGCGCAACGCGAACGGGAAGTGTTTCTCGAGATGAAGAAATTCGAGAAACGGCACTTCTCGCGAATCAACTACTTCCAAAACGATATCGCGAATGGCGAGCCCAGCGACTGGCGCTGCCGCGCGGGATCGCGTTATTTATATATCTGCGAAGACGGGCTGGTGCACTATTGTTCGCAGCAGCGCGGTTTCCCGGCCAAGCCGCTGGAGCAGTACACCGTAGAAGACATTCGCCGCGAATACATCACGCAAAAATCCTGCGCTCCGTTCTGTACCGTCTCCTGCGTGCATCAGATTTCCTATTTCGATACCTTTCGCGGGAAACAGACGCTCACTGTTGAGCCAATTCGCGAAGAACAGCTAGTCTCTATCAAAGCCGCAGGCGCCGGGCGCTAGGCCCGCATGCCGTCTACGGGTATCGCAGCAGATGCCCGGGTTCAAGAGCACGATCCGGGTGCTGGCCATCCGGAGCAGCCCGCTCGTTACACAGCCGTAATGCAGCGGCTCGAAGCCTCAGGCCTCCTGCGCGATCTAGTGCATCTCCCGGCGCGCAGCGCTACAGACGATGAGCTTGTTCTCGTCCACAAACGCGAGTACATCGCCCTCGTCGAACGCGAAATTGCCGAAGGCCGCCGTAATCTGAGCACTGGAGATACGGCCGTAAACAGCCATTCGGCGCACGCAGCGCGCCTGGCTGCAGGCTCCGTTCTTTCGGCGGTCGATGCGGTCTTCTCCGGTGATGTGCGAAATGCTTTTTGCGCCGTTCGCCCTCCGGGCCATCATGCCAGCGCAGCTCGGGGCATGGGATTCTGCCTGTTTAACACGGTTGCCATTGCAGCCCGATACGCGCAGACCCGTTTCGGCGCCGACCGAGTTTTGATCGCCGATTGGGATGTCCACCACGGAAATGGTACGCAAGATATTTTTTATGAGGACTGCTCTGTGCTCTTCTTCAGCACGCATCAATGGCCCTGGTATCCCGGCACAGGCCGCACGTCCGAAGAAGGCGAAGGCCAGGGACGTGGGACGACAATCAATTGCCCACTGCCCGCCGGTACAGACGGGCGCGACGTCCTAGCCGTTTTCAATGATCGACTCGTCCCGGCCGCGAAGAATTTTCACCCAGACCTGATTCTCATTTCCGCGGGTTTCGATTCCCGCATCAACGACCCTTTGGGCCAGTTTCTCCTAACGGACGAAGACTTCAGCGAACTAACCAGCGTGATGACGGATTTGGCGGCCGAGTGCTGCACTGGACGCCTGGTATCCGTGCTCGAGGGCGGATACAATTTGGAAGGTTTGGCGCTGGCGAGCGAAGCGCACGTTCGCTCGCTGCTCGCTGCGTAACGGTACCTCCGATTCGGAAATTTTGTTACAGAGAAATGAAAAACTGCTGCAACGTTTTTGAGAACGGTATAGACTGGCTTTCGGGCTTTTATAAAATCTGCTTCAGGAGAATTCGCCATGACCGTCCGCCAGCGCTTCGCGGTCCTGTTCTCTGCGAGTGTGGCTTTGTTTTTCTGTCTCGTTTCACTGCGGGTCAATGCGCAGCAGGTTCAAGGCGCCATCACCGGCACTATTAAGGACGCCTCAGGCGCGGCCGTACCAGGAGCTGTTGTCAAAGCGCGCAACATCGGTACCAACCTGGAGGTCACTGTTCAAACGCAAGGAAATGGCTCGTATTCGGTGGCGAATCTTCCGATCGGCACCTATGAGCTGAGTTTCAGCAAGTCGGGATTCCAAACGGAGACACACACCCAAGTCCCGGTTCAAGGCGATCGGACGACAACCGTAGACGGAAATCTTCGAGTTGGCGCGACGACCACCACAATCGAAGTCACCGCTACGCCGCTGATGAACCAGGTGGACACCACAAACGGCTATGTCGTCGATCAATTAACAATCCAGCAGACGCCCTTAGGGACCGGCAGCTTTACCCAGCTCGCGATCTTAGCTCCGGGCGTACACGCGGATTTTCTTGGCGGCGCGGGAACGAATGCCGGCCTGGGCAATCAGGCGATTTTCGCGAATGGCCAGCGCGATACCAGCAACAGCTTCTCGTTGAACGGCATCAGCACCAACAATCTCTTCAACGGCAACTCGAGCAGCCAAGTCGGCGAAAACCGGTTTGTGCTCAACACCGGCGAAAATTTCGGCGGCGGTGGCGAAATTCAAACCAGCACATCAGTCTACGGCGCCATCGGCCAGGCGCTCCCCACGCCGCCGCCGGAGGCGATTCAGGAGATCAGCGTAAACGCCGCCATGTACGATGCCTCGCAAGGAGCAAACAGCGGTGCGCACATCGGAGTGATCACGAAATCCGGCACCAACCAGATCCACGGCGAGATTTACGAAAAATTTCAGAACGGCGCTATGAACGCCGCTCCATTCTTCTACAATGCGTCCCCTGCCATCACAACCAAAGTGCCGTTTCTAAACCGTAACCAGTTCGGCGCAACCCTCGGCGGCCCCATCAAAAAGGACAAGCTGTTCTATTTCCTTTCGTACCAGGGCGTCCGCATCGCCGATGCCACCGACGCCACCAAAGACGTAACTGTTCCGCTCACGCTTACGAACGACCGCAGTGCGGCAGGTATTGCTGCCGCCACCAATAGCAGTTTCGGCACCACCCTCACTCCTGGTCAGATCAGTCCCGTTGCGCTCGGAATGCTGAACGCGAAACTGCAGAACGGCCAGTATCTCATTCCGAGCCCGCAGATCACCGATCCGACAGCTGCCGCGAGGCTCGGTTACGACGCTGTGCTACAAGGACCCAACGCAATCGCCAACGTCGATCAGGGAATCGCGAATGTCGATTACGCGATCAACGATAGAGATCGCCTGAGCGGCAAATACTTCACGCAGGCCAATCCGACAACGAACCCATTCGGCGCAATCGGCTCGCTGCTTGGATTCGCTCAACAACTGAACGCGGGCGGTCAGGTTGCATCTCTTCAAAACACGGTCGTTCTCTCGCCAACGCTGACCTGGGAGCAGCGAGCCGGCTTTACCCGGTTGCGTGCATATTCGCAGACTTCGCAGGCCTTCTCGCCCGGCGACTTTGGAATGAATCTGCTTGGATCGAAAACATTTCCTCAAATCGGAATCTCGACTGCCGACCCGACCATCAGCGCGGGACTCGAATTCGGCCCCAGCACCAGCTTCGGCAACGCCGGCATGTACCAGAACCAGTGGGAGTATGGCACGACCCTGAACTGGGTGAAGGGCAAACATACGCTCGCTTTCGGAGTCCAATGGGACCACACGCAGCTCAACATCATTAACAACAACACCTCTACGGACCTCATCGAGTTCTACACTTTTGCCGATTTCGTGCAGGGTTCGCTCAGCAACGGCGAGGCGTTTGCAGGTTCCGCCAGCCGCTATTACAGATCGAACACGATCGGAACGTTCGTGAACGACAACTTCAAAATTCGCAGCAATCTGACTCTCACACTGGGACTCCGCTGGGATTACGATGGGCCGCTTACTGAGAAATACGGCCGCCTCACGGATTTCAACTCCAGTCTCTATTCCTACAACGCCGCGACTGATACCATCACCGGCTCCGGCCTTGAATTTGCGAAAAGTGGCAGCGATTCCCTTCTGCGCAATCTGCAGGCGGGCTTCGCGCCGCGGGTCGGCATCGCCTGGACGCCGCTCTCCAAGCTCACCATCCGCACGGGTTTCGGCATTTACTACGATCGCGGTGAGTTCTTCAGCTATCTATCGCCCAGTGCGGGCCAAGGCTTTAACGGCCCGTTCGGCGTCACGTTGCAGCCGCCCTTCGTGGCACCCGTTTCGGCGCGTCGCGGAGCCAATCTCTCCGCTCCCTTCGGAACCGTACCTCCTCCGCCGCCTTCCGGCAGCCCGAGCCAGTTCCTCAGCTTATTGCCGAATTTCTCGCAGACTGCATCGGGCGATTGGCCGGCTGGCAATCTTTTCGGTCCGTTCCTGTTCGGCGGCTATGATATCAACAACAAGCTGCCTTATTCCTCAAACTGGACGCTTGATGTGCAATATCAGCCAGCCAATAGCTGGCTGGTGAGCGCGGCGTACGTCGGCAATCACGGCACGCACCAGGTCTTGCCCATTCCCTTCAATCAACCCCTGCTTGCGACACCGCAGCATCCCGTCAATGGACAAATCTATTCCTACGGCGGACTGAGTCCGCTCAGCGCCTGCGGTTCGGGAACACTCGATCTGGAGCCGCTCTGCCCGCCGCCGTACTACGCCGGAAATGCACAGGTGCGCGTCCCTTATATCGGCTACGATATGAACTCAGTTCTCTACAAAGCCGAGGGAATCTCGAACTACAATGCGCTCCAATTGCAGGTTCGCAAACGGTTGTCCAGTGGCCTGCAGTTCACCGCGTCCTATACCTACTCGCACGCTCTCGATGAGCAGAGCGGATTAGGGCTCTTCTATACCGGCAATAACCCGTCCGATCCGCGCTCCAGCTATGCTTCGGCCGATTTCGATCAGACGCACGTTTTCCTGGTCAATTACAGCTACACCATCCCGAGCGCAACCTCCAACAAGCTTTTGGGCCAGTTCGTCAACGGCTGGACGATCGGCGGGCAAACCGTTGCACAAAGTGGCCAGCCCTACAGCGTGTACGATTTTTCCGGCTCCGTCGCAGGCCTTTTCTATGGCACCTTTGATGAGATCACCAACCCCATCGTTCCGCTGAAGCCGGGCGTTTCCGCGAAGCAGGCGCAACTGCAAGGCACGACCGGGGTCAACGCCGCCAACCCCGTATTGAATGCGAACGATTTCGGTCCGGCGTTCGTCGCGCCTGGCACTTACGGCGTCCCGCCGTGCGATGCTACCGGCTGCGATCTCTGGGAATCTCTGTTCGGCACTTCAGGCCGCAACCTCTTTCGGGGGCCCTTTCAGGTTCGCTTCGACATGAGTCTGGCGAAACAGTTCGCCCTCACCGAGCGCGTGCGGCTGCGCTTTGAAGCCGACGCGTTCAACATCTTCAACCATCCCGATTTCGATACGCCGAACAACAACGTCGTGTTCTTTCCCAACTTCTTTGGACCGCCGACAATCCCGCCGCAGGGTAGCTTGGGGTATATTCAACACACCATCGGCAGCCCCCGATTCCTTCAGTTGAACCTGCATCTCACGTTCTAAACCGCTGTTATACTGGGCGGTTTCTCTATGCGCAAAAAAGTAACCGTCGTCGGCGCGGGCAATGTAGGTGCGAATACCGCGCAAAAAATCGCGGCCAAAGAGCTCGCCGATGTTGTGCTGGTGGATGTCGTCGAAGGCGTGCCGCAGGGCAAGAGTTTGGACATGCTCGAGTCGGCACCTGTTGAAGGTTACGATGTTCACATTGCCGGGACCAACGGTTACGACGAAACATCCGCCTCGGACATTGTTGTGATCACAGCCGGGTTCCCGCGCAAGCCGGGCATGAGCCGCGACGACCTGCTGCTCGCCAACTATGAAGTCGTGAAGAGCGCAACCGAGCAGGCGGTACGGCATTCGCCCGACGCGATCCTGGTTCTGGTTACGAATCCGCTCGACGCGATGTGCTGGACGGCGCTCACCGTCTCCGGCTTTCCGCGCGAGCGGGTCATCGGCATGGCCGGTGTCCTCGATTCCGCTCGTTTTCGCACGTTCATCGCGGAAGAGCTCGGCGTCTCGTTTGAGAACGTGACCGCAATGGTGCTCGGCGGCCACGGAGACACAATGGTGCCGCTTGTGCGGCTAACGAACGTGAGCGGCATTCCCCTCAGCGAACTGGCAGACCAAGCAACCATCGACCGCCTTGTACAGCGTACTCGCGACGGCGGCGCCGAGATTGTGAAGTATCTGAAGACCGGAAGCGCTTACTATGCTCCGGCCGCGTCTGTCGTCGAAATGGTGGAATCGATCTTAAAAGACAAAAATAAAGTTCTGCCCTGTGCAGCGTATCTGCAGGGTGAATACGGCATTCAAAACGTTTTCGTCGGAGTGCCGGTCAAACTCGGGAAGCGCGGCATTGAAAAGATTTTCGAAGTGAAGCTCGAAGCGAACGAGCAAGCAGCGTTGAACAAGAGTGCGGACGCAGTTCGAGAATTGATCGAGGTTATCCAACGAAAGATGCAGTAAGCGCAGATCGCGCCGGTACACCTGTTATCCGCCCGGAACACGCCCGGTTCCGCATGCGGCTGGGCCCCTCGAAAATTCATCGCTGGGGGGTTTACGCGGCTGAATTCATCCCGGCCGGGCGAAAAGTCATCGAGTACACAGGTGAGAGAATCAGCAGGCGCGAAACGAAGCGCCGCGGCGAGGCAAGTGAACTGAACCGTCTGTTCACTTTAGACGACTACTGGACAATCGACGGATCTGTGGGAGGCTCAGGTGCCGAGTACATCAATCACTCGTGCGAACCAAACCTCGTTGCACGTGTTATGAAGGGACACATCCTTTATATGAGCCTGAGAGATATTCGGCTCGGGGAAGAGCTAACCGTCGACTACCATTTCGATAAGAAGGTCGAGAAAGTGCCTTGCCGCTGCGGCGCGCCGAATTGCCGGGGCACAATCAACCTGAAGTACTGAAGCGCATTACGGGCTGACTCGCAGTTCATCGGCCACCCTGCCCACTCCGTCCACCTGCATGGCTGCCTGTTCGGCCCGCCGCCGGTAATCCTCCGACGGCACGGTGCCGCGCAAAGTCACGATTCCATCGCGCACATCCACGTCGATACCGGCCATCGTCGACAGTCCTAGATCAGATACGAGCTTGGCTTTGACCTTCGCAATCATTGCCGCGCGGTCCAGCTTTGCAGCCGCCTCGACTCCCGGCCGACCGAATCTTCCGTCCGGCATTGTCGAGCTTCTGCTGCGCCTGGGTGCTCGCGCCATTGCCATTAGGTGAACCTCCTTGTAGGGCACGGCCGATGTTATGGTTCAGGTTCCGTGCCTCCTGCTTCGCGTCGTGACCCAGCTTGCGTGCCTCATCCCGCAGTTTGGCCGGCGCCTGAGCGAGCCTTTTGTCTGGCCTCGTCGGTCCTTTCCCGCTCCCGTGATCGGTCACGGTTGCTGCATCCAAACGAAAGGGCGAGAAGCGCGGCGCACAGCGCGCCTGTCAGTCTCGGAGCCCTCTTTCCGGCCATCGGACAAATCCGTATCGATTGTACCCCGCGAATAGTACCGGACAGGGAGAGCAATTTGAGTACACCTCCACTCAAGTGAGAGAGAAGTCAGGCCGATAAGGAGCGTAGGCACATTATGGATCCGGATCTAGGTCAAAAGAAAAAAGTCGTCTCGATTTGCGAAACCCAACCGCTCACCGTAAAAGGTCTGCAGCACCTCCTCGAATCCACCGAGGATCTCGCGTTTGGATCTTCCCACGCGTCTCCGGCGGAATGGATGCTGAGCCCGGAAGCCGATCGCACGGACGTGCTCATCATTGATAAGGGACTCGGCGCGAAAACCGTTCTGGACGCCCTGAGCCAACTACCCGCCGAACATGGGACAGCGCGGTCCACCGTTCCCGCTGTGGTGGTGTGGGGAATGTCGATCACGGAGGCGGAGGCGCTTCGGTTTCTCCAGGTGGGGTCCAAAGGCATCGTTCGCAAGTCTGCTGATGCTCCAACTGTCCTCGCCTGCTTGCGAGCCGTTGCTCAAGGCAGAAGCTGGATGCAGGATTCAGTGTTCCGGGAATCGGTCACTCTCGACGCCCAGGTCCGGACCGATCTCACGCCTAGAGAACATCAGGTGATGGAGCTCGTGGAGCAGGGGTTCAAGAACCGCGAAATCGCTCAGGAGCTTGGGATTCGGCCCGGCACCGTTAAAATCCACCTGAAGCACATCTTTGAAAAGACTGGCGTTCGCGGCCGTCACGGGTTGGCCCTGAACGGGCTCCGCCATAAAGGCGTGATCTCTCTGCTCGCATCGTAGATACCGCTTGACCTTTCGCGAATAAAAGGCGAAACTAGCCAAGAGAGGGTTCTCTCTTGGAGCAGTTCCTCAATCTCGTCGGCATTGCCCGGCTTGCTGCTGAAGGCAGGGCAATCTCCGAAAAACGGCGTGTCGAATACCGCACCCTGCCCACGCGTAAGTGGCTGAACCGCTGCAATTCCAAGCGCGTACCTTTTCACTGGTCCATAAATCCTTACCGCGGCTGTGAGTACGGCTGCAAATACTGCTACGCCCGATTCACTCACGAATTTCTGGAGCGGCGGGCGCCGGATGCGTTTGAGACCGAGATCTACGCGAAGGACTGGAGCCTGCCTGAGTTCACAGCAGAGCTCAAAGCGGTCAAGCCGGGGCATATTGTGGGAATCGGAACCGCCACCGATCCCTACCAGCCTGCTGAGCGCAAATTCGGGCGCACTCGCCAAGTGCTGGAGGCGATGCTCGGCATCCACGGAATTTCTGTATTCATCACAACAAAATCCGATTTCGTGCCGCGTGACATCGACCTGCTGAAGCAATTGTCGGAGCACAACGAGATAGGCGTCACCTTGACCGTGACCACCATGGACGCGAAGCTCGCCCGGTTAATTGAGCCCTATGCTCCCCGTCCCGATCTGCGGATCGAAGCGGTTCGGAAAATCGCCGCTGCGGGCATTCCGGTGAGCGTCATCGCCAACCCCGTTCTGCCCTTGATCACCGACTCGGAGAGTAATCTCGGAGCAGTCGCTGAGGCTGCCAAGAATGCCGGAGCCACTCGCTTTGGCGCTAACGTGCTGTTCCTGAAACCGTGCGCGGAGCGCGTCTTCTCTCCGTTTCTTGCGAAACACTTTCCGCAACACCTCCGCCGGTACGAGAAAAATTATGCGGCCGGAGCGTATCTGAAGGGCGCATATCCGGAACGTATTCGTGCACTGGCCGAGAGAATTCGAACGCGTGTGGGCATTCCCTCCCGCGATTTGGAGTTCACGATACCCGCTTCGCCTCCGGAAGTTCAGATGGCGATGTTCTAGGCTCGTTTGCCGAATGCGTGAATGGCCATGGGAATCAGCGAGACGACGATGATCGCGAGCACGACTGCTTCAAAATGCTGCCGGATCGCGGAGACGCCGCCGAGCTTGTATCCGAGGGTAATCATTGTCGTCACCCACCCGATTGCGCCCACCACGTTGAATGCAAGAAAACGGGTGTACCGCATTTTGCCCACGCCGCCAATGAATGCAGCGAACGTGCGGATGATCGGCACGAATTTCGCGTAAATAATCGTTTTTCCGCCGTGGCGCTCATAAAAAGCATGCGTTCGTTCCAGGTATTCCCGGCGAAAAATGCGTGAGTTGGGATTCTTGAATAGCCCGTAACCTATGGTGCCGCCTAGAAGGAATCCGCTGCCATCGCCCAAGATGGATGCGAGTGTAAGCATCACGATCATCTCGACGACTCTGAGTTTGCCGGCTCCCGCGACGACGCCCACCGTGAACAGCAACGAGTCGCCGGGAAGAAAAAACCCCACCAACAGCCCGCTTTCCGCAAAGACGATCCCAAACAGGACTAGGTAGCCGATCCAGCCGGTCAACGCAGTCGAGAGCAGGTGAATGAGCTGGTCCGGATTCGTGAGGCTACGAAGAAAATCGATTAACTGCGATATCACGCGGCTGGAGCTCAGGACTGGTAGGAAGTGATCATTCGATTGATCGCTGCGTTGTTCATCTTGATCTTGCCGTGCCGCTTCAAATCATTCACAACACTTTCCCGGAATAGAGGCGCATCGATCGTCTGTTTCTGAGACATCAGACCCTGAACAATCTCATCTTTGTTCTTCGCGAACTGACTCATGTCGGCGGGAATTTTCTCCGATATCCTGCATACAAATTGGCCGGTTTGCGCCACCACTGGACCTATGATGTCGCCGACGTTGTCCTTGAACGCGCTCGAGAACAGCGAGGCAGATCCGATCCCCTCAGCCGCGCCGCTCATTGTGAATGGAGCTGCAGTCTTAACCGTCAACCCGTATGATTTTGCGATCGCTTCCAGGCTTTCGCCCTTGCGCGCCCGATCCGCCGCCGCTTCTGCCGCCTGATGCGCTAACTGCGATGATTCCATGGTTACGTAATGCTGCTCGACGTCTTTTTCGACTTGCGCGTAATCAGCGTTATGAGGCGGCAAAATGTTCGTTACAACCGCAAAAGCTGCTTTGCCCTGGTTGTCTAGATTTACGACGTTGCTGACGCCGCCCTTGGGCGTCGAGTTGATTGCGCTCAACACTTCCGGCTGGGTGTTCACCTCCGGAAGCACATCGCCGCTGCCGAAATTGTTCAGCTTGAAGAATTTCAGGTGGTACTTATTCGCGATCGCATCGGCCTGTGACGGATTCCGCACGATCTCAGCGTGAGCTGCCGAAATAGCTTTTTGCAAATCCTCGGTTCCCGCCTGCTTCTGCGCGGCTGCAAGAAGCTGCGGCTTGACTTCCTCAAACGGTTGGACCCGGCTCGCTTGCTTGTCCTCCACCTGGAGAATGTGATAACCGTATTCCGTTTCGACGATGCCGCTTAACTGTCCAGGCTTCAATGAGAATGCAGTTTTTTCGAATGCCGGAACGGTTTGCCCGTGCACGATCCAACCCAGCTCGCCGCCTTTGCTGGCCGAACCCGGGTCGTCGGAATCCTTTTTCGCAAGCTCCGCAAAGTCCGCCCCGTGTTGTAGCTGCTTCAGAATGTCCTCAGCTTTGGCCTTGAGCTTTGGAACTTCTTCCTTCGGCTTTCCTTGCGTCTTTACCAGAATGTGGCGCACTTTAACGCGCTCCGGCAGCCGGTAGCTGTCGATATCGTCCTGGTACTGCTTCTGAAGCTGCGCATCCGGAATCTGCGCTGCTTTCATAAAATCTGCTGTGGTGCCAACGATGAAATCGAAATCCCGCTTTTCGAGAATTCGAAATAAAGAGCGATTCTTTTCGAAATAAGCCTTGATCGCCGCCGGATCTTTGTTCACCTTCGATTCGAAATTCTTACTCTCGAACGCAAGATATTGGAGACCGATCTTCAAATTCTTCCGCTGATATTCGGCCCTCGCGGCTTCATCGGAAACCACAAGGGACTGCATTTCAAGCTGTTCCAGGCGCATCGAAAGCATCGCCTCGCGGCGCAGGCTTTCGAAATCGGGAATCGTCATTCCCTGCTCTGCCAGCACCTGTTTGTAGATATTCAGGTCGAACTTGCCGCCGAGCCCGTTTGCAAATTCGGTCTGAATAGCGTCGCCAAGCTCCCGATCGGAAACTCTTAAGCCAATCTGCCGCGCCTTGTATGCCATGGCCTTCTCTTCAACGAGCTGATCGACCAATGACGGGATGTACATCGCTAGGATATTCCTCGGAACATTCGCCTGGTTTCGCGTAATCCGTTCAACTGCGCGCTGAACATCCTGTGTGGTGATTTGGTCGCCGCCGACTTCAGCAACCACATTTTCACCCGACGTTCCCGGCCCTCCCATACCGCCGGGTATCAAGTAAACGAGCATGGATGCCGCTACGAGAACCAATAGCGCCCCCAACAAGATGCGCACACTTCTCTCGCGGCTTCGGAACAAATCAAACATGGGGTAAGACGGAAGCTCCTCGGTGAAACTTTGGAAACTGCTGGAAATGCCAGTATAGCGAAATCACTACGTCAAAACCGTCAGTTGCCAATGCGTGATTCAGACATTGACGCCTTTCCCGTTCGAGGTGCGCGCCCTCACTAGACGCAGCACCAGCTCCTCGACCTCTTCGAGCGTCAAATCAGTGGTGTCGACAAGCTCCGCATCGGGAGCTTGCACGAGCGGCGCTTCCAGGCGCTTGCGGTCCCGCTCGTCTCTCACCCTTAGATCTCCGGCAACAGTATCGAGATCGGCCGGCCGTCCCTGTTTCTGGAATTCGAGCGCGCGTCTCCTGGCACGCTCTGCCGCTTCCGCGTCCAGAAAAATTTTCACTTGAGCCTCCGGGAACACGACCGAGCCGATGTCGCGCCCTTCCATTACGACGCTGCTCTGTTCAGCCACACGCCGCTGGATTTTCAGCAGAGCCCGCCGCACTCCCGGGATCGACGAGAGCTTCGAAGCGGCATCGGAAACGCGCATATCGAGAATCGCGTCCGTGACATCCTCCCCGTTGAGAAATATCCGGCCTTCTTTGGCCTCGAACTCGATATGCGCCTCTTTCGCAAGCTGTTCCAGGCGATGCAGGTCGTTCAAGCTGACATCCAGCCTCAGTGCCCATAACGCGACAGCGCGATACATCGCCCCGCTGTTGATGTACACAAACCCCAATCTCGCGGCGATTCTCTGCGCCACGGTGCTCTTGCCCGCTGCCGCCGGGCCATCGATCGCAACGATAATCCGCTTGTTGTTCATCCGCGCTGTTCTTCACGAGTATGCCATGCAACCGGCGCTTTCTAACTTAATGTGCAGCTTGCGGCCGCGCCTCTCCGGCCCGCGGCCTGCGCATGATAAACGGAAGCGGCGTAAGGCAAACCACGATCACCGACATTACCCAAAAACTGTTGACAAAACTGAGGGCGCTGGCTTGCGCCTGGACGGTCTGGTAAGCCATTGCCAACGCCTTGTGAGCCGCCGTGACCGGGTCGTATCCCTGCGCCGAAAACATTGCTTTGAAGCCATTGAGTAACTCGTCGAAATTGGGATTCGCGCGGCTCGTGTGCGCGGCAAAATCTCTTTGATACGTCTGGTTCTGCCGCGCCAGAAACGTCGTCAAAAGCGATGTCCCGATACTTCCGCCGATATTTCGCGCAAAATTCGATAATCCCGAAACCTGATTGTTCTTCTCGCGCGGGACGCCTACGTAATTCAGAGTGCTGATCGGAATGAAAATCAAAGGCAGGAACAGAACCTGAATCATGCGGAGCACCACAACGCTTCGGAAATCGATCTGCAAATAGATGGTGGTCATATGATGCAGCGTCACGGCCGTGCCGAGGAAACCAATGGCAATCAGCAGGCGGGGATCAATTTTACTGCTGGTCAGCCGGCCCGCAACGGGCATCATGAGCATCAAAACCACCCCGCCAGGCGAAAGCGCCATCCCGGCCCGTTCCGCCGTGTATCCAAGGCTGCTTTGCAGGAATTCGGGGATCAGAACGGTGGAACCGAAAAGCACGATTCCCAAGATGAAAGAGAAAAAAACCGCCGTGCCGAAATTCCGGTTTTTCAATAGCCGGACATCGACGATCGGGTTTTCGTGGAACCATTCCCAAAGGAAAAACCCCACAAGTGTCGGCACTCCGATACTGAACATGGTCCGGATGAGTGGCGACCCAAACCAGTCCGACTCCTGTCCTTTATCGAGCACGAACTGGAAGCACGCGACACCCAGCACGATCAGAGCAAGTCCGATGTAATCGATTCGAATGCCCGCGTTCTTTTCTTCTTTCAGCCAAGGTGGATCTTCAACCAGCCGCTGCGTCAGAAACAGAGAGAGCAGGCCAACCGGAAGGTTAATAAAAAAAATCCAGTGCCAGTTGAAGTTGTCCGTAATCCAGCCGCCTAGCGTGGGTCCGATCGCCGGCGCCACCACCACGGCCATCCCGTACATGGCGAACGCCATCCCGCGCTTTTCGTCCGGGAAGGTATCGGCCAGGATCGCCTGTTCGGAGGGCTGCAAACCGCCCCCGCCGCAGCCCTGAAGCACCCGCGCAAAGATCAAAAACGGCAAACTGCGCGCGATTCCACATAAAAAAGAGCAGGCGGTAAACAGCGCCACACATGACATGTAGAACCGCTTGCGCCCCACAAGTGTGGAAAGCCAGCCCGATACAGGCAGCACAATCGCACTCGAGACCAAATAGCTGGTGAGGACCCACGTCGCCTCTTCGTAGGTAGCACCGAGCGAGCCCGCAATATGTGGAAGCGCCACGTTCGCGATGGATGAATCCAGCACCTCCATAAATGTCGCGAGCGTGACCGTAAGCGCGACGATCCAGGGGTTGTGCGAAGGCCGCCAGCTCCCGTGAGACACAGCTTGCGACCCAGGTTGAAGCGGGGGCATCGTTACCCGCTTATGCGAATTTCCGGTTCCACGGACATGCCCGGCCGGAGGCGATCAAGACCGGACTGGTTTGGCTTGAACCGGATGCGCACCGGGATACGCTGGACAACCTTGACGTAGTTCCCAGTCGCATTCTCAGGCGGCAAAACGCTGGCGACAGATCCCGTCGATCCGCCGATGTTTTCCACCCAGCCCTCGAAATCCTGCTTGAGAGCGTCGACGTGTATCGTGGCCGGCTGGCCCGGCCGCACGGTTCGAAGTTGCGTTTCTTTATAGTTAGCGGTCACCCAAACATCTCCCACCTGCGCAATGGTTAGGAGTTGCTGGCCCGCGCTGATATGGGATCCGACCTCGGCAGAGCGCTTCATGACGATTCCGGAGACGGGCGCGGCAATCCTGGTATAGCTAAGCTTCAATTGCGCCGTTTCGACCTGCGCTTCCGCGCTCTCGGCGTTGGCTTTCTGGGACGCAACGGCAGCGCGGCGAATCGCAACCTGTGCCGGCGCATTCCGCCGGTACTGAGCGAGTCTGCTTTGCGCTTCGGCGAGCTGGGCGCGACGCTGATCGACGATCTGCGCGGCCGCCTGCAGACTTGCCTGGTTGGCGCTTACAATTGCCGCTTCACTCGCCGCTGCCGCAACACTTTGATCGTATTCCTGCTGGGAGACTTCGTCTTTCGAGGCCAGAAGCTTGTATCGCGCAAGGTCCGCCTGCGCCTTCACATTGTTCGCTTCGGCTTCCGCCAATTTCGCGGCTGCAGACTCCCGATCGCGCTCTGCCGCGGCGAGACTCGCTTGGGCATTCTCGACGCTGGATTCTCCAGTCGAGATATTCGTGACATTCTCGACCTGCGTAATGGGCACGTTCGGCTGCTGCGCGGTGACCATGCTGCGAGCCTGGGCCAATTCCGCGCGCGCCTGATCACGCGCCACCTCAGCATCGCGGGGATCGAGATCCACCAGGGGAGCTCCGGCACTCACCATCTGGTTATCTTCGACGTACACCTTCGTGATTGTTCCGTCAATGCGTGAACTGACCGGATTGAGATGCGCGTCTACCTGCGCATCGTCGGTGGTTTCAAACTGCCGCTCGTGAAGCCAGTACAGAAAAGCGCCGGTCCCGAGCACCAGCAGAACAATGAAAAAGATGGCAAACGCGCGTCGTCGGCCTCGCGTGCTCTCTTGCTGAGACGTGGTTCTTTCCAAAATGGAGAGCTAGGGCGAGATGAGCACGATACCTGCGGCAATCAACACGATTCCAAGCCATCTCTTGCCATTTACCCGTTCGTGCAATACGTACTTGGCAAGCACGCCGTCCAGAACGTAAGTGCTCGCCGTCATCGGTACAGAGAAGCTGAGCGGAGCGATTCGCAGCAGTCTCACAAAGGCAAAGAACGATATGGCGAGACAACCGATCGAAGAAAGCAACAACGGGCGGCCAAACGCCGCAGCAATTGTTTGCCTCATTCCCGCAACCTCGAACGCATCAACCGGGCCATGCTTCCGCATCTCGTGGCTCTGCAAGACGTCACTCGCGACCGTACAGAGGACGATCACTGCGACCAGGACCCACTTCATGTTTTGGAGGGCGATCCGGACGCGCTGTTCCCTACCAGCCAAACGCCTACCGCGATCAGGATCAAGCCGTAGTCGTAAGTAACCGAGACTTTTTCAGCGAACCAAAACTGGCCGATCCCTCCCGTCAGGAGATACCCGAAACCGGCGGTAACAGGCAGCACGAGCGTCATGGGCCCGTTACTGAGCAGCGCCATGCGTAGAAACAGCCAAGCCATTAAGAACAGCACTCCGGTCAACAGCGCTGGGGAAGCGACAGCCGCCGGAACGGAACTCCAGCCCGCGAATTTCCAGGCCTTCACGCCCATGTTCAAGAAGCAGTTTCCGATCACGTTTGATAAGACAACGAGCACGGCCAAGGCCGAAATCTTCCAATTGGCAACACGGGTCTCCACTGCATTTGCATCCATAAACATGCCCGTGTCCCTATGTTAGCTTGCCATCTTTCGCAGCAGTCGCGCTTACAATGTTGAGCAAATGCCGCTTCTCGAAAGAATACAAAAAGACATGGTGGAAGCCATGAAGGCGAGGGACGAAACGCGCTTGAGCGCCGTCCGGATGATGAAGACCGCGCTCCAGAAGCATCAAGTGGATTCGATGAAGCCGCTGGATGAGGCGAGCGAGCTGCAGGTGATGAACATGCTTGTGAAGCAGCGGCGCGAGGCGGCGGATCTGTTCCGCAAAGGCGGACGCGAGGAACTGGCCGCGAAAGAAGAGGCCGAGATCCGGTTGATTGAAGGATACTTGCCTGCGGCCCCCACAGCGGAGGAGATAGAAGCTGCGGTGAAAGCTGCCATTCAGGAGACCGGGGCGGATTCTCCAAAGCAGATGGGAGCGGTTATGAAAGCCGCGCAAGCAAAACTGGCCGGCAAGCGGGTGGATGGCAAGGCGCTAAGCGAGCTGGTGAAGCAGCGTCTGGGCTGAAGATAACCCTTAAAGCGCGGGGTTTTTACCGTCTATAAAAAAGCGCGAAATAAGCCCTCCCCTGTAACCTTTTGCCCGGCGCTCAGTATTGACGGGTGACGCTGAGTGGAAACTGAAACGGACAACTCCCTGATGCGGCTTATTCAGGCCGGCGACTCTACTCAGCTCGCAACGCTGTTTGAGCGTTACCATGTGCCGCTGTTTCGATATGTGCTGCAGCTTACGCGAAATCGGGCCCTCAGCGAGGACCTGGTTCAGGAGGTTTTCTTCCGTGTTCTCAAGTATGCGCGGAGTTACGACCCGAGCCTTTCGTTTCCAGGATGGCTTTACGCAATGGCTCGGAACGCGTGTTTTGATGCCTTCCATCAAGGACGCGCGCAGCGAAGCGACGGTGAATTGGGTGAGATCAGGAGCCGTGAACCTATGGCTGAAGAAGTTGTGAGCCGCAAGCAGGATGTGAAGCACCTGCAGGAAGCGCTTTTGAAACTGACCGAGGAGAAGCGGGAAATTCTGGTTCTGAGCCGCTTCCATAATCTGCGGTATGAAGAGATCGCACGCATTTTGCATTGCGAGATTGGCACGGTGAAAGTTCGGGTGTATCGCGCGCTGAAGGAACTGCGCGAGAGATTTTGCGAGATTCGTGGAGAAAAGCTGTATGACGTCTGAAGAAATTCGCGAGCTGATTCCTCAATATCTGTCGGGCCAATTGAAACCGGCTGAGAAGGAGCTTTTTGAGGCGGAACTGCATGCGAGCGCGGAGCTGCGCCAGGAGGTGGAAGAGCTTCGCTCGTTGTGGCAGGAGATGGGATCGCTGCCCGAGGAGCAGCCGAGCGCTGCTTTGCGGGCGGGCTTTTATCAGAAACTGAGTGAAATCAAGAGTGGCCGTAGCCGCCCTGTTTCGGGAGGGTTTGCCTGGTGGAAACCGGGCCTCGCGGGTCTGGTGCGGCAAGCCACGCTCGCGCTTGCTCTGTTCGCAGTGGGCCTGTATCTGGGGCGGGTGACCGTCGGCGGCCAATCGTCGACAGCAGAAGTGAAGCGGCTCGGCGGTGAAGTACAAAACTTGCGCCAAACGGTTGCGCTTTCCTTGCTTAACCGGCAATCGGCTACCTCGCGGTTGGAGGGGATTTCCTGGAGCAGCCGCGTGGAGAATCCCGATCGCGACCTTGTCTCGGCGCTGCTGGCGGTGCTCGATCACGACCCGAATACAAATGTGCGCCTCTCGGCGCTGGACGCGCTGGGTAAGTTCAGCGGCGATGCAAACGTTCGCAAAGCCATGGTGAATGCTCTTCCGCGTCAGGATTCCCCGCTGGTGCAGATAGCGCTGATCGACGCGCTGGTGCACATGCGCGACAACGCGGCCGCGAGCGAGCTTCGGAAGCTCAAGACCAATACGGAAGTGAACTCGGCGGTGCGAGAACGAGCGCAATGGGGTCTGGACAGACTCCGCTTCGAATAGGAGACGCGAGTATGAGATTCGTTTTTTGCTTCGCACTTACGATCTGCGGGTTGCCGGCGCTGTGTTGGGGCCGGGCCAATCCGGACCGCTGGAGCGTCCGGGAACAAGAGACGATCCAAAAGACTTTGACGCTGTCCGGCGCACCCATGCGATTGCTGGTGGACAACGTGGATGGCCATGTCCACGTAAAGGGTGTCAGTGGCTCCGAGGTGCGGGTGACTGCGCACAAGACGATTCGCGCTGAGACGGACAGCGACCTGGCGGAGGCGAAGAGCGAAGTGAAACTCGATATGACGGAAAAGCCGGGGACAGTTTCGATTTACTATGACGCGCCGTGGCGGTGTGACTGCGAGGGCCGAGGGTGCCGCGGCGAGCATCGGCGGTTCTACAACGTTACTTACGACATCGATGTCGAAGCTCCGCGCGAGGCAAGAATTGTCGCTTCGACGGTGAACGACGGAGATGTGCGCGTCGATGATGTCGGCGGTGATTTCGATGTCAGCAACATAAATGGCGGCATCAGCATGAGCGCGATCTCGGGATCCGGCGATGTGCACACGATTAACGGTCCGATTGCGGTCCATTTTGCGAGGAACCCATTGGGCGCGAGCAGCTTTAAGAGCATCAACGGGCAGTTGGACGTCTACTTCCAGCCGAATCTATCGGCAGATCTGCTTTTCAAAACATTCAATGGCGAGATCTATAGCGATTTCGAGGTGACGCCGAGAGTCTCCCCAGCAGCGGAAACGGAGCAGCGGAACGGGAAATTTGTCTATCGCAGTAACCGCGCGAGAGGCGCTCGCGCCGGCCGCGGCGGACCTGAACTAACATTCGATGCGTTTAACGGAAGCATTCGGCTGCATCGGGAGCAATGAGGAGAGAACAAATGATTAAGACGATCGTGATCGCCGGCCTTTTTGCGGGCGCTGTTCTGGCGCAAGAAGGAGCGGAGAAAGCGACAGTGCCACTGCACGATCCATCGCTACCGGCGCGCGTACATGCGCACCTGCTACTCGGGAGCATTACGGTACGCGGAGCGGATATCAAGGACGTTGTCGTGGAGGCAAGCGCGCGTGGGCATGGGCAATCCCATGAGTCGCGGCCGGCGCGATCAGAGGGTATGAAACGGCTGGCGCTGCCCGGCGATGCGGGTCTCGATGTCAGTGAAGACAATAACGTGGTGAATATCAAGACTTCATGGATGAGAGCGGCGGATCTGGCGATTACGGTTCCGCGCCGCTCTTCCCTGGAACTGAAGTGCGTGAATGATGGGGAGATCGACGTGGAGCAGGTGGACGGCGAAATCGATGCCAACAATCTGAATGGCAAGATCACGATTAAGAATGTGTCGGGATCCGTAGTTGCGCACTCGCTGAATGGGGGTGTGCTGGTGACGATGGACCGCGTAGATCCCGGAAAGCCGATGTCGTTTAGCACGCTGAACGGCGACATTGATGTGACGCTTCCGGAGAATGTTAAAGCAAATGTTCGGATGAAGACGGACAACGGCGAGATCTATAGCGACTTCGATGTGAAGCTCGATTCCGGCGAGCGCATGATTCCAAGCGACTCAGGACGACAGCGTGACGGGGCGTTTCACCTGCGCTTCGACCGGGCCTTGCGCGGAACGATCAATGGCGGCGGCCCGGAGTTTCAGTTCACGTCGTTCAACGGCCAGATTTTCATTCGCAAGAGGAAGTGAGATGATCACACGGAGATCCTACCCGCGGCATAGCAGGAAAGACCTTGGGACGACATTTAAGAAGACGAAGCGGCCAGTTGGCAACGGTTGACGGTCCCGAGCAAGCGAAGGAAAAATGCGATGCTCGTGGCACCCGCTGGGCGGAGGAGCTGCTGCAGGATGCCAGCTATGCACTCCGCACGTTCCGTCAGAAGCCCGGCTTCGTCGCGGTCACTCTGCTGATCCTGGCGCTCGGAATCGGCGCGACAACAGTGATGTTTACGGTTATCAATAGCGTTCTGCTCCGGCCGCTTCCATTCCGGCAGCCAGACCGATTGGTAATCCTGCATGGGTTTATGAAAGATCTTGGGGAGGTCTGGTTTTCGTATCCTGATTTCACGGATCTTAAGCACGAGAGCCGCTCGGTCAGGATCGCGGGGTGGAAATACAGCAGCGGTACGATCAGCGCTCCCGGAGAGCCGGAGCACGTGGAAGCCCGGCAGATCTCGGCACAACTCTTTCCTCTTCTGGGAGTCGTTCCTTTGTTTGGGCGCAGCTTCGAGCCTCATGAAGACGTACCTGGCGCGGCGCCCGTCGCCATGATCAGCTACAGTCTGTGGAAACGCCACTTCGCGTCCGATCCGGCCGTGGCTAAAAAAGAGCTCGTGTTCGACGGCAAAACGTACCAGGTTGTCGGTGTCGCGCCGCTGGGTTTTCAACTCTCTGGAGAAGCGGACGTCTATACACCACTCGGCCAAAGCACGGACCCGCGCATGCAGAATCGCAACGCGCGTTTCATTCAGGGCATAGGACGTCTGGCTCCCGGCGTTTCTCCGAATCAGGCTCAAGCCGAAGTCGCGCTCATCGGCCGCCGTTTGGCCAAAGAATATCCGAAATCGAACGCTGGCCTCGGCATGCGCATCCATCCACTTTTGCAGCAGTTGGTAAGCGATGTACGCGGGACGCTTTGGCTGCTGTTGGCCGCGATTGGACTGGTATTGTTGATTGCCTGCGTGAACATAGCGAGCCTATTTCTGATCCGCGCCATTTCTCGCGAGCGGGAGCTTGCGATGCGCGTGGCTCTTGGCGCAAGCCGCAGCCGTCTGGTGCGCCAGTGTGTGACCGAGAGCGCCGTTCTGGGGCTTTGCGGTGGCTTGCTAGGCATCGTCGCGGCAGCGCTGAGTGTGCATCCGTTTGTGGCGCTCTGGCCGGATAACTTGCCGCGTGCGGAAGAGATCCATATCGACTGGCGCGTGCTGTGTTTTGGAGTCGGCATCTCGCTTTTGTGTGGTCTCGTTTTCGGGCTAGCGCCAGCATTGCGTGTTCCGATGCACAGGCTCGAAGAGGCGCTGCGCGCGGGCGGGCGAAGCGTCAGCGGAAATTCACGCCGTCTGCACAGTCCATTCGTCGTATCGGAGATTGCGCTTGCGTTCGTGTTGCTGGTATTGGCGGGAATGCTCGGCCGCACACTTCTGGCGCTCTCATTTTTGAATCCTGGCTTCAATCCACACAACGTGCTGGTCGCCCGGTTCGCACTTTCGCCCAAAGCCTTGGGCAATCCCTCCCACATATGGGCGGCCTGGCAGGATGTACTCGATCGCGCCCGGCGTGTGCGGGATGTGGAATTCGTCGCCCTTGCCGATATTGTTCCCATGCGCGAAGGGGAAAACGTTGGACCCTACCGGACCACCCCTAATCCGCTGCCCCCCAACCAAGAGCCGGTCGCGCTCGGCTCAACCGTCACTCCCGATTACCTCAAGGTCATGGGCATTCCGCTCCTTCACGGCCGCTTCTTCAATCAACAGGATCGAGAGGGCAGTCAACCGGTCGTCGTCATCGACGAAAATCTGGCTCGGCACGCTTTCGGTCGCACGGATGTTGTTGGCCAACACATCTGGTCCTCCGCGATGGGCGCTGCGCCCATCGAAATCGTCGGTGTGGTTGGCCATGTGCGCCACTGGGGTCTGGCAGGCGATGATCAGTCGCGTGTGCGCGATCAAATGTACTATTCATTCGCCCAAGTGCCAGGCTGGCTGTTGCATATCTTTTCGTCGTTCATGTCCATCACCATTCGAACGCGAAGCTCACCCCTGACGATTGTTAAGCCGTTACAACAGGAACTACGCGGCGAATCTGGCGATCAGAGCCTTTATGAAGTCCGCACGCTGGACGAACTCGTCGGAGCATCTCTCGCCCGGCAGCGTTTCCTGTCGGTTCTATTTGGCATATTCGCCGGCTTAGCCTTGCTACTTGCGTGCACCGGCATTTACGGCGTGCTGGCCTACGTGACCGGACAGCGCATATCTGAAATCGGCGTCCGCATGGCGGTGGGAGCAAGCGTTGGCGAGATCATGCGGCTGGTGCTCTGGCAAAGTTTGAAAATGACCCTTGCCGGGGTGGGTCTCGGTATGGTAGCCGCAGTTGCGGCAGGGCGCGCGTTGCAGCATCTCGTTCAAGGAATGCAGGCCGCGAATGGAGCAGAGTTCGCGATTATGATTCCGCTTCTGATCTTCGCAGCGTTCCTGGCCAGCTTTGTTCCCGCTCGCCGCGCCAGCATGGTCGACCCGGTGAAAGCTTTGCGGCAGGAATAGCGCAGTCATGGGATCTTCTCTCGCGAACTTGAAAAGAATCCAAGCTTGATGCGCCGGAATTTCAATTCACATCGTCCGACGCCCAGATTTTCATTCGCAAGAGAAAGTGATTGCGTTTCGTGGATCGCGACGACGCGGCGGCGACTCCGGTGCTGCCATAGCACACCGGTGAGCGCTCTTCATTTCCCAAGCATCTGGTAATACGAGCGGATCCAAAGGGTGCCTTGCGACGGATCCTGTAAGCTGCATTCCGGGAGGAAGTTGAGAATCGAGCGCAGCCTGGACTGGACTAGGTCGGGCGCCTCCTTGTACAGAATCCAGCGCCACGGCTCGACTGCATCCTTCTCCTCCGGGAAGGCGATCCACATCGTGGAGCCCGCAGCGGCGGCCAGTTTGCATATGACCGTCTCAACGGACCGCCGCCGGATCTCGAGGGGACCGAGATAAGGGGAATCGCTGCTAGAGGCGATGCTGGCGATTACGCCGCCGCTTGACGGATGCGGCCGTTGCGCCGCCGCCAGGGCCTGGCGTAGGTAAAAGCTTGCTATGTCGAGGGGAACCCGGGGTGTCTTGAGCAGGGCGATTCGGGTCTCGAGATACTCAGGTTTTCCGCTGGATGGTTCAACAACAGCACAGCCATCTCACTCCTGCACCGCTAAGTGTTGCACTGTACTTAGCGCCTTGTCCAGGGCGTCGCGAAGCGTGACATCGCGTTGATCGAAGCCCGGCACCTCGGCGGCTGCGAGGGAGCGGGTGGTTAAAACGGCTCCAAGACACTGCCCGCTCGCTTGTCCGATGTAGAACAGCGCGTGCAGAAGCGTCGTGTTGGGAAACTTGACGCTTGGGATACGTGTCGCCAGAACCGATTCCCCATGTTCGCTTGCCTCTTGCACGCGTTCAAGAGGTGATCCAGCCCGCGCCATTTCGCTTTGATTCCAGAGAATCGCGGTGAGCGCCGCACGCGCGAGGAGCGGGCTACACCACCTTGCATCAGTGCGCATTGATCAAAATTCCACTACAGCTGTACTGCAGGGTAGATGGACCCGGCAACAGGATGCCGTTGAAATACCACTGCTGGGTAGCGTCCGTGACCCCGGTGCTGCCGTAACACACTGGCGAGCACACGCTTTAGTAGTCGGGCCCGAACTGACCGTTTGAGTCGGTAACTGCGCTGCCCGGGACGGTAACGTCCGCGCTCGTGATGTCCAGGTTATTGGGGGTTCCGATCACAATTGCGTCTGACACCTTAGCACCGCCGATTTTGTACGGCAGACCGAAATTGTCGTAAACCTCCTGTGTAACTGTGCAAAGGTAGCCATTCGGTGGGCCGCTTGCGCAATACACTTGTCCTTCGCTGATTGCCGCGATTTCATCGACGCGAAAAGGCACGTGAACCCGCGCCGGCCCCGGGCTCTGCTCTTCGCACCCTGAGAAGCGCCCTGGGCAAGTATAATCGCGGTTCGGCTCCAAGAGAAATCCTCTTCCGAATTATGGTCGCCGCTACCAATAAACGGGGGCTGTTGATGCAATACCAAAACTAGCGCGGCCCCATGTCGCCGGTGGTGTTCGCGGCCACATGGAGAGCAGCGGCGCTCGCCGTCGCTCGACTATGCGCCATTTGACGCTCGCGGGCCGACTGCGCGGCGCTCAAGGATGGCTCACGTGCTGCGTGATTGTTCCCACCCAGAACGGGATCCTGGTGGGACCGTTGCGCGTGATACTGTACGGAATTTTATGGCCGCCCGGTGCGTAATCAGTCGCTGGCTCCCCGGAGTACGTGAGCGTCAGAGTCCAAGGTCCTTTAAGGTCGCGGATCATGACGCCCTCCCTGGGTATCGCTAGCTTGTTCGTACCGAAGCTGAGGGCGAACTCGGATTGCGGCGGGAGAAACGTCACCCAGGGATCCGGGCGTCCTTCGATTGTGCCGCTTCCCTCGACAACCCCGACCAACTCTGGCTTGCGCCCGTGGGCCGCTACAAGCAGTCGAAACCCGTACAACGGCTCCGCGCCCACCAGGCCTCCGAGATCCAGCAGGAATCCCGAGCTTCCGTCGTTGATCCATTTGATCTGCAGTTCGGAAGCGTCGTTCCGCAGCGCCATGTCGATCCGCAACCGCGGCGCGGCCCCGCTCTGAGTTGCGGCGGGCGGCGGAAGCAGCGCTGCGAGCGCTAGCGCGATTGTCAACGCCGAAGGGGCTAATCGTCGCATCTCCCCTTGGCGCATCCTAAAAGAACGTGAGAACGTAATAGCGCTTCATTGGTTCGTATAGGAGGACCCAGGAAGTGCCAGGCGCAAACGCCGAGACTGCGGCGTCCAAACACCTCACGGGCCGCACCTGCGGCCGCCTGCGGGAAATTTTGCGACCGCGGCGTCGTTCCTTGCCACACCTCCGATCGTGACCGTCGTGCCGGCTTGCCTACCGGCCTGCAGGAGAAGCTCGTCAATGGCTTTTACCGTCGTCCGGTTCTCGTTCGTCGCAAGAACAACCGGCCTGTCCATTATGGGCGTTACGGGACCGGGCGGGACCATCTCACATCAGTGCGCATTGCCGCGTGCTATTGCCGGTCCGCCGGGATGCTCTCGACAATTGAGCGCAGTTCCTGATCGGCATTCAGGTCCGGCTCGGAGTAGCGCACGAACCGCCACGACTCGTACGGTTCCGTTGTCCTCGGGACGGCGACCCACATTGTGGAGTTCGCTCCACGAGCGAGCATGCAGAGGAGCTGCTCGGTCGATTTTTGCGTCGCGTCTACCGGCCCAACCAGGGGCGAGTCCGTGCTCCATGAGACGCTGGAAACTGTTCCTAGGCCGCCCTTGGGCACGGACTTCAGTTCAATGGCGAGCACCGCCTGGAATAAGCGATAGCTTTGCAGGGGCAACGGTGCGCGCGGCGCCTGAAATGAAGGAATCTTAGCCTGCAGATAACTCGGGCCGCCGTTCGTGGGCGCAACTATTATGCACCCTTCCACCTCGCGCCTGACAAAACCATTCATCCCTTCGAGGGCGCGGTTCAGCAAATCATTGACCGTAACGTTTTCGGCATTGATTGGGCCCACTTCTGTTGAGGCGGCGGAGCGCCGGGTAAGCACGACCCCAAGGCACTCTCCACTGCCGCGGCCCGCCTCGAAGATAGTTTTAAGAAGAGTCGTTCTAGGTATATTGACTCGGCGGATCTCCTTCGAGCCTGCAGGGCCTGTCAGCGGAGCCAGGGGCGGGCGGATATCGCTTCCGGCCAGGGTGACATAACCGAGGCTGAGAGCCCCGGCAGCGTAAATCGCGAATACGCGGATTTTGCGATGTGAACAATCAGTGTGCATTGATGCTGATCCCGCTGCACGAATAGACGACCTCGCTCGCTCCCGGCAGTAGAATGCCGTTGAAATACCAGTCCTGTGTTGCATCGGTCACACCGGTGCTGCCGTAACATACAGGCGAGCACACGCTGTAGTAGTCGGGCCCGAACTGACCGTTTGAGTCGGTAACTGCGCTGCCCGGGACGGTAACGTCCGCGCTCGTGATGTCCAGGTTGTTGGGGGTTCCGATCACAACTGCGTCTGTTAGCACCGCCGATTTTGTACGGCAGACCGAAATTGTCGTAAACCTCCTGGTTAACTGTGCGAAGGTAGCCATTCGGTGGGCCGCTTGCGCAATACACCGGTCCTTGGCTGATCGTCGCGATTTCATCGACGCGAAAAGGCACGTGAACCCGCGCCGGCCTCTGGCTCTGCTCTTCCCCATCCTGAGAAGCGCCCTTGAGCAAGTATAGTCGCGGTTCCCCCCGAGTGGCCGGTAACGCTGCAGCTAGGCGCGAAGGTGCCGGGAACCGAGGCAATGCCCGAATTGCTTGAGGTCGAAGAGAAGTTCTCTTCCGAATTACAGTCCGATGAGCCGCCGGTGCACGCATTGGCGCCGGCACAATACTCCACGAACACCAGCCCCATATCCCCGCTCTCTTGAGCAAGCAGATCAAGATCCGCGTACTCCATATAGGAGCCGCAGGGCAGGACTTGGTTGCCACAGCTAAAATTCCGGTCGAAACAGGTCTCAGGCTGTAACACAAGGAGTCGCCCGGTCCCCTCCCCCGCCTCTTCGGTAGACCAGTTCACTTCGCCCACAGTAGCGCCTTTCGGCAGCGTCTTTCCGCTCCTGTCCTTTTCGTCGGAAGCAATGAGTTTGGCAATGTCGATAGCTTTCGTTTCCATTGGGTCGAGGTGATAGCGTTGCATCCAGAGCACGCGATCGGCGGCGATTCTCACATCGAATCGTCGCCTCGAAGCAGTCGGATTAAAGAGCAGCAGAGTTGAAGCCGCTCCATTCTCGACTGTCCACGGATGCGATCCTCCGTTTTGCGGCTGCTGCTGGTCTTTGCCTATTAATTGGATGGAACGTCGGGCCGCCAATAGCAATCAGGCTGGCTGCTAATGATCCAGGCGGCGGACCGGAATTTCAGTTCACGTCCTTCAACGGCCAGATTTTATTCGCAAGAGGAAGTGACGGGTTCACGGAATATTCTAGGACGGTTGGTGACGCGCGGCTCAGAGACTCAGCTCTCCGTCCTGGAGCCTCCCGGCGATCTTTACACTTGCCGTATTGCTGATGGAGACGATTTGCGGCCGCTCTGTCGCCTCCACCTTTCTCCTCGCTCCTGTTTCAGGGAAATACTCAAGCGCTTTTCTCGGCAGGTCCGATCACGCCACGCCCACCCCAAAGATAGGCTAGAATACCCGAGCCTATGCAACAAGCGCCACAACAACCAACAGAGCTTACTGAGCTCGAGAAGATCATTCTGAAAGATCAGCTGAAGCGGCATCTCCGGGCGGAAGACGCTCTTTCGTTTCCACCTCGAACTGTGGGCCTAGCGCTTGCGGTCACCTTCGCTTTTTTTGTGAACGGCAATCGTGTGAAAGAGCACTCATTATCGTCTTGGGGGCCTTCTCTGTGCGTACTGCTTATCGGGTTTGTACTGTATTCGTGGAGCCTAGTGAACCGATATAATCTCGCCAAACGTGAGCTTCACCAAACCTTAGTCAAATTCGGAGTGCGCCCGATCAGCGAGGAGACGCTATATTCTCACGACCTACCGCTTATAGTGGTAGTCTTTTCTGCGATTGTGGCTGTTCTTCTCGGTGCATTGCTTTTCATAAAGCAGTGACCTTTGTAGTACAGGTCGTATTAAAACAAGCGTGGAAGCCTCGGCTTCGACATAATCACAGTCCGGCTGGTATGTGGTATGAAGACAGTCTTCCACTGACATTGCCGTCGAACCCGCCATAGCTCGATTTTGCGGCACGCCGCCGGGCCCTCCAAAGCGCAAGCGCGACGCCTGCTTTGCGCCGTACAATAAACTACCGGGTCTCACAATGAGCACACACGCGAGCACAGACTCTAGGCAAACAAGACCAGCCCTTTAAGCCGTTTGTTCCCGAACATATGCAGATGCGCGAGCTAACGGTCCGCGCCATTCTTCTGGGGCTTGCAATGACCGTGGTACTCGGCGCGGCGAATGCATATCTGGGCCTCAGAGCGGGCATGACCGTCGCGGCGACGTATCCGGCCGCGGTCATCAGCATGGCGGTCCTCCGAACGTGGAAGGGATCGCTGCTCGAAGAGAACATCGCTCGAACGAGCGGCTCCATCGGCGAAGGGGTCGCGTCGGGCGCAATCTTTACGATTCCCGCATTCCTGATCGCGGGCGCGTGGCCGTCATTCTCATTCCGCGATGCGTATTGGAAGTCGACAGTCCTCATCATGGTCGGGAGCGTGCTTGGGGTGCTGTTCATCTCGCTGGTCCGCCGCGTGATGGTGGAGGATCGCGAGCTGCCGTTCCCCGAGTCGATCGCCGCGTCAGAAATTCACAAAGCCGGGCAGCGAGGCGCGCGGGCGGCCAAATATCTGTTTTGGAATATCGGCGTCGGAGGTGTCATTTTCCTCCTGAGCCGGTTTGGATTCTTCGCCGCCGATGCACAGTTCTCGCTGCCAGTGGGCCAGCTTGGCGCAAGCCGGGTACGGCTGGGCGGAATGACTACAAGGACCGTGCTGAAAACCGGCGGTTTTTCCACCTTCGCCGCACCCACGGTGAGCCCCGCGTATCTGGGCGTCGGGTACATCATCGGACCGAAGCTGGCATCGCTGGTATTTTCGGGCGGTGTGGTTGCCTGGGGCCTGATGGTTCCGCTTTTGATCTATTTCCTCGGGCCGCAGCTCAGCGGTTTTCTTCCCGCCGGCGCGGCTGCGGATTCGTGGACCGACCTTTCCGGCGGCGTGTGGCGATACATTGTCCGGCCGATTGCGGTCGGCGGGATGCTGGTGGGCGCGGCATACACGCTGTTCCGTATGCGAGCCAGTCTCGTTTCCGGCTTAAGGCGCGTGGTCACCGATATGCGCCAGAGCGCTGAGCAAACCTCGACTCTGAGCCGCACCGAGCGGTACATGAGCTTCAAAGTCGTTTTCGCGCTAATCGCAGTTGTGTTTGCGGCCATGATCGCTCTCTATATCTATTTCTCGGGCCAGGTTTCAGCCGGCGTTGTAGCAGCGGTCGTCATGCTGATCCTCGGTTTCTTCTTCGCCGCTGTGTCGGGTAGCCTGTGCGGCTTTATCGGGTCCTCGAATAATCCGGTTTCCGGCCTGACGCTTTCCACCTTGATTGTGGCCGCCTTGTTGCTCGTATCGCTGGGAGTTTCAGGAGTCGGCGGCGTGGCGGCGGTGTTGGGCGTCGCTGCCGTGGTGTGCGTCTCCTCCGCCGTTGCGGGAGAGCTGCTTCAGGACTTTAAAGTCGGCTACATCCTCGGTGGCACCCCGCGTAACATTCAGATTGCCGAATTGATTGCCGTGCTAGTCGCAAGCCTGATTATGTACTTCCCACTCGTGTTATTGCACGAAGGTAATATTCGCGCCGGCGGCACGGGCTTCGGAGATCGCCAGCTTCCCGCTCCCCAAGCGGGCTTGATGGCTCTATTGGCTCAAGGCATTATGGGGCACGATATGCCGTGGCCCCTGGTGCTGGTAGGAATCCTGATGGGCGTTGCACTGATCATGATGAACGTCAAAAGTCCGATGCTGGTTGCAATCGGAATGTATCTTCCACTCGAAACGACATTCGCAATCTTTGTGGGCGGCCTGATCCGCTGGATGGGCGACTGGGTGGCGGATCGCCGCGGCTACAACGAGGCGCAGAAAGCTCGCGTCGACAACTCGGGCGTGCTCACGGCCTCAGGATTGATTGCGGGCGAAGCGATTTTGGGGCTCGTTTGGGCGGGCCTGCAATTTACGCCGCCAAATATTCGGGCACATCTGCAACTGTTTAGTCATCCATCGTACTTGATCGGTTTCGGAGTGCTGATCCTGCTGGCGGTCCTCATGATTCGCGCGCCTTTAACCAGCGCCGGCAGCCCGGATGAACCTGCGCCGCCGGTTGCGATGATGTAATCCCGCTCGGAAACTCGGTCACAGAGCCGCAAAGAATAACGCGAACTGCCGACCAGAGTGGTAATGCCGTTTGAAATGAGCGGCTTCGCTGCAGGGCCTGGCGGAAAAGGCGATTGTGAAAGCATCCCAGGCAGTTATGGTTCGCCTCCGCGCTCGATAGAGTCGTTGACGAAAGGGCAACGCTTTCCGGCTGCAAAGTCCAGCTACCGAGGCACATGCGATCCTATACCTTGTCCGGCCGTACCAAACGGCCCATCGCTCTGGAAGATCCGGACGGCTTGGCTGCCCGGCTCAATGGCCTGTTGGTCGGTCAACCCGATGCCATAGAAACAATCCTTCCTTACGTTCAGATGCATCAGGCTGGACTTTCTCCAGAAGGACGGCCGCTTGGCGTGGTTTTATTACTTGGTCCGACGGGAACCGGGAAGACTCGCACAGTCGAAGCTCTCGCAGAGGTGTTGCACGGCAGCAGCAAGAACCTTCTGAAAGTAGATTGCGGCGAGTTTCAGATGGAGCACGAAGTTGCTAAGCTCATCGGCGCGCCTCCGGGTTATCTGGGTCATCGAGAGACGCAGCCGATGCTCACGCAGCAAAAGGTAAGCAGCGTAGCCAGCGACAAAAGCGATATCTCGCTCATCCTTTTCGACGAGATCGAAAAAGCTGCGCCTTCGATGTCGCGGCTGTTACTGGGCATACTCGATAAAGCGACGCTTCGGCTGGGCGACAACGCCACTGTGAACTTCGAGAATGCCATGATTTTTCTCACCAGCAACCTGGGCGCGAAATCGATCCAGCGGGCGAACAAGCCGGATTTTGGATTTGAAGCGATGCTGCCGCCTCCGGCCTGCGTGGATACGACGAAGATTCAGAGCATTGGGATGTCCGCGGTGCGGCACAAGTTCTCGCCCGAATTCGTCAACCGAATTGATTCCGTGATCACGTACAAGCCGCTCGATCGCGAGGCTTGCAGTGTCATTTTGGATCAAATCTTCGACGCATTTGCCCGCCTGATTCGAGCCCGGTTGGGCGTGCGCGGGTTCCGGCTTCAATGCACGGTAGCCGGGCGTAACCTTCTACTGGACAACGGCACCAGCCTGGAATTTGGCGCCCGCGAGCTGAAGCGCACCGTGCAGCGCAATTTCATACAGCCGGTGGCGGCCTTGGTTGCACAGGGACAGATCCCAGCCGCGAGCACGGTGATCCTGGACGCGAAAAGCGGCGAATTCAATATCTTGCTGCGGCATTGATGAGCATGCCGCGGGGTCGCGCATTTACTTCGCTTGCCAGTGGACCGACTGGCTCACCGACACTGAATCGGGCATGTCGAGGGTGAGGGTGACGTCGACGCGTGGTTCGTTGCGCTCATATTCCACGCTGCCGAGCTTCAGCTCGTCCTGACCAAGCTTGACCTCGCGCCGGACTGGGCCATCTGTTATGGCCAGTGTTGCGCCGATCGCATGTTTGATGTCCGAAACGGAGTGATTCCAAGAAATCATCAACACGCGATCGTTTCCTGTAACGGCGACGTGAAGGCGATTCCCGCCACCCTGGAACCATGGGACGCGAGCGAGAGCCCAGACCACCACCGCAGCGCAGGCTGCAACGATCAACCACGCTCAAAATCGCCCGGTAGCGCGCCCTTGGCATGCGGACGCGGGTGGTGCGCGCGCGGCCCTCGTCGACCTCGGGTTCCGTTATCGCGAGCTGCTCGAGCTCGGGCAAAGCTCGAAACTCGGTTTCGTCGAACCGGAACTCGTTTACGGAGGGCTCGACCGGCAATTGGCCATCCGCAGCCACAAAGAATGCCGCCGTGCGAGGGGGCCGGGCTTGTATCAGCAGAACGGCGTAGACGGATTCTTTGAATTGGCCGGCGAGCAAACTTCGATCCGCCAAAGATGGCCTGAGGGGGCCGGGGCGAATGTGACTCCGAAAGAATCCGACGGGTGCTGTTTCGCCGCGACTCGCTCCCGCGCGCACGGAAGCGAAACGTTCCTGCTCCAATGGATCGAGCAGGTAGACAGAGCCGTCTTCGGGAGGGCGGGATACAGTCGCATAGTTGTCGATCCGCAAAACTGGAACGGATGCGGTGGGAAGAGAGCCCAGCAGTATTCCGCCGATCTCAATTCCGAGCTTTTCGGCTTCAGCGATCTCCGCGGTCATGCTTCGAACGATATCCAACCGCAGCTCGATCGCGTGTGGAGACCGGTCGGCGCTCCAGCGGATGTAAAGAGGCGCCTCAGCCGCTTGGGATTGGTCGTCTAGCTTCAGCATCTCGCGAGAAATCGTATTTATTGGTTCGACGATACACTTCTAGTGTCTGGCCGCCACTCTCTATCTGATCGCGACACCGATCGGGAATCTCGAAGACATCACTCTCCGCGCTCTGCGTATTCTCCGTGAAGAAGTAAGCGTCATTGCGTGTGAAGATACGCGCGAAACCAAGAAACTCCTTGACCATTATCAGATTCGCAAGCGGCTCATCAGTTGCCACGAGCACAACGAAGCCTCGCGCACTGCTCAGATACTTGACATTTTGGAAGGCGGGGAATCTGTCGCATTGGTAAGCGACGCGGGTACGCCTCTGGTTTCGGATCCTGGCCATCGAGCCGTTTCGGCCACCATTGGCGCTGGGTTTTCTGTTGTGGCTGTGCCTGGACCGTCAGCGCTTCTCGTTGCGCTGGCGGGGTCCGGGCTGCCGACCGATGAGTTTCGATTTATCGGATTTCTGCCTGCGAAAAGCGGCGCCCGGCGCAGAGCGCTGGAACAACTCGCCCGCGAGACGGCGACCGCGGTTGTGTATGAAAGCCCTCACCGGATTCTGGAAACATTGGCCGATATGGCAGAAATGTTTGGGGACCGGCAGATCGCACTCTGCCGCGAGCTCACGAAGGTGCATGAAGAGTTCTTGCGAGGCTCGGCTGGAGAGATTCGGCGGGAGCTGGAGCTGAGGGCTTCGATTCGAGGCGAGATCACGCTGGTCATTGGGCCATCGACAGAAAAGCCCAAGCTGGAGGATCCCGCGGCGGAGGTGGCGCGCCTCGAGTTACAGGGGTTGAGCCGGATGGAGGCGGTGAAAGCGGTCGCGAAACAAGCTGGGCTGCCTAAACGCGAGGTGTATCGACTGGCGAGCCGCGTAACACCACGACTCGGCGGGGCGCGGGACAGCAATCGGCCGCGCACGAATCCGGGCTAGGGCCAAAGGCGCCTAGCGCGAGCTTGGGTTCATTCGGGCTTAGACGCTCGGCGATCAGTTGCCGGATCATCCTGACGAACGCCGGGTGCGTGCCGACGGTGGGGGCGCGAACCAGTTTCATGCCGAGCTCACGGGCCAAATCGGCGGCCTCAGTATCCAGGTCGTACAGAATTTCCATGTGATCGGATAGAAACCCGACGGGCGCGACGAGGACGTTCTTGACGCCCTCATCACGGAGGGAGCGCAAATAGTCCAGAATGTCGGGGCCGAGCCATGCCTGCGAAGGCGGACCGCTGCGGCTTTGAAAAACCAAGTCCCATTTCGTGAATCCGAGGGATTCAGTAACGAGGCGCGATGTTTCCTGGAGTTGCTGCACATACAGAGACGCAGCGTCAGTAGCGGGGATGCTGTGAGCCGATGTTACGAAACGGAGTTCTTTGCGTTCGTCCGTCGAAAATCGCGAAAGCGCTTCGCGAACGCGATCTGTTGAGGCTTCGATGAATCCGGGATGGTTGTAGAACAGCCGGATCTTGTCTATTATCGGCGCACCCTCGCCGGTTTGTTCTTGAGCATCGCGAATATTTTCGAGGTACTGGCGACAGCCGGAATAGGAACTGTAGGCGGATGTAACAAAAGCGAGGGCGTGCCGGATTCCATCGTTGCGCATCTGCCGCAGTGCATCGGGGAGCAGGGGATGCCAGTTGCGATTGCCCCAATAGATGGGAAGGTGAATGCCCGATGATTCCAACTCTTGGCGCAACGCTGCGATAAGAGCGCGGCATTGATCGTTAATCGGGCTTTTGCCGCCGAACCGGTCGTAGTGCCCGGCGACCTCGACCAGGCGCTCCCGCGGCACATTCCGGCGACGCGTGACATTTTCGAGGAATGGAAGGACATCTTCCGGCTTTTCGGGCCCGCCGAATGAGACAATCAAGATCGCATCGTACATCTTTAACAGGAGTTAGTGCACCAAATCGTCATTATGCCCCTGTATCAGGCGATCGTTCTGGCCATCGTTCAAGGCCTGACCGAGTTTTTTCCGGTTAGCAGCAGCGCCCACTTGATTGTTATTCCAGAATTTCTGCATTGGCAGGACGGCGGGCTGGCGTTCGACATCGCGCTTCATGTGGGCACACTGGCAGCAATCGTCATCTACTTCTTCAAAGATTGGGTGCAGGTGATTGCGAATGGGCTGGGCTTCACGTATCGAGGCTCACGGCCAGACGAGAATAGCCGGTCATTGCTGTGGTATCTGGTTGCGGGCACGATTCCTGGAGCAATTGCGGGTTGGGCGCTAGGGAAATATGCCGAGCATGCCTGGCGCAGTCCATACATTATTGCGGCGGCTGCGATTCTGGTCGCCATCTACATGGCAATTGCGGACCGGACCGGCGAGGAGAAGACGGGCTTGGACCAAATGAACTTTTCCGATGCCGTGATCGTGGGAATTGCTCAGGCGTTCGCTATTATTCCTGGCGTTTCCCGGAGCGGGAGCACGATTGCGACCGCGCGTTTTTTCCATTTGGACCGCGAGGCGGCGGCACGATTCTCTTTTCTGCTTTCGGCGCCGATTATCGCGGGTGCAGCAGCCAAGGATCTGCTGGACATCCGTAAGCATGGTGGCCTCGCGCCGGAGATGCGCGTCCCGTACGCGGTGGGGATTCTTGTGAGCGCGATTGTGGGTCTCGCAGTGATCGCGTTCTTCTTGAAATACGTGCGGCGAAACAGTTTGGCTGCCTTCGTGTGGTATCGCATATTTTTTGGCATAATAGTAGTCGCTCTGGCAGTATTCTTCCGCTACGGCGGATGACATTTCTTTCTCCGTCTCGCCACACCCGGCTCAACGAAGCCGTCGGTCTCATATTGTCCCTGCTCGGCTTGGCTGTAGTGCTGAGCCTGATCTCGTATTCCCCGACCGATCCGTCCTGGAACACCGCGACAGGCACGATCCACACCCACAATCTGCTCGGCATTGTGGGCGCCCAGTGGGCCGACCTGCTGCTCGAAGCATTCGGAGTGAGCGCATTTCTGCTGCCGCTGCACCTCTGGGCGCTGGGGTGGAAATGGGTTCGCTCGTCACCGATCGAAAGCCCTTGGTTCCGAGTGCTGGGAAGTCTGGCGCTCTGGTTTTGTGTGTCGGCGGGGTGCGGACTCGTTTCAGCGCCGCTCCTGTTCGGAAACTTACGCCCGAGCGGGGTTGTCGGCATGGTGATTGCCGATTACCTGCTCGCACGATTGAATTTCGCAGGCGCGGCCATCGCGACGACAATCGCGGGGATCATCGCGCTTTACTTTGCTTCAACGTTCGAGGTTTCCACGCTCGCGCGGTGGCTGAGCGGCCCCATTGCGATCTGGAGCAGGATGGTTACAAGATTGCGCAGGGCGAGCGAAGCGCGTCGAAAACGAGCGATGGAGAAAGCGAGGGCGAGAGCGGCCGAGCGCGTGGCGCAGCGCGCTGCACGAGCGGCTCCGAATCCTTCTGTGCCCAACCCGCAGCCGCGGCCAGTGGACGAACCTGACGCGGACGAGATCCCGATCCGGACACTCGAGTATCAGCCGAATGTTCGCACGGAAGAAGAGATCGAGGAAGACGAAGCTGCGAGCGCCGAGCCGATCGCAAAACCGCGGCCAGTCAAGCGCAATCAGCAGTATCGTCTGCCCCCAACGGCGCTTCTGAACGAACCAGGAGCCGGGTGCGGATACGACAGCCTGGAGCTGAAAGAGATCGCCAGCCGCATTAAATCGAAATTGGAAGAATTCAACGTGCGCGGATCGGTGGTGCAGATCAATCCGGGCCCCGTGGTGACGACGTTCGAATACAAGCCCGAGGCAGGAATCAAATACAGCCGGATAACGACGCTGAATGAAGATTTGTGCCTGGCATTGCAGGCAGAATCGATCCTGATCGAGCGCCTGCCGGGCAAGCCGACCGTGGGCATCGAAGTGCCGAATACCAGGCGCGAAGTGATCAGTCTGCGGGAGATTTTGGAATCAGACGAATTTGAAAACGGCGCCTCGAAAATGACTCTCGCGCTCGGCAAAGACATCAACGGCCGGATTAAGGTTGCGTCGCTCGAGACGATGCCTCACCTGTTGATCGCGGGCTCGACCGGGTCGGGCAAGAGCGTGATGCTGAACTCGATGATCATGTCGTTCCTGTATAAGGCGACGCCGGACGAAGTTCGGATGATCATGGTGGATCCGAAGCGTGTGGAGCTGGGAATTTATGAGGGCATTCCGCACCTGCTGACGCCCGTCATCACAGAGCCGAAGAAGGCCACAAACGCGCTGCGCAATGCGGTGCTCGAGATGGAGCGGCGGCTGAAGCTGCTGGCCGCGCAGGGCGTGCGAAACATCGATCAATACAACAGGAAAGTGGGGCAGCTTCGCCAAACGCCGAGAAACCTGTTCGATCAACCGGAAAGCGAGGAGGAGCTGAAGCCGCTGCCGTATGTTTTGATTCTGATCGATGAGCTGGCGGATTTGATGATGCTGGAACGCGCAAATGTGGAAGAGTGCATCACCCGCCTGGCACAGATGGCGCGGGCGGTAGGCATGCACTTGGTGCTCGCGACGCAGCGCCCGAGCGTGGATGTCATTACGGGTTTGATCAAAGCGAACTTTCCCTGCCGGATCAGCTTTCGCGTGGCGACGCGTGTCGATTCGCGAACGGTTCTGGACACGATGGGAGCGGAGCACCTGCTCGGAAAGGGCGATATGCTCTTTTTGCCGCCCGGTTCTTCGCGGTTGACGCGCGTGCACGGAGCGTTTGTCACGGAAGCGGAAACTAACCGCGTGGTGGATTTCTGGAAGCAGCAGGCGACGCCGGACTACGACGAAAGCTTCCTGCTTGCGCCGCCTTCCGAAGATGAAGAGGAAGCCGAGGTCTTCGATGGCGAGCAAGACCCGATGTACGAGGACGCAGTGCGCGTCGTGCTTGAGATGGGCAAAGCGTCGACATCAACGCTGCAAAGGCGTCTGCGGCTGGGCTATGGGCGCGCGGCCCGAATATTAGACATGATGCAGCACGAAGGAATCATCGGACCGCCGGATGGCAGCAAGCCGCGTGATGTGCTGAAGCGGCCGGACTGGCTACGCGAGATCGAGGGGCAGTTCCGGTAAGGGTAGGACTGGCGAGGTCACTCGTTTGCGGGTACGATAAAAGAGTCCATTCTCATGCCTTCAGCCGAAGAATCGCCCGCAACCAAAGCGGATGTTACAGCAGCAGTCACAGCAGCCGTAAAGGAGTTGCGAGAATACATGGACGAACGCACTCGCGATTTGCAGACGGAAGTGCTCCGCGCCTTTGCCGATTACAACAACTCCACCACGGTCCGCTTCCGCAAACTGGAAGCCGATACCAGCAACATCGACGCCTCAACTACGCTTCGCATGGGCGAAATCGAACGGCAGATGGCCGACTTCAAGATGCGTCTGATTGCTCTCGAAACGCGTCGTTAAGGGCTCCGAGAAGCTAACGAAGTTTACGACTCAGGCTCCACGATCACTTTAATCGGCACGGAAGCTTCGCGATGCAGCCGCAGAGTGACGGTGTGCTCGCCCAGAGTGCGGATCGGCTCATCGAGTTGAATCTTCCGCCGCTCAATATGGAATTTCTGCGCTTCCAGTGCGTCGGCGATGTCCTTCGCCGTGACCGAGCCGAAAAGCTGGTTGTTCTCACCCACTCGTTGATGAAAGGTGAGCGTCACGTTGGCCATCAGCTTGCCCAGGTCCTGGGCGTCGCTCTTTTCCTTCGCCTCGCGCCGCAGGTGTGCTTCACGCTCCTGTTCGACAATTTTCTTGTTGGCGCTGGTCGCCGCAACTGCGAGACGCTTGGGGAGCAGGAAGTTCCGCGCGTATCCGTTCGCGACTTTCACGACCGAACCACGCGTCCCGACCTTCTCGACGTCTTCTCTGAGAATGACTTCCACGATTCCTCCTACGCACGCGAAGCAAATGGCAGAAGCGCGATGTTGCGCGCCCGCTTAATCGCTTCGCTTAGCCGCTTTTGATGCGGCGTACAGACGCCCGAGATCCGCCGCGGCGTAATCTTGCCCCGCTCGGAAATGAAACCCAAGAGCAGCCTCGAGTCCTTGTAGTTAATATCGTCAACTTTGTCCACGCAGAACCGGCACACTTTCTTGCGCCGGAAGTACTGCTTCTTGCCCGTCGCGATCGCTTTATCACCGCCGGTGGGCCGTTGTGACGCCGCAATTGGACGTCTCCCTCTTTCCTCTGGCATATGAAATTCTCGCTTTCCGTTCTTGCTTTATAATCTCTCGGCCGGATTGGCGGGCGGGGCCCCGGGCGCTCCCGGAAGGGGAGTTCCGGGCTCGGCCGGCATCGAGGGCGCGGCCGCAGGTTGAGGCGATGGCGGCGCGGGCTTGCGCGCGGCTCGCTTTTCCCGCGCTTTCTTACGCTTTTCGATTCGCTTCAACTTCTCGTCGATTCTCACCGTGAGAAACTTCAGCACCATATCGGAAACGCGTAATCGCCGTTCCAGCTCCTTCACCGTGTCCGGGTTCGCCGTGAACTGCAAGAAGACATATTGCCCTTCAGTGTGCTTCAAGATTCGATATGCGAGCTTGCGAACGCCCCATTTATCGGTCTTCTCGATGGTTCCTCCCGAATGCGTGATCACGTTCCGCAACTGTTCGATCAGCGGGTCCAACTCTTCGTCGGCGGCATCCGGTCGGACGATAAACAACTCTTCGTAAATTCTCATTCTTCCTCTTCGAAGCCTCTGGCGCGGCGATTGAATTTCGCCATGGCCTTTTCGGCGCCTTCGGCAATTATGGATTCTACGGCATCCGCCGTGTACGACACTACCTCTTCGAGGTCTTCACGGAATTCCCGCTCGAAAGGAGCGAGAACGTACTCCACCGCTTCGATCGGGTGGTTCGGTCGAATCCCGACGCGCACGCGGGTGAAGTAATCGGTTCTCAAGGCGGCGATGATCGACTTGACGCCATTATGTCCAGCCGCCGAACCACTCTTCTTAATCCGCAGCGCAGTCCACGGGAGATCGAGCTCGTCGTAAACCACCGCCACGTTCCGGTTTGTAAGCCCGCGCGCATGCAAGGCCGCGTTCAGTCCGGCACCCGAGTGATTCATGAAACTCTGGGGCTTCACAAGAACGATTTCCCTGCCCCCGATTTGTCCGGCGCCCGTTATCGCAGGCCCCTCATGCTTCGCGATCGGGATACCGTGACGGCGTGCCAGTTCATCGACGACCAGGAATCCGATGTTGTGCGGCGTGTCGCGGTAACGCGCCCCCGGATTTCCAAGTCCGGCCACGCATTCAATGCGCGCGGCGGTTTCAAGCATTCCATGGGCCGGGTTTTCCGGAATTTGCAGGAGCGAGGGTTCAGGCATCCTTTCGAATCGCGGGGCGGCGCGTTATTTCTTTTTCGGAGCAGGAGTTTCAGCTTCGGCTTCAGCTTCTTTCTTGCCCTTTTTGATAACTTCAGGCTCGCCTGCGGGAGCCGCTTCTTCGACCGCCGCTTCGGCCGCGGTGGCCTCTTCCACCTTCACCGAGACAACGTGCGAAATCAGCGTATCGGGGTTGCTCAAAAGACGCATGGAACCGCTCAGCGGGATCTCGCCGAGGCGTATGCTCTGGCCGATCAGAAGCTCCCCGACTTCCACCACGAACTGCTCTGGAATCTCATTCGGCAGACACTCAATCTCAATTTCGCGAGTGACGATCTCGTGTATGCCGCCCTGCACTTTCACACCCTTTGGCTCGCCATGGGTGATAATCGGCACCTTGACAGTGATCCGTTTCTCCAGGTCGATGCGCTTGAGATCGACATGCAACAGCGAGTCTTTGATGGGATCGTATTGCCAGTCCACAATCATGACCGGCGTATCGCTGCCGCCTGCGACGCTCAAGTTGAAGATGGTGTTATGCCCGGCCTTGCTGTTGAGAATTCTGGCCAACTCTTTGGGGCTGACGGCCACCGGCTGCGGGCCGTCGGAACCGCCGTACACAACAGCGGGAACGGACCCTTTCGTGCGCAAGCGCCGCGCTTCATTCTTCCCGCGTGAATCGCGGGTTTCGGCCTCAATTGTAATTTCCCGTCTCATTCTTACCTATCCTCTACATGAACAACGTACTGATGGAACCACCTTCGTGAATCGACTGAATGGCTCGCGCGAGCAACGGAGCCACGGAAAGCGTTCGAATTTTCCCGCAGCTTGCGGCCACATCGCTCACCGGAATCGAATTTGTCACAATCAGCTCTTCGAGCGGCGATGCCACGATCCGCTCGACGGCGGATCCCGACAAGACGGCGTGCGTCGCGCAAGCGGATACCGATGTCGCGCCCTGACCCAGTAGAGCTTCTACGCCTTTCACCATCGTCCCGGCAGTATCCACAATGTCGTCCACCATCAAACAGTGTTTTCCGCGAACCTCGCCGATAATCGTCATCACTTCGGCGACGTTCGCATCCGTACGGCGCTTGTCGATAATCGCCAAGGGCGCATTCAGCCATTTGGCGAACGCTCGCGCGCGCTCCACTCCACCCGCGTCCGGCGAAACCACGATGAGCTCCTTCCGGCTGTAGCGGTCCCCGAAATACCCGATCATGACGGGCGCCGCAAAAAGGTGATCGACAGGAATATCGAAAAAACCTTGGATCTGAGCGGCGTGCAGATCGAGCGCCAAAACCCGGCTCGCACCTGCCGTCTCAATCAGGCTAGCTACGAGTTTTGCGGAAATTGGCATCCGCGGCTTGTCTTTACGATCCTGCCGCGCATACCCATAATAGGGTAACACTGCAGTGATGCGCTCCGCGCTGGCCCGCTTGAATGCGTCCAGCATGAGAAGCAACTCAAGCAGGTTATGATCGACGGGCCGGGAGGTGGGCTGAACCAGAAAAACGTCCGCGCCGCGGACATTTTCTTGGATCTGGAGGTGCGTTTCGCCATCCGCAAAGGTCTTGATCATTGCCGACCCGAGCGGGCAACCGAGAGCCTCGCAGATCTCGCGCGTGAGGTCTGGATTCGCTGTACCGCTAAACACTTTGAAGTCGGTGAACAGCGCGCGCGCAGGGCGTGGGGCGGACATCCTAAAGCAGGTCTCCTCTTTGTTATGGCGCGAAACCGCCCGCGTTGGCCGCTGTACCCAAGGCAGCGCGCCAGGCATTCCGATACTGCCCGCGGGAAAGAAAACGCACGGGAAATGCCATTCCACTGGGAAATCGCGCGGCCGCCGCGCGAGCCTCGGCAGCGGTGTGGAATATTCCGAAAACGGCCGAACCGCTGCCGGTCATACGAGCCGGGCGCGCTCCCAGACGCCGCAATTTTCGCAGGAGTGATGCAAGTTCTTGATGAGTTCCAAAGACAGCTTCTTCGAAGTCGTTCTTCAGTGGAAGTTGATCCAGACTCCGGTCCGCCAGAGCCCACACGATGGTTTGAAACTCTCCCAGAATAGGCGAGTCGCGGAGTGAAGTCAACGCGGGGGCAACAGGCCGGTTCAGGAGGCGATAGGCATCGGGCGTTGAAATATGAATGCCGGACGAGACGATGAGGGCGTGCTGGGTGGGCGGATCGGGAATCGGATACAGCTCGGTTCCGCGCCCGACGCCGATAGCGGTTCCTCCGAGCAAGAAGAAAGGAACGTCGCTTCCCAGCGATTCTGCCAAACGAACTCGCTCCGCAAGAGGGATTCGTTTTCCGGCAAGCGCGGGCAGCGCCAACAGAACGGCCGCGGCATCGCTCGACCCGCCACCCAGGCCTGCGCCAATCGGGATTTGCTTTCGTAATTCCAGACGAATCAGGCCTTTCAGCTTGAGTGAATTAACGACTGCTTCGGCAGCACGGGCAACGAGATTATCTGAGATCTGGATCAAGCTGCGGAGTTCGATCCGAGTGCGCGTTCGCGGAACGAACTCTATGGCAAGCGAGTCGTGGAGGCTGATGGTTTGGAAAATGGTTCGAAGCTCGTGATAGCCGTCCGGCCGCTTGCCGAGAACGCGAAGGTCAAGATTGAGCTTGGCGTAGCAGGGAACGGTGACCTGCACGGCTAATATTGCAGGAGCGAATAAACGTCGTAACCGTCGAGCTTCTTGCGGCCGTTCAAAAACGTGAGCTCGATAACGAATCCGAGACCAGCGACTTTCCCGCCAAGTAGCTGGACTAGGCGCGCGACAGCGGAAGCGGTTCCCCCTGTGGCCAGGACGTCGTCGATGATGAGGACGTTTTGGCCGGGCTCGATCGCATCGGCATGGATCTCGAGCTGGTCGGTGCCGTATTCGAGCTCGTATTCGATGCTTCGCACGGTATGGGGCAGCTTCTTGGGTTTGCGAACCGGAACAAATCCTGCTTCGAGGGCCAGGGCCATGGCGGGCGCGAAAAAGTACCCGCGCGCCTCGATTCCGACGACCACGTCGACCGAGGTGTTGCGATAGTGCCGCTGAAGAGCCTCGATCGTTTCGCCGAAACCGCGCTTGTCTTTGAGAAGGGTGGTGATGTCGTAAAAGGTGATGCCAGGCTTGGGAAAATCGCGGACCTCGCGGATGAGTTCCTTCAGCTTGTCGGGGTTTTCTAACGCTTCAGTGGGCCGAGCAGACACGCCGGAGTATTGTACCAGCCGCGCTTTCATAAGGTCACGAAATTTTTGCGTAATTTGAGCGCCCCATATTCGATGCTGGTATACAATACGGTACTATCGATGCATGGAGAGAGCGCGCAAGATTACTGTCGAAATCTCGCCCGAGCTCCTGGAGAAGGCTCAACGCGCAAGCGGGTCCGGCATTACCCAGACGGTTCGCACGGGTTTGCAGCTCGTTGCCGCATCCGAGACGTATGCAAAACTGCGAGCGCTTCGCGGTAAGGCTCGCTTCTCTCGGACTTCCACCGATCTCAAGCTCGATCGATGATTGCAGCCGATACCAGCACCTGGATCGCCTTCTTTCAAGGTGACGCGGGCGAAGATGTCCGGATACTCGATCGCGCTCTTGAGAATCGGCAAGTGCTCATGGCTCCTCCCGTCCTGACCGAATTGCTGAGCGAGCCAAAGATTAGCCCTGAAGTCGCAAACACCCTTTCAGAACTGCCGTTAATTGAGATCCAGTCCGGATTCTGGAACCGCGCAGGGGCACTTCGCGCAACGGTGCTGGCAAAGCGCCGCAAAGCTCGTCTCGGCGATTCGCTGATTGCTCAGAGTTGCGTCGATGCCGGGATACCGCTCGTGACACGCGACCGGGACTTCCGCGCATTCGCCGAAGCGGCATCCGTTGACATTTTGCTTGATTCCTTCACCTGAAGCGAGTCGAGACTCGTTTTAACGTCGAGCTGGCTCATCATCCGCGTGCCGTCAGTCCTGTGTATACGGCCTTGCAAGGCGATCGGTGGATCTGCTATCCATGTCCGGTATATGGACGAGCTGACGGAAGATGCCGCCGGAGAGATTGAGCAGATACATTCAAGCTGGATCCAGTTCGAAATCGCCGGAGAAGATCACAGCCTGATGTCGTTCTGCGCTGATGACATCGAGTTGTGCCCGCCTGATGCACAGCCTGTGCTCGGACGCGCGGCGGTTTCGATGCAGTTGGCGCATGGGACAACGAGAATTCACGGTATCGAGATTACGGGCCGTCGTATTCGAGGTTCAAACGAAGTTGCTTACCTGACCGCAAACTACAAAACCAGGTTTTCCTCCGCAGAAGATTCCACGCCTAGACAAGCCGTCGGAAGCCATGTCTGGATACTGGAAAAGCGGGCCGGTAAATGGGTTGTTGTTCTTGTGAGCTGGTCAGTATGCACCTTCAACTCGATCTCGTGAGCACCGAGTATCACGACCGGACACGCGTTCGGCTCTTGCAATTTCTCGCTCCAGACGCAATGCGGACCCACGGTATTAATCCGGCTCAACTTCCGGATGGCCGACGATCCTCGAACTGATCCACACGCCCTGGTTGTCAGCTTTCTTTAGATTAAGTTGGGCGCGGCCCTCTCCGGCTGCGATGATAGATACCATCGAAATGGAAACCAGAGCATGAACAAGATCACACCGTTTCTGTGGTTTAACGACAATGCCGAAGACGCCGCGGAGTTTTATCTCTCGGTATTTCCGCAAGCGAAAAAGCTGGGGGAGCTGCGTTCGAGCGGCGTGGGGCCTTGGCCCGCCGGAAAGATCGCGACCATCACCATCGAACTTATGGGCCAGCAAATGACGTTCCTCAACGGCGGCCCCGCGCAGGCGCTCACGCCGGCTTTCTCGTACTCCGTCGCCTGCAAGGACCAGGCCGAGATCGACTCCTACTGGGACAAGCTGCTTGATGGTGGCAAACCCATGGCCTGCGGTTGGCTGACTGACAAGTTCGGCCTGTGCTGGCAGATCGTGCCGGAGAATATTGGCGAGATCGTGAAGCATCCGAAGGCGATGGCCGCGATGATGAAAATGGTGAAGTTCGATATCGCCACACTGGAGGCCGCGGCAAAGGAGTAGCGGCCCGCTCAATACGGCAGCCCCTCAAATTGCTCGCATATAGACGGGAGTCCACCGCAGCAAGAGCGTCCATGCTTATGACACGACCTGGCACGCAGGGGATTTCACCATTCTTCATCGTCAGCAACGTCGATCAAACCATCGCCTTCTACCGCGATAAGCTCGGTTTTGAGACGAGATTCCAGGAGCCGGATCGGAATGCTTTTTTCGCCATCTTAGGACGCGACGGGGCGCAACTCTTCGTCAAATCCGACAAAGATGTGTCGCCACTCCCGAACCCCAAGCGTCATCCCTCTATGAGGTGGGACGCCTATGTCTATGCGCCAGACCCCGATGCGCTTGCCGCCGAGTTTGCCGATCATGGCGCAGCATTCAGCGAACCGCTTAAGGATACACACGACGGTCTGCGCGGTTTCGAGATTTGCGACCCTGACGGCTACGTTTTGTTCTTTGGCCGCCCAAGATAGCGGCCCCCCGACTTCGTGGCGAGGGCTCCGGAGGGGCTACGTAGACGTATGCATGATCCGTCAGATCGCACCTCAGTTCCTCACCACCGACATTCCCGGCACGCTCGCCTACTACAAAAACGGACTTAGCTGCGAGTGTGTGGGGACGTGGCAAGATCCGGATGCTGCGCGAACCTGGTCACCGCTGCCGGCCCGATTCACAAACGGTTCGATTTGAGAAATTAACCATGCGGCGTTTCGGCCTGGCCGTGCCCGCGCCTATGCTAAAAGGACCGCATGACGGATGCCCTGCCATCGCCGCGAGCCAACCCGGTGCTCGCTGAATTTCGCGCGGCCCTTGCCGCCATGGACGGCCCCCGCCTTGAGCGCGTTGTGCTGTACGGGTCACGGGTGTGTGGCGACGCTGAAGCGGATTCCGATTATGACCTGGCGGTGTTTCTGAAAGACCTAACCAACCGCATCGCGGAGTCCAACAGGATTGCGCTTGCCGTCTCGGATATTCTGTCCGAAACAGGCATGGTGATACACGCCGTTTCCCGCCGCCTCTTGTCGGGAGCGCACCACGCCTCATGCACGAAATCCGGCGCGGCTGTCTGGACCTGTGACGCCGGAAGCGCAGCGCAGCCTTGAGAAGGCCGACAACTGCCTGACGACCGCCAGCGCCGAACTTGCCATCAACCTCGGCAGCGAAGCCGGACGCAATGCCTACCTCGCCGCTTTACATGCCGCCCCGTGCGTTCATCTTTGAGCGCACCGGTAAGGTGGTGAAGCGTCATGAGAGCGCCCAGTGACTGGCTCAATCGCCGCTACCGACAACGGCGAAACCGTGGGCTTGTGCCGCCATTGCCAGCGCGCGGTCGTGAGTGGCCATAACTAGCTCGGTGCCTAGCTCGGTCCCGGTTGACTCTCTCCACAGAATCGCGGTTGCGAGGTGAATGGCGTCGAGCGTTCCCACCTCGGTCGGCATCGGTTGCGCGGCGCGGTCGAGAACAACCGAATCGATATGCACAATTTCGAGTGCGGCAATTAGTCTCAGGACGGTAGCGCGCCGGATCGCCATCTCGTGGTCGGGAACTTTGGCTCGGATACGGAGGCGGTCCAAGGTCCGCAGGCTCTCGGCAGCGATTAGCGCGCTCGAAACACCGTGATTGACCGCCCGCCACTCAGGCAAGGCATCCGGTTGCCCGAGCGCGACGCGTAGCAACACGGATGCGTCCACGTACGCGATCACCGATGCCCCTGCCGCTCCTCCAGTAGCAGTTGCACGACGTCCAGCTTCAGCCTTAGCGGCTTAGGCAGGCGGACCCGATTCGGCGCGGGCACTCCGGGAGCCGGTTTCCGTATTCGCAGAGCGGCCGGTTCGCGGACCGGCACGATCTGCGCAACCGGCGTGTTGCGGTCAAGCACGGAGATCGTCTCGCCATGCCGTACAGTTCGGAGATATTCGCTTAGCCGCGACTTCAGCTCAGCGATGCCGACTTGCTTCATGGTCATATTATGACCAGAAATGGTCAGATTGGCAAGCTGGTACGTACAGTTCGGACGCCCGCAGACCTTCGTTGCTCATGCCGCCATGAAAAACCTGCGGAGTGCCATCCGGAACACATATCCGCCCTCCGTCCGCCTGCCCGCGACCCGCCCGATTCCAACAACCAGCACCAGCGCCATCCCGTCCGGTGCCGCTGCCGCCAATCGATCCGATCCGCCGCATCCAATCCGCCGACGCGAGTCTATCGCGCGCGTTTCATCGCGTCTTCGCGCATTCCCCTCTAACGCGTGTAGCGATTTCAAGCCGATTTCGTGAGCACCGAGTATCACTGGGCAGACCTCAACCGGGGTGTTACGTGTCGAACAAACCAAAACTTTAAGAAATGTTCCTAAATTCCTCGCACACGTAAACCTCTGAAAATGTTCGCGATTTCTGTTAAAGTGGAGACATTTGGAATAAACCCTGAGGGAGGCTAAATGACGGACGCCTCGTTTTTCGATGTGGTCACCGATGCTTCTACGAAAAAGCATCGGATCGTGAGCAAGACTTTTGGCGGTTGGTCGAATATCGTGCTTCCGAGCGCCTTGAAAAAAGAAGGCAAGATCAAGTACGTCGATTTTTTCGCCGGTCCAGGGAAATATAAGGACGGAACGCGCTCCACCCCGCTGCTCGTCCTCGATCACGTCATCGCGACTCCCGCGTTACCTGACGCCGTGGAACTGGTGTTCAACGATCAGAACGCCGAGTTCATAACTGAGCTGCAAAGGCATGTCGAGCAGACGCCTGGCGTAGAACTGCTCCGACACAAGCCAAAATTCAGGAATTTCAATATGGACAGCGAGGCGGCGGCGCTAGTCAGAAAGAACAACCTGCCCGCGTTCTTCTTCGCGGATCCTTGGGGCTACCGCGGTGTTTCGCTGGACCTAATCGAGGCGGCAACTTCGCATTGGGGAAGCGACTTCATGTTTTTCTTTAATTACAACCGGATAAATATGAATCTTGGATGTGAAGCGATGAATGCGCCAATTAATGAGTTTTTCCGGAGAGAGCGCGCGGAGGAACTCCGCGAAGCAGTGGCGCGTTTGCGTCCGAAAGAACGCGAAGAAGCAGTTCTGAAAGCCATGCACATCGGAGTAAAGGAACTCGGCGCCAAGGTGGAGAAATTCAGCTATCGAAGTAAGACCGGAGCCAGAACGACACACCACCTGATGTATGTTTCTCGGCATCGCCTGGGAATGTCCTTGTTCAAGGAGATCAGCGCAAAGGAAAGCACCAGTTTCGATGACGACGTTCCGTCACTTGAGCACAATCCTGCTGGGAAGAATGGCCAAGGAACGCTTTTCTCACCGCTGGGGCAACTTGAAATGGATTTGAAGGAAACGTTTGCCGGAATGAGCCTGACAACGGAACAGATCTACCATCAGCATCACAACGGGAAACCGTATATTCTCAAGAATTATCGTCAGGCTGTCCTGAATCTTAAGGACGCCGGTGTCGTCAGCGTTGACTCATCATGGGAATCTCGCGCGAGCAAGGAAACGCTGCCCATGAACGTGCTCGTCACCTTCAAGGCGAGCTAGGCGCCGATCTCAACTAGTCCCGGAGTGCCGCGCGACTGCCATCTATGTATCTCACGGCCGTGCTCCGCCGCAAGTAAGAGGCGCTCGGCCTTTGAGGGCATACGCATAGAATGACGAGCGGGCATGTCATCGTAGGTCTTACCGTTCAGGGTGCGACCGGCTTTTGATTTTTGCACGCCTCCCCACTGCTTGAAAAAGAAAATCACTCGCTGATCACTGCACGCGCGGCGGATGTTCTCGACCCACTGCCTCCGCATCGGCCTCGCGCCCGGTCCACTCTCTCCGCCGACGATTACCCAATGAATTCCTTCCAACTCGAGATTGCCGAGGTCTTGAAGCAGGGGCTCGACAGATAGGAAGCGGATGGAAGCTGGCGCGTTTCGAAGATCGTTAATTCGAGGAAGGCCATACTTCTTGTCTTCAACACTGACGCCCCACCAGATATGTCGATGCGAAGCAGCAAAACCGAGTCTGCCAGCAAGAAGCTTCGCCAAACGCATTGACCGCTTCGTAAGCACTTGGTAAGTGTGCCAGTTTGCTTCCACCATAACGCGGACAACTGCCTCGATGTAGTCGTCGGGGACGCCGTCCTGAAAAAGGTCGCTCATGCTGTTTACGAACACCGTACGCGGGGCCGACCAACGGAAAGGCTCAGCAATCTTCTCCGGAACAAGCTTCAGGTCAAACCCCTGCCCGTAAGGATGGCCGGATACGCCACGAAAGCGTTCCGCAAACGTCTCTGCGTAACAGTGCTTGCAGCCGGGGCTGATTTTGGTGCAGCCCCGAAGGGGATTCCAGGTGGCGTCCGTCCATTCGATTTTGGAGTGATCGCTCACGATGCCGACTTCTGGTAGAGACCCGTTTTGATAACTACATAGCTATCAGAGACATACATGCTTTTGCAAGCGATCATCAACATGTTGGTCTTTAGATACATTTATGATCTTACGTGTTTGGGCGGAAAAAAGGCAAATTTGCTCGCTACACTGAATTTCGCGCCCGCCCAGCTTACGCCCCACCTGACCGACGTGAGCAGCATAGTCACGCTCCCTTATGTGACCCGGTGTTCTAGCGATGAACTCGCCACTTCTTCCGTACCCCTCCGAGCCCGCCTACGCTCGGCCCGGATCCCTCTTAACGCAGTGCAGGACGCCTACTGCAGCCTCTCGCGTTCGTCCTCCACGCAGCCAAAAAGCCGACGGTGGACTGCGCGAATCCGGTCACCGCAAACCCGCCAGCACCCCACCATTTCAAATTCTGAAATTTTCGTCGCCCTCTAAAGCGAACACCTTACGCCACCTGCCGCCGCGCCGTCGCCGCAATCCATTCCATCCGCCGCATCCAATCCGACGTCACGAGCCTACCGCGCGCGCATTTCATCGCGTCTTCGTGCATTCCCCTCTAATGCGCATAGCAACTGCGAGTCGATTTCGTGAGCACCGAGCGTCACGATTGGACACGCGTTCCGCTCCTGCAATTTCTCCTTCGAGACGCCATAGGGAATTGCTCCGGAATATTTTCCGCACGATTGATCCGGCTGCATCCGTTCGGTTAACCTTTCCGAGTGCCCTTGTGTAGGGGGCGCACAATTAAGAGGGCTTAGAGTGGACCAGACAAGACGTAATCAAGTCTACGCAGGCCGACTCTTGAGTGCCTTCGTCAAGTACGCGCTCACGTGGAAAGCGGTGCTACTCAAGCCCGACGAGTTTGCGAGGGTACCGCTCAACAAGCGTAAGCAGCAGTACACCTCGCCGTACGCGTTTCTCTCCATATCGCTCCTACTTCTTAATTACCTAAACACGATCGCAACCTGGGCGTTAGCAAGATTCGGAAATACGCCTGGGCCAGGCCTGAACCTTCGATCTTTGGCTGACCCTTCGACCCTCTCGGCGATGCTGCCCGCAGTCGTGTCGACTGGCATCCAAGCCTTCCTGTGGTGGGTCGTCCTTCACAAATGGCTCGCGCATCAGCTCACCGTGCGCACATCGACACCGTTTAGACGGATTTTCCAGGAGCTGCTTTATGTCAACGCCCCCATCGCCGTCCTGAGCACGGTCGGCATTCTGCTCGGACTGGCAATGTGGGCAGTGATTACCGCGGCGGCTCTCTTCGCAATCGCAATCCTTGGATCTGGCGCAACGAAGATATTCGTCGGTCCGATTCTGATCGTCTACGTCATAGCTACGCTACTGCTGATTCCGGGTCCTCTGATCCTGCCTGGCCTGTTCTATAACACGTGCATCGCAGAGGCGCTATTCCGGATCCCTAGATCCCGCGCTATAAAGCTCTGCCTCATCTTTTCACTGTTCTCGGCGCTACCCATGACGTGGTACCGATTCCATACGAACTCAGTCTTACCGCAGCAACTATCGCATCGGGAGAAGCGCGCCGTCCGAGACGTTCAATGCCTGCGAGCGTTCGAGGCGCATTATTACGACACGGAGGCCGGAGAAGTGTTGCCGATTTCCAAAATCAGCGCATACACTCGGTCCATTCCGGACGACGATGCCTGGAAGACGACGCACCGCAAGGACATCTCCGTGCTGCTACAGTTCACCTCCGAACGACTGGACGGATACGTATTCAGCATAGAACCGAGTCGGGGCGCCGGAATGATCCACGGCAATCCCGAACTCTACGGCGGCCTCACTAAATATTCGTTTGCCGCCGAAATCGAGGGCCAAAACATCCATGTGGCCGACAACGGCGGACGAAACGCGAACGCCGAGGACCGAGTACTGCTCGTTGCGGCGCAAATTGACGCGGGACCATCCCGTAATCAGTGAACTGCAGGACCGCTTACTGCAGCCCCTTGGATCAGCCCTCGATTGCGACCCCAAAAAGCTCACAGCGGATGCTGCGCGAACCCGGCCACCTCAACTCCCCAGCACTCCACCATTTCAAATCTCGAAATTTTCCTTCCCCTTTTCCAATTAACCGTTTACACGCCCCAATACCCACCCCGCACAATCCAGTCGGGCGCGCAAGCCCCAAATCCCGATCGAAAAGAGCTCCACAATTGGCGACTGCCAAACAAATCGCGGCCAACATCCTCGCGGAAGCATTCCGCGGCGACTACGAACCGGCCTGCGTTTTGCTTGAGCGCATTAAGGCCAGCGCGCCGCGACAGCCTCGAAAACGGCAACAACAATCGTAGGAAAACGCACAAACGCGCAGCCGCGCGACCTACCGCTTAGCACTACGCGGCGTGCTGCTTCGGTCCATGGTGCAGGACCATGAGCCGATCGCCAGGTACAGCCGCGGAAGCGTACATTCGGCCTTGGTCGTCGCTGAACTCGACTTCGTAGATTCCCGGCGCAAGGTTCTCGACGACCGTTCCCACTTGCCCGCGCTGCAGCCGCTTCTCGGGTAACTCTTCCATCAACGCGACAACGGACAACAGGTCCAGCTCAGCCATACCTTTCTCCCTCCGGTACTACATAACACGTTATCAACCAAGGAAAGTCTTCGTCCCGGCGCATAATCCAGACGCTACGGACAGCCGCAGCCCGCTCGCCTTTCACGCATTCGAAATCCAGGATGTAGCGCGTGCCGAATTCATCCGCTTCAGCCTCCTCTGCCTCGCCTCGTAGACATGCATCCAGCAATGTCGCTTTCAGCCATTCGGCATCCGATTGCACGACCCGCAGAGCCGACGCAAACACACGCGCTTTGTGGCGACCCCGAGGATGCGCCGGATTCAGGCAATAGTTACGTAGTTTGTTAACATCTACGACCGCTCGCTCAGCCCCACGCAGGTTCATCCGGAATGAGGGTAACAGGAATCGCAGACGCGCGGATCGGCCACTTCACCACCAGTTCCGAATCTCAAAATTTTCCTTCCCCGTTTCGAACCAACTCTTTACACCGCCCGCCACCCCCACCCCGCACGCCCACCCCGCACAATCCAATCGGGCGCGCAAGCCCCAAATCCCGATCGAAAAGAGCTCTGCCCATGGCCACTGCCAAACAAATCGCGGCCAACCGCCGCAATGCACAGAAATCCTGCGGCCCCACATCCATCGCGGGCAAACAAAAAGTCTCGCAGAACCGCCTCGTTCACGCCCTGCGCGGTAGATTCCAGGTCCTCGAAGAGGTCGAAAAGCAGGAACACTACGACGCCCTCCTGAACGGGCTCCTCAAAGACGAACAACCCGTCGGCCGCGCCGAAATCGAGCTGGTCCACAAAATGGCCCAACACACCTGGCTCGCCCTGCGCGCCCTTCGCATGCAAGAAAACTGCTTTGTCCCCCAGCCCAGAACTCCCGAACAAATCGAGAACGGTGAGACCCCGATGGGCATCGTGCGCGACCTCGAATCTTATGTCCGCTATCACGGCGCCCACGATCGCGCCTATCAGCGCGCTTCCAAAGAGCTCCGAGAGCGAAGAAAAGAAAAGCTCAAAGCCGAAATTGGCTTTGAACGGCAGAAACTCGCGCAAGCCGAAGAAATCCGCAGAGCCGAAAAGCACCCGGTCGCGCTCGCCATCGCAAATCTGAAGAAACAACGCCTCGAAATGAAGTTCGGCCAACAGCTAGCCGACGCCCTCGCCCACGCCCTACCGCCCAATTTCGATCCATCCGCGCGCAATTCGGCCTTCCCCGCCGCCGCCCCGCGCCGGAATCCGCCCATCTCGAACACGGACTGAATCCATGCCGCGCCCTCGCTACACCCCAACCACCGACGATCAGGCCCGCGTTCGCGAGCTCGCCGCCATCGGCATGTCCGACGACGACATCGCATCGCAACTTGGCTTGCCCGTGCCGCGCCTGCAGAAAATATTCCGGCTCGAACTCAAACAGGGCGCCGCCGCCGGCCGTGAGCACGCGCTCAACAAGCTCCACACAATCGCGCTCTCCGGCGAAAATGTCACCGCTTTGCATTTCTGGGTGAAGGCGCGTTGCGGTTGGCGCGATACCGGCCCGGCGCAAAACGCAGCCAGCGCAATCACGCGCATCACGCTCTTCAAACAGGCATCCGAGCCGCAGCCCAACCCGGCCTCTTCGCCCGACCCCCATCAGCCGCACGACGATTCCCCGCACTCATGATCAGCCGCACGGAATTCTCGCTCAAAGAAGCGCAGTGGCAAGTCTTCACCTGCCCGAAACGCTTTCGCGTGCTCGTCGCCGGCCGCCGCTTCGGCAAAACACAACTCGCCTTGTACGAACTCCTCAGCGCCGCGCATCGAAAACCGAATTCCATCAACGAGCGCACAGGGCGATTGGTGCCCGTTGTGCGCGACTCAATGGCTTGGTACGTCGCCCCCACCTATCGCCAGGCCAAGGCCATCGCCTGGACGCGCCTCAAAGAATTGGTCGCGGCCGATCCCGCCTACACCGTCAGCGAAACCGATCTCGCCATTCATCTCCACGGCGGCGGCGTCATCGCGCTTCGCGGCGCTGATCATGCGGATGCGCTCCGCGGCAGCGGTCTCGATTTCGTCGTCCTCGACGAGTTCGCCAGCATGAAGCCCCAAGTCTGGTCCGAAGTCCTCCGCCCCGCGCTCGCCGACCGTCGCGGCCGCGCCCTCTTCATCGGCACGCCGCAAGGCCACAATCACCTATACGATCGCTTCGAATACGCCCAATCCCACCGCGACTGGCGTGCATTTCACTTCAAAACCATCGATGGCGGCAACGTCACCCGACGAAGAGCTCTCGAGCGCTGCCGCCGAGCTCGATCCGCTCCTCTATCGTCAGGAGTTCGAAGCCAGCTTCGAATCCACCGCCGTCGGCCGCGCCTATCACAGCTTCCATCGCGACCTCAACGTGCGCCCCTGCGCCTATGTCCCCGCCGCTCCCATCATTTGGTCTCTCGATTTCAACGTGAACCCCATGTGTTCCGTCCTCGCGCAGCGAACCGGCGACACCGTCGAGGTTCTCGACGAGCTCATTTTGGACGACGCCAATACCTACATGGCATGCGACCGTTTCTGGCAGCGTGTTCAGCACTATCGCCCGTCGTTCGGCGCGCTCGCGGTCGACGTTTACGGCGACGCCAGCGGCCACCAGCGCCGCACCTCCGCCACCCTGACCGATTGGAAACTCATCCGCGAGTTCTTTGCTCAGCTTCGCGGCCAAGCCGTCGCCCACATTCACGCCGCAACCGTAAATCCCGGCGTTCGCGATCGCGTCAATGTCGTCAACAGCCGATTACAAAGCGCGTTGCGCGAAAGTCGGCTTTTCATCGATCCCAAATGCAAGGAGCTGATCGCCGATCTGGAGCGCGTCTGCTGGCGCAGCGATCCGTCGGGCCAGCCTACTAGCGAACTCGACAAATCCGATCGCATGCGCACTCACTCGAGCGACGCCCTCGGCTACTATCTCGCGCAAGCCTTCCCGCCCTGGGACAAAGTCGGCGAACGCCTCGACCCGCTCTTCTAACTGCCGCCTGTGGAGTAGGCTTTAGCCTGCGCTTTTTCGTTATATCCTTACGCCGGCTGAACGGTTTCGAACCCGTGCGATTTCACCACCATAGGCGCGCGCTCGACGGTCGCGGTATCGACGTCCAACTCCCAGAGCGTTGTGCCGTCGTCGCGGCGCTCGATATGGGTGAAGCCGAGTTTCGCGTAATGCTGCTCGACCAGCTTGTTTCGATCGGTCGGACGGTATGTGCCGATCAGCTTGCGCATGCCGTTGCGGCGCGCATGCTCGAGGACTTCGGCGAGCACCATATTCTCGACTCGCCGGCCGAGAACGCGGCAGCTCATGAGCCAGGTATCGATGTTCCATTCGCCGTCCGAGCTGCGGCGGCAGATGACGACGCTGATCATTCCGTTATCGCCGAAGGCGTCCGCGAGGCGCACCTGCAAGGTGAAAGCTTCGGGATCGGATTCTAGCGCCGCCACTTCGGCTTCGGTGTAGCGCCGGGTCGTTAAATTGTACTGGTTCGACTTGTTGATAAGCTGCGTGATCCGCGCGCGGCCGACCTGGTTGAAAGGCTCAAACGTGATTTCCATGTTGAGCGATTTCAGATACTCTTCGATGTCGCCCCCCTGCTGCAAGGCGACGCGGCGGGCGTTCTGCTGGTAGAAATTGGCGCGCTGGCGGTCTTCTTCCGAAAACGCGATCGATTCGAAGTAGCCGGCCGCGGCGAGCGTCCGCGGATACAGGGCGGGATCGCCGGGCAGCTCGGGGACGGCGACTTGCGGAAGCGCCTGCCGGATGAGCCCGCGCTCAAACGGATTGTCGTCGAGGAACACGAGCGATTCTAAGCCGAGCGACAGTTCGTTAGCAATGGCCCTAATATTTGTAGCCTTGTCGTCCCAATTCGCCTGAAAGACGGCAAGATGATCTTCCTTGAGCAACATCTCGGCATGCTCGCGAAAGGGCAGACGCGCGACCTCGTCGTGATTTTTCGAAGAAACGGCCAGCACGATGCCGCGTTCCCGGAGATCCAAGGCAAGCCGCTGTACGCTGAGAAACGCTTCGCCCACCGCATCGCCCTGCGCGCACCGGATGCCGTGCAGGCCATCATCGCCGATAACGCCGCCCCAGACGGTGTTATCCAGATCGAGCACCAGGCAGCGGCGACTCTTGCCGCGCAGCGCGCCGAGAATGCGGCCGACGTGGTCCGCGTAGAGAGGCAGAAGATTATTCGAGAACGGGAGCTTTGCTAGGTGCCATTGCAAGGGCGAGTGCCAGTCCGCGAGACCGACCGTCTCGGCGATACCGGCGACATCGAGCAGCACGTCGGGGCTGCCGAAAATCATTTCGGCGAGCGCGCGATTCAGGTGGTCAATGGTGTTGCGGAGCGTGCCCGTGAGGACGCGATCGAAGCTCCCGAAGAGACGCTCGGGCGGCGGCGCAAGAGTTTGAAAGATGCAGATCGCGCCGCTGTGGGCTTTGATGCCGGCGCGAATGGTTTCGAGGTAATTCACAGCGCCCGCGACCACCGTTTCTGCGTCGTCCAGGTTGCCGAGCGCGCAACCGAGACGCAGCGCGCGAAAATCGATGGCGACCAACACGGCGTCGGGTTTCGCTTGGTTGATCTTCGAAACCGGCGAGAGCGCGTCTTGAAGCACTTGATCGTAATCGCCGTGAACACAAGTGAGCTCGATACCGTGACGGACGGCGCTGGCGATGATGGCCGGAATGATGAACTCGACGGTGGAATTGCTCAGCACGCCGAGACGAAACGGGGTGAGCGGGGCGAGCGAGTGCCCGGCTTGCTGCGCTTTCGTAACCAGCTTTGGCAAGCCGATTCAATTGATTGTTATCGAGGGCGTGGGTTGCAAGCGTTCGCAGGCGATTGCCGAGATCGCCGGGCGAATCCAGCGCGCTGCGGCATTGGGCCGTGAAATCGGCGGGAGGCGAGGGAAGCCACGACAAGTTTGTGTAAAGAGTGTTGCTCATATTGCCTGGGAAGCTCGGCTCGCGATCAAAAGTCGGATCAAAGTGCCGAGGATGCCCTCGTCGAATACGTCGCGAAATATCCCATTAAGTCTCTGATATATTGCGACATTCTATTGTCATCGTAACGTATGGAGCGAGGCGGCTGATAAGCTCAGAAAAACGTAAAGCCGGAGGTCCGATGTTCGCCTGCAAATGTGTCTTGTTCGTGCTTGCACTCGTATCGTTTGCATTTTCCGTTTCGGCGCAAACATACGATCTGGTCATCCACGGCGGCCGTGTGATCGATCCGGAGACGAATCTGGATGCCGTCCGCGACATCGGCATTAACGGCGCAACCATCGCCGCGGTCTCGGAACAAGCATTGGCAGGGAAACGCGTCATTCAAGCTCAAGGTCTTGTTGTTTCGCCTGGCTTTATCGATCTTCATGAACACGCTCAAACTCCCGAGAGTTACCGGCTGAAGGCTTTCGACGGGGTTACGACTGCGCTCGAAATGGAGATCGGCGCGCTCGATGTCGCATCTTTTCTGAGCGAGCGCCAAGGCCACGCACTTATCAACTTTGGCGCAACCGCGAATCACGCCGCCGCGCGTGCGCTTGCGTTTCACACGCGCTTGTCCGGCAACCAAATACTCCCGCCCGCAGGACACGCCACCGACGATCCGGCCACTCCCGAACAGATCGAAGCCATGGAGAATCACCTGCGAGCCCAACTCGATGCGGGCGCTCTGGGCATCGGGATGGGCATTCAATACACGCCAGGCGCGAGTCGCTGGGAGATCATCAAAATGTTCGAACTGGCGGCCGCGCGTCATCTGCCGGTGTACACGCACGTCCGAAGCGCGGGCAGAATGGATCCAGGATCGAGTGTTGAATCAGTAAGCGAAGTCATCGGAGCGGCGGCGGTCAGCGGCGCGCCGCTGCACATCGTTCATATCAACAGCAGTTGTCTCAAAGACGCGCCCAAGTGCCTGGACATGGTGGCGGGTGCCCGCGCTCGCGGCCTCGACATCACCACCGAAGCGTATCCCTACACCGCTGGTATGACGCTCATCAACTCTGCGCTCTTCAACCCAGGGTGGCAGCAGAAGTTCGGCATCAGCTACGGCGATCTACAATTGCCGGATACCGGCGAACGGCTCACCAAAGCGCGTTTTGACGAGCTGCATGCATCGAGCAAACCGCAAACCGTGCTGCTGTTCCTGAATGACGACGCCACTGTGGATGCAGTTATTCGCAATCCGCTCGTCATGATCGCAAGCGACGGCGAAATGGGCCATCCCCGAAATGCAGGCACCTATTGCCGCATTCTCGCGCGTTACGTACGTGATCAGCGCAGCCTCACTCTCTCCGACGCCGTTCGGAAAATGAGTCTGATGCCCGCCCAAATGCTCGAACGCTCCACCAAAGCCGGAGCCAAGAAGGGCCGCATCCAAGTCGGCGCCGATGCCGACATTGACATTTTCGATTTGAACACCGTCTCCGACCGCGCGACCTACGCCCACCCCAGGGAGCCGAGCGTCGGAATGCAGTATGTCCTCGTCGGCGGAACCGCCATCATCGACGCGGGGAAAATGGTCCCGAACAGTTTCCCAGGCAAAGCGTTGACCGGAGACCGCTCACAGTAGCCTGGAGCTTTAATTCAGCTTATTCAGTTCTTCCTGATACAGGTGGTTGTGTGGAAAACGAACAGCTAAATCCGAAAGCATTCGCCTGGCGCTTTGCTGATCGCTGTCGCGTAACGCCGCCACCGCGAGTAAGAGTTCTGCAAAGGGCTGCAGATACCGGCCGTTTTTAGCGGTCAGACGAAGCTCGGCCAACCCTTTTTGACGATCAGTCTGGGCGCCCCGTACGCGCAGGAGCCAACGAATCGGCGCAGGTTTCAGACTCAGAAGATAATTTTCCACTCCAACCGCAAGGTAAGCGTCGTAGACATTCGGATGTGAAGCAATCAGGCGCTCGGCGAGGCTTCTGCTTTCTTTAACGTCATCCAAAGAATCCAAATACCGCTTCTGAACCAAGGCGAGGTAATCCGAACGCAATCCGAGCCGCAAAATGTTTGCAAACAGGGCTGGCTCGTCGTTCGGAAATTCAGCGCTAGCTTGCGGTCCGCAAGCTGCTGCGTTCGCGTCAACGCTTCATCAAAATCGCGCTTTACGGCTGGATCCGGCATGAGCCGCGCCTTTCCGACAAACGTGTTGTCGTCTACGAAGAACTCGGACTGCAATATGTGGAGTCGATCAAATTCTGAGAACAGATATGCCGCCGCATCGGAGACGGGCGCTATCGGATCGTCCGGATGAATCTTTTCCCAATGCTCGAAACATCGGTGCGCATCGGCGAAAGCGAGATTGTACATATCGCTGTAGCCTTCATCGATGAGCGTTGCCGCGCGGCTATTCAGAGGAAGAAATAGAATTACGAGCGCGACGGCAATTGGGCTCCGCACATGCGAGACCGGCACATTTTCAGTTTAGGTGAACCCTTGTCGCAGGATCGATAACTGCTGTAATGATTTTGTAAATAAAAACTTGACACGTCCGGGTGTGCGGTTCTGAGACGCAGAAAAAGAGCTGTTCGTATCCGGTCGCGATATCCCGCGTTCGAACATCTGCTTTGGAAGGATCTGCTCCTGAGTCAGGACGCAAAGAACTGATATCAAGAGGTCCGCCTGTCCTCATGACGCCAGGGTTGCATTGGCGCGAAAGCTGCTCGCAGCCCAAGCATGGGAACCCGAACTGTTTTTTCAAGCAATCACCTCGTCTGTGAAGATACGGAGCGCAAACCCTCATTGATGGAACCGAGTTGAGGGGAGATCGGTCTTTACCTTAACGGGGATGCTCAGAGACGCCATGGGCCAAGCCACAATCCAAGGACAAGGTTTGAGGGGGCAGCGAATTGTTCGGTTCGGCCCATTCGAACTCTCCCTGGACACAGGCGAACTGCGGAAGCATGGCATTCGTGTACGGCTCCAAGGAAAGCCATTCCATATCCTCAATGCTTTGCTCGAAGAGCCAGGCCGCGTGGTCACTCGCGAAGAGCTGCGTTCCCGGCTCTGGGCCGCTGACACGTTCGTCGACTTCGAGAGTGGCCTGAACACGGCAGTTAACCGGTTGCGAATTGCGCTGGGCGATTCCGCAGAGAACCCGATCTATATTGAGACGCTGACGCGCCTAGGGTATAGATTTGTAGCGCCCGTCGAGGCCCTTGCCGCGCCAAGACCTTTAGCCCCGGTTCAACAGGATCGCCTCCGGAGAACCGAGCGCGCTGAAACGGCTCTCGAAACACCGCACTCTGTCCCAACCGCACGCCCGAATCATCTGTTCGCGCTTTCCAGGCGCAGATGGCCGCTGATTGGGGCTGCAATTCTCTCTGCACTCGTCCTCGCCGCGACGGCTATTCTGCTTCTCACCAGGCTGCCGCGCGCGCAGCCCTCGTTCCATCAGGTCACATTTCGAAAAGGATTCGTCACAAAGGCGAGATTCACTCGGAACGGCGGCAACATCATTTATAGCGCTGAATGGAATGGCGCGCCGAGCCGGGTCTTCCTCACCAGCCCCGTCAGTCCGGAGGCCCGAGATCTAGGTCTTGAGAAAGCTTGGCTCGCGAGTCTCTCACCAACAGCCGAACTTGCCTTATTCGTCAAGCCAAGAGATTCGAGCCATATGGTGCTGGAGCGCGTACCGCTTCACGGCGGCGCACCTAGTCTCATCTCCGATAAGACCACCGCAGCCGACTGGGGTCCCGATGGAAATCTAGCCCTCGTTACAGACCAAGGCTCGGTTTCGTCTCTCGAGTTTCCTGCCGGCCGAAACGTTTACGTTTCCCGCGGCTATATAACTGATCCGCGCGTATCGCCGCAAGGCGATCAAGTGGCTTTCCTGGAACATCCCATATTCGGAGACGACGCAGGAAGGGTAATGGCCGTGAACTCTTCAGGAGAGGCTCACGTCCTCAGTTCGGGATGGGCATCGGCCCTTGGCTTGGCTTGGCATCCGTCCGGACGCGAAGTATGGTTTACCGCAACCCGTTCCGGCGCGAACCGGGCTGTGATGGCCGTGGACCTGCGCGGCCACGTACGCCAGATCTCGCGAGTGCCGGGAGACCTGCAACTCCAGGACATAGACTCCTCAGGAAAGGTGTTGGTTGCCCGCACCACGCAGCGCATCACCATGTTCTTTGGAAATCTAAATGACAACTCGGAACAGGACATTTCGTGGTTTGATTGGTCGCGGGCGGTGGCCATCTCGGCCGACGGCAAGTCCGTCCTGTTTGACGAAACTGGTGAAGGAGGTGGAAAGCAGTATAGCGTGTATCTATACAAGGCCCAGACCCATTCCGCAGAGCGGCTCAGTGAAGGCCGCGCGATGGATCTCTCAGCCGATGGACAATGGGCCCTCACACAGGATGCCAACGACCCCACGAAACTCACGGTGGTTTCGGTCAATGCAGCTCAACGTAAGCGGGTGTCGCCAAGCGGGATTGCCTATCGATGGGCTAAATTTTTTCCGGACGGCAAAGAAATCTTATCTGCAGGCGCTTACCCAAACCAGAGCCCGGGCATTTATCGCCAAACTCTGCCCAACCACGCGCCGAAACTCGTAGCGGCAGGCCTGCAGCTGAACGACGCCGTGATCGATCCCACCGGCCAGATCGCAGTCGGTTGTGACGGGTCTCACCCGGTAGTGTTGAATCTAAGCGGCGGTACCGCGCGCTCCATTAGAACCTCTCAGTGTGTCTCACCTACAGCATTTATTGACCCGCAGACTGTCCTCGCCACGCATCAGGAGAGCGGCTCGTTCGTGATGGAACGACTCGATCTAAAGAGCGGGCGTCTTACGCCTTATCGCCGCTTCAAGCCCCGGGACTCGACCGGCACCATGTACACTTCCCCTCCGCGTATCGCGAAAGATCTTCAGACATTTGTCTTTTCCCGAATGCAAGATTTATCGGACCTCTTTGTGGTTTCCGGCTGGAAATAGCACCGCCGTTCGCAGATAGCTGCTAACGGCATAACTTTCACATTCGAAACAGCAAAACAAGACGTCTATCTTCACTCACGACTTTGTGGCCGCGCAGTTATTAACTTGTCAGAAATAATCTAGAACTCTTCGCACCAATTTCGGGTTAGTGTCGAGGCAAAGGGTCAGTCTCGAGCTCAATTCGAGCAATAAAAAGGGAGGTCTAGAATGAAATCAGTAACGGCTGTTGCGTGGAAATCCACGTCTCCGGCTTCTCAGGAATCGCGCCAACCGGCACGCGTCCTTACCAGGGGTCTTAGAACTGGAATCGCGGCTTCGGTATTCCTGCTCTTATCACTCGCAGGTGGTGTGTTCGGGCAGCTAACGAGCGGGAACATCACCGGCACGGTGTATGATCCGGCCGGAGCAACAGTTCCAGGCGCCGCCGTTGTCGCCCACAACATAGCCACGGGAGTGGACGCAACCACCACGTCCACCTCCTCCGGGGAGTTTCGGTTTGAAAACCTACCCGTGGGAACTTATACAATTAGCGTCAACGCGCCCGGCTTTAACAAGGCGGAGGTGGGAAACGTCAGCGTTCAGCTCAACCAAACGGTTACAACGAACATAAGGCTGGCAATCGAAAAATCGTCCACCACCGTGCAGGTGAGCGAGGCCGCGGCTTCCGTTGATACCAGTACTGCGCAAGTTCAGACAACATACGACGCTCTGCAAACCGCGGATCTACCCTCGGCAAGCGCTGGGCAGCTTGGCTCCGGCGTTATCAATCTCTCTCTGTTGAATGCCGGCGTTACTACGAGCGGCGGGTCTGGATATGGAACAGGGCCGTCCGTTGGCGGCCAGCGCCCGACCAATAATAACTTTACGATTGAAGGCATTGATAATAACGATCTTGGGGTCACGGGCCCAATTGTCACTATTCCCAATGATGCCGTGTCCGAATTTAGCGTCCTGCAGAATCAGTTTTCTCCGGATTTCGGCCACTCCTCCGGTGGTCAGTTTAACCAGGTTGTCAAGAGCGGAACGAATCAGTTCCACGGAATGGCTTACGAGTATTTTCAGAACCGCAATCTGAACGCTGCTGATAACCTCGATTTTGTTCAAGGCAATCCGCTTCATCCGCGCTTAGATAATAATCGCTTTGGCGGTAACTTCGGGGGCCCAATCAAGCGTAACAAGCTGTTCTTCTTCGGAGATTACGAGTACAATCCGGTCGGCGGCGCGAATCCCACGGCTTACTTCGCGCCAACAGCGGCCGGATACGCCACAATCGCCGCGCTGCCGGGCATCAATCAGACGAACCTGGCGCAATTTAGAAAATATTTAGGAACCGCTACCACGGCGGCGAACCCTGCCACATTGCCGTTCGCCGCTTCTGTTCTGGTGGCTCCCGGCCCCGGGAGTAATGAGAGCTTGGGAACGGGCGTGTTCGCACCCAACGGGACTGGGGCGATCAGCATTCCAGTGGGACAAATCCCTTCTTCTTTGCCCGCCTTCACCAATAATGAATTTGGTGTCGGGTCCATCGACTACCACATCTCAGATAGAGACTCGCTACGCGGACGGTTTGTTCTGAATCGGACAGGAGCGATCGATACCACCGGCTTCCCCTCCGTGTTTTTCGGCATCACGCCGGTCAATTCGTATCTCGCGACCTTATCGGAATACCACACCTTTACACCAACTCTGCTAAACGAGTTTCGGCTCGGATACAACCGTCTAAACCAGAACTTTCCCGCTTTTGGAAATCAATCCTTCCCCGGGCTCGACGCGTTTCCCAATATCAACGTTCTAGAGTTGAACGCTGCCTACGGTCCGGATCCGAACGCACCGCAATTCTCGATTCAAAACCTGTATCAGTTGACTGACAATGTGAGTTGGACCAAAGGAAACCACAGCTTCAAATTTGGCTTCGATGGCTGGAGCTCCATCTCTCCGACGAGCTTTACCCAGCGCTCGCGCGGTGACTACGAATGGAGTTTCCTTTCCGATTACTTGTTCGACAACACTCCCGATAGCATTGCGCAACGCGGCCTGGGCCACGTCACCTATTACCAGAATCAGCAACTCGCGGGGTTCTATGGAAATGACAACTGGAAAGTCACGCCAAACCTCACCGTAGATCTCGGACTGCGATATGAATACCTGACGATTCCTCTTGGGGAGAACGCGCAATCGCTGAACCAAAGCGCTAGCGCTCCCGGTCTAATCGTATTCAAATCGCCCACCACACAGAAAACGAACTTTATGCCTCGGGTGGGCGTCTCGTACTCACCGGGAACGAGCGGCAAAACCTCCATTCGCGCAGGTTTCGGCACTAGCTATGATGTGCTATACAACAATCTCGGAACGCTTAGCTTGCCTCCGCAACTGAGCACGACGGTTGATTTAACGGGCCAGAACGGAACTGGCTTCCTTGCGGGAGGCGGTATTCCCGCAACCGCTACGGTCACGCCCCCGGAGGGCGCAGCGGCGCGCCAGGTGACATCTGGTTTTATTCCGGACCAGAAGCGCCCCGAAGCCTATAGCTGGAACTTTGGTATCCAACATGAGTTCGCCGGGAATTACGTCTTTGAGAGTCGATACCTCGGCACTCGCGGCCTGTTTCTTCCGGTTCAGATCCAATTGAACCAGCAGCCGATTGTCAATGCATCGAACGCGCTGCCCGTGTTCTTCACGCCGCCCAGTCAAGCGGCTTTGAATTCGTTAACGAACACTCTGGCAAACCTTCAAGCCGCAGCGGCCAGCGGAGGCTCGTTGGTTCCCGCATTTGCCCAGGCTGGATTTGGCAGCACGATCACGAGTTTCCTGCCCCAGGGTAATTCCATTTATCACGGATGGTCCAATGAGTTGAGCCGGCGGTTTTCCAACGGACTGCAATTTCGAGGGTCCTACACCTGGAGCCACAACATAGATGACTCAACAGACGCCCTGAATTCCACCGTATTAGCGCCGCGCCGCCCCCAGGATTCCCAAAACCTCCGCCCGGAGCGCGCGTCGTCCTTACTCGATTATCGGAATCGCATCGTGCTGGAGATGATTTACGATGTTCCGTACTTCAGAAACCGTAACTGGTGGCTGAAGAATCTAGCCGGGAACTGGGAAATCGTACCCGTCTATACATTCCAGTCGGGCCAGCATGTAACACCTCAAAGCGCCGTCGATTCCAATCTGAATCATGATACGGCGCCGGATCGGGTAATCATCAACGCCGCGGGTAATCCCAACCTCGGGACAACGGCAACTCCTCTAACGAATAGCGCAGGCCAAACGGTCGCCTATTTGGCGGCGAACCCGGCGGCGATGTACGTTGTCGCGCCCGAAGGGACACTTGCGAACAGCGGACGCAGCCTACTGAGCTTGAACCCGATTGATGATATCGATCTAACTCTGCTCAAGCGGTTCACAATTACCGAGCGCTTTAAACTGGAGTTCTCCCTTAGGGCGTTCAATATTCTCAATCACCCGCAGTATGTAGGCGGATATGTGAACGACGTGCACCCATTCGGGCCGACCGGCGGCGGATATGCGCAGGGTACATCGCTAGGGAATCTCGCTAGAAGTACGATAATCCCCGGGTCAAGCATTTTCGAACAGTGGAGCCAGGGATTTTCGAGTAATCCGAGACTGGTGACATTAGCTTTGAAGCTGACGTTCTAATCGCCTCGAGCGCGGAACTCAGTAGCAAAGGGCCTTTTCAGCGCGCCGGGTGGAAGCGATACAAATCGCCCCAATCGGCGCGCACTCTCGTGCGACCGGAGAGCCGCCTGATTTATTTTTCTTTTCCGGTCAGCGACACGGAGTCGTTTCGAGTCGCGCTAATTGAAAAAAGGGATCAAGAGTGCCGTGGCCGCGAACCAACTGCGCCACGATCTCTCCAATCGCAGGGCTGTGCTTGAACCCGTGGCCGGAGCCTCCCCCGACAAGCCACACGTTGTCGGCCGCCGGATGCCGGTCGATAAGGAAATGCTCATCGGGGGTGTTCTCGTACTGGCACACGCGAGATTCGAGTAAAGGTACGTCGGCAAGCGCCGGGAAGCGAAAGCCGAGATAGCGGCGCATTTTCTGAAGCGACTCTGCGCTTACGAGTCTCTCGCTCGATGTCGGATCAATTTCTATGCCTTGCCTATGATCCGATATCTTGAATCCGCGCCACTGATTCCCCGGGATCCCGTACATAAACCTGCCGCCATGATCGATCCACACCGGCATACGTTCTTCGAAAACACGGGCGTCACCTGCAGGGGTCCCGAAAAAAAAGACTTCTTGGCGCGTTGGCCGGATTCTGTCACCGATCACGTCAGGGAACATCTTCCCCAGCCAGGGCCCACATGCAAACACGAATTGATCGGCCTGAACCTTGCTGCCGTCGGCAGCTCTGACGGTTCGCATTTTGCCGCTTGCGATCTCTCCCGGTTGGACCGCCGTCTGCCTGTATTCGCCGCCGCCAGCTAGAAATGCGGACAGCACCGCTGCGCAGGCTTGCCGCGCTAAGAGATACCCACCGTCTTCCTCGTGAATCGCGTAGCTAATACCGTCGAAATTGAACTGCGGAAAGCGCCGGCTGGCCTCAGCCGGCAAGAGCGTCTCAAAAATAACGCCAGCGCTACGAAGGTGGTGGACCGCTGCTTTCTCAAACGCATCGTCCTGCCCCGCCAGCCAGACAGAGCCGGTTCTGTGATAGAGCTGCAGATTCCAATGCTGCTGGTTTTCGCGCCAGAGCTGAAGCGAACGGATCACCATTCTTACGTAGATCTCGTCGGGCCCATACGTGGCGCGAATCGCGCGCGTCTCGCCTCCGGAGCTCGACCGCGAGTTTCCCGGTCCCCAGGAATCGAACAGCGTGACTCGCACACCGCTTCTCAGAAGATGGAGCGCCGTCCATCCACCAAAAGCACCAGCGCCAACCACTACCACCCGCGCATTGCGGTTGACACTCATATAGTTTTTGTACCCGATAGCAGTCTGAAGCACTGCATTTCTTCGCCAATAGCAGGCGTGAGTGTCAGCCGACTAATACAGGCGCGGCTTGCTGCGAGTCTCCGATTCGAGAATTGCCGCGGCCTTCTTGCATCTCAAAATGTGACTTGCGTTTGCTTCCCTACCACTATCGATCTTTCCGCGGGTCCGACGCGCTTTGGCCCAGAACAGGCAATCTAGACGAAAGTAGCGATTTCTTCGAGAGGCTTCTTCGATATCTCCGGGACGCAAGCGTCCTCTCCCGGATAGCCCACCACAAGCAATAGAAAAGCTCTTTCCTGACTAGGCCGGTCCAAAATCTTATTGAGGAATGCCATCGGGCTGGGCGTGTGGGTCAGAGAAACGAGACCGGCCATGTGAACCGCCGAAATCAGCATCCCGGTCGCGATGCCCACCGACTCTGTCACATAGTAATTTTTAATTTTCTGGCCCTCGGGCGTAAGAAGATACGTCTTCGCGAAGACCGCGATCAGATAAGGAGCGGTTTCCAAATAGGGTTTGTGCTCGTCTGTGCCCAACGGAGCCAGCGCTTCCAGCCACTCTTTCGGTGCACGCTCATGATAAAAAATGTATTCTTCTTTCTCAGCTGCCTCTCGAATCCGTCGTTTAACTTCCGGGTTGCTAACCACGACGAAATGCCATGGCTGAAAATTGGCGCCGCTCGGCGCACTGCCGGCTATTTGCAAACAGCTTTCGATCACGTCGCGCGGAACAGGACGGTTAGAGAATTGACGCACGGTTCGGCGGCGCAGCATCTCATCGCGAAACGCTTCCGATTCGGCTCTTCATTTCCTCGGGGGAGAATTCGCGGTACGTAGTTAAGGGAAGGAACACTGGCGCGGGCATTAAGATGTTGAGGTCAGACGGTCCAAATCTCAGTGAGCACCCGCTTGAAGTTACCGCCTAGGATCAGTTCAATGTCGGGGTCACTGTATTTCCGCCGGATCAAGCCCTCGGTAAGATCGAACATCCTCTTGGGATGATTCAGGCCGTCGATATCGATTCTTTCGCGGAAAGCGTAAGTGCCCTTGTACGCCGCGCGCAACTCTTTATTTTCTTTCGCCGGCATTTTGTCGTAGCCGAAAAGATCCGAATCGCTGCCGACGCCCACATGCTCCACGCTGGTGAGCTTCACTACGTGATCGAAATGGTTGAGCACATCTTCGATGGTGGTAGGCTCATCGGCTTTCACGAACATACGCACGCCGGTAATTCCCATAACGCCGCCGGTCGCGGCCATTTTCCGGATGGCCTCGTCGGTTTTGCAGCGGGGGTGATTGACCAAAGCGCGGCAGTTGGCGTGGGTAATCAGCACTGGTTTCTTCGAGAATTCAAAAGAATCCAAGGTCGTGCGGTCGCCGCAATGCGAAACGTCCACAGCCATGCCCGCTTTATTCATGCGTCCGATAATGGCGATGCCAAAATCACTGATGCCGTCGTCGCGCCGCTCCGTCGAGCCGTTCCCGATGTAATTTCGCGTGTTGTAGGTGAGTTGCGACACTCGCTGGCCAAGACTATAGAAAAAATCCACATCATCGGGGCCGCGAAAGTGTTCTGAATTCTGCAGACCCAGCAAGACCCCGATCTTGCCGTCGCTCTTCAATTGCTCGAAAGAGGCGGGCCTGTCGACGCGCATGAGGCTTTGGCCGTGGTAGGCGATAAATCCATTCCAGAGGCCGAAGAATTTGACGCTCTCGTCATACACATCCGGACCGCCATTGCCGATGGCGATATGAAAAACGCGGATGCCGGACGACCGGCGCTGTTCGAGATCCGCTGGAGTAAAGGTTTCCGGATGCAGGAGCAATTGCGAGCTGCGCGACGGACTGATGGCGAACGGACTCAGCATATCGATTACCATCGAGCGCCCAACCAGCTCGATTGCCCGCCCCGAGTACTCGTTTGTGGAAGCGGCAAACAACCGGTACCGGCCTTTGTTGAACGCCGGTGCGGCCAACGTCGCAATCCCTGCGACCGTGATCGATTTCAGCGCCTGGCGGCGCGTCACACGCGTATCCGTGGGCATAGAGGCAGGAAACTCCATCCTGATTTCAGCATCAATAATGCCAAGCGGTGGTGTTCTCCGCCGCCGGGACGTTCTTCGCCACATGGTCCGCCATCCAGCGCACGAGATTCGCGCTCGAGGTGGGCTGCCATCCATGACCCTTCATGGGGCGCCCGTATTGAAATTCGCAATCGCAGGGGGGATCCTTCTCCGATTTCAGCGCGTCTTCGAGCAGATACACGGCCAAGTTGAGATAGAAGTTATCCATGTCGCCGACGTACACATGAATCTTCCCGCGCACTTTGGGGCCCAGCGTCGCCCAGTTCGTTCTCAAGTTGTAGCTCAAGTCGTAGCCGTGGTCGCGCATATAGAGCGCGACGCTGTGATCGATCTTGCCGGTCTGTTTGTCCCATAACGGCTTTGGGTAACCATCATCTCCGACGGGCCCGTACGCCGCCTCCCAGATCTCAAACTGCTGCCCGGAGCGGCCGTGGCTGCCCAAAACATCTTCAAGCCGGCTCATTGCTTGGGTCGTGGTTTCGGGCTGGCCATCCGATTTGCGCTGCATATATCGCGGCGCTTGCTGCCAGGTGTGCCCCGGCTCGAAAAATGCGTTGTCGTCCTGGTAGATGTTTGCAAGCTGATTGCGGCGAAAATCGATCGGATCGGGGTAAAGCGTCCACGTGCCGCCAAAGAAGTCCGGATAAAACACTTGTACGGCAAGCGACTCCCATCCGCCGGTCGAGCCGCCGGTCAACACCCGCGCATACGGCTTGGGAATCATCCGAAAATGCGTTTCGAGATACGGGATCATTTCGCGGACCAGCGCGTCGCCGTAAGGTCCCTCATTTGCTGAGTTCACCGCATAAGAATCGTCAAAGTACGGCGTCGGATGCTGGAACGTCACCGCGATCATGCGCGGAAAATTCTCGGAATTCCACGATTGATAGAATTCGTAACCCGTTTCGCGATTGAGATCGGACATCCGAGCGCGCATTTCGGCGCTGATCGGCCGATCCTCGGTAGAAAATCCGAAGGGTGCTCCCAGGCTGAAGTGGCCTTCTTCATAGACCACTGGATACGAGACGTTCGGATGCTCGTTGTAGCCTTTTGGCAGAAGAACGACTGCGCCAATGTAAATCGGACGGCCCCAAAACTTCGTGAGCATTTCACTCTGAATTTTGATGTGCTTTACCCACGGCGTATCGGCGGGCACCTGCACCGGAGGAATCGCTTTCGTCAAGCTCAAGCGAATGTCGTAACCCGCAGCGGGGTCCAGGTGCACGCGTTGCACCTCACTGTAGAGATTCCCTGGCGAGCGGCTGAATTGCTGGCCTTCCCATTGGTCCATGTGCGCCCAGATTGTGTGGCCGTCCGAACGATGAAACTCGGTATAGACGTTCAGCAACCCCTGCACGTAATAATCACCAGCAGGGATTTCGCGCAGGCTGCGCAGGGGATAACCAAGCGTGTCCGCGTCAATCACCGCAGCGCGATCCGGCGCCAGCGCATTCACGTCGACTCCGTAATATCGGCGCCGTATCGCCCCAGCCTCCCGCTTGCAGCCGCGGCTCGGGTTTCTCTTTCTTAGAAAGGAGGATGAAAACCCGGCCGGTGATTGGTCCCGTGTGAGCGGATGCGGGGAACGCAACCTGGAACCTCGTGCTTCCCGCTTGGGTCACCGGAACTGCATGAACGCTGAGCGCCAACAAAGAAGCCGCCGCGCAGGACACTCGCCTCGAAATAGCTCGGATGTTTAGTTTCATGTCGCTCCCTCGCAGTTGCCGAGAGCGTACCACACAATCCGGTAGGCTCAAGAAATGATCGGAAACCGCGCGTCGCTTTGTTTCGCGGGAACTCTATCGTTTCTCGCAGTTTTGCTCGTTGCTTCGCCACAGGATCGCTCATCGCCAGATTCCACCGTTCAGCTCTTCGAAAAGCTGACTGACGCGCCGGGACCTTCAGGCTTTGAAGAGCCCGTAACCAAAATCATGGTCAGCGAAATGAAGCCGTACGCCGACAAAATTACCTACGACGGCCTGGGCTCCGTCATTGCCCAGCAAGGCTCCGCCGGTCCGCGTATCATGCTGGACGCTCATATGGACGAACTCGGCGGCGTGATTCGCCGTATCACCCCCGACGGTTTCCTGTCGATGCAGATGCTAGGAGGATGGTTCGATCAAGCTCTCATCGATCAACGCTGGCGGATTATCGGCTCAAAAGGCCCCGTGCTCGCGGTGACCGGCATTCGCGATATCCACATCGCTCCACAGGAGGATCGCACCCGCGTGTTCCCGCGCGATTCGATCTATCTCGACATCGGCGCGAAATCCGCCACTGAGGTACGCGCGATGGGGGTTGAGCCAGGCGATCCAGTTGTTCCCGATGCGCCATTTGCAATCCTGAACGGCTCACAGAACTACGTTGCTAAGGCCTGGGACGACCGGATTGGCTGCGCCGTGATGATTAAAGTGATGCAGCGCCTCGCGCACGACTCACATGCCAATCAAGTTTTCTATGCCGCTACGGTCCAGGAAGAAATTGGTATGCGCGGAGCGGTTACAGCGTCAGATGTCATCAAGCCCGAGGTCGGCATTGCGCTTGAGGTCGGAATTGTGAAGGACGTTCCAGGTGTGCGCCCGGAGGAAGCTCAGGAGGTGTTGGGCGCAGGTCCGGGCGTTTTCCTCTACGATTCGAGCGAACTGCCGAATCGTAAGTTCGTCGCCTTTGTGAAAGACACTGCCGCGGCAAATTCGATTCCCCTGCAATACGATCTGATCACTGGTTACGGCGACGATTCCGCCATGATCCAGAAGAGCAACGGCGGCGTTCCAACCGTCAATCTGGTCGTTCCCACGCGCTACACGCACGCACATAACGGAATCATCAATCGCGGCGATTTCGACCGCATGGTGGATCTGGTGACGGCACTCATCAAACGCCTGGATGCCGCAGAGGTCGCCCGGCTCCGCAATTTCGCCCCTTGATTGGCCAGCCTCGATACTCAGATATGAGTTCACGATCTATCTCGACGCGAAACATCCGTCACGCATCGTGCTGCCCGTAATACCGGGAAGGTGAGCATTACCGTTCGGCGATGAGTTCCCAGCTCACCCGGAATCAGATTCGTGGGTTTTGGGCTGCGTGGGCGGGCTGGACGCTCGATGGGATGGATTCCTTCATCTTTGCCCTGGTGCTTGTTCCTTCGCTTCGCGAGCTGCTTCCCCATTCAGGCGTTCCGCCCACGACGGGAAATATCGGTTTCTTTGGCGGCCTGCTGTTTGCTCTATTCCTGATTGGCTGGGGCTTATCGTTTCTCTGGGGGCCGATCGCCGACCGTTTTGGACGCGTGCGCACGCTGATGCTGACCATCCTGTGTTATTCGATATTTACGCTGGCTGGTTCGCTTTCGACGAAGGTATGGGAACTTGGTCTGTTTCGTCTGCTTGCCGGGATCGGCATAGGTGGCGAGTGGACGCTGGGCGGAATTCTTATCGCCGAAGAATGGCCCGAAGAGCGCCGCGTGTTGGGCGGCTCGCTGATGCATACCGGATATTACGTCGGAACGTTGATCGCTTCGGTAGCCAACTACAGCATCGGCGCGCATTTCGGCTGGCGTGCGATGTTCCTGCTGGGCGGAACGCCCGCACTGCTGGTCGCGTTCGTTCGGTACGGGGTGGCTGAGCCAGCAAGATGGGCGAAGCGCGCGAAAGAAATGGGTCCGCGGCTGACCGCACGATCGGCTTTTCTGGCCTTGTTCTCGCCAGAGTATCGACGGCGCACCATTCTCAATTCCACCTATGTTTTGGTTTCGATGGTTGGTTTGTGGGCGGGATCGGTGTACGTGCCGAGCGCGGTAATTCAACTCGCCACACGCGAAGGACGCAGCGTTTCAGAGGCAGCACGATTGGCCTCAACCGGAAGCGTGCTGTTATCAATAGGGACCATCGTGGGATGCCTGCTGGTGCCGGCATTATCCCAATTTGGCGGCCGCCGCTTCACCCTGGGATTCTTCTACACGCTCATGGGCGGGTTCGTGCTCATCGGGTTTGGTTACATTTTCTATTTGCCGGCGCACGCGCTCTGGGGGTTCATGGCTTGCCTGTTCTTTCTAGGCGTGGGAGGAGCGAGCTTCTGCGTATTCACCGTCTGGTTGCCGGAACAGTATCGCACTGAATGCCGCGCGAGTGCCTTTGCATTTGCCACCTCTTTCGGGCGTTTCATTGCTGCAATTGCGACATTCGCAGTAGGTTCCGCTGTCGCTCATTACGGGACGCTTGGCCGTCCCGTCGCGATGACGGGACTCGCGTTTATCCTTGGGCTAGCACTATTGCCGCTCGGCTACGAGACAAGCGGAACGCGGCTTTCTGATTGATGTCCGACGAAACATGACTTTGACGGATCTGTTCGATTTTTCGCTGCGCGCTCGGACGGATGCGGCCGCGCTGGAGTTTGCTGACGAGACGTACACGTTCGGCAATTTGGACGACCGTAGCAACCGGTTGGCGCAGTTTCTAATTGCGCAAGGCTTCGTGCCCGGCGATCGACTGTCTGTGTATCTCGCAAACTGCGTGGAGATGATCGATGTATATCTTGCCTGCGTCAAGACGGGCATTATCTTTGTACCGATAAATATCCTTTACCGCGATCGCGAGATCTCGCACATTTTGCGCGATGCTGAGCCGCGGGCGGTGGTTTCCGATGCGCCGATTCCATCATCGGTTCCGGTCTGGACGCGCGCTGATTTGCGAATCGCGATGGAAACAAGTCCGGCAATTCGGCCAGCCGTGCGACTGGACGGAGATTCTTCCGGCGGGGATCATTTACACCTCCGGCACAACCGGGACGTCAAAGGGCGCGGTGCTGAGCCATAACAATTTCGCAGTAAACGCGGTGAATCTGGTGACGTGCTGGCAGATTACATCCAGTGATCGTTTTCTGCTCACGCTGCCGCTCTTTCACGCGCACGGATTAGGCAACGGCCTCCATTGTTGGCTCATCGGCGGTTGCCGCACCAGGCTGCTGGAGCGGTTTTCGCATCAATCCGCCCAAGACGCATTCCTGGAGTTCCGGCCAACGCTTTTCTTCGGTGTACCTACGATGTACGTGCGAATGCTCGCCTGGGAGCCGGAGATTGCCCGTGAAATCGGCTCATTCATGCGGCTCTACGTTTCCGGTTCGGCGCCTTTGCCCGCAGCTGTGTTGGACGAATTCGAGTCGCTGTTTCACCACCGGATTCTGGAACGCTACGGCATGAGCGAAACGCTTATGAATATCAGTAATCCCTATGTTGGTGAACGACGCGCCGGCACGGTCGGTCTGCCTCTGCCCGGAGTTTCGGTGCGACTCCTGGATGTAAACGGGACTCCGGTTGCCGATGCTCGAAACCGGCGAGGTCTACCTGCGCGGACCAAATGTTTTTGCGGGTTACTGGAGGCGTGACGACGCAACCCGAAGCGTGTTTGTGGACGGATTCTTCCGGACGGGTGACTTGGCGACGCGTTCCGCTGATGGTTACTATACGCTGTGCGGGCGCAAAAGCGATCTCATCATTTCGGGTGGATTCAATATCTATCCACGCGAGATCGAGGAGTTTCTGGAAGAGCAACCGGAGATCGCGGAAGCAGCGGTTATCGGCGTGAATGATCCCATTCGCGGCGAAGTGCCAGTGGCATTCGTCAAACTTAATGATCAATTTGATGCCGGTGAAATGGCCGCACGGTGCCGCTCGAGTATGGCCTCATTCAAAGTTCCACGGCAATTTGTCGTTGTAGACGCTCTGCCGCGAAATGCGCTGGGTAAGATTCAGAAGCATCTCCTGCCGCACTAAGTAAATGCCAGAGCTTCCGGATATCCTGGCATATATCGAGGCGTTAGAGCCGCGCGTGATCGGCAAACCACTGGAACGGGTTCGCGTGGCGACACCCTTTCTGCTTCGCACGGCCCATCCGCCGCTTGCAACCGTCGAAGGGCAAGCCGTGCGCGAGCTGCGGCACTTCGGTAAACGCATTGCGTTCGGGCTCGATGGCGATCTCTGGCTCGTGCTGCACCTGATGATCGCGGGACGGCTGCATTGGCGACCGGCAAATGCCAAGCTTTCGGGTCGTCAAAACCTATCCGCCTTCGATTTCGCCGAAGGCTCGCTCGTGTTGACGGAAGCCGGAACAAAGCGTCGTGCGGCATTGCACCTCTTCAAAGGTGAAGAGGCGCTGCGGAGCATCGACCCGGGCGGGATTGACGTCTTCGCGGCTGATGTTGCAAGCTTTCGGGCTGCTCTGACGGCCACAAATCATACTCTGAAGCGAGCGCTAACCGATCCGCGCATCGTCAGCGGGATCGGCAACGCGTATTCGGATGAGATCCTGCATGCCGCCCGGCTATCTCCCATTGCTCAAACGCAGAAGCTCAAGCCCGAAGAGTGGGAGCGACTTTTCAGCGCAACAAGAGCAACGCTCGAGCTCTGGATCGAGCGCTTTCGTACCGAAGCTCGCGAGCGTTTCCCTGAGAAAGTTACTGCCTTTCGCGAAGGCATGGCTGTGCATGGGCGATATGGTAATCCGTGCCCGGTCTGCGGCGAAAAGATCCTGCGCATACGCTACGCCGACAACGAGACCAACTACTGCGCACGCTGTCAGACGGGCGGCAAGGTACTCGCCGATCGGGCATTGTCGCGCTTGCTCGGGTCAGATTGGCCGCGCAGCTTGGAAGAGCTTGAGAGTTTGCAGAAGCGCTAGATGCGCGTGAAGCATCGGGCAGTGTTGACCCGCAGAAAATGAGAAAAGGAAAAGCAATTGGTAAATGTAATCGCAACCGCAATGAAGTCCCCGATCAGTTCGGCTCTTAAAACGCGCGGCGTTCGTCGGACTTGTTTCAGCCTGTTTATCGTCGTGTTGACTGCGAGCGGGCATCTGATGGCCGCTGACGTGCAGCTTGATCAAGCACGGGATCAGTATGTGCCTTCCCAGCCGGTTACAGCGAGAGGATTAGCTCCCAAAATGAAATACAAAGACCTTGGCCAGCAAGCAACAACCTACGCTATCGTTTTCGGTGACGGCGACGAAGTTGCATCCGGCCTGACTGAATTCGCCGAGAAGAATCATATTCAGTCCGGACATCTTACCGCCATCGGGGCTTTCAGTGGCGCGGTGCTCGCGTACTTCGATCGCGACCGCAAAGAGTATAAGAAGATCACGATTAACAATCAGGTGGAAGTTCTGTCCTTTATTGGGGACTTTGCTCTCGACAAAGGCAAACCGGTGCTGCACGCACACGTTGTTGTGGGTTTTCCTGATGGTCACACGATGGGAGGCCATTTGCTCGAAGCGCATGTGTGGCCGACTCTCGAAGTGTTTCTGGTAACTTCGCCAACCCCACTTCAGAAGCAACTTGATCCCGGTTCGCACCTCCACCTGATCGCGCCATAGCCGTGGACCAGGTGATTCAGGCAAGAGACGGCGCGGCCCTGCTCGGTTTGGGGCCGGTGCTGAGCTGGGCGTTCGCGCGGTTGATTGCTCTGCGTTCTTTGCGGGACATACGGACAAGCTCTTATCATCCCGGGCCGGCGGGATGAGCTGCCGGGGGGATGTGGTGTCGCGGTATGCGCAGACATGTGAAGTCGGGTCGTCGTGAGCCCCACAGAGACATACGTAAGTATGCCGGACGCACACGCTCTTACCTTCTGATCATCGGTCGTTAACCAGCGTCGTGCCAGGGCCGAAGAGCACTTTTCCGGGTTTTGCGCCTGTATGCGTGCCGTGATCGACCACGATCTCGCCATTCACCAGTACATAATCGATACCTTCCGGATACACATCCGGGTGCTCATACGTTGACCGGTCCTGTATCGTGTCGTAGTCGAACACAACCACATCAGCCCACATGCCCGGGCGAATTAAGCCGCGATCAGCGATTCGCATGCGCATCGCGGGCCACGACGTCATCTTGCGGATGGCATCGGGAAGCGTCAACACATGCTCTTCCCTCACGTATCGCGCAATCACACGCGGAAAATTGCCGTAGCTGCGCGGATGCGGCAAGCCAATGGCATCGTCCCCGCCCGGACGCGCGGCGGTTCCCGCATCGCTCCCGATGCTTGTCCATGGAAACCGGAGCGCCGTTTCAATATCCTGCTCGCTCATCATGTGATAGATCGCCAGCACACGCGATTGTCCTTGCATCACGAGATCGAATGCCGCATCCGCGGGGTCTGTTCCCATCTCCTGTGCGATTTCCGCCATCGTCTTGCCCTTATACTTCGCGTTCTTCGGGTTCGCAGCATTCACAAGCACGATGTGGTCCCATCCACCGGACGCCTCGACGATGTTCCACCATCCAGGAGAGCCGTTCTTGATCTCCTCTTTCAGACGCGCCCGAATCTTCGGATCCTGCAGCCGCTTTACCATCGCCTCTTCACCGCCCTCGTGCGCCCATGAAGGAATCGTGGCTTCGAGACCCGTCCCACCGGCCGTATACACATAAAGGTCCGCTGCCACATCGACGCCTCGATTTCGAGCCTCTTGGATATGCGCTCCTGCCTCGGGCATCAGCTTGCCCCAACCCGGACTGTACGCTGCCTTGAAATGAAAAATTTCGACGGGAAGCTTGCCTTCCTCCCCGATTCGGATCGCTTCATCGACTGCGGTAACTAACTCTTTCCCTTCGCCTCGTATGTGGCTCGCGTAGATCCCGCCATACTGGCCAGCCACTTTCGCGATCTCGATCAACTCATCCGTCGTCGTGTAACTCGATGGAGGATAGATCAGCGCCGTCGTCATTCCAAGCGCGCCCTGGAGCATGGCCGTTCGCATAATCGCCCTCATGCGTTCGAGCTCCTCGGGAGTCGCGGCACGGCTCGCAAACCCGATTACGGCCGTACGCGCCTGCGTTTCGCTGAAATATGTGCCGAAATTTAAGCTGATGCCGGTCTTTTGAAGCGATTCCAGGTACTCATGAACCTTGTCCGCGGGAACCGGCGTTCCGCCTTCTCCGGCGATTGCCGTTGTGACTCCTTCCTTCAGTTTGTTCTCCGCGAGGCCATTTACGCGAAGAACCTCGCCGGATTGGTCCATCATGTCGATCCATCCCGGCGACACACATCGACCCGACGCATCGATCTCCTTGCGTCCGTTTCCATCGATCTTGCCGATCCGGACGAAACGGCCATTCTTGATCGCGACGTCGGCCAGAATCCAGGGATTTCCGCCGCCATCGAACACCTTGCCGTGACGAATGACGATGTCGTATTCCGGCTGTTCGGTCCCGCCGGCCTGAAATGCGACGCCGGTACTCGCAGCGGCGCTCAGCAAAGCCGCCGTTATTACAGATGTGAGCCTGGTCATAGCGCTCCCTCCCTCACTGCGCCATACTAATACGGTCCTTTGGAGCTTGCCGGGCCTATTGTAAGGTTTGCAATCCGCGAGGAAGGCTATTTCGCGCCATCAAAGTACTCGACGATCAATCTAGATAGGGACCCGATTCGATCCTCTGTTTCCGCATACGGCCCCGTGATCCCCATCGTGAAAAACGAAATGACGATCGTTCCCGATTTCGCGTAGACCATCCCGACGTCATTTGCGACCACATCCAGATCGCCTGTTTTATGCGCAACCGGAACAGTCAGGTAATGCGGGATGCGAAGCTGGCCTGATTGCTGCGCGAGCATGATCCGCTTCATCTCATCACAGCTCGCACGCGAAGCGACGGTTCCCTTTTCGATCCCTTCCAGCATGCGCCCGATCTCGCGCGGAGTTACGACGCCGAGCCAATAGTGTTCGTTTTCGACGAACAATTTGTCCACTCGCTCGTCCCAGCTCGCGTGCCCGGGCGCGTTCTTAATCTCCTGAATCAGCTTCCGGCGCGGTTCCGTGAATGACGGAACATCGCTGAACAGCGCGAATACATCCTCGGGTGTGAGCGCTTTGTACTTCGGATCGAGAACTTCGAAAATGCCACGAAACAGTTCATTTGTTGTCTGCACAAGCCGCGTTGTCGTAAACCCGGACTGACGCAGGAATTCATTCACTCTAGCGACTCCGCCGACCTGGGCGATCATGATATCCGTTGCCGTGTTGTCGCTCGTGATGATCATCTCCGTAATCACGTCACGAAGTGTCGGGTTCAGGCCCGCTTCGTGATAACGGAAGATGCCAGAACCACCCCGAAAATCGGGCCGCTTGATTTCAATTCGATGCTCCAGGTCGAGCTTGCCCTGTTCTGCAAGACGGTACGCGAGTATCATCACCGCGAGCTTGATCACGCTCGCGCTATTAAAGTGTTGGTCGCCGCGGACCACGGATTCCTCGCCCGTGCCGAGGTGCTTAATGTACACACCCGTTTTGGCGGGGAAGCGCGAGAGTTCCGCCTCAACCAAACGGGTCAGGTTGGTTTTCTGCTCAGTTTGAGCGAACACATTGTTTGCCAGGGAAGCTATTATCGCGGCAATGAGAAGGAAACATCGCATAGCACGCCCATCATATACAGTGGAGTGGACTTGCCGTCCGATGAATCGCGAGTATATATCCTCGCGCTCGCGAAGGCCTTCTCAATCTCATCACAAAAGACGATTACACGTGGGGTTCGGCGCCGCGGTAGAGGTAAGTCAGCAGGTGTTTGCCCCCTGTCTCCGATTCGATATTGCTGGAGGACGTAGGGCGTCGATGCGGAACGCGAAAAAAATTTGGATTTACCCGCTGCGAGCTGTCGATTTCTTCTGAATTGCCCGTCGTACTGGTAGGAGCACAAAAAAATGCAATACCTATTACTGATCTACGAAGACGAAAAGCGGTGGGCGAATCTCAACTCACCCGAGCTACAAAGCGAGCTTGGTGCGTACCGTGCCTTCGGCCAAGAGTTCGCCGGAGCGATTAAAGGCGGCAACGCACTCCAGCCTACAGGAACAGCCAGAACAGTCCGTGTACGCGACGGCAAACCACTTATCACTGATGGGCCATTCGCCGAAACCAAGGAACAGCTTGGCGGGTACTACCTGATTGAGGCCGACAGTCCGGACCAAGCCGCGACGATAGCCGCGAAGATACCGGGCGCACGCTTCGGCTCCGTCGAGGTTCGCCCCATCCAGAAGTTTTCGTAAGCTGTGAAGTTTATAAAGGAGGAAAATCATGGCGACGAACGTTAGTGCTACATATCAGGAACTTGCGCCAGCCGAGGTGGAAGAAGCCCGCCGATTACTAGAGCAGGCGTGCGAGGCCGTATTCTCAGCTACTGAGGGGCTGTCCGAGGCGCAGTGGAATTACCGGCCGGCATCGGGGGGCTGGTCGGCCGCCGGTCTGGTCGAGCATATGGTTATTATTCAGGACTTCGTCCTGGGCCCGATCAGCCAGGCGCTCGCCAACTCGCCCGAGGATTCAAGCTCCCAGGCGGAAACAATCGATGCAATCGTCAAAACGAAAATTCCGGACAGAAGCCGCAAATTCCCGGCACCCGAATCGGTGCACCCTCGAGGACGGTGGACGCCTGCCGAGTCGCTGAACCGGCTGCGGGCGAACACCCTGCGATTCATTGAACGCCTGGAATCCACGCCGGGATTGCGGCAACACCGCGTGCCCTCGCCGCCACTGAACGCGATTACCGACGGCGAACACACGTTAATGGACGGTTACCAGTGGATTCTTGCTGCGGCTGGTCACACTGACCGCCACACGAAACAGATCCTGGAGGTGAAGGCGGAGCCCGGCTTTCCTGCGAGCTGATCATCATGCGATACATGATGCTGATCTATACGAAAGAAATCGAGGGCGGCCCCCCATCGGAAGAAGGAGAGCGGATCAAGGCAGCGCATCGCGTGGTGATCGAGGAAGCCGCGCGCAAGGGCATTCTGTTTGCCGCAGAACCTTTGCCGCCCACGAGCACCGCCACTACCGTGCGGATGCAAAATCACAAGCCGCTGATTATCGATGGACCGTTCGCTGAGACCAAGGAGCAACTGGCGGGGTATTACATCCTCGATTGCGAGAATCTTGACGAAGCGATCGAGTGGGCGGCCAGAATTCCGACCGCGTGCAAGGGAGGTGAAGGCTGCATCGAGATCCGGCCCATGCCCGGACTGCCGCGGGATGGCTGACGTCCGTTCGCTGGCGGAAGCCGTGTTCCGGGAGGAATCGGGGCGGATTATCGCCAGCCTCATCCGCATCTCGGGGTCTTTTGATCGCGCAGAGGAAGCGATGCAGGAGGCCTTTGCCGCGGCGCTCGTCTCCTGGCGTGAAAGCGGCGTTCCTGCGAATCCCGGGGCATGGGTGACAACCGCCGCGCACCGGAAGCTGATCGATGCCGGCCGGAGGGATCGCACACGCCGTGAGAAACAGGATGCGCTGCGGTATCAGATCGAGTCCGCCGCTTCCGCTTTCTCCGCGCCCGAGGAGGAGCAATTTATGCATTTCCCAGACGACCGGCTGCGCCTGATCTTCACCTGCTGTCACCCGGCGCTCAACCCGGAGGCTCAGGTCGCGCTGACCCTGCGAACACTTGGCGGTTTGACGACTGTGGAGATCGCCAGGGCGTTTCTGTTGCCCGAGCCCACGCTGGCGCAACGTCTAATACGTGCAAAACGAAAGATTCAGGAAGCGCGGATTCCGTACGAAGTGCCGGGCCCAGACCGCCTGCAGGAGCGGCTGGCGGCGGTGCAAGCAGTAATCTATCTAATCTTCAATGAGGGCTACGTTGCAAGCTCGGGCGATAACCTGATCCGTGAGGATTTGTGCGCAGAAGCGATCCGGCTCGGCCGTCTGTTATACGAACTGCTTCCAGGCGAGGCGGAGAACTTCGGCCTGCTGGCGATGATGCTGCTTCAGAATTCCCGCCGTGCGGCGAGGTTGCGCGAAGGCGCATTGGTTACGTTAGAGGAACAGGATCGCTCGCTGTGGGACCGGGGCGCAATTGCGGAGGGTCTCGCTTTTGTCGAACGAGCGTTAGGCATGCGGCAGCCCGGGCCGTATCAGGTGCAGGCGGCGATCGCGGCTCTGCACGCCCAGGCAAGTACGCCCGGGGAAACCGACTGGGCTCAGATTGCCGCGCTATACGAAGCTCTTTTTAGATGGAATCCTTCGCCGGTGATTGCGCTCAATCGCGCCGCTGCCGTGGCCATGAGCACCGGCCCGGAGGAAGGCCTGAAGCAGATGGACGCGCTTGCCGCCTCACTCGATGAGTATTACCTTTTCCATGCCGCGCGGGCCGACTTGTTTCGGCGGCTCGGGCGGCGTGCCGAGGCGATGGAAGCGTATCGCCGTGCGGCCGCACTTGCAACCAATCCCGTTGAACGGGAGTTCCTCAACGCGCGGGTGCGGGAGATCGATTCCCTGCCCAGTTGACCTTATTTTGCTGGCTGACTCAACGCAGCCACCACGTTCTCTAGTCCGGCGTTATTTGCGGAATCGTAAACGCGAACTGGAAGAACCCATGCTCGAAAAACTCCTCAGTATGGGGCTGCAGGGAATGGCTGACGCCCGATGGCTACCTTCTCGGCTCATACCGCATCGCCACTGCCCCCGAGCCGAACTCCAGCCGGCTCATGAGCCTCAAGTCGACATCGACTTCGATAGCCCCGCGAACAACGTGGGCCCATGGCCCACTAGCCTGGGCTGCACCACGAACTCGTACTCATCGATCAATCCCAGCTCCGCCAACGCCAGCGGGAGCTTCACGCCTCCCACGAGCAGTCCCTTACCCGCCTCCCGCTTGAGCTGCTGAACGGCCTTCCCCAGATCCCCGCGTACGAGCTCCGCGTTCCAACCGACCCGGTCCAAGGTGCTCGAAACGACGTACTTCTTTGCCGCGTCGATCGTCCGGGCGAAGGGTTCCATCCAATCAGGCCTCGCTCCCGTCCGCGCCGGCGGCCGGAACGCTGCCTCCATCATTTCGTAGGTCACCCGGCCAAAGAGGAGAGCATCGGCCCGGTCGAGGTTCTCGACCGCGTGACGATGCAAGTCTTCGTCCGCGAATATTGCACGATGATCGCAGCACCCGTCCAAAGTGACGTTGATGGAATACCGAAGAGGTCGCATTACGTAAGCAGGAATAATCGTTTTGACCATTCCATCGCCCGGCAGTATACATCCGTTCGCCGTCGGATTGGGGAAACTTCAACTTCTACATAAATCTTGCGTTCGACGCGAGGGGCAATCCCGTTTTCTCATGTCATCGCCCGCATAGCGCCTGCACCGTCGGGTGTCTTGCAGGCGTGTGAATCGTTGGCTGTAAAAAGAGCAGGCCTTCGATTAGCCAAGGCAGTCCCTGTCGTTGCTCCATTAAACAGCCCCTGCGCAGCTTTGGCATTATGTCTATTCCTGGTAGGCTGCCGCAGGGCTGCCTGACGGATAAAAAACCCCTAAAACACGCAGAGGTGAAGGCCCAGGGTTTTCCAAGCAGTGTTTAACGCCCGCAGCAAGGTAGATGCTGGTGCCCGGGCCGAATGAGCAAACGTCATCTTCAACGTGTAACGTTCCATGACCGCCGAGGACAAACACTGCTTCTTCATACGTGTGAAAGTGAAACGGCGCGGAACTCGGTGGGATCCATCCGACAAATTGAGTGACTTGTTTACAACCTAGATCTTTGTCCACCATAAGGCAAAATTCGCGACCTGTCGTGGCTGGCAGCTTCGCGCGATCTGTCTCATGAACCGTGAGTCTCGGCTTTTCGCCAGAGGCGCTAACACGAGATTCGTCGCGAATGGTTCGATTTGGATCCTCCGGACAGCACGCGCTTACGATCAGCAAGGGTATGATGCCTGGGTTCTCGATGCTGTACTCCGATCCGATGGGAATGAAAACGCCAGTTCCTGGTCGTAAGTCGTATGCGAAGCCGTCGATATAGCACGTCCCCTCGCCTTCGACTACATAGAGCACTTCTTCGGAAAAGGGATTTACGACTGCGGCGGATCGACCCGTCGCGTAGCGGTTAATTGTCTGGCTAACATACTTTGCTCCAGTAGCCTTGCCGATGCGGGGAGTCGACGTCCAGTTCCCGCGCATGGCGAGATGATCATTCGTCGGATCAAAAAAAGCACATCCACCAGCGAGAATTTTCACGTTCGATGTGCTTTGTGTTCGCCGCCAGGAAAGTTAATTGCCCAGCATTCGCCGCACAGAGTTGTAAACCTCTGCTGCATGCCCTTCCGGCTTCACGTTTCGGAAGATCTTCCTAATAACGCCGCCTTCGTCGATCAAGAAGGTCGTGCGTTCGACTGCCATCATCTTCTTTCCCTCTATGGTTCGCTCCTTCCACACGCCGTAATCTTCCGCAGCCCGATGTTCGTCGTCGGCAAGGAGCGTAAATGGCAAATTGAATTTATTCTTGAAATTCGCCTGTTCGCGGGAAGAGTCCGGTGAAATGCCTACGACGACCGTGTCGGCGGAACCAAACTTCTGTACGTCCGCTCGAAACTCGCAGGCTTCGGTTGTGCAGCCCGGAGTGTCGGCCTTCGGGTAGAAATACAAAATTATCTTCTTACCGCGAAGGTTGGAGAGCTGAAACGGTGCGCCCTCGTCGTTGGTGAGATCGAAATCCGGCGCTTGATCGCCCTCTTCAAGGAGATGCGCCATGTCGGATCAGTCTATCACGCCGGGGCTGTGTTACTCGTTTAACCTTGGATGCTGTTGACAAACCCTGGGCAACTTCCGCTTAGTACGTCCTCGGAATCTCTCGTGCATCGAGAACATCGTGCCCTTTGCGCACTCCAGAAGAAGCTCATCCGTTGCGCTTCTTAGATACACCGTCCGTTGTTCTCTTGCTCACCTGCTCGTAGTCTTTCAATATCCGCAGCACTGAAAGCATGGTGCTCCAACTGCGTGTTGCTGCCGGCACACCGAAGAGTTGATCGATGCGGCCAAGATATCCGATTGTCCTCATGTGGCGCCGGTATACTCCGAACACAAGGCGATCTTTCGAGCCCATGACTCGTACAAACCACTCCTCACCTGCCGGAAATGCGATCGGAAGGGAAGGCTTATTCTGACTGGCTCTCGACAGAATGCTCACAAATCGAACCACATCCGGCTGTGATGGCTCGGTTCCAAACGGACTTTCCATCTCCAATCGGATAAGATCGCGGCCGTCACAAAGTGCTATTTCCGCTTCAAACGGCAGCTTCCGGCGCAGTTCAGCAAGGAACTTCGTGCGCGACCCAGGTTTTCGAACGACAAATGTTCCTGCAGCGCCGACGTTCACAACATCATAGACGGCCAGGTCGCTTGCGAGTATGCTTGGGCGAAATGTCCGGTGCCCTCCGACGTTGACCCCTCGGAGGAAAACAATCAGAGGCATACTGCGTCTGTGGACGCCATTATGACAGCATCAACGATCGTGACAATGGTAAGGAACTGACACAACAATTCGTTATCTGAATGTTTTTTGGTGACGGGCGGACATTCGCGAACGTCTCTTTATGAAGCCACGAGTAGACTGCGCAGACCAGCGTAATTTTGGTCGATGGTAGATGGAAGTGAGGAGCGGCAAGAATCCATCCGCTGAAGCTCACGTGGGGAGTGTTTTCAGCCACTGCTGCTCGCTGCGATCCGGGGTCTGCTCCTCGACCTCTGTGCGACAGGACATCGTGCTCGGGTGGGAAGAGCGATGAAGATGCTGGTCCAGGTTGTGGAACGCCATGCTACGCCCGCGAAATGATAACACCGTAAATAGGTGACACCCTTGTTTCTTGTGCCGCGGATTCATTCCCTCTTCTCGTCCGCAGGAGGAGAGTGGTCCACTCGGAGGCGCGCCATGAGGTTAATGCCTAATACACTCCCGGGATCAGCCGCGCAGCAAGGCTCGGAGGCACCATTGCTGTTACCAATGCAGGCCAGGCGCGCGAGTGTAGGCCGATCGCCAAGAAAATGACCTCCATCCGAGATAGGACCGATGTCGCACGAGGCCGTACAGCCCGGTTCGTTGCAGGCGCTGCTGCTGGAATCGCTGCCGTTCTGCTTCGCGTCGTTGGGATCGCTTCCAGGAGCTCATTAGCGAGGATTTATACCACACGCGCGTCAGCATAGCCCTAAGCCAAAAAGATTACCGTCAAACGCGAATGTGAACGTCCGAGTGAACGCGCTGAGTAGCTATTCCATGTCCAGTTCGCGTGCGGCCTATTTCAGCGGTACGATTCGTCAAGGAGCGAGAAGTCATCGTGCGACGGTCCGGGCGATGAGCCCGAAACCGAGGACCTGCTGGAGAGAAGGAAGGTCGGGTCATCCACCAGATCGGCCGGGAGTACCGGCACGGGCCGGAACGATTCGCGGGTTCGGAAACGAGTTGGGAATGGCCGGCGAATAGTGCGCAAGGCATTACCCGATCCTCGGCATCCGGATCGCAGGAGGCAGGAACGGAAAATGGCCGTAGTTGTGGGTCGGGTGAAGATTTTATCGACGCCATTTTGGAAGCGGACCGGCATCGGCAGCGGAAGCAGCGGCGCACGGCACGTCGCATTCATCTGCGGATTCGGCGTCAGACGGTTGCGGATTTCCGGGAGCAGGTCAGCGGCATGGTCTCCGAAAACAATGACGCCGTGAATGTCTCAAATGGCTCCGCGGTTGAACTGAGTGGTCAGTCAGCTCCCTCTCCCGGGGTCAAATTGTTTGTAGACGCTTCACTTCGGCCAGGGCGTTTAGGCCGGTCACTTATGTTCAGAGAATCAAGGATGACCTGCTTCGTCACCGCACTCTGAGTTACAAACATTGGAAACGGAAGAATCATCTGATTGAGGGCTTGCGAGAGTACTTCGTTGTATATGGCACGCAACTTGTCGAGCATGGGGCCTTTTGCTGAAGCAAATAAAATGTGAGATCCCGGGTTAATCCAAGTGAGTAGATCAAGTGATGTCTCTGTTGCTTGCGCTTGATCGCCCAAAAAAAGTGTGCCTCTCCACGGAACGGTATCGCCTGCGGATCGGATTAGCTTACGAGTGTCTTCCCCGACTACGTAATGCCCGACGTCCTCCATTCGCGCGCCTGATGAAACAAGAAGAGTCGGTGTATGAGACGAGAGTTCTTGATAAAGGCCTCTTACAACGCCTCCGTTTTTGCAGCAGACAAAACAGAAATGAATTGTATTGTTCGCGATTGCTTGTTCTCGTCTCCTCCTTTCTAGTTCCTGTTCTGCCTTTCTGTTCGCTTCCAGTTTGTCGTGGATGCGTTGCCATTCTTTGGCGAAGTCTGCGGGCTCATAAGCGCCGTTTCGAAAAGTATAACAGCGCCCATCGTCCCCGAGACAAATCCCGATGCCCGTCGACAGATGTTTGTAGATGTTTCGACCGGAACGACGCGTTAGCGCAAAATCTCCGCGGTTCTGTGTTCCAATCCGCTCCTCCAGTGGTTGCCAGTTGGGACTTTCCTGGACATGGTTACGTTTAAACAAGTTCTTGAATATCGACATTTGGCGGTACTACCTCAGCGTGCAATCATCCTTTGGGATAATCTTTGGCATAATGGTTTCGAATTGCGGGTTCCGAATCGGCCTGGGATTGTGCGGACGAGGCTTCCGCGTTGGTCTTGAGCAGCTTCAAGCCGAGGGCATCGAATTTCGATCCGGCGTGCACGTCGGGACTGACATAGGCGCGGACGAGCTGGTGCGCACTTACGATGCCGTGCTCCTCGCAATGGGCGGAGCGTCCCCGAAAGCCTCGATATCCGCGGTGTTTTCATTTATACGTTGCTGCTGCGACTCGGCAGTCTAACAAGCGCGCCCGGTAGGCGATATTATATCGCTAGTCCTTGTGCAAACTACTCTGTCGAGAAGCCTCTCTCAGGCGCATTAGCAACTTACATCGTGACGTATGCCGGCGGCGACGATTGGCTCAACGAATGGCGCATCCGCGGTCAAGCGCCGGCTGTACGATATGCGGCACACCTTTGCCAGGCTTTTGCGTTGGCTGGCGGCTCGCTACCTCTGCTCGCCAAGATTCTCGGCCATGCCGATCTTAGTTTGCTGATGCGCTACGTCCATCCAGCCCAGGCCGACATGGATCGCGCCATGGACTGGTATTCCAAGGTGCATACACCCGGACCAGAGCTGGAAAAATGCTGCTTGAATATGAGGACGGGAAAGATCAGTGAGGGGGTGGCCCAGGCCCCCTTTTGGGCCACCTAAGCCGGAAAAAGTGGCCCAAATTGGCCCAACTCGGCCTAATTTGCGGAACCGGAGAATCTCGTGACCGTACTGGGCAGCTTTATGGGATGCAACAGCTTACGCAGAAAATTTTGGTACGCCCGGTAGGATTCGAACCTACGACCTTTTGCTCCGGAGGCAAACGCTCTATCCAGGCTGAGCTACGGGCGCATGTGTGAATTAACGCTGGGGAGCTTTCCGCGATGCGGCCACCTTGGTCGAGTTGGAACCGCTTTCCGAAAGTAACTCCTCAATGTGCTGGCGAATCGATTGCTCGTTCATGATCTGCTTCCACTGATCGGTTTCAAGCGCGGTGGTTTGATAGTGGATCACTCCCTGACGATCGATCAACGCTAATTGCGGCACCACAAACCGCGCCGAGGTGTAACCCATAAACGCGAGCATCTGATCTCGGGGCGCCCAGCCGACCGGGAAATTCACTTGATAATCTTTGACGAAATTCTCGACCAGCAGATCGGCGTTCTCGTTGATCGCCACGGCCAATACCTGCAGCCCGCGCGGGCCGTAATCCTGTTGCACCTTGGTCATCATTCTCGAAAAGGCCTGGCAGTGCGGGCACGTGGTGAAAATGAATTCGAGCGCCACAACTTTGCCGCGATACGAGCTGAGCAGCTTTTGCCCTTGATTCGGAACGTCAATGGCGAGCTCCGGGGCTTTACGAAGAGACGCGGTATCGGCGGCAACCAGGGATGTTGCTAGACACAAGGAAACGGCACTGGCCAGAATCTTCATACGAAGGAGGTCCACAGTGATCAGTGTATCGAAATCACCTCATTGGGGTCGTGGGCTACTTTGAAACGTTGCCCTTCTAAAGCCCGGCCCTCGTACAACCGATTACCTAAGTAGGGAGATCAAGATGTCCTCTGTACTCAGGGTTCTTCAAGACGAAGGCGGTCAAGATCTGGTCGAGTATTCGTTGCTGCTTGCCCTGCTCGCGTTTGCGGCTATAGTCCTATTGTCAAAGGCGGGCGGAAATGAAAAGAAAGTGTGGACGCAGATAAACAGCAGCATGAAGAGCGCGGCAACGGCAGCCAAGAAGGCGGGCTCATGAACTTCAGTAGAAGGAACACGCGCTGCGCGGCTCTTTTCAACTCCCGCTCTTCGGCTTCGATCAACGCTACCAAGTCCGACACTTCCCACAGCCGATCTGCGACGCCAGCGGCCATTGCAGGAGTGACGCGCAACGTGCGGTGAATCTTGATGAAGTTGTCTACGAAATAGCCGAGCGCAACCGCAGCCGAGTGGTTCTCGACTTTCTTGCTGAACGCATTCGTCAAACGAGTGTAGCGGCGGTTCGGACCGCAGCCTTCTCGCGTCTGGACTCCTCAACCAGTTGGTGCGCAAGTCGGTTTATGTCTCTGGCTCTCTTTGGTGTGCTCAAACGCTTCGGCATAGCCCTAGCCTGACATTCTTAATGCCGAGGGCTCAAGCCCAAAACCCTGAAAGTAGCCCACGACACTCATTGGAGCAGCTTTTGCCAATCCGCGGATTGTTCCAGTCCTTCGATACTGGTGACCGTATCCCCTTCGAGGTGCGTGACGAAGTAGCCGTTGTCACCGGTGCCTGCGAAGACGGCTCGGGTCGCGGTTGAAGCCTCACAGTGATGCCACTTGGCCCGCAGAACTCTTTTATAGTCGGCGAAGAAGCTCGCGGCCTGCCCCTCGGAATCCCACTGGGATGCGTATTCAAGCAGCGGAGCGCGGCTCTTTCCAACCTCGTAAATCCGGAACTCCCCTCCTCGCAGATGTTGCGCCAACGCCTTACCCTCTGCGTCGCTGACGTATTGCTCAAGCAGGATCTGGTGGTCAAACTCGCCCACCGAACCGTCCGTGAGCTCTTCCGCGGGTTCCTTCAGCGCCAGCTTCGGAAGCTCGGGCTGCGCCGCCTTCTGATGAGCAAAGTAACGCTCGGGGTGAATGATCTGCGCCGAATCGACCGGTGCATCTTCGAACACCACCGAGAACGCTTCTTTCCCCAGCTTCCTGTAAACGGCATCGAAGAACAGCGTGCCCTGGGTGTACGGGAACAGAAGCGATTCGCGAATGTAGAGCGGCGATTTTCGAAGCACGGGAAATTCCGTCATCGGGTCAGCGCCTGAATCGACCACCGACTCCAGCGCGTGCGGAGTAGGCACAGGCGGTTGTCCTTGCTGTTTCAAATCGTAGGCGATCATCAGCCACGAGGCCTGACCTTCAACGACGGCTGTGTGGGCCAGATCTTCATCGTCGCTGGCGGATGTCTCGTCCATGAACTTGTCGAGATTAAAGTGCTGATCGGCGAGGGCGTGGGCAAGCTCGTGCGCGAGAGTGGTGGTCTCCTCTTCGAACGAGGCATCCTCGAGCAGGAACAGCTTCTTTTCGTCGTAATCATAGAACGCGGCTGCCTGCTCGGTCAGCAAGTCGATGGTGGATTTGCGGAGATCGAAGTCTTGCGGAACCAATCCAAGCATTTTCAAAGACAACTCGTCAGCATAGATCTCCTCGGGCTTGATGGTTTTTTTGATGCGCTTGTTCAGGAAGTGCCGGAGCTGTCCCTTAGACATGCGTCCGCAGGGGACTGGGTGCTTTTCGGAGAAACCGCTGATTTCCGCAAGCGACCGGACGATGGCATCGATGTGGCCAAAGGCTGGGTCGTTACCGATTTTGCGCGACGCGCCCGCGAGCACGAAAACCGAAATGAGGACTGCAAAAGCGGAGAGAACTCGTCGAGGCATCGATTCGGGGCGCGGCCGTTGTCTTTAGCCTAATAGACGGATGTTGCGGACGTTGGGAACGCGCGGCTGGTTGCTATTCTGAAAGCACTCCCCGCGCACGCGTTAGGAACCCGCTAGGCATGGCGAGCGCACCCTGCTCGCGAGCCAGCTCGGCAGCCCGCGCTCCGCTGGCGCGCATCTTCCACCCCAGGAGCGCCTATCTGCGCTGCCTTCTTCTGACCCTGCCGATTCAGCAGAGCCTCCGCGGGACGGGTGTTTCCAGCTTCGAGTGCTTGAGCAGCAGCGATTTCGGCTGCGCTCAGCGCCGGGCTGCGCTGCGATCCTTACAGTGCGATATACCGCCGCTTGCAACTGTTCCTCGAGTTGCTTAACTCGTCCGCGCAGTGTCGAGATTTTCCGCCCTAGCTCTCGTCCAGTTCACTTGCGTCGAGGGTCGCGACGATTTTGAGCACCTGCGGATCACCCGGCTTGATCTCTTGCCGGGTGGAACTGCGCTTCTTCTTGAGCTTTTCCAGCTCGCTCTTGAACGCCGGTGCTTAATCCTTCGATCAGCTCTTGCTGATTGTTGAACTCAGCCGCACGGAGCGCGCTTCGCACTTCGCCATCGAAGCGCCGTACCAGCTCTGCGTTGTAAATCCGAGAGCACTTCCGCGCATTTCAATCGATGGATTTTCTCGCAGGCCTCAATCCGCAACAACGCGAGGCAGTCAGCCATGCGGAAGGTCCGCTCTTGCTGCTGGCCGGAGCGGGAAGCGGAAAAACGCGGGTGATCACGCATCGGATTGCGCACCTGATCGAAGCGCATCGGATTCCCGGGCCGGGAGTCATGGCGGTAACGTTTACGAACAAAGCGGCAGACGAGATGCGGCAGCGCGTGAGAGACCTGCTGGGCGAGACTCACGCGTCGAACACGCCGCTGGTTTCGACGTTTCACTCATTTTGCGTACGGCTTCTGCGGCGGGATGGAGAATCGCTCGCCGAGATTCGGAATGGCTTCACGCGCCGTTTCACCATTTACGACGACGACGATCAAGTGTCGTTGCTCAAAGGGATTTATAAGCACCTGGGCCTTGATGATAAATTCATGCAGTACCGGGCGATGCTCTCGCGCATCAGTCACGCGAAGAGCCATCAAGAAACGCCGCAGGACTGGTACAAAGCGGCCACAGATGCGAAGCTGACGCGGCTTGCAAAAGTATACGAACAGTATGAAGAGCAGCTTCGGCGGGCGAACGCGCTCGATTTCGACGATTTGCTGCTCGAATCCGTGCGCCTGCTACGCCACGATGACGCGCTTCGACAACTCTATAACCGCCGGTATGAATTCGTCATGATCGACGAGTATCAAGACACGAACCGCAGCCAGTATGACCTGATGCGCTTGCTGACGGAAGCACGCCACAACATATGCGTTGTCGGTGACGAAGATCAATCGATTTACGGCTGGCGCGGCGCGGATATCCGCAACATTCTTGACTTCGAACGGGACTATCCGGATGCGGTGGTAATCCGGCTGGAGCAGAATTACCGCTCGACCAAGAACATTCTCGAAGCTGCGAGCGCGGTGGTCGCCCATAACAAAGAGCGCAAAGGCAAGTGGCTGTGGACGACTTCCGATGCAGGACCGAAGATTGGGTATTACGAGGCGCCCAGCGGTGAAAACGAGGCGCTGTTTATCGCGGATACCGTGGAGCGCCTCTTATCGAGAAATCCGGGCGAGCGAGCCGCCGTGTTGTATCGAACAAATTCGCAATCGCGGCAGATTGAAGAAGCCTTGCGGCGGTATGGCCGCAAATACCTCGTAGTGGGCGGATTCAGCTTTTATCAGCGCGCCGAGGTTAAAGATTTGCTCGCGTATCTCAAAATATTGCTCAGCCCGCAGGATTCCATCAGCCTTCTGCGGATCATCAATACGCCCGCGCGCGGCATCGGCAAGAGCACGGTCGAGCAGGTGGAGCAGTATGCGCTCGAACACGGAACGAGCTTGTGGAACGCGCTCCCGCAGATGCTCGAACAGAAACGCTTTCCGACGCGAGCGGAGGCGGCGATTCGAGCGTTTTTGGGTCTTTACAACGCGCTCAGCGACGTCGCCGCTACCAAGCCCGTGCATGAAGCACTGCGCGAAATTCTCGAAAAGACCGGCTACGGGAGCATGTTGAAAAACGATGCGACGCCCGAATCGGAATCGCGCCTGGCCAACGTTGAAGAGTTAGTAAGCGCGGCCGCCGAAGCTGCCGAGCGCGGCGAGAGCGCGGCCGAATTTCTGGATCATGCCGCGTTGGTGTCGGAGAGCGACACGCTCGATGAGCATGCGGCAGTGTCGCTTCTGACGGTTCACAACGCGAAGGGATTAGAGTTTGCGAACGTGTTTTTGGCGGGCCTGGAAGAAGGCATGTTTCCGCACAGCCGGTCATTGAACACGGAAGCGGCGATGGAAGAGGAGCGCCGGCTCTGCTATGTGGGAATGACGCGCGCGCAAAAACGGCTGTATGTCAGTTGGGCGCGGTTCCGCCGCAGGTTTGGAGGAGCACAGCCGGAGATCTCCCTGCCCTCCCGGTTCCTGAACGAAATTCCCTCGAGCCTGCGTGAAAACCTCTCGACCCATCGGCAACCACATACCGAGGACGTGGATCTGTATGCGGAGCAGCACGATGTGCGGGAATCCGTGAAGCGCAACTTGTATACCGGCCGCACATTCAATTCGGTGGACAACATTGCACAGTTTTTCGCAGACCGCGGTATGCCGCCCCCTTCAGGATTTACACGGCGGCCTGCTCCGAGTTCGGACGCGACGCCGCGTTCGCCTGTGCCATCTCCGGCAACCCGACCGTCGAACAGCCGCCCCTCGAATGCACGCGGAGTCCGGTCCGGCTCAGTGATACAACATCCGAAATACGGCCGGGGAACGGTGCTGCGCCGAGAGGGCGAGGGCGAGGATGCGAAACTAACTATCAGTTTCCCGGGATATGGATTGAAGAAGATCGTGGAAAAATTCGCAGGAATCAAAATCGACGAATGAACACCAAGCACGTTGAAGATAGAGAAGAACGCAAGCGGCTGAAGCGGGCAGCACGAAAAAAAGCTGCTCCGAAGGCGAAGCGCGCGTCGGGCGTAGCGCGAGGATCGAACAAGAAAAAAGTAAAGAAGTTGATTAAGGGTCAGCGTAAACGCTAACATGAAGCGGGGGTTATGTCGACCCTGTCGCAAGCCTTTCTCCTCGCCAGCATCTTGGCCGCAGGGACTTTGCTGGCCGCAGACCCCGTAGACGGGCTCACAGCTTATCGCGCCGGCGATTACGAGACGGCGATTCCACAGCTTCAATCCAGCGTCGCGAAAACGCCGAATGATCCGGTGCTTCGCGCGGCTTTGCTTTCAGCGCTGGTCTACGAAGGACGGGTTGAAGCGGCAGCGGACGCAGCCGCAGCCGATGAGAGAGATTTCCCTCAATCGCCCGAAGTCTTGGCCGCCCGTGGCGAGTTTGCCTTCTACATGGGCGACATGGGCGCTGCTGAGAAGTTATTTAGGAGCGCGGTAAAGATTAAAGACCAGACACCCCGCGCGGCTTTCGGTTTATACCGGCTCTGCCGCGCAGCGTCGCTGTACCGCACCGCGAGGCTCCTCTGCTTGCAAGCCCATCAGATCGACCCCGATGATGCGCTGATCACGCGGGCCTGGCTCGGATACCTGGTTCCCGAGAGACGCAAGGAGATTTTCGATGCGTTCGTTAAAGAACATCCGTGGTTCTATAAGCACGCGGATCGGGATCGTGAGAACCACGTGGAAGTAGCAGAGGAGCTGAATGGCCGAAAATTGTTTGAGCTCGATGGGGAACACACAGCGACGACGATTCCATTACTCCCGCTACTCTACGATGCAGGACACATAAGAGGGGTGGGAGTGGCGCTGCGGCTCAATGGCGGTCGCCCACTGAAAATGCTTCTCGACACTGGGGCTCACGGCATCGTCATTCGGCAAACGGCGGCCGACAAGGCGGACTTGGCCCATTTAGGGTCGACCGAAGCATGGGGAGTCGGAGATGCTGGCACGCGGAAGATGTTCTTTGCCGTCGCCGATTCCTGCGATATCGGACCGCTTAAATTCAAGGCGTGTTCGATCGCGGTCACAGAAGGAAAGGCGCGCGTCGCCGGCGACGATGACGGCCTTCTGGGCGCGGACGTCTTCGCGGGATATATCGTTCAGATCGATTTCCAGAAGATGAAATTGCACCTCACGCCTCAGCCCGAGCGCGAGCCGAATCCGCAGGGATACGACCGCGTGATTGCGCCAGAGGAGAAAGATTTCACGCCGGTCTTCCGCTTCGGACATCGACTTATGGTGCCGACCGCGCTGAACGGAAAGAGTGTCGGATTATTTCTGATCGATACGGGCGGTGGCATGTCGACCGTGGATTCGACGTTCGCGCGCCTGTCGACCAAGATACACACGGATAATTTCATGCGGGTAAAGGGCGTCTCCGGAAACGTGAAGGACGTATTCGAGGTGGATAAGGCGCTGATTCAGTTCGCGCGTTTCCAGCAACGAAATTTCGGTTTGACTTCTTTCAACCTGAACAACTCTCCGGAGCATGAGGAAGTCCGGATGGATGGAATTCTTGGGTTTCCAGTGCTGTACCTTTTTCGGCTGACGCTCGATTATCGCAATGGACTCGTGAAATTCGAGTACGCCAACAAATAGGTACCGGCGAATTACGCCCGGCGATTGGCGACTTTCGTTTCCCGAATCTTGATGCCCGGCGTTGACAACTGGAATCCGACACGCTCCATGCCGGTCTGGATGTATTGGTTTCTCATAAACCAGCGCCAAACGTTACCCGTGAGCAGATTTTCGATGCTCAACAGAGCAATGCCGACATCGATGCCGATGACGTCCTGATTCACCCAGAGCTTTTTGTCGTTCCAGTTCGGATTAAACGCGTCGGTAAAACCGTAACGCTGATAGACCTTATCGCCATAGGTGTCGTGCATGGCTTGTAGCACCGGCAAACAGATCTGCGGCGCAAACATTAGCGATCCCGCCGCGGCGCAGGGGACGAGGGTGCCGTTGATCGGACCGTCATACGGTGGACCGCCCCAACTCACATATCCTGTGGGGCTGTCGGAGACGGTGATGCCCCACATGTTTGGTCCGTAATCGCCGTATCGCGATCGTAAGCTGATGCAGAAATCGCGATGGGCAAATGTGGCGATTTGCGAATTCAAAAAATAGTCGACGTTCGACGGATCGCCGTCGATCTGATGGCGGAAATCGATCCAGGCGTGCGAGAACTGGTGAGTAAATAGAGCTCCGCCGGTGACGAACGTCCAGCGATCGTACGTGATTTTAGGGCGCGACCAGGCGTACCAACTGTCCGGTGAAAGTGGCCGGCGAGGCGCCCCGATTCCGAGCAGATAGAGGATAGAAGCCTCGCTGTAAGAGCTCCAGCGCAAGTTGATAAAACCAGAGCCAGGCTGGACGCCATGCGAAAGTAACAGCGGGTTGCCGGCGAGCATCCAGGTGAAATCCACGCGCTCGAAAATCTGCTTCGCAAGCAGCCTGATCTCGCGATCGGTGGAGAAGTATTCCGCAGACGTGAGAACGCCGGCCAGGAGGAAAGCGGTGTCGACGCTCGAAATTTCGCAGTTCATTCTACGGACACCGGTGCTCGCGTCCATGAAGTGGTAATACCAGCCGTGATCATGAACGGCGCGAGCCCAGAGAAAATGCAGCGTGGCGGCGACGCGGGTGCGCGCCTGCGCTTTCGAGATCCAGCCGCGAGATGCGCCAATACACACGGCGGTGAGGCCGAATCCCGTAGAAGCGGCGCTCCCGACGTTCCCGCCGGAGGGATCGCCGTTCATGCGGGCACGGTCCATGCACAATCCGGTGTGCGGGTTCGACTGCTCCCAGAAATATCGGAAGCAGCGTTTGGCGTAATCGTCCAGGAACTTCTGCTCATCCGGCTTGAGCGCGGGCGCGGTGGGCGGAAGCACGATTCTGCCGGCGGCGTCGCGCGCGAATAGAGCGGCAGCGGCGGCTGAAAGGAAGAACTCGCGACGCGAAAAATTAAGGTCGTTCCGGCTCACTGCGCTCAATAATCTCTACGGCTTAAGACCCCTAAAACTTTAGATGAAGCCGGACGGGCAGTGCGTTGCCGGCTGCAGCGGCCACAGCTATGTCTTCCACTTGCAAGTATTTCTTAAGTATAGGACGAAAACGCTAGAAAGTCAGCCGTACCTGCAACTCGATGGACCGGCCGGAGAGCGCGCTGGCGGGGCGTCCAAAATTTCCGCTTTCAACGTGGGTATCCGAATCGTTAAAGTAGAACGGCGTCAGGTTCAGTTGATTGAACACGTTGTAGGCATATCCTCGGAACTCGAGCCCGGCGGACTCGCCGAGCCACGGCACCGCGAATTGTTTCGCCAAGCTCGCGTCGGTCGAGAAGAAATGCGGGCCCCGTAAGGAGTTTCTGCCGATTCCGGGAGGTCCCGCATGGCTGTTATCAAAGTAGGTAAGACCATTGATGACGGACGTCTGGCTCGTTCCGCCGAAATTACAGCCGTTTTGGAAGCAGGTATTCGAGTAGTTGTCTCCGGCATTCCCGAAGTAGCCGACGGGGCGAGTCGGACTGATCGTATTCGCGCCCGCTACGGGGGCGACCGAGGCTTGGTTTCCGGTCACCGGCGTCCATGGGAATCCGGAGTAGGCGGTAACGATGCCGCCAACCTGCCAGCCACCCAGCAAGGTATGGAGTAGGCCCTTGTTCTTGGTGAAAATGGGGAGGGTCCACAGGCCACTGGCAGTGAAGCGATGCCGTGCATCGAAGTCGGAAGGGCCGTATTCTGTGGTCTGCGCGTGCACGGGATCGGTCTGGTTCGTTTGCGCGCCGGGGCCTTCCGCCGACAGCATATCGATGCTCTTGCTCCAGGTATAGGTTGCGTCGATAGAAAATCCGCGAGAGAACTGCTTCACGATGTGAGCGTTCATTCCGTTGTATGAGGAATTCACATCGGGCGTGGCAAAGAAGGAGTCTGAAAAATATGGTCCCAGCCCGCCAGCCGAAGCTGGATACAAAAAGTTTTGATCGAATAGCCTTACAAGATGATGGCTCACTGCGCCTTGATATCCCACTGTGAGAACGACGCTTCTCGCCAGTTGCACTTGCGTTTCGAACGAATACAAGTATGTGTATGCATCTGGCGTATTCGGCCAAGCTCCGTAAACTTGGATGGCGGGCGGCGGCGTGCCCGGAACAAGGGAATTTGGCGTTCCGCTAGCAGGATTGATCCCGGTCGCGAGAAACGGGTTTGCCGGATAGCTGTTCGGGCTTGTGCCGTTACCCAGATTGAACTGGATTTCCCCCCCGGCAAAGGGTGACGCAAAACCGACCGGAGGGAGCGCTGTTCCACAGCACAGATTGAAGCCGAAGTTATTGGGATTGTCTTGCCGAGTATTGGCGAAAATGTTCCCATTCTGCTCGTTGTACGCGATCGCAAATCCGCCGCGCACCACAACTTTCTGTTGCAGCGACACGGGCGCATAGGCAAAACCGATCTTGGGCATGAAATTTTTCCAGTTGTCGTTCCAAAGTTGGCCGACATTCCGCACCTGGGCGTTAGCAAGCGGCTCGGGGCCCGTCGCACTCAGGAAAATGTTGTACGCCTGACCTCGCGCTTCGGTCAGAGGTGAAAAGTATTCCCATCGGAGCCCCAGGTTTAGCGTCAGGCTTGGGGAAACGTGCCAATCGTCTTGAGCGAAGGCCGCAAACGTGTGATCTCGGAAGTAGAACGCGGAATTTGTAGGCCCGCCGTTTTGCACGTTAGCGGAGATCGACTCGAAGATCGGCGCATCGTTGGCCAAATTCCAAAGCCCCGAGAAAGAGTAGAGCGGACGATTCGAGCCGAGCGTGTTGTTGTTGTTCTGCTCCCATCGGAATTGGCCGCCGAACCGCACCGTATGGGCACCCCAGACTTTGGTAAGCGTGTCGCGCGCTTCATATGTGTTCTGCGCGAGAATGCCGGGAGTCGTGCCGCCTTGAGCGACCCCGGCGACCTCGGGCCTCCCGACTGGTCCGGGATAAGCTTCCACCTGAAGTCTTGGAATGCCGAAGTTGATGCCTTTGTTATCTGTTAGCCCGTTCTCCGCGAAACGCGTGAAATTCCCTCGGAGCTCATTGATCATCGTCGGATTGATCGTCTTGATGTACCCGGCTGTGTACGCGGTGTTGGTCGGCTTGAAATACAGGTCGGCACCCGGCGCCGCCGCCGCGGCCGCATCTGAGGAGACGGAATTCACGTGCGTGATGTAGGTGGAGAAGAAGAGTGTGTCGCTCGGACTCAAATTGAAATCGAAGCGGCCGTTGTATTGATTCCCGATCTGCTCGCCGGGCTGAGAATACTGCACGAGTTCCATGTCTGGGATGCCGTCGAAACCCCCGCCTGTTGATCCGGGATTGCCCGGAATCGCCACGTAAGGATCTCCCGGGCCGGAGCCCGGAGAAAGCGAACCAAGATCTAGGCCTCCCGGAACATCGCGGCAGTAAGCCGTGCCGAAGCCTGCGATCGCACAACTCGTGGGCAAAACGGACACAATCCGCGGATTCACATTTGATGTTGCAAATACGCGCGCGACAAGACCATTCGGGCGGTCGGCGAGGACGAGCGCACGGTACTGGGGGGTCGTCACATAGCCCTGACCGTAGTTGATCGTTTTATTATGTAGGCCTTCATAGGACAAGAAAAAGAACAATTTGTTCTTGAGGATGGGGCCGCCAACGCTGCCCGCGTATTGCCGGAAGTTGCTTTGCACGCGGATAGGCAGCGCGCTGTTCGGACCACCCCATTTGTTGTACGCGTTGAAGTTCGGATCCTGGAAACGGAACACGCCGCTTCCATGAAACTGGTTTGTGCCGCTCTTGGTATCCACCTTGGTGTGGGCGCCGCTATCCCTGCCGTCCTCCGCCGCGAAATCGCTAGAAACGACCGTGATGTCAGCGACGGATTCCGAATTCGGTGTGACTACGGCGGCGCCGCCCCATCCGAGACTGTTGACCGTGACGCCATCGATGAGATAGACATTCTGCTCGACACGCTGGCCGCTCGAGCTGATCTGAACCTGATTTTCGGTTTGAAAAATCGCGGCGTTCGATCCGCCTGGGCCGGACGTGTTGCCGAGCGTAACCGCCAGCCCCGTGCCGTTGCGTCCCCCTTCGCCCGTAATGCCCGGGACCGTTCGAATCAACTCATATGGATCACGACCGAACGTGGGGAGATCCTGGACGGCCGCGCTCGAAATCGTATCGCTCACGCTTCCATCAGCGGTCTGGAGCATGGGAGCCGCCTCTGCGGTCACCGTGGTCGTCGATTCAATCTTCCCCGGCTGCAATGTGGCATCTGTACTTTGCGGGCGATCGGCGACGATCACGATGTTGCTGATGGTGGAACTTTGAAATCCCTGCGCATCAACGGTAAGCGTGTAAGTGCCGGCCGGAAGCTGGTTGAAACGGTAGAATCCCTGGCCATTGGCTGTGGTGTCCATCGTCGCCTGGGTGCCGTTGTTCAGGAGCTTGACATGCGCGCCCGGAATGACCGCTCCGGTTGGGTCCTGAATTGTTCCTTGCAGGCTGGCGTTGAACTGCGCCAGCGCCGGAATCGCGATCAAAAACAAAACGGTAACCGGCAAAAACCGCGAGAATTTTCCCATATCGCACCCCTAATCTCGTAATCGGACTAGATAACAAGTAAAAACGTTACAAGCCCGAAGCGGTATGAGCAGGGCGCGGACAACCGCTATACTGGCGCATTACCTGCAGCACGAGCCAAATGTCACAACTGCTGAAGACCAAGAGCATCGATGAGCTGGTTGCGGAGACGCATCTCGAAGGCAAAACGCTGAAGCGCACGCTGGGGCCGCTCAGTCTCATCGCATTCGGCATTGGCGCGGTGATCGGGGCCGGTATTTTTACGGTTACGGGGACGGCCGCTGCCGGGCAGCATATGGGCGCGGGGTCGGCAATCAATGCGCCTTTGATCGATTGGATCTTGCATGGACGTGCTGCCGCTTCGGTGATCGGACGGCCGGGGGCGGGTCCAGGGCTCTCGCTGTCCTTTATTTTGGTGGCGGTCACCTGCGGTTTCGCGGCGCTGTGTTACGCAGAGCTCGCGTCCATCATCCCCACGGCGGGCAGCGCATACACGTATGCGTACACGACAATGGGCGAGATTTTCGCCTGGATCATCGGCTGGGACCTCATTCTCGAATACGCCGTCTCGAACATGACAGTGGCGGTCGGCTTTTCCGCTTATTTCAACGTCATGTGCGATTACGTGTTCGGCGCTCACCTGCCACAGTACCTGTCCGAGCCGCCGATCGTGAATCTGCATTTCACAGGCAGCCTGTTCAACGTTCCCGCCCTGCTGATTGTCATGGCGCTTAGTTGGCTCCTGGTGCGCGGGGTCCGGGAGAGCGCAGGAGCGAATAATTTCATCGTGCTCGTGAAGCTCGCCGCGATTTTGCTGTTCGTTTTCGGAGCGGCGCATGCGGTGAAAGCCTCGAACCTGCATCCGTTTATGCCGAACGGTTTTCCCGGCGTTCTGACGGGCGCCGCGATCGTGTTTTTTACGTTCATCGGATTCGATTCGGTTTCGACGGCTGCGGAGGAGTGCCGGCGGCCGCAGCGGGACATGCCCATCGGGATCATCGGAACGCTCCTGATCTGTGCGGTTCTCTACACTTCGGTTTCACTTGTGTTGACAGGGATCGTGAGTTGGAAAACTCTCGACAACGCCGCCCCGGTTGCGAATGCGTTGCAAGCGATCGGGATGAATCGGCTGCGGTTCACCGTGACCGTGGGCGCGCTGATGGGTATGATTTCGTCTCTGCTCGTCTATCAATATGGGCAGGCCCGCGTTTGGTTCGCCATGTCCCGGGACAGGCTATTGCCGGATATGTTTTCAAAAGTTCATAAGAAACATCAGACGCCATACATCAGCACCTGGATCGCCGGTCTGGCAGTCGGCATACCCGCAGGTGTTTTCGATATCGCGACATTTGCGGATATCGCTAACATCGGAACTCTGTTTGCGTTTGTGGTTGTGTCGGTCGGGGTCCTGATTCTCAGGCGGACGCAACCGGACCGGCCGCGCCCATTCCGGGTTCCGTTCTCCCCGGTTACGCCCATCATCTCGCTGGCCGCGTGTCTCGCGCTGATGCTTAGCCTACCGGTGATGGCGTGGATCGCGTTCGTCTTCTGGTTGATAATCGGTTTACTGATTTACTTTGGGTACAGCCGCCAACGAAGCCCGCTCCGCGCGAGTTGAACCTATGAAGAAGCCGACGCTGCAATACGCCGCTTTAGGTGTGTTGCTCGCGTGGGCACTCATTGCGCAGCTCACCTATTCGAGCTACATCATCTACATCCAGGCGAACGCCGCCAGGTATCTGAGGGTCCCGTTCATCACCGATGAGTACACGCCACGAATCACGGCCCTATTGCCGACCTACGAAAACAGCGGCTTGAAACCCGGCGATGAAGTGCTGGCGATCAACGGACAACCGGTGCGCGGTATGAGCCAATTCGCCACAGCGCGGTTCAGCCTTCATCCGGGAGACACGCTGGTACTCACGATTCGAAGGACAGTGGCCGCGCGCCCCAGCATCTTCGATGTGCGGATCCGGATGCACACGTACCCGGGGGAAGCGCTGGGCTGGACGACGGTGATCGTCCTGTTCGTTTTTCTCCCGCTTACTTGCCTGGTGGTGGGGTTCTACGTTGCATTTGCTCGCCCTCGCGATCCACTGGCCTGGATCACGCTGGGAGTCCTCGCGTCGTTTTCTCAGCTTTTGGGGTCCGAATCCGTATGGGCCGTGTGGTCGCCTTGGCGCGAAATTTTCATTGCCTATCAGTCGGTAATGGAGAGCACGTGGCCCCTCTGGCTGCTGCTATTCGCGTTGTACTTTCCAGTTCCATTTCCCTGGATTCGCAAGCGGCCTTGGGTGGCCTGGGTGGCGGCGGCTCCCGTCCATTGCGCTCGTCGCCATCAGCCTGTACAGCGATTTTCGCGTCGGCAATCATATGCGCGACCTGGTTCCGCATGCAGCGTTTTTTCACAGCTTGCGCAGTTTCGTGGTCGGGCTGTATATGGCGTACATCTCCGCGTTCTTTTTCCTTCTGAGTTTCAAGGCTCGTGTCGTCGACACGGCCGATGCGCGCAGGCGTTTGTACGTCATGCTGACGGGCTGCTGCATCGGCCTGACGCCGCTCTTCGTAGTGACGCTCTCGAATCTGCACATTATTCCCACCCTGCCGGAATGGCTGGAGGCGGTGTGCCTTTTGACAGTTGTTGTTCTTCCATTGACGATGGGATACGTGATCGTCGTGCAGCGCGCGATGGACGTGCGAATGGTGGTTCGCGCGGGAGTGCAATATGCGGTCGCGAGCACGGGCGTGAAGGTATTGCGGATCGGCCTGATTATCGGCGCTGGCGATGCTGACGGCGTATCTCGCCGGGAAGAGCGGACATTGGACACAGTCGATTTTAATTGGAGTGATCGGGGCGGCGGTGATCGCCCTTTTCGCGCGCTGGGCGAAACGGCTCAGTTTGTGGGTGGACCGTCGATTTTTTCGCGAAGCTTACAACGCGGAGGTCCTACTGACGGAACTGGGCAACTCCGTGACGGGTATTAGAGATATGAAGGCGCTGGTCGAGACCGTCGCGCGGCGCATATCGGAATCGCTTCACGTGCCGCAAATCGCAGTGCTGCTCGAGCAACGCGGCCGTTATGAACCCGCCTACGCTGTGGGCTTTAACGGACAGCCACTGGAAGTGGAATTGGATCGAGCGGGAACTACCGTCCGGGTCTTGCAGCAGATGCGTTCCCCTTCGAGAATCTACTTCGATGATCCCCAATCGTGGGTGCACGGAACATCCGAAGGAGAGCAGAAAGCCTTGCATCGGCTGCGAACGGAAGTGCTGCTGCCGCTCAGCACGAATAACCGCATGTTGGGAATGATCAGCCTGGGCGCGAAGAAATCCGAGGTCCCGTATTCGAAAGGGGATCTGCAGTTGTTGAGCGCAGTTGCATCGCAGACCGGACTCGCGCTCGAAAACGCGCGGTTGACGGAAAGCATCAAGGAGGAGGTTGCGCAGCGGGAGCGGCTGAATCGCGAGCTCGAAATTGCAAGCGAAGTGCAGCAGCGGCTATTTCCTCAAAAAATCCCCAAGGTGCAGGGATTGGATGTCGCGGGATATTGCAGGCCGGCGCTGGGAGTGGGGGGCGACTATTACGATTTTCTCGAACTCGACGGTGGATCACTGGGAATCGCGATCGGAGACGTTTCCGGAAAAGGCATCGCAGCGGCGCTCATGATGGCGAGCTTGCAAGCCTCGCTGCGGGGCCAGACGATCAAGCCTTCGTCCAGTCTTTCGGAGATGATCGAGCTTGTCAATCGCCTGGTGTACGAAGCATCCGCTGAAAACCGCTATGCGACGTTCTTCTATGCGCAGTACGAGCCGGCGACCCGCATTCTGCGCTATGTGAATGCCGGACACAATCCTCCGATTCTTTGCCGGAGGCGGACAGATGAGCACGAGATTATCCGGCTTGAAGAGGGAGGAACGGTGATCGGGTTATTCCCCGACTTTCCATACAAAGAGGCTCAGGTTGCCATGCAATGCGGGGACTTGTTGGTCTTGTACACGGATGGGATCAGCGAGGCAATGAACCTGCGCGAAGAGGAATGGGACGAGGAACGGCTGATTGAAGCGGTCGAATGTTGCGACTCGCGCTCGGCGAACGAGACCATCGGCTGGATTCTGGAGCAAGTGGACGCGTTCACGGCGGGAGCAAGGCAACACGACGACATGACGATGGTGGTCGCGCGGCTAGAGTAGGGGCCGGCGGCAGGCCCGGGTGCAGCCGGGCATGCCGGTCCCGGAGCTATACTGACAGATAGGATGTCTACTGTAGAGTCTCCACCTGAGCGCCTCGAATTCCTGCAAGGCACGCTCGAAGTGCTCGTGCTGAAGTGTTTACGCGCCGGCCCAAACCACGCCTACGGAATTTCCCAGCAGCTCCGCCGCCAATCGGGAGACGAGTTCACGGTGGACAATGGCTCCCTCTATCCGGCGCTCCAGCGGCTCCTGCAGCGGGAGTGGATCAAGGCCCAGTGGCAGGCATCGCCCAACGGGCGCAGAGCGAGATACTACAGGCTTACTCCGCTCGGCCGCAAGCAGTTGATCGCCGAAACGTCCAGATGGAATCGGTTCGTCGAAGCTATGAGCCGGATTCTGGTTCCCGAGGAATGAACCCATGCGCGAATGGTGGTCCAAAATCCGCCGGGTCATCCGGCGCGCTGATCCTGCCGATGAGCTCAACGCAGAGATTGAGGCCAATCTAAGTCTTCAGGCGCAAGATCTCGCAGCCGACGGAATGCCTCCCGGCGAAGCGCGCTTTGCTGCCCGGCGCGAGTTCGGCAACATCACTCAGACCATCGAGAGCTCGCGCGAGGCGTGGATGTTTTCCGCACTCGAGCGGTTTCTGCAGGATGCGCGGTATGCGCTTCGAGCGATGCGCCGGTCTCCGGGATATTTCGCCGTCATAATGGCGACGCTTGCTCTCGGTATCGGCGCCAACACGGCTATTTTCAGCGTCGTTTATGCGGTGCTCTTGAAGCCGCTGCCGTATACGAATCCCGATCAATTGTTCACCGCCTTTCAGGCGAATAAGCAACAGGGGATTCCGGAGGCGGGCTGCTCGTATCCGAATTTCGAAGAGTGGCGGGCGCAGAATCATGTTTTTAGCGAACTGGCGGGAATTGTGGCCCACCAGCTCACGCTCACGGGACGCGGCGAGCCTTCCATTGTGAATACGTCCGTCGTGACTCCGGAGATCTTTGCACTTCTGGATGTTAAGCCACTGGCAGGACGGATCTTTTTGCCCAAGGACGGCAAACAAGGTGCGCCGCCCGTGACGCTCGTGAGCGAGGATCTGTGGCGCGGTCGCTTGGGCGCAGACTCCAAGATCGTCGGAAGTTCCATTAACTTAGACAAACGTCCGTTCACCGTCATTGGAATCATACCTGGCGGTTTCCGCACTCCTCTTTTCAACACCAAACAGGACGTCTGGATTCCGCTCGTTCAGGATCCTCTCTTCAGTACGTTCATGTCCCGGCGCGGAGCGCATCTCCTGCCGGTCGTTGGACGGCTGAAGCCGGGCGTTTCCGTATCGCAGGCTCAGGCGGAAATGGATGCCATCAGCGCGAGGCTGGCCCGGGAATTTCCAGCGGAGAACAGTGGTTGGACAGTCCGTCTCGCGCCGCTGCAGAAGGAGATGGTGGGAGACGTAAGAACCGCGCTGCTGGTGCTGCTGGGCGCCGTAGGCCTGGTGCTCTTGATCGCTTGCACCAATATCGCCAACTTACTTCTTACCCGGGCAACCTCCCGCTCGAAAGAGATTGCTGTTCGGACTGCGCTGGGCGCCGGGCGCGCTCGAATTATGCACCAGTTGCTCAGTGAGACCGCGGTGCTCGGCTTGCTTGGCGGAGTCCTGGGAATAGCTCTCGCTTACTGGGGCGTTCGAGCCTTGAGTTCGCTCCTGCCTCCAAGCCTGCCGCAGGTGAACCCCATTCGAGTCGACTATTTTGTCCTGGGTTTTGCGCTTTTCCTGTCCGCTATCGCAGGCGTGGCCTTTGGCTTGGTTCCCGCGATGTTCGCGGCCCATGCCGATACACAGAACAGCCTTCGCGAAGGCGGCCGCTCCAGCGAAAGCCGCAACCGCCGGCGTGCCCGCAGCTTCCTAGTGTTAGCGGAAATTTCGCTGGCCATGGTTTTGTTGGTGGTCGCGGGGTTGCTGCTGCGCAGCTTCGCCAAGCTCACCTCGGTCAGCCCTGGGTTTGACGCCCGGCATATCGTAAAGCTGGACATCTCGCTTCCACAATTTCAATATTCCACGCCGCAGCAGTGGGCCGCCTTCTCCGAAGAATTGCTTGCGCGAATCCAGTCAGACCCTGGATTGCAGGATACGGCTGTGGTTGTCCCCCGCCCGATCATCGACCGCAGCGTCACTCTGCCCTTCGATATCGTAGGTAGCCCACCTTCGTCTGCCGGCGCATCCAGGACTGCGAGCTACGTCTCGGTCAGTCCGAACTACTTCCGGGTCATGGGGATTCCGCTGCTGGCCGGACGCCTCTTCAACCGGCGCGACATCTCATCCGCGCCTCGCGTTTCGATCATCAGCGAAGCAATGGCGCGCGTTTATTTCCCAAATCAAGATCCCCTCGGAAAGCAGATTACCTTTGGTTTCGGTGCGAGCGGCGGTGACACCATGCGCGAAATCGTAGGAATCGTAGGTAACGTGCGCGACGTTTCCTTGGGTCAGAGTCCCGGGCCGATGATGTACGTGCCCTACGCTCAAGCTCCTTTTTGGGGCACGAATCTGGTTGTAAAGAGCACTTTGAGCGCCGCCAGTGTGGCTAGCGCCATTCGTCGGGATGTGCGAAAAATTGACAGAGATCTACCGGTGACGGACATCGCGAAGATGCCAGATCTGATTGACGCCTCCGTCGCGCAGCAAAGATTTCGTACGTTCTTACTCGCTCTGTTTGCGGCGATGGCGTTAGTGCTTGCCGCTACCGGAATTTTCGGCGTGATTTCTTATTCGGTGTCGCGCAGGACGAATGAAATAGGCATTCGCGTCGCTCTCGGTGCAACTCGCGGCGCAATTCTCCGCACGATTTTGCGTGAAACGCTAGTCATCACCTTCGCCGGCCTCGCGGTTGGCATACCGTGCGCACTCGCCGCTTCTCGCCTGATCGATCACTTGCTCTTCAACGTCTCTGTTAATGACCCGCTCACACTGGCGGGCGTCGCATTCACTCTTGCTGTCGTGGCCGTTCTGGCGGGACTAATCCCTGCCCGCCGCGCCATGCAAATCGAACCCGTGATCGCCCTCCGCCACGAATGATGTGCAGAATGCCTACGGTAGACTCTCCACCTGAGCGCCTCGAATTCCTGCAAGGCACGCTCGAAGGTCTCGCTCTGAAATGTTTACGCGCCGGCCCAAACCACGCGTATGGAATTTCCCAACAGCTCCGGCTTGAATCGGGAGACGAATGAATCCATGCGCGAATGGTGGTCCAGAATCCGCCGAGTGATCCGGCGCACCGACCCTGCCGATGAGCTCCACGAAGAGATTGAGGCCAATCTAAGCCTGCACGCGCAAGATCTCGCGGCGAGTGGAGTGACGCCAGAACAGGCGCACTTCGCAGCTAAGCGAGAGTTCGGGAACGTCACTCGAACCCTTGAGAGCTCACGCGAAGCATGGACGTTTTCCGTGGTGGAGAGTTTTCTGCAGGACGCGCGGTATGCGCTTCGGGCAATTCGCCGGTCTCCGGGATATTTCGCCGTTATCATTGTTACTCTGGCGCTCGGGCTGGGTGCGACATCTGCGATTTTCAGCGTCTTGTATTCGGTTCTGCTGCGTCCGCTTCCGTATCCGCACGGAGAGCGCCTTGTGCGGATGAGCGAAGCCACGTCTAAGGCGGAAGGCATCAGTGTCACGTGGATCAATTTCGAGCACTGGCGCGACGACAATCACAGCTTCGAGGACATGGCGGCGTATGACATGGCGCATTTTTCTCTGACCGGCCGTGGCGAACCTCTATTCACGCGCGCCGGCATCGTAACAAGCAGCTTTTTCCGAATCACCGGAGCCAGACCGATTCTCGGCCGAGTGTTCGGCACGACAGACGACCGCAGCGGAGCAGCGCGCGCCATCGTGCTGAGTTACACGTTTTGGTCAGATCGATTCGGCGGCGATCCCCACGTACTCGGCACAACTCTCAATCTCAACGGCGAGCCCGCGCAGGTGATCGGCGTGCTCGCGCCGGGTCCGCGGTTCTTTCCGAAGCCGATCGATCTTTATCTTCCGCTAGCTTCTTTTGAAGGTCAAACCGTGAACCGGGCGAAGCACGGCTCCATTCGCGCGATTGGGCGCCTAAAACCCGGCGTAAGTCTTCGAACTGCAATCGCAGATCTGAACCTCATTATGAAGCACCTTGCGCAAGTTGATCCGGGGCCGGAAAACGACCATCGCGCGTACGGGCAATTTCTGGCCGAATTTACCACCCATGAGATCCGGCCGACGCTCTTGATCCTGTTCGGATGCGCAGCTATGGTCTTGCTGATCGCGGGAGCGAACGTTGCCGGCCTGATGCTGGCGCGCAGCACGCAGCGGGTGCGGGAAATGGCAATACGGACGTCGATCGGCGCTGGTCGAGCGCGCCTGAACCGGCAAGTGTTGACCGAGAATTTGGTCTGCGCGGCGCTCGGCGGTGCGGCCGGACTGATGATCGCTTACGGAGGCGTTCGCGTTCTGATTCGCCAGGCGCCCCCGGACATTCCGCGGTTAAGCGAGGTCGGCCTCGATAGCCACGTCTTCTTGTTTGCGGCCGCCCTTACCCTGCTCACCGGCCTCTTCGTGGGGTTCGCGCCTGTGCTCTTCGGCAGCAGGTTTCATCTTGCCGCCGCATTGAACAATGATTCACGATCCGCAACGAGCTCGCGCGGCAGCCAATCTCTGCGCAGCGCTTTGGTTATAGGCGAGATCGCAATCACCCTGGTGCTCACGTTTGCTGCGGGCCTTTTGCTCCGAAGCCTGTTGCGGGCCGCGACGGCGGACCCGGGCTTCGACCCCAACCATTTGCTGGCGCTCGAGCTGGTGTTGCCGTCCGGCAGCTACAAAACATCGGAATCCATCAGGACCTTCTATGAGCAGCTAGTGCGCGAGACTCGCGGTATCCCGGGAGTCTCGGATACCGGAGCGGTTGTTTGCCCGCCCTCCGCGGGAGACTGCGGGGATTGGTTCTATTCCGTCGTGGGCGCGCCAGTGCCTCAGCGCGGCGATGTTCCCGTTTCTTTATTCAACACTGCTGACCCCGATTACTTCCGCACGATGCGGATTCCGATTCGCCAAGGACGCCCCTTCAGCGGAGCCGACCGCGAGGGCCGGCCATCTGTAGTGATTGTCAACGAAACCTTCGCGCGGAAGTGGTGGCCCGGCGGCGCCGCTACCGGCCACTACATCAAAAGCGGCGGACCCTACATGCCCGGTCCGTTGTATCAAATCGTCGGCGTGGCAGGAGATGTAAGCCAGATGGGGCTTGATGCCGATCCGTTGCCGGAAATCTACGTTCCATTCGCTCAGAAGCCTTCGGAAGCGATGGTGGTTATGATGCGAACCGCGAGCAAACCCGAGAACATAATGGCTACCGTCCGCCGCCGAGTTGCCAAACTCGATCCCATGCTGCCAATTCAAAGCATGAGGCCCTTTGCCGAAGAAATCGGCGCGACACTTGATAGGCGGAGATTCATCACGCTCCTGGTAGGAGTGTTCGCGCTGCTCGCGACCGCTCTCTCTGCCGTCGGAATCTACGGGTTGATCAGTTATTGGGTGAGCGTGCGTGAACAGGATATCGCGATTCGTCTGGCGCTGGGTGCTCAGCGTTCAGCGATCTTGCAACTGGTGGGCGCGCACGCGCTTCGGCTTACTATCGCAGGCGTTGCTATCGGCGTGTTGTGCGCTGCGTGGGCCTCGAGTTGGATCGCGAGTCTGCTCTTCAACACCACACCGGATCCCGCCGCTGCGAGTGTGAGCGTCGCCGCAATGGGGGCGTTTTGCCTCTGCGTAGCCGCAGTCCCGATCTTCCGGGCGACGCGCGTCAATGTGCTCGAAAAACTTCGGCGCGGCTGATCAGAATCCTTCCCAAACGAGCGCAGGAAAAGTGGTGCGCGTACGGAAACCGATCGATTCATACAACCCGATTGCGTCTCGATTCGAGCATGTGACCGTGAGGCTGACCGACGTGCAGCCTAAATCCGCGAGCTGCAGGAGGGTCCGGCGCACCAGTTCGTAGCCGAGATGCGCGCCGCGGATGGCGGGCAACACGCAAAGCTGGGTGATGTGGCCCGAGTTCGCTGAAACCAGGCTTGCCAGGCACACGCCGCACAGCCGGCCCGTCCGGTTATCCACCGCAACCATCGAAGCGGCGGGCGAGAAGCGGCCGCATCCGGGAAATTTCACGATGTTCATGAGGAAGTGCCGTGCCCCTGCAATGGTCCGATACTGATCATTAATTTCGCTGTCGACGTGGCCTTTGTACGAAGCCGCGACCACGTGAACGATGTCCTCTTGAAGCCGTTCGGCCCATGGAGAGAAGCTGGCGCGAAACGTGATGGGTTTCGATGGCATCGCCGTGAACGACTCCCGGCCAATTTCCATGAAGTACCTATCAAAACGCGTCAGATACCGCGAAAACGGCAGCGGCTGAGCTATCGGCGCATGCAGAACCATGAGCTGCGATTCGATCCGGCGAATGCCGGGCGTGGCTATGAGGTCCTGGACAATCGCGCCCAGCAGGAGCATTTCGTTCGAAGAACGCGCATGCTCGGTGCGCACGTAGAAATCGCCGATTAGGCCTTTGCGGCCTTCGCATACGTGGTAGGCGTAGCCGATAATGTCGTGCCGGACGCGCAGCGCATAACCGAACAGAGATTGAATCTGCAGGAAACGGCGGAGCAGGTCGGCTGAGGGACGAAAATCCCAGGAGAAATTCCGCTCCCAGACTCCAATCTCCTCCTGGAACAACGGCTCGAGATCCTGTAGCGCCAGATGCGGCAGCGCGACCACTTCAGGCAGAGAAGCATCCGGAAGAGCTGCCATTGCTAGAGATTATACGTGTGGTCCGGGAAGTTTTTCCAACGATGTCAGCCAGCCGCTCTCACTGCTGCCATCCGCCGCCCAGTGCGTTGTAGGTCTGCACCAGAGTCAGACGCTCGCTCAGCCGCGCCCGAGCCAGCGTCAGTTCCGCTGAAAAATAATTCGTCTGGCTTGTGAGTACCTCCAGATAACTGGTGACCCCGCCTTTGTAACGCATATCCGAAAGATTTGCGGCGTCTTGCGCGTACCGCGCCAACAGCTCCTGATGCTCGCGGTATTGCCTGTACTTCTGATATGCGATAAGCGCGTTGGATACGTCGCTGAAGGCTTGCTGTATCGTTTGCTTGTAGGTCAGCAACATTTGTTGGTCTTGCGCCTCGGCCAGTTGCAAATTTCCACGCAACCGCCCGCCTTCGAAAATGGGCTGCGTTGCCCCTGCTGTAAAGTTCCAGATTGTATCCGCTGCCGCGAAAAGATTGTGCAATCCGATGCTCTCGAAACCGGCGCTGCCGGTCAATGAAATTTGGGGGAAGAACTGAGCTCTCGCGACGCCGATCTCGGCATTCGCCGCGATCAACTGCTGTTCCGCCTGCCGAATATCCGGGCGGCGCTCAACGAGTGATGAGGGAAGTCCGGGCGGCACACTCGGCGGCAGCGGCTCCTCTTCCGTCAGTTTGCGCCCCCGCGCTATTTCAGCCGGGTTTTCACCCAGCAAAATACTGATCTGGTTCTCCTGCTGTTGTATTTGGCGTTCCGTGTCGGGAATAGCTCCGGCAGCCGTCTCCACCAGTTGCTGCGCCTGGCGCACGTCTTCCATCGATGTTGCGCCACCGGATTCCAGCGTTTGCGTAAGCCTCAACGACTCTTCGCGTGAGGCAAGTGTCCGCCGTGCGATGCCCAGTTCCAGATCCAGCTCTCGCAACTGGAAATACGCGGTCGCCACATTCGAAACCAGCGTGCTGATAACTGCCCGGCGGTTCCACTCAGCAGATAATAGGTTCGCCCTCGCCGCTTCCGTGGCCCTGCGATATCGACCCCAAAAATCGGGGTTCCACGAAGCAGAAGCCGTCAACTCGGGCGCGAGGTACTGAAAACCCCCAAAGACGCCGGGTACGGCCGGCGATCGCTCTCCGATGAGGGCGGGTCCGGCAGCCAGAGTGGGAAATTCGTCGGCGCGAGTGATCACTACCTGCGCACGCTGCTGCAAAACGCGGCTCGCCGCGATGCGCACGTTGTAATTCTGCTGCAAAGCGGTCCGAATCAATTCTTGTAGTTGTTGGTCGTGAAAAACGGCCCACCATTTCTCGTCACCCAGAGAGGCCGTGTTCTGATTGCCAGCTTCGTTGGGCGGTTCGCCGCGATACGTGGCGGGTACATTCACCTTCGGCCGCTGGTAATTTGGACCTACCATACAACTGGAAAGAAGCAGCACCGAAGCCGCCGCGAGCGTGCCTGCGAGTTTCATGCGGGTGCTTCCTGCTCACCGCCTGGCGACGGCTGCGGGGTGTCGCCGGGAGCCTGCCGGGGACCTTTCTTCTTGCCTGTTACGCGATGCGAAAGATTCTCCACCACATCGAAGGAAACCGGAATGATGAAAATTTCAATCAGAGTCGCCGCCAGCATGCCGCCGATCACAGCCGTTCCTAGGATCTTCCGCGACACCGCGCCGGAACCGGATGCCGTCCAAAGCGGCACGCATCCGAGAATGAAGGCGAATGCGGTCATGAGAATCGGCCGCAATCGAATGCGAGCGCCGGTCAGCGCAGCCTCTTCGATACTCTTGCCTCTCTCTTCGTATTCCCGTTTCGCGAACTCCACAATCAAAATCGCGTTCTTTGCCGCGAGTCCAATCAGCATGACCACGCCGATTTGCGCGTACACATCGTTGTCAAAGTGCCGGGACCACAGAAACAGGTATGCGCCGAACAGCGCAATCGGCGTGCCGAGAAGGACACTGAATGGAAGCGACCAGCTCTCATATTGAGCCGCCAGAATGAGGAACACAAAGATGAATGAGAGGCCAAAAATGGCGCTCGCGGGCACGCCTTTCGCGGCCTTTTGCTCCTGGAACGACATTCCCAAATAGTCGTACCCCATTTGGCTTGGCATGGTCTGTGCAAACACTTCTTCGAGTGCCTGGGTAGCTTGCCCCGTGCTGTAGCCTGGGGCGGCGGAGGCGAGGATCTGCGCCGCTTCGTATTCGTTGTAGCGCATATCAAACTCCGGACCGTTGGTCGGCTCCATCGAAGCCACCGAGCTCAGTGGAACCATTCCCTGTTGGTTATTTGAAACGTAGAACTGACGAATCCCTTCTGCTCGTGTTCGGAAAGTGCCTTCAGCTTCCACGTACACCTGCCATTGGCGCCCGAAGCGGTTGAAGTAATTGACGAGGTAACCGCCCAAAAATGTTTGAAGTGTTTCGTACACATCTGAGATGTTCACGCCTTGCCGCTCCACTTTTGCCCGATCGACATTCACATACTCCTGCGGAACGCTCGGCAGGAATGTTGTCGCAACGCCGGTCAACTCTTTACGCTTTCGCGCGGCGGCCATGAATTTGGTGACGTTATCGGCAAGAAACTGGAGCGAACTGCCGGAGCGGTCCTCCAAAACGAATGTCACGCCGCCGGACGTGCCGACGCCAGGTATGGCCGGAGGGGTGAATGAAAACCCGATCCCATCCCGCACCTTTCCAAGCTCGCTCGTGATATGGCTGCGAATCGCGGTGTAGCTTTCGTTGTCGCTATTGCGCTCGCTCCACGGCTTCTCGGTGACGAAGAAGAACGCGCTATACGTATTTTGCACTCTGCTCAATAAACTGAATCCAATGACAGAGGTGCAGCCGGCCACGCCAGGCGTGTTCATGATGATTTTCTCCACCTGTTGCGCGGCAGCGGACGTCCTTTGCAGCGAAGCGGCATTGGGCAGTTGCAGGGCGACAAATACATACCCCTGGTCTTCTTCGGGAAGAAAGGACGAGGGGAGCTTCTTGCTGATCGCAAATGCAATTCCGGCAATGATCGCCAGAAAAAGCAGCGCGACCGCAGCCTTGTGGATCAGGGTCCGGGAGAAACGGACGTAGCCCTCGTTTGCGTGTCCAAACATTCGGTTGAACCAATCGAAGAACCGCCGCAGCCATCCGCGCGATTCTTTCTTTGGTTTCAGCAAGAGTGCGGCGAGCGCGGGGCTCAGCGACAGAGCATTAAAAGCCGAAAAGATGACGGAAATCGCGATAGTAACCGCGAACTGCTGGTAAAGACGTCCCGTAATCCCCGGCATGAAAACTGTTGGAACGAAGACAGCCGTCAGAATGAGAGCTGTCGCGATTACCGGTCCCGACACCTCTTCCATGGCCTGAAAAGCCGCATCGCGCGGCTTCATGCCTTCATCGATGTGCCGTTCCACCGCCTCTACGACGACAATGGCGTCATCGACAACCAAGCCGATGGCCAGCACGAGGCCGAAGAGTGACAGCGTGTTGATAGAGAACCCAAGGATCGGGAACACGACAAATGTGCCGATGAGCGAAACCGGAACAGCCGCGAGGGGAATGAGCGTCGCGCGCCAGCCCTGCAGGAAGATGTACACCACCAAAATGACGAGACCCAACGCTATGAGAAGCGTCCGCAGAATCTCTTTCATGCCGGCAGTCACTGCTTTCGTTGTGTCGAGGCTGACCTGATATGTGAGGTCCTGAGGGAAACGCTTCGCCAGGAGTGCCATTTCCGCGCGCGCGCTATTAGCGGCATCCACGGCATTCGAGCCGGGAAGCTGATACACCGCAAGTATCGCCGACGGCTTGCCATTGTAACGGCCAGTCAGGCTGTAGGTCTGGGCTCCAAGCTCCAGGCGAGCGACATCTTTGAGCCGCAGCGTCGATCCATCCGGGTTGGAGCGCAAGATGATGTTGCCAAACTGCTCGGGTGAGGTCAGCCGTCCTTGCGCCTGCACCGAGTACGTAAACTGCTGGCCGTTCGGCGCTGGCTCGGCGCCAATCTGACCCGCGGGGTTCACCGTGTTCTGCGCGTTAATGGCAGAAATGATCTGTGGAACGGTGATGCCCACCGACGCCAGCCGGTCGGGATTCACCCAGCACCGCATCGCATACTGGCCGGCGCCGAAAACCACCACGCGGGCTATACCCGGAGCCCGTGTGAGCTGGTCCACCAGATTGATGTATCCGTAATTTGCAAGAAAGACACTGTCGTAGCTGTTATGTGGCGAATACAGAGCGACCAGCATTAAAGGCGCCGAGAATGACTTCTGAATCTGCAAACCGGCAGCATTCACCTGCGCGGGCAATTGGGACTGCGCCTGCGCGGTGCGCAGTTGTGTGAGCACCTGATCGATATTGGGATCTGTCGCAACATCGAAATCAACGGTGATCTGGCTCTGGCCGTTGTTTGCGTTGATCGAATACATGTAGTTCATGTTGTCGACCCCGCTGATCTGCTCTTCGAGCGGCGTCGCCACCGATTGCTCGAGAGTCTGCGCGTTCGCGCCCGGATAGATTGCGGTGACGAGAATCTCGGGTGGAACGATGCTCGGGAACTGCGAGATCGGCAGCCGCAGCGCTGAAATCGCGCCTACCAGCACCATCAGGATGGCGATTACAATCGCAACGATTGGGCGATTGATGAAAAATTTCGACATCTTTACTGCTCTCCGCCACTCGACACGTAAGGAGAGATCGGCTTCGTCTGACTGGATTGCGGATTCACAGTCTCACCATCTCTCACCTTCGAGGTTCCCTCTGAGATGACTTGGTCGCCGGGTTTCAGGCCCCCGGCGATAATCCATAAATTTTTGTATCGTTCCCCGACCTGCACATTCGCGATCTTGACCGTACGATTGGGCTGAACGATCGCCACTTGATACCGCCCCTGAATTTCTGTGACCGCCTCCTGCGGGACCAGAAGCGCATTCTCATTCATGGATGTCATGGCCCGGATGCGTCCGAATTGGCCGGGACGAAGCGTGTTGCCTGGATTCGGGAACGCTCCCACGATTCGAATAGTCCCCGTCTGGGCATCGACACTCCGGTCTGCAAACAGAATCCGGCCTTCATGCTTGTACACTTCGTTGTTCGCCAAAGTCAGTTCGATCGGAACGGATTTTTTCGCACCCAGTAGGTCTCCTGTATCGGAACCTTGCCTCGTCTTGATCCTGATTTGCGAGGCTCAGATACTCCTGTTCACTGATGGAGAAGTAAACTTTGATGGGATTTACCTGGGAAACGGTTGTGAGCACAGTCGACTGAGTCACGAGATTGCCGATTTGCGTCGTCGCGATTCCCGCGATGCCATCCACCAGGGATCGGACCTTGGTGAAGCCGAGATTCAACTGCGCCGTTTCTATGTTTGCCTCGGCGGACGCGATGGAAGCTTGATTCGATTTGATCAGCGCTGCGTTCTGCTTCTGCGTCTGAAGGTCATTGTCCAACTGGCTTTGCGCGATCGCATGAGCTTTGGCCAGCGGCGTGTCGCGCCTGACATTGATCTCGGCCAGGCCTAATTGCGCCTGCGCTTGCCCGAGCTGCCCTTTTGCCTGCGCGAGTTGTCCGTTCGCCTGGTCCAATACAGCTTGAAACGGGCGAGGATCGATCTCGAACAGCACCTGGCCTTTGTGCACATAAGAGCCTTCGCGATAGTCCTGTTTGATTAGATAACCCGTGACTTGAGGCTGGATATTCGCGTTTATGTAACCTTCGAGCGATGCGATCCAATTGCCATAAACTGGAACATTCTGCTGCTGAACCTCTGAAACCCCGACATCGGGCGGAGGCGGCGGACCCTGCTGCTTCGGCTTGTCCCCGCACGATACGAAAAGCGCTGCAGCGCATAGCGCCGCGATCCCGCTTCGTCGAAATCGTTCTACTCTGAACCTAATCGAGATCACTTCTTGTAAAAGCCCCTTCGCAGATTACTTCAGGCAGGGAAACATTGAGAGGAACTGCCATTGATAGGGATTAGACGCATGTGAGGCGACTGATTCTTCAAGAAACGTTCGAGAAGCTCGAGATAGGAGCGGGATTGGCGTGCAAAGCGCCGCTCGCGGCTTTGGAGAAATGCGAGCCGGAACGGAGAATGCGTTTCCAATTCCGCCAGATAGCTAGCCGTGTACAGCTCCGCGGCACACGCGGCGCTGCGAGTAAGAAGCGATTGGGCGCTTCTCGACAGGAGTTCCATCAAGAATTCCAGGACTCTTCGAAACCGCCTGCATGTCGCGCGACACGTGCTGTCCAAAATGGAGGACTCGGTTCGTGATGTGATCGAGCGGTCCGCGTTCTGCCGCTTGCGTGAAGAGCGTTTGAGATCCACGCGTGCGGTCATCGTGAAAATCTTGCAGATCGTCGCCTAATTGCAGCAGGACGCCCCAGAGGAAAGCAGACTTCGATTCATCGCCGGTTAGCGTTCCAGCCGCGAGATAGGCGTCGGCGAGGACCGATGTGCCGCCTTTCGTAAAGGTGAGCCGGAGGGCATCGAAATCCTGTTGCGGGCGGCCGCGCTTCATCTGCAAGATGCTCGCCTGCTGAGCGGCATGAATGGCGAGAAGAGAATCATAGACCTGCGGATACGTTGCGCGCGGATATTGCGACTCGATGATGCTGACCAATTCCCAAATTGTCGCCTCGCTGGCGGGAACCGGCGAGAACCAATCTCCCGCGAGACGCTGGCGGAATCGTTCACTGAATTCCACCTTCGCGCGGCTCGAAATTTGCGGGTCATCCAGATAATTGTCGCTATAGGGATACAGCATGCTGTACGCAAAAATAGCCGGGGTAGCTTCGAGGGGCTGCGCCAGCATCAATTGCAGCGCGCATGCCGTCCAGGCGTTGCGGCAAGCCTGCAAAATGTCGGCAATGGTCACAGCCGGATCCAGCCGGCGCGCATGAACCGCAAGATCGATGCCGATCTTCGAAAAACCGTCTCGCAATAAACATTTCACATAAGGCTGATCCAGATCGAGCGCACAGATGGAGAGATCCACCACCAGCGGTATGGCGTTTTCGAGAATCTTTTCCGCATCGACTCGCGCGCGCGATGCCTGCCGAAGATGTTTCTCGAGGCGGTCGAGATAGTTATCGAGCAATTTTTCGCGTTCCCGTTGCTCTGCGTAAGAATATCGGCGCCCGAGCGCTGGAAAATCAGTGCTGGCGCAGTTCCAGTAACGGATAGAGTCGTCCACCAGCCCCGTAACGCATGGAAAGGCAGTCTTCACAGGAGATCCGATCACGATCGGATTCCTAATGCGTAACCGCTCGGCTGAGGTGATCGAAATTCATGATTGCGTTGAACACGAGCGCGTAACTGCCGATCGTCTCTCCGCGGTAAACAGGGTTGTTCGCGAACAACAGCACGTTGCCTTTGCCCAAGTGAGCATCGGCCACCACGACGCGCTCGGCAATCGAGCCTCCGTTTTCGAGAAGGCCGGCCACGAGCAGGTCTTTATTATCTGCGTAACGCAGAATAACGTCGGGCCTGTACTCCACCGGAATAAGAAACGGGTTGTTGCGGGCCTGTTCCTCATTGAGCGGAGTAGGCTGCCACGGCTTCGGATTTGGCAGAGTCGGCGGCTGCTCCACAGCCCGGCCCTCGGGGATATCTTCATCTTGCGGGCCGCCTCGTCCGGTGGGGCGTTTGTATTCTTTCTCAGTCAGGATTTCGCGATCGTTCGTCAGGTTACTCACCGTGAACGCCATTCCGCTCTGGCTGTAGACGGCCAAGCCCGCGTCATAACCGTACGCAACTGGGTGTGTCTTCTCGACGAAAACCGCGTTCAACACCGTGCCGACCACTTTCGCATTCTTTCGAGGAGCGACGAAAACGCCGGGCGCTAAACCTTCATCGATGGCGAACTGCGCGGTGTCCTCCGACGTGATGAGGAGACCGCCCTGCTCGACGAAATTCTTGAGGTGCTCAACGCCGGAGAATCCCAGACCGGGACGGATGTCGTCCGTCCCATCGATCTTTCCAATATTCGGAGTGAGACTAGTGGTCTTCCAGGGCAACGGGTTGCCCCACATCGGCGATCCATTTACGATCTGCGCCGCAGAAACATGTGCGACGGGTGAAAAGATGATCACGTCGTATTTGGAGCGCAAATCGGGGTCGGCCGACGCCGTTTGCGTGCTGATGTAGCTATAAGGCACATGCAGCTTATCGAACGCCATGCGCCACCACCCCTCGGTCTGCGTAAACATCCAGGTGTGCATAAATGCGATGCGTGGCGCGCTGGCAGGATGTGTGCGGATTGTTGGTGCTGCTTCGAGGCTGTATGCATTGAGATCGCATTGCTGGAGGGCGGGGCTTAATCGCGATGCGTCGATTCCTTTAATCAGCATCGATCCAGCTTGGAAATGGCGCCCTCGGTTATCGAAGCCTTCATCAGCGATCGTGATATCGGCGCCTTTCAATGTATAGATCAGCGCCGCGAGACCGATACCGCCCGTATTGTCCACCGCATAGATCGGACCCGCGCCATCCGCTTTGCCGCTGAGTTCATGCACATTTGGGACGCGCTCCATCTTCGCTGAGAGAATGGCGCGATCTGTGACGCGAACGGCCTTTGCGTTGAACAGATCGCCGAAAGACCAGCCCGTGTCGTCATACGGATGTTTTTGCGGATCCTCAGGCGACCAATATTGGCGATCGAGAAGGGCGTCGGCCACTCGAGAATACGGCTGGTCCATGCGGATAACAAAGCTGCCCGCGGGGAAGGTTTGCGATTTGGGAGCAGGCTTGTGCTCCGGTTTATCGGCTGGTTTTTCGCTTTCCTGCGGGGGGTGCGCGGGGGGCGGCAGCGTGACCGTGACCGCTTCGTTAAGGCGGTGAATCTCCACGTGCTGATCCGTCAGGGTCTCGAGAAGCTGCACCTGCCGGTTTAAAGATCCCTCATCGGCAGCCAAAACGTACGCCGCGGGGCCGGCATCCTGCGGCTTTTCAATCGAGCGTTTGCTCTTGATATAGAAGTCCTCGAGAAAGTGCCGCCCGTTATGGGAGAAATAGGAAATAGTGGAGAGCAGCGCCGTTTCTTCGTAGTTATTATTGTCGCGTTGCGACCAAAGCACGGTTGGGTACGGAGGATTTGCGCGGTACCACGTTCGAGAGTATTCGTCCGGATCGAGAATCCGCTTTTCCGTGTCTGCTCCGCCGTTTCCGAACGTTTCATACAGACGGCTAATGCCGTTGTGAAGGCCCGCCAAAAACATCAGATACCCGGGACTCCAAGTATCGAAATTTCCGTGCGTGAACGCGCCCGGCATTCCGAAATTCTGCATCTGCCCGACATTGTTCCAGGCAAGCATCGCCCATTCGTCCGCCAGCATGGGATCAATCCAGGCGTTATACGGCCCGTCTCCGACCGTGTTGTCGTACAGAAACGGCACCGATTCATGCAAGTCATGCAACACCTGCGCGTGCCAGTTGATGTACGCGTTCAGCACGTTTTTCGTAAGGTCGAGCGTCATGCCCATGGCATCGCGGTTATTATCGTGCGCGACGTAATGTCCCCAGTAAAGAAGGCGCGGCCAGTTCTCGCCCGGATGAGCCTTGTGCCATTTATAAATGTCGACCATGCGATCCCGTCCATCCACCTCAACCACTGGCGTGATCAACGTGATCATGTGTGTGCGGATGTATTGGATATACGGCGCGTTGTCTACCGCCAGCCGGTACGCCATCTCCATCAACGCCGTAGGAGCCCCCGTCTCCGGCGAGTGGATCGTCCCAGTGATGTAGTAAAGCGGCACGGACTGTCCCACCAGGCGCTCAGCCGTCGCGTCGTTCATCCCAATCGTGCGCGGGTCCGCTAACTTCGCGAGGCGCGCGTCGTTCTCTTTTGCTCTCGCCAGCAGCGATTCGTCCGCAATCGCCGCGACGATCATTTCCCTGCCCTCTTCCGTGTGGCCGATCGTGAAGACCTTCACTCGGGACGAAGCCGCCGCAAGCATCCGGAAGTATCGGTACACATCCTCGGCGTACGGGAGCATATCCGGCGCGCCGGAAACGTCACCCAGAACCTTCGCCGGCGTGGGAACCGACTTCGAAGCAGGCAAATAGTTCGTGAGGGGCGAGTTAAGAGATGGTCCCGTGGTGTATTTCTGAATGCGCTCGGTGTACCAATTATCGAGGGGCTGGTTGGGATCTCGCGCGAACTGGCCGGCCGAGCCGGTCTGACCGCTTAAGCGCAGCGCGCAAGGCGCGATCGCGATCGTGAGAACGATAAAGAAGTTTCGAAGTTGAGTCATTACGTGCCTGCCGTACCGCAGCAGAACAGGATAGCAGCAACCATCTCACAAGACGCGGATCACACGCGCCATCTGAGAAAATCGTGGAATGCTTTTCGCCATTTCCTGCGCTGCACTGCTCTGCTTGAATATTCAGCCTTCAGCGGCTCCGACCGCGCATTCCCAGAACTCGCCGGTGGTCGCGACGCCGGACACGATCACACCGGAAGCGCAGCGAAAACCGGCGCCCGATTTCACTCTGACGGATGCGGAAGGACAGCCTATCACGTTGTCCGCCTATAAAGGCAAAGTTGTGCTGCTGGATTTCTGGGCGACGTGGTGCGGGGGCTGCAAGGTGGAGATCCCTTGGTACGTCGAGTTCGACAAAACCTATCGCAAGCAAGGGCTGGCAGTCATCGGAGTCTCGATGGATGACAAAGGCATGAAGATCGTCAAGCCATTTTTGGCTGAGAAGAAGATCGAGTACCCGGTGGTGATTGGAACCGATAGTCTCGCCAAGCGATACAATCTAGGTTCGATGCCAATGACGCTGCTGATCGATCGTAACGGTCGAATCGCGCTATCCCACACCGGCCTTGTAGATAAGGATGACTTTGAGCATCACATTAGGGAGTTATTGAAGGAGCGCACATGATCAAGAAATCGTTTATTTACTTTGCAGCCCTTGCTGTCCCCGCGAGTCTATTCGCACAAGCGTCGACCGAGGCGCCGGCAAACCCGATCACAGCCAGCGAGAAGGGTGTTTACGCCTTCATCAGCGGTAATGTTATTGCTGGTGCCGAGAAAATGCCGGAAGAAAACTATTCGTTTAAACCGACACCGGACGTGCGCAGCTTTGGCCAACTTGTAGGCCACATCGCGGACGCTCAATACGGTATTTGCTCGATGGCGATTGGTGAACCAAATCCAAAGAAGGAGATAGAGAAGACCAAGACTTCGAAGGCGGAGCTCGTCTCGTCACTGAAGGAGGCGGTTGACTACTGCAATAAGGCATTCGCGGGCATGACGGACGCCCAGGGCAGCCAAATGGTCAAAATGATGGGTTATAACATGGCGAAGCTAACTGTACTTTCGGTCAACACGGCCCATACCGACGAACACTACGGAAACATGGTCACATACATGCGGCTGAAAGGCATCGTGCCGCCCAGCACTGCGAGAAACTCCGCTCCGGCAAAACAGTCCACTCCGGCAAAACAGTAAGAGTGGTATAGCTTCGGGGCCGCGCTCCCTAAGTGTTAGTTACTCGTCGCGTACGGCTGACTTCACCTTCTCGAGGAGCTCACTCGGGATCTCGTTGATCCCGTGATCCTGACCGGCGTGCTCAGCGGCCTTTGTAATAACCTCTTGCGCGGTTTCGCCGGGTGCAAAAATTCTTGGAAACGGGCTCTAATACCGTCTAGGATCTCTGCCATTTCAGCCACGCCATACGCGTTTTGCGGGACAGCGCCCTTCGTTGATTCTGATAAGGAGAGTTCCTTGTTTGCGCTGAATCGTGATCGCGTCCTGCGAATCCGCGAGGTCTAACCCGGTTTCTGTATCATAGAGCGAACTTAATCCCATTCCTCCGACGACCACGTGCTCAGCTATTCCAAAGGTCCCGAAGTGCCGCTGCTCGATCGCACGACTGGCGATCAATTGGAGTATGTGGCAAATCGCTGGCCGAATCATGTCGCGCTTCGCTTCCATTCACCAGAATCAACGATTGACGTGGCGAGAGCTGCTCAATGCGGCCGATCGCGTCGGGGCCGGATTGGTTGAACATGGCATTGCGCCTGGCGACCGCGTCGGCATCTGGGCCATGAGCTGTTGCGAGTGGGTGATTGTTCACTACGCCTGCGCGAGAATTGGCGCCATTCTCGTCAGCGTGAACCCGGCCTGCCGGTTGCACGAGCTTTCGTTCATTCTGGCGAAATCACGGATGAAGGCGCTGTTCTTGCGTGAGAGCGACGAGCGAGCTGCATATGCCGATATCCTTCGGCAGGCGAGGGCGGAAAGCGATAACGGGCTTCAACATGCAATCTGCTTTGAAACGCAGGCGTGGAGCGACTTGCTCTCATCGAAGCCAACTTCTCCAGTGAAATGCGGGCTGGACGATGTGGTCAATATTCAGTACACGTCTGGAACCACCGGCTCGCCCAAGGGCGTGCTGCTTACGCATAGGAATCTGGTGAACAATGGCTTCTTAATCGCTCGGGCGCTTCGGTACACCGAGGATGATCGCATTTGTGTTCCGGTACCGCTCTCACACTGTTTTGGAAATGTGATTGGGACGATGGCATCGCTCGCGAGCGGCGCCGCGATCATCCTTCCGAACTGGTGCTTCGATGCAAAGGCCACCTTGGCTGCGATTGAAGCGGGAAGCGCAACGTCTCTCTACGGCGTCCCGACAATGTTCATCGCAGAAGTATCGTATCCGGAGCTCTCTCGATTCGATACAACGAGCCTGCGGACGGGGATCATGGCCGGGGCCCCATGTCCCATGGAGCTGATGCGGAGGGTGATTTCCGATCTGCATTGTCCGGAATTGACCATCGGTTACGGACTGACGGAAACGTCGCCGCTGATTACGATTTCGGAGGTGGACGACGAGCTTGAGCGCCGCGTATGCACCGTTGGGAAAGTGATGCCATGTACCGAAATCAAAGTGGTTTCGCTTGCGGACGGCGAAATCGTGAAAACGGGGGTGCAAGGCGAAGTCTGTACGCGCGGCTACATGTTAATGCAAGGCTATGATGGCGAGCCGGAAGCGACGGCTCACGCAATCGATCCCGAGGGCTGGTTTCGCACAGGCGATTTGGGGACTATGCGCGAGGACGGCTACTTACAGATAACCGGTCGTGCGAAGGACATGATCATCCGCGGTGGCGAGAATATTTATCCACGAGAAATCGAGGAGTTTCTGTACACGCACCCAAAAATCGCGGAGATCCATGTCACCGGGTTGCCGGACGAGCGTCTAGGCGAAACGGTTCTTGCATGGATTCGACTCAAGAGCGGTGAAACTGCGACGGCCGCGGAAATCCAGGAATTTTGTCGAGATCGTATCGCGCATTTCAAGATTCCGCAGCGCATCCGGTTTGTCGATTCGTTCCCCACAACCCTGAGCGGCAAAATCCAGAAGTTTCGAATACGAGAAATCGAGATGCGCGAGCAGTACCTTGAGCCGGCGGCCGGGTTTGAGACGATCACGTCGCGATCTGTCTGACGCTCTGATCACCGCCTACTTGCCCAAGAGAATCGTGATTGTGCCGTCTCCGCTGTTCGTGACGACGAGGTCATCCTTGCCATCGCGATTCAGATCCCCAATCGCGAGCCCCTCCGGCTGATGACCCACCGCGCGCGTAACACGCTGGAACGTGCCGCTCGCCGAACCGAGAAAAATCACGATTTGATCGTTCCCGATACAGGAAACCACGATGTCCCGGAAGCCGTCGCCATTCAGATCGCCACTCGCGACGGACGTCGGGCCTTTGCATCCCGTCAAAGGAAGAGGGGAAGCGGGAAAGGGTTTGAAACCGCCTCTCCCATCGCCGCGCAAAAGCCGCACGCCGATTTGCGAGGGATCGGCGACATCGCGGGCATACGGTATGGTGACCAGATCGAGATTGCCGTCTTTATCCAGGTCGTCGATTGCCATGGCCCAAGGCTTTGGTCCGGCCGCAAATGGCGAGCCAGGTGCGTTATGGAATCCTCCTTTACCATCGCCTAAAAGGACGCTGACATCGCCCGAATCCATGTTGGTTGTCACCACATCGGGATGCCCGTCTTTATTGAAATCAGTGGAGCGCACCCGTTGGTAAGGGCGTTTGCCGACCGGAAACATACGGCCGGGCGTGATCAGATTTCCGTTACCGTCTCCCAGCAGGAGATTCACTTGATCGTGGCCCCAACTATCGATCACGGCATCGAGCTTGCCATCGCTATTGAAATCGCCGAGCGCGACGCTGTGCGGGTGAGGATATGACGAGGTGGCGAAAGGCGAGCGTGGCGCAGGCCGAAACCTTCCCTGGCCGTCTCCCAGCAGGACGGTCACGTAGGGAGTTTGATGATTTGGAATAACCAGATCGAGATTGCCATCGCGGTTCATGTCGCCGAGGCCGATGTCGTTCGGATAAGGGCCGGCGGCCACCGGAGATCCCACCGCGGGTTGAAAGTGACCTTTGCCGTCGCCGAGCAGGACCGAGATGGTGCCCCCGGACGAGTGGCCCATACCGGGCGTCGTTGCGCCGGTGTTGGCAACGAGGAGATCGAGATTGCCATCGTGATTGACATCTGCAAGAGCGATAAATTCCGGGTCCTGACCCACCTTCACGACGAGCTCCTCAAACGAGATGCCAGGCGGGTGAATCGTGCCGAGGATTGGCCCTGCAATCGCCAGAGTTACAACCGCTCGACAAGTCACGGCTGCTTCGGTGCGCTCAAGATGCGACCCGTCTTGCGTTTGAGATCGGCCCAGTCTTTCAGGCGCGCTTCCAGAATTGCGGAAGCATCCTTGTAAGCGGCGATGACCTGGGAGGGCGGCGTACGATCGGCTGATTCGAGCGCACTCAGAACAGCGCTGAAACCGGAGATAGCGGATCGTAAGCCCTGGCCGCTCTGCTCGGTTCCACCCGTTAGGATGGTGCCGGATTCCCGGTTTGCGGCATCCATCTTTCCGAGCAGGGCTCTGTCCGTGACCCCAACCTTCGCCTTCGTGAGCTGAATTTGGAACGCCGCGATCTCCGCTGCCGCCTTCCGCCCGCGAAGCATGTCGTCGTAAGCCTTGCGCGCCCATTCGTATTGCTGAACAAGATCTTCATGAGAGGCGCGCGTGCGCGGGTCCATTGCCACTTCGAGCCCCTGTACGAGATCGCGGTCCCCGGCGTGCAGCTTGACCGTGTAGTTCCCGGGCAACACGAGCGGACCGGACGCGGTCGGATTGCCTTCGACGTCCAATCCAGGGCCTCCAGTTTCACCCGGCGCGACATAATGCAGATCCCATATAAAACGGTGCATCCCCGCCGCGTTGCTCAACCGAGCCGGCTGAGGCAACCAGCGCGGTGCTATCGGAAGATTGGCCGTCCGCACTGAGACGGTATCGCGGCTTGAAAAGCGCCGGACAAGATTGCCGCTAGCGTCGGCGATTTCGAGCGTCACCTCATCGACCGCGTTCGGTAGATAGTAATCGAGGTACGCCCCTTTTGGTGGATTGCGTGCCTGCGGCTCCTCGGGCGGAAGCGGCGTGCCGGGGAAGAAATCGTTGGTGATGCGAACGGCGGGCGCGGGCTTATACAGCCGCGCCTCCGTGTCGGCAACGGCGGACTCGATTTGACGAAGCGGAGCGATGTCATCGAGGATCCAGAACGAACGACCGTGAGTGGCAATCACCAGATCGTTATCGTGGATCACGAGATCGCGGACCGAGCTCACCGGCAAATTGAGCTGGAGTGACTGCCAGTGGTCGCCGTCGTCGAATGAAACATAGACGCCAAATTCTGTTCCAGCAAACAGCAGACCTTTCCGCTGGGGATCCTCGCGAACCGCGTTCAAAAAGCATGTGGGACCGATGCCAGCGACAATGGGCGCCCAGCTCTTCCCAAAATCGCGCGTGCGAAACAGATGCGGTCGCATATCGTCCAGCCTATGGCGATCGACAGCGGCATATGCCTCGCCAGCCGTGAAATGAGAGGCCTCGATGTAAGTAATTTTGCTCCAGGGCGTCAGACCCGTGGGCGTCACGTTCGTCCACGTTTTGCCTCCATCGCGCGTGAGGTGGATGAGCCCGGTATCGCTGCCCGCCCAGATTTCAGCGCGCATCTAATCGAGATGGAGCAATCGTATACACGACGCCGTATCCGCGCGCGCGGGCGTTCTCAAGAGTCGGCGGAGCTTTCGCAGGAACACTCGTCTTCTCTTTGGACGCGCCGGTGAGATCGGGGCTGATGGTTTGCCAGTGCAGACCCCCATCGAGCGTTTTCATAATGTATTGCGTGCCGAGATAAAGCGCGTGGGGTTCGACGGGTGAAAAGACCAGCACGGGTGTCCAAGGATCGCGATATTTGCGGTCCTCCATTGCGGTGCCGAAGCTCGTATTCGGCCAGGGCGCGATATTCTGACTCTGCATCATGCGTCTATCGAACCGGCTTAGCTCGCCGTAAGTGCCCGAGACGTAGAAAATGTTCGGATCTTTCGGGTCGGGCGCAATGTAGCCGCTTTCGCTGCCGCCAACCGTGAACCAATCGCGCGCGTCGATCTCGCCGTGATCGGTGCGGCTTGCCGTCGCGGCTGTACCGCTGTCCTGCTGCGCGCCGTAGACGTGGTACGGGAAATCGTTATCGGTAATCACGTGATAAAACTGCGCGGTCGGCTGGTTGTACCAAGTGCTCCACGTCGCTCCGCCATTAATGGTGACGCTTGTGCCCTGATCGGTTCCAAGGACCATGTAAAGCGAATTGGCGGGATCAATCCAAAGCTGGTGATAATCGTCTCCGCCCGGCGCGCCGCGAACAATGCTCAACGTTTTTCCGCCCTCGCTCAGCTTGTATAGCGAGACGTTTGGTACGTACAGCACATTGGGATCGTTTGGGTCAGCGGTGATGCAGTTGAAATACCAAGGCCGGCTGATGACGCGAGCATCGCTGTTGACAAGATTCCATGTGTCGCCGCCGTCGTCGCTGCGGTAGATGCCAGGGTTTTTCGCTTCAATCGCGGCATAGATCCGTTTGCCCCGGGTTCCACGCGCGATCGCGATACCAACACGGCCCCATTCTCCAGAGGGAAGACCGCGTCCTGTAAGCTGCGTCCAATTCTTGCCTGCATCGGTGGAGCGAAAAAGCCCGCTGCCCGGCCCGGTCAACGGCGCATATGTGCTCCATGGAGGCCGGTGCGCTTCCCACATCGCGGCGAACAGAATGTTCGGTGCGTCCATCGCCATTGCAAGATCAGCAGCGCCGACGTTCGGTCCGCGATCGAGAACTCTCTCCCACGTCTCGCCTCCATTCGTGGATCGAAATACGCCGCGGTCATCGTTCGGCCCGTATGCGTGCCCCAAAGCCGCCACAAACACAACCTTCGGATCTTGCGGGCTGACAACGATCCGACTGATTTGTCGCGTGTTGCGGAGACCCACGTTGGCCCACGTGCTGCCTGCGTCGACGGATTTATAGACGCCGTCGCCAGAGCCGAGGTCCGAGCGAATATCTGATTCGCCGGTACCGGCGTAGAGTACGTTTGGATCGGACGGCGCAACCTCGAGCGCTCCGATGGAGGCGACCCGTTGCCGGTCGAAAACAGGGGTCCAGACGGTGCCCGCATCGGTTGTCTTCCAAATCCCGCCGCCCGCTGCTCCGAAATAAAACGTCGACGCGTTTCCAGAGACGCCTGTGACCGCAACCGCGCGTCCACCGCGAAAGGGTCCGATCAGACGCCATTCGAGACCACTGAATAGCGATGGCGAAACGGACTGTCCCGAGATTGCGAAACAAAACAGAACTGTGAGCAGGAATCGCGCGATGTGCTGCATAAAGCTTCAACGATATCGCAGGTGTTCTCCAAGCGACGGATAATATTGGACAGGCAGACAATTTATGCCCGTCACAATTGGGAGCAAACCGGCCGCCGACTTTTCGAATCCGATTGAGCTGTTGAGCGATTGCCACCGCCGCATTGAGCGGTTTCTTGCCGTGCTCGTGGCCGTTATGGAACAAGCGCGCGGCGGCGAGATGACGGACGGGCAGAAGCGCGAGTGGCTACAAGCTCTCGAGTATTTTCGGAATGCCGCTCCGCGTCACACGGCCGATGAGGAAGAAAGCCTATTCCCGCGCCTGCGCCATATCGATCAGGACCGCGTACAAAAGGCCCTGGCCGAGATGGACGAGCTGGAGGCCGACCACGATGCGGCGAATCGGCTGCACGCGGAGGTGGACGAAATCGGAAGGCGGTGGTTGAGCGAAGGAGTACTCGGGGCATCGGACGCGCAGCGCATCGAGCAAGCGTTGGCACGCCTTTCGGAGTTGTACGCTCGCCATATCGCTATCGAAGACGAGAGCGTGTTCCCGCTTGCGGCCGCCGTGCTGGCTGACACCGACAAAAACACGATCGGCGAGGAGATGGCGCAGCGCCGTGGGCTCGACCCAAATCGCATTTCGGAGCGATTGGTCGCCTTGGGCGAGCAGAGATAAGACGCGATTACTCGACTCGCACGTTGCGAAACTCGACGTTCGCGCCAGCAACAAGCACGCCCATTTGGCCGGATCGCAATGCGAAGCGCCGCTTGAGCTCGATCGCGTTTGGCGTGAGTGGATCGAGGCGGAAATCGAAAATGTTATTTGATTTATCGCATTCAAGCACATGCGAGCGGCTGAAATCGAAGTTCGTCGGCAACGGAGTGGCGTGCTCCCGCTGTTGCTTTCCACGAACAACCGCGCGAGTGAGTAGCGCACGGCGGCCGGCGTCGATCAGCAGCTCAGCGTGATTGTTTGCGTCGTCATAGAGACAGTAAACGCCGTAAACCGCAGCCGTATTCGTCCCTGCAGAGTGCGCCAACTGCGCTTCGGCATGCACGCGAATGGTGGCGGAATTTGGATTCATGACTCTGAAGATCTGATTCCAGCCGGCTTGCGGAGAGCTAATGGAGACGGTCGACGGGCCGGACCAGGTCCACTGGCCGATAATCTGTCCCGTTGACAACCCTTCCGCCGCATCGCCCCACGCCTTTCCCCAATCGGGGGCGAGGATCGAGTCTCCCGCCGCCCCAGCATCTTCGAGACGCACACCCGGATCGACAGGGAAGCCAAGAACCGGAAATCCGGCGGACGTGAACCACATACGTTGCATGCGAATGTCGCGGCAGTCGTAAGCAGGCGAGCAGGTTGTGCTGTCGATCGCGTGATAGAAGTTCCAGTATTCGGTTCCGTCGGAATTCGGAATGAAGACAACGCTCCCCGGACCATACGTCCGGCCGTGATGATCGAAGATGGGGCCGCTCTTCGACCAGCTCGCGGCATTCAGCAGGTTCCTGCCGGTATTCTGTAAAATCCCAACCGCGTAATCGTTCGAGATCCAGCTCGCGCTTGCCGAGTACGTGATGTAGGTGATGCCGTTGCGGGCGTAACCCACAGGGCCTTCCTGAATCGGCGCGCCACGCCTCTCCCAGCGTTCCGTGGGAGTTGCAATCGGGACAGGAGCCGTGGCGAGATGTTCCGGATCGCGCATGCGCGCGAGGCACACGCGCTGAGGAAATCGTGAATTTGTGAAGTTTGTGCAGGACCAGGCGATGTAGAGCTGGTTGTCAGCCGCGGTAAATACGTCGGGATCAATCGCCCAATGCGTGTTGGTGCCTTGCAATGCGCCGTGGGGAGCGCCGGTATTCGCTTCGCTGTACCCACCCAGCGGATCAGCGGCGTTGGCGCGAAGAACAAAAATTCTGTGACGATTATTGTTGTGCTTCGGATCTGCTGCGTAGTAGATATACCAATGGCCGTCCAGTTTGCGAATTTCGGGCGCCCAAATCTCGGTGCCGTTCGGGTCGTGGCCATCGCGGGGGCGCCACACAGTCTCCGTGGGCGCATCGATGATACCGGCCAGTGTCGGCGATCGCTTCAGACAGATCGCGTCGCGATACGGCGGGCAATCAGCACTCGAGTAGATGTAATATCCGTCCTCATGAACCAGCCAGGGATCCCCGCCACGAAACAGCGGGTTCGTGAAGTAATGATCCGGGGGCTGCTGCGCGGCCGCAATCAAACCGTAAAAAATGGTGGTGAGCGCGAAAGAGAGTTTAGTGTAATCGCGTGGGTGTCCTGCTCCCATCAGTAGCCAACGCTCAAGACACCTCTCCGCGCTGCCCTCACCGAATCAAAACAATCATCCACAACCCAGCGACTAACACGAGAAGGCAGATAACTGCAGCTACGGCTAATGATCGCTTGCTCATGTTTCGAAAGGCTAGATACGCCAGCCACATTCCGAGTGCTATCTCCGTGAACGTGCAAGCGAAGGGGCCGACGAACGCAAGCGGATAATGACGCATCAGTGAGCGGGAGACTAGCGCGACGCCCTGTGTGAGAAGAATAGCGCAAACGGATCAGCGAAAGCTTCGCTGTTCTTGCCGTTGAAGTATCAGTGTCCATAACCTTACCTTGCTTCGAGCGAACTCAGCAGAGAGGCCGAAGCCAGGCCGATTTCTTCGTCCGTCAGCGGGCCGGAATCGAAGGGCAGCGAGCGACGTAGGACCTCTTGCGTAAGCGTCCGCTTCTCTTCGGCGGGCAGATGCTCGAATCCTTCGAGTAGCGCTTGCGTATCGCGACTCATACGGCAATGCTAACAGGGTTTTCACGCTTACTGTACGGACCGCCGACGTAGCGGCTTAGAATCGCAGACGCATTTCGAGCTGGATCGTCCGCGGTGGATCAATCGTGCCATTCACGTATCCGAAATTCGTGGTCGGGTTGTTAGGCGACGGATTCAAATTGAAAGGAGAGGCGAAGATGTGCCGGTTCGCAATATTGAAAGCATCGGCGCGCAGCTCGAGATTCACGTTTTCCCAAATATTGAAACGCTTCACGAGATTTACATCCTCATTGAAGAAAGGCTGCATCCGAAAGCCGGTGACGCGAGACAACTGGCCGAAAACGATGGGAGCGCTAGGATTCGGATTCGGGTCGGCGAAGTAACCGTTGTTGAGGTACGGCTGGGTAAGCGGGTTGAACCCGGGCTGATTGATCGCAGCGTTGTAGACCGACTGACCCGGCACCGGATTGAAACGGAAGCAGTCGTCCCAGCCGGGGCTGAAACTGTTCGAAGCGCAGTAAAACGGCAGCGGCTCGCCGCTTTGATACCGCAAAATCGCGCCGACTTGCCATCCGCCGAAAATTGCATCCACCAATCCGCCGCGATTCAGGAACGACTTGTTTCTGCCGAACGGAAGCTGGTAGATGAAGCTGCCGACGAACATCTGGGGAATATCCTGCGAGCTGATCGATTTCTCGAGATGCAGGTTGAACGGATCTTGATATAAACCGCCGCCAGCATTTTGGCCGGGTTGCAAACTGTCGGCATCCGTGATCGTTTTCGACCAGGTATAGGAGAGCTGCACGTTCAAGCCGTTATGGAAGCGGCGGCTGCAGCATGGCTTCGAGTGCGTTGAACGTCGACATGCCGTCGTTTTCGAGGCAGCAGTCCGTATTCATTCGGAAATATTGAGGATACGGGCGGAGGGCGTTACCCACGGCCCCGGTGAAGCCAGGATACGGCGCAAACACGCCGGCTGCGTTCGCGAGTTGCGATCCCACCGCCGCGCCCAACACGTTTGCTCCCGAGGGCGAGATCCTGCGGCGGCATATTGTTGTACATGCCGTCTGCCGCAGCGGAGCGTAGATTCTGGCCTTTATTTCCGACATACGCGACGCTCAGGATCAGGTCTGGCGCCAACTGCTGCTGAACCTGGAAGCTCCAGCTCTGAATCATCGGGGGCTTGCCGAAACCGGGGGTGATGTAATCGACGCCTTGGTTGTTTCTGATGGTGGGATCGAGCGTGGGCGCGGGCGGATAGAAAGGAAACCCGTTGCCGAGGACGAACGCGGGAGAGAAGCCGTTCGGCGAAACCGGGTTAGGCGAAGCAGCATAACCCGCGTTTACTGAGTTACCGAAATCGGCGTAGTAGAGCGGGCCATAAATGATGCCGTAGCCGCCGCGAATAGCGGTTTTTCCGCTGTCGCCGGGAGAATACGCAAACCCGATGCGCGGGCCGAAATCATCGTAGAAGGTCTTGGCCCAACGCACGTTACAGCCGTTGCAATTGGACGCGAAGATCAGCGCGCCGGGCCGATTTCCCGCACCCGGATTGGGCAGGTTGGGATCGAAATTGGAAGTGAAATTGTCAGCTTCCGTGCGCGGCTGGTCGACATCCCAGCGCAGCCCGAGATTGAGCGTGAGATGCGAGTTGACTTTAAAGTCGTCCTGCAGATAGAGCGCCCAGTAATTCTGGGTGTAGCGCGGATAATGGGCTTCCACGGTCAGCCCTGCGCTGTCCACCTCGCCAAGCAGAAAGCTGGCGAAACGCAAATCCTCCATCGCCGGATAAGAATACCCGGGCCTGCGGCAGTTTCGGATTCGAGAAATTGTAAAAACCGCTCTGAGCATCCTTCGTGAGGTTGTTCAATTGCATCCAGCGGTATTCGCCGCCCATCGTGAAGGTGTGCTTGCCTTTGACCCAGGTGAGGGAGTCGACAACGCTGAACTCGTTCGAGATCGTGTCGTCAGCGCGCTGCTGCGCCGAGGCTTGCGAAACCTCGCTACCAAAGTAGAACTGCGGAAACGCAGGGCCTGAGACATTGCCCAGCCCGATCTGGGCAGGCCAGTTCGATGCCGGCAGTCGCGGCCTGGATTGCATTGCCGCTGTTCCAGCGGCTGAAACCGAGATTCAGATGATTCAGCATGTTCGCCGAAATCGTGTGGTCCCAGCCGGCACGGCCGTAATGAGTGATGAAGTCCTGAAACCAACTGCCCGGCTCGAGAGGGCTCGGCAGCGACGGCAACGGTCCGGTGAGCAGCGTGTTTTCGCGCGTGTCGTAGGCCGCGAACACCTTGTCGGAGTTCCCCAGATTTTGATCGATGCGGACCGTATATGTCGTGTTATTTGTCGGAAACGAGGCACTGTAGTTGAAGTTGTTTACCAAGCCCGGAGCGTTCGTCGGCGGCAGATATTTCAGGACGGCTGCTGCGACCGGATCGATGCCGCTCGTGATTTTATTGCCGGGGAAAGGCGTAGTGCGGCAGGGCACGCCCGTCGGGCTTACCGTGGTCGAGCGGGGATCCCAGATTTCGCCCGCATAAACCGGCGCGCCGGTACAAGGGTTCGTTCCGATGACAGTGTTCGTCAGAAGAGCCGAGAAATCGCCGGCACGCTCAGCAGCAGTCGGCAGAGTCGACGTCGTAGCAGAACTGCGCGGCCACTGCAGCTGCTCCCATGCGAAAAAGAAGAACGTCTTATCTTTTCCGTTATAAACGCGAGGAATAATGACCGGGCCGCCGAACGTCAGGCCATAGTCGTTCTTGATGTCTTTCGGAGTGGCGAACTGGGCCCGGCACTGCGGAGTAGTGCACGTGTTCAGGTTGAGGTCGTTGAAGTAGGTGTTCGCATCGAGAACGGTGTTGCGCAAGATATCGTACGCCTGGCCGTGAAACGCATTCCCACCCGAATAGGAGGTGAAACTTCGAACGCCGCCCGTGGTGCGCCCATACTGCGCCGATGGAGTCGCGGTGGTCACTTTGAATTCCTGGAGCGAATCGACCGAGGGCGCGGTTTCATCAAACGTGGAATTATTATCCGGACGGACGGCCGAGTTGCCGTCGATCGTCACGTCGTCGCCAAAGTTCTGCCCACCGCTGGTTTTCTGGATATAAATCCCATTCGCATTTTCTGCCGTTCCCGGCCCCACGACGCCCGGAAGCAGGAAGGCGAAGGCCTCAGGCGAGCGAAACGCGCCCACGCCGCCGAGCGATAAGGGCAAATTCTCCACCTGCTGGGGCGTGACAACGCCGCTGATATCGGACGTAGCGGACTGAACGGTCGGAACGTCGGCCGTGACGGTGACCGTCTCGGACGTCGCGCCAACCGAGAGCTGCACGTTCAACGCGGTCGTGTTGTTGATTTGAACCACTATGCCGGTGCGCTGCTCGGTCTTAAATCCGGTGGCCGTCACAGTGACGTTGTACGTCCCCACCAACAATTGAGGAAAGCTGTAGTCGCCGGATTGCGAGCTCGCGGTCGTGTAAGTCGTCCCGCTGTTCACTTCAGTCGCGGTGATCGTGGCATTCGCGATCACGGCACCCGAAACATCGGTGATCGTACCGGACATCACGCCTCGATTGGTTTGCGCGAATCCGATGGTCGCAGTGAGAAGCGCGAGAGAAATCACCGGCAATGCGCGGAGAAAATTCAGCCGAATTCGGTCCATAATGCCCCCAAAACAGATTATTCAAAACTGTTTATAGATGAATTCCGCAGAAGCTTGTTACCGAGTAGGATTACGCTGCCCGATACAATCGGTACACGCACGAGCGATGGAGCGAGCGATAAGACAGCGCCTCACCCGGTTATTGCTGCTGACTTTACTGGCCGTGGCGGGTTTGCTTCCGGCGCGGCAACCTGCGTCGGCTCCCGCCGAGCGCTGGACCCAACAACAAGCAAATGAGTGGTATGCGAACGAGCCCTGGCTTGTCGGGAGCAATTACATCCCCTCCGATGCAATCAACGAGCTGGAAATGTGGCAGGCCGATACGTTCGATCCGAAGGAGATCAACAAAGAGCTGGAATGGGCGCAAAAGCTGGGCATGAACACGATGCGGGTGTTCTTGCACGATCTGTTATGGGAGCAGGACAGCGAAGGTTTCAAGCGGCGAATCGACACCTTCCTGCAGATTTGCGATAAGCACAAGATCAAGCCGATTTTCGTTCTGTTCGACTCGTGTTGGGATCCGTTCCCGCACCTCGGGCCGCAGAGAGCGCCGCGCCCCGGAGTGCACAATTCCGGCTGGATGCAAAGCCCCGGCGCAACAGCCCTCGAGGATCCGGCGCAATATCCGCGATTAGAGGCGTATGTCGAGGGAGTCGTGGGAGCGTTCGGCGCGGACCCACGGGTTCTCGCGTGGGACATCTGGAACGAGCCCGACAACACCAATAGCGGCAGCTATGAAAGTTCAGAGCCGCCCGATAAAGTGCAACGTGTGCTGGCCCTTCTGCCGCGCGCCTTTGCGTGGGCAAGAGCGGAGCATCCCCGACAACCGTTGACCAGTGGCGTGTGGCAAGGGGATTGGTCAAACCCCCAAAACCTGGAACCGATGGTCCGGGAGCAACTCGAGTCGTCGGACGTCGTGTCGTTTCACAGTTACGAGCCTCCCGCAGAGTTTGAAAGACGCGTGAACTCGCTCCAGCAGTACGGCCGCCCGATTATTTGCACCGAGTACATGGCGCGTCCGCGAGGCAGCACGTTTATGGCTATTTTGCCGATCGCGAAACGCGACCGGGTGGGCGCGCTGAACTGGGGGTTTGTGGCGGGCAAAACGCAAACCTTTCTGCCGTGGGATTCCTGGCAGAATCCGTACGTCCATCGGCAGCCGCCGGTGTGGTTCCACGACATTTTCTACGCGAACGGCAAGCCGTATCGCCCGGCGGAAGTGAAGTTCATCAGAAAGATGACAGGGAAGAGCAGGTAGCGGCGTCGCTGATAATGATCCCGGGCACTTGCCCGCTAAGCTCACCCCGCAGAAAAACCATTAAAGATCGCATGGACCAGTATCGAAGGCAAAAGACTACCGCTTCTGCGTCTCAGCTCCCCCGCCAAGAGCCCGAGTACAAAGGCCGCCGCCGCTGTAATCGGATTTACCTCTATGTGGATCAGTCCAAACAAACAGGCGATTATTATCGCGGCATACGAAAACGAAGTACGGAAAAACGAAAGTGTTGCCGGAAACTGCCGGCTGAGCGTGGTTTGCAGAAGACCGCGAAAGATTACTTCCTCTTGTATTGCGGCACCGATGACAAAGTAGAGTATCAGCATCCACCGACTAAGGGACGGCTCGGGCATCGGTGGAGATGAGCTTACGCGAGTGACAAGCATTGTGAGCGCCCAACCTATGGGCGCCGCGAACACAACCGCGGCAGCGATGTACCGATAGGGGCAGAATCGAAACCCAAATTCCGCGAAGCCTCCGGTTCTTCGCGAAACCAGATAGATAAGAAAGATCGCCACCGCCAAGCTGATGACGATTATTGTGGGTATCGCCTGGGATTTGGGTAGCTTCAGCAGCGCAACTGTCAAAAAGGGCGGCCCGTAAGTACACACGAACAACAGCAAAATCGTGGCAATTCCTTTGACGAAATTGCCCAGATCACATCGCATTAGGGGCAGTGGCCAGCCACCCGGCTGGCTCCACGACATCTTCTACGCGAACGGAAAGCCGTATCGCCCGGCGGAAGTGAAGTTTATCAAAAAAATAACGGGGAAGAGCCGTTAGCGCTTAGCGAGGACCCACTGAGGCTGCCAGCCGCTTCGCCTTTTGACTTTCGGTGGCTTGAAATTGCTCCTGAAACCCGGGAACAACTTCTCCGATGAAGTCCTTGAAACGGCTAGCCGCTACTCCGATCAGAGCGCCCTTAATGTTGTCCCAGGTCTCGAGAGCCCTGTATTTCTGGTGATCGGTTCCGGCATGCGGCGTGTTACTGTGCCCTTCGCTCGATGTCGTCCCGGTGTACCGGTGCCGCTTCCGGCCGCCTAACATCGAGGCCATCAGAACGCCCCCTCCAAACGCAACCCCGATCATCGTCATCGGGTTCTTTTGAAATTGCTCTCGCCAATCGGTAACAGACTTGACCTTCTCTTCCAGTTCCTGAAGGTTCGAGCCCAGGATGTCACGCGTATTTTCGATGTGAGTCTCTATTTTGTTTGTTGTTTCGCCCATTCAACGTTCTCCTTCACCGTCTCAATCGTTCGGTCCGGCGCCGGATGGACCTGCTTAAACCGCTTCGCGCCCGCGCTGAACAATACTCCCGCTACAATCGCAAGGATGACGGTGATCGTGAGCGCCGCTGCCCAATCAGGCATCACCCTCGTCAACGCATAAATGATCGTGAGCAGCAAGAAAAATGAAGAGAAGATGCCGCAGATCGCCGCGGCCCCGACCAGTGCGCCTGCAGATTTCGCCTTCCCAACTTCTTCTCGAACTTCAGCTTTGGCAAGCCGGACTTCCGAACGCACGATCTCTTGAATATTGCGGAGAATGTCCTGCAGAACGTTCGCGATGGATCGATCGCTCGTCGCCATGGAACCCTACCCGGCCGCCCGTCAGTCGTTACTCGAGAACGTTCGCCCTACTAAGAATCCGATGACCGCGGCCGCGAGCAGCGATGGCCCTGGATTGTTCTTCACCATCCGCTCGACGTCCGCCATCATGCTGCTCACATCGTGCTGTCTGACGTAATCCGCCGTAGAGCTGAGCTTGTCTGCTGCGGTGTGCGCTAAGCTCGTGACCTTTTCTCCGCCCGGGAGGCTGTCCGCCTTTTCGTGAAGAGTTTCGGCCGCGCTTTGAAGGCCCGTTGCCGCTGGACCCCGATTTTCGTCAATCGTATCCGCTGCGGAACGGCCCAGATCGGCTACTTTACTTTTCACTTGCGAGGCAGTGTCCGATACTTTGTCGCTGACATTGGAAAGCCGGTTCTGCCCGGGATCCTTATATGTCGGGGTGCTCTTGGTAGGCATGATACGCTCCTGCTCTGTGTGTTCGCCGAGTCTACTTCTAAAGGAAAGATCGCGCGCGAGCGCAAAGTGTTTCGTCCCGTGACCTGGAACGGGAATCTATCTTTTGTCCTCTATACATGGAGCCGCATTTACTCCAAGACAAAAGGCAAACAGGTTTATGAGTTTCAAGAATTTAGGTACAACTCTCCGCACGACGGCCTCGGCCTGGAGCGATCATGAAGCCCCCCGGCTCGGTGCGGCCCTGGCCTTTTACACGATCCTGTCTCTCGCGCCCCTAGTGATTCTGACAGTGGCGTTGGTCGCACTCGTGTTCGGACGTTCCGCCGCGCAAGGGCACATTCTGAGTCAAGTACAGGAAATGATCGGCAAGAGCGGCGCCGACGCCGTCCGCGCCATGATCGAGCATGGCCAAAAACGCTCATCCGGTATCCTGGCGTCAATCATCGGTGTCATCACACTCCTGTTCGGCGCTTCCGGAGCTTTCGGAGAGCTGCGGACAGCCCTGAATAAGATCTGGGACGTAAAGCCACAAAATGAAGGGGGCATGATGGGGATGATCCGGCAGCGAATCTTTTCTTTCGGGATGGTGCTGGGCATTGGTTTTCTCCTGCTCGTTTCACTAATAATCAGCGCGGGCCTCGAAGCCCTCGGCAAGTTCTTTGCTGGAATTCTCCCTATTCCGGATCCCATTCTGGGTGCTCTCAATTTCGTTATTTCATTCGCTGGCATAACTGTGTTATTCGCGCTGATTTATAAATATGTCCCGGAAACGAAGATCGCTTGGGAGGAGGTTTGGCTCGGCGCTGCTTTCACGTCGTTTCTTTTTGCGGTTGGCAAGTTCCTGATCGGCCTGTATCTCGGTAGAGCCAGCGTCGGTTCCGCATACGGCGCCGCCGGGTCACTAATCGTGATAATCGTCTGGGTCTACTATTCGGCGCAGATTTTCTTCTTCGGCGCTGAGTTCACGCATGTTTTCGCCGATCGCGAAGGGAAGGCCCTCAGCACCCGCAACGCGGGTCAGACCCGCGCACAGGCCGGCGGCGGGCGCTAGGCGTACGCGAGTTCCGTCTCTTCCGCAGCGCTGAAGTACACGCAGTCGGGGTGATGGAAGACGAGAGCGGACACGCTCGCCTCCGGCTCCATCATGAATCCTTCCGTGAGCTGGACCCCGATCTCTTCCGGATTTAGAAGACGGAACAACTTCGTCTGGTCTTCGAGATTGGGGCAAGCGGGATATCCAAAACTGTAACGCTTCCCCCGATAGCGGGATGTGAAGCGCTCCTGCATCGTCATGGTTGGCGGATCCGGAAAGCCCCAATCCTCGCGAATCCGGCGATGGAGCCATTCCGCGCACGCCTCTGCGGTTTCGATTCCGAGCGCCTGCAGCGCGTGCGCTTTGAAGTACTCGCCGCGGCGTTTCGCCTCTTCCGAGTGAGCAATGATGCCCTCCCCGGCCGTAACGACAAATAAAACGATGTGATCGCGCCCGCCCTCTTGCGAATCGAGAACATAGTCGCTCAGACACAGGCCGTCCGACTTCGCTTGCCGGCCGAATCGAAACGTCTCCAGCGGTGATTCCGCCCTCGGCGCGAACAGATGGATCGTGTTCTCTTCCCGCTCGACCTCGAAAAATTGCCACACCGCGCGCGGTTTCATGAACGTTGCGGCGTCTCGCTTCACTTCCTCCACGTTGTGGAACAGGGCAAGCGCCTTCGGGTCGCGATCGGCTAGGAGTTTCTCGAAGTTCCCCTTGAACCCGAGGTGGCGCCCATAAAGCATAAACGGGTTGATATAACTCCAGATTTCCGCCAAATTTGACACATCGCGGACTTGCCGTCCAATATACGGCGCGGGCGGTATAGCAATGTCCGTGCGAACCTTGGGGCTGCGGCGCGCCCCCGAAGGAACGAAAGACGGTTCTCGCGGCGTCGGCTCCGCGGGCGTATCGCCGAAAACGTGTTGCGACAAGACTCGATCGCGAGTTTCCGGATCCATAATCTCGTTCAGAAGCCGCAACCCGGTCATGGCGTCCTTGGCGTACAGCGTAGGTGCTGCATAGCTGGGCGCGATTTTCGTCTTCGTGAATTTCTCCGACAGCGCCGCGCCGCCCACCAGCAGCGGCACATCGATCCGCGCATCCTTCAAGTCGCCAGCCGTCGTCACCATCTGCTGAGCGCTTTTGACCAGCAGCCCGGAGAGGCCAATGGCATCCGGTTTGTGCTGATGATAGGCCCGGATGAGGTCATCCGGCGGCACTTTGATTCCCAGATTAATCACCTGGTATCCGTTGTTACTCAAAATGATTTCGACCAGATTCTTGCCGATGTCGTGAACATCCCCCTTCACCGTCGCGAGCACAATTTTCCCTCGCGTCGAGGAAGCGGATTTTTCCATGAACTGCTCCAGGTGGTTGACGGCTGCCTTCATAGCTTCGGCCGATTGCAGGACTTCGGCCACGATGAGCTCGTTATTGTTGAACAGCCGCCCGACTTCGGCCATTCCAGCCATCAGCGGACCATTGATGACGTCGAGCGGCGCAATGCCTTCCTGCAGCTTTAAATCGAGATCGCGAATGAGCCCGTCTTTCGTTCCTTCGATGATGTAATTGGCGAGGCGCTCATCAAGCGGCAGATCAGCGGCCTTTTTCTTTGTCCGCGCGGCAGCACCGCGAAAATGTTCCGTGATCGCCGCGATATGGAATTGATTGATCGCCACTCGTTCTTCGAGCGACTGTTGTCTCCAATCCTCCGGAACAGTTTTGAGAAGAGCTGCGTTGGGGTGATCCCCCGGAACCGAGACCGGCGGGGTGTTGAAGAGCAAAGCTTCCGCCAAACGGCGCTCGCGCTCGGGAATCGAAGCAAAACGTTCCAGCTTCTCAGCGTTCACGATCGCGAGATCCAGGCCAGCCTTTGTGCAGTAATACAGGAAAACGGAATTCACCACCTCGCGCGCTGTCGCGGGCAGGCCAAAGGAGATGTTGGAGATTCCCAAAACGGTTCTTACGTACGGGATTCTCTCCTTAATCAACCGAATGGCTTCGATCGTCTCAACCGCGCCTCCGATGTAGTTCTGATCGCCGGTCGCGCACGGGAATACCAGCGGATCGATGATGATGTCTTCCGCCGCAATGCCGTACTTGGAAGTCAGCAAGTGGACCGAGCGCTCGGCAACCGCTAGCTTCCGCTCGCGCGTGAACGCTTGGGCCTGTACAGGATCTTCGTCGATGCAGCCGACGATAAGAGCGGCTCCGTATGTACGCGCCAAGGGACAGACGCGTTCGAACTTTTCTTCTCCGTCCTCAAGATTGATGGAGTTGATGATGCTCTTGCCCTGGCAATACGTGAGAGAAACTTCCACCGAGCGCGGGTCGGTCGTGTCGATCATCACCGGCGCTTTGATCTTTTGGATCAGCTTTTCGTAAAACGGCGGAATGTCTCTCTGCTCCTCGCGATCGGTCGATTGAAGACAGACATCGACGACATGCGCGCCATTGCGGATCTGCCAGCGCGCGATTTCGGTGGCCTCTTCCCACTTTTCCTGCGCGACAAGATTCTTGAACAGGCGCGAGCCAATGACATTCGTTCGCTCGCCGACAATCAGAGGGCGGTTGCTGTCCTCGACCTCCACGAGTTCGATACCCGAGTAATACGTCCGGTGTGTCGGTTGCTTCGGCTCACGCGGCTTCTTCCCTTCGACCATCTGCGCGATCGCGCGAATGTGATCCGGGCCTGTGCCGCAGCAGCCTCCAAGAATGTTCAGCCAGCCGTGGCCAACAAAGCGCTCGAGTTGCGCCGCAAGACTCGAAGGCGTTTCCGCGTACCGGCCCTCCTCGTCGGGCAAGCCCGCATTGGGATAGCACGACACGCGGGTCGTCGAGAGCTCGTGCAGCGAGCGGATGTGGTCGGTCATGAACTCAGGGCCGGTCGCGCAGTTCAGACCAATCGAGAGCAATCGCGCATGGGAAACCGAGACGTAGAACGCGTCGGCCGCTTGGCCGGCCAGCATGGTACCCATCGGTTCAATCGTTCCGGATACCATCGTTGGAATCGGATAATCGAGCTCCTGCCCGAGACGTTGAATCGCGATAAGGCCGGCCTTCACGTTGCGAGTGTCCTGGCAGGTTTCGAGCAGCAGGACGTCAGCCCCGCCTTCGAGTAAAGCCTTCGCTTGATCGTAGTAGTTTGCGACAAGCTCGAAGAACGTTAAGCCGCGGCTGCTGACCGTCAAAGTTCTCGTTGTCGGCCCCATCGAGCCCGCCACAAACCGGGGGCGCCCGGGCGTCGAAAATTCATCCGCGGCACGGCGCGCGAGCTTCGCCGCAGCCGCATTTAACTCAAAAGAGCGGTCCTCCAGACCGTATTCGGCAAGCACGATTTTTGTGCCGCCGAAACTGTTTGTCTCGACCATGTCGGCCCCAGCCTCGAAGTACGCGCGATGAATATCGAGAACGACATCGGGCCGCGTGAGCACCAGATTTTCATTGCAGCCTTCGAGAGCCGGACCGCCAAAATCGGCGGCCGTAAGATGGCACTGCTGCAACATCGTGCCCATGGCTCCATCGAGTACCAGCAAACGGCTGGAGAGCGCGTCATCGAGGGCCTGGATACGGATATGCCGATCTTCCATGGCAATAGGCGGTCTTTTTATTGTAGGGTGCGGGTGCACACGGGGCATCTCCGGGCCCGTACGCGGCCAGATCGTCTACGGTTTGACCGCCTTAGCATTTGGCCGATGCGCCAAACGGTTTCTTCGTCCTCCCGTTCCTGTTCTTCGCGCGTTTTGCGGCACTTGGGTTGGTTCATCGCGGTTAGTTTGGCTTCCGCTTGGGCCTGAAAGGCCTCGAGTCGGGCGTGGGCTTGGAAGGCCGCGAGCTTCGCCTGATGCATCTCTTGGCGACGCTCCTGCTCCCGCTCTTCGTGTTTTTCCATTCAAAGCCAAATTCTTGTTTCTGTCTTTCCTTTCTCAGCTTTAGGAGCTGGTTGAGGGCGCGGTAATAGGCGCGCTCGTGGGTCGTGTGATAGCGCAGGAACAACGCGAGCCGGTTCGGGTCGACCGCATCGCTCGTTTCGCCCGAAGGCCGAGCCTCGGAGGCGCAAGGCGCGGTCGGCGAGCCATTGGTGCTGAGCGATTTTCTGGGCCAGAGTTTCTTCGGTCACGGTGGCGGGCGCGTATTCTTCGCGCAGCGCGGCGATGAGTTGATGAAAATCCTCTTCGCTTTCGTCTTTGAGGATGCGGAACCGCCGGAGAGGCCGTGGACGAGGTGGTTCAGGCAAGAGATGGCGCGGCCGTGCTGGGTTTTGGGACTCGTGCTGAGCTGCGCGTTCGCGCGATTGGCTTCTCAGTGCGGCATGGCGAGCAACGAGTAGCATGCCGGTGCGGGCGGGATGAGTGGCCGTGGGTTGGTGTGGTCGCGGTAAGCGCAGGAATGTGAACGCGGTAGAGGGTTTGCGGAATTTGAGCCGATGTGTGACTGGGGTCGAGTTTACAGGCTTCCGGCCGTGTCTGCCCATGCAGTGGCTTGGGCTTCACTTCAGAATTTCTCGCAACCGAAGCGCGTCTGAAACTGGGTGCCGGGGAGCAATTTCCGGATCGCCCGTAACCCAGGCACGATCCGGAAGTTTCCTCTTAATGGAAATCGGTAAACCCTTGGCGACTACACATTCCTAATGCGTCTACTTTCGGGGTTGCTACGCACGCGCAACTCATAGTTGTCGCTATTTTGGATTCGGAGAAGGGACCGACTATGCGCGTCAGCGACAGGCTCCGATATCAGTTCAATGCGGTGAGCTCCCGCTTCACCCAATCCAGCGATGCATCGAACGAAGTATCCCAGTAGTTCGAGCGCTCCGCCTGAATCAATTTCTCGATAGTGCCTTGCAGACGCTCGGAGGCGTTCACCGTCGCTGCAAATTGGGCAAGCTCTTGCAGTTGCTTTCGGAGCAAAGCATCGGGATCGATCGTTCGGGTAGCGGCTATCTTCGCGTCAAGTTCCGGACAACTCGGCAGTTCGCGAAGGATGGAATTTACGACGGATCGGATGCGGCCCGCAAGCGCGTCGCCCTCGACCCTCTCGAGATCTCCGAGCCTGGCCACGATCTGCGAGTCTTCGTCGCGTCGAACGAACCGGAACTGTCGCAGGCCGGGAACACACAGGAGATCGAATGTCACCACATCCGGCAAAGCCGGCCAGCCCTTTGGACAGATGCCATACCCGTCCTGTTTGAGCCAGCGATGTTGGGAACCGCCTCCGCTCAGCGGCAACGCAAGAAACGAATGGTCGGTCAGGAGGAATGGCCGCTCTTCGGGCGTCTGGGCCTCGGTATCCAGTGCGTAAACGACGCACTCGTCGCCGTTAGAGGAGCCGAGGAGTGCAAAGTACAGGGCAACGTCGGGCGTTCCAGTCAGATCGAGAAGCGGCGAAAGCCCGACGTAATGCTGAAGAAGTCCCAATCGGTCCAACTCCGACTCAATCGCGTATCCCGTGACGCCTTGTGCGGCAACATGAAATAGTCGGCACACGTTGTACATGACTATGCGGGCAGCTTCGCCAAGTCGAGCCAGACTCGGTTGAATTCGCGGATGGATCTTGGATTGACCCCGGAATAGCCATAACGATTCATTCGACTGCTGGCACTCGTACATCCACGACAATGCGTCGACGGCGTTCTTCATTCAAATCACCTCGCGTAGGACATCAGAACACAGCGGCTTCCGCGAAATCAATCTGCTGATCCGACAATCGCTTGCTCCTTATTGCAGGTTCAATGCGGCAAAGCAGTGGTCGATGCGGCGATTTGCTCGCAAGTAGACTATGCACTCGCAACGCCCTCGAACACGCCTCGTCGTCCCAGCTCGCGGTGCTTGTTTTACTTTGCCTAGCTTGCATTTATTATGTAGCCCGCCGAGCGCTGCCTCGGAGATTCATCTCGGAAGCTAAAGAGGCATCTATCCCGTCCGAGGAGCCGCTCAGATCCCGAGTAAGCCTCCGTCCGGAAACTGAGATTCATCACTCGTGTGTAACGCCGAAGGGTTTACCGATCAGTCGGCCACCCCAGAAGTGGGGTCGGGCGCGTCATCGGTGAGGCCGTGGACGAGGTGATTCAGGCACGAAACAGCGCGGCCGCGCTCGGTTTGCGACGGTGCTGAGCTGTGCGTTCGCGCGCGATTGGCTTGTTTGTGTGACATGGCGGATGACGAATAGCATGCCGGCGACAGTGGATGAGCTGCCGCGGGGCGCCGATGTCGCGGTATGCGTAGAGCTGTAAGGGCGATAGCGGGTTCGCGGAATTTAGGCCGATGTGTGACTTGGGTCGAGTTTACAGGCTCCCGGCCGTGTCTGCCCATGCAGTGGCTTGCGCTTCACTTCAGAATTTCTGGCAGCCGAAGCGCGTCTGAGACTGGGTGCCGGGGAGCAATTTCCGGATCGCCCGTATCCAGGCACAATCCGGAACTTTCCTCTTAATGGGAATCGGTAAACCCTTGGCGACAAGTCGTTCCGTAAGCGGCACCAACAAGGCAGTTCGCAGCGCAGCGCGCGCTCAAACCCCTTGCATGTCGCCAATCCGCGTTATATACTGAACCAGATGGTTCAGTATTCGGGTACCGTCCTCGATGCTTCGTTCGCCGCGCTCTCGGATGCCACCCGACGCGGCGTTCTGGAACAGCTCGGCCGCGCGGATGCTTCGATCACCGACCTTGCCGAGAAGTTTCATGTGACGCTAACGGGCATGAAGAAGCACGTCGGCGTCTTGGAGCAGGCGGGGCTCGTCGCGACCGAGAAAGTCGGGCGCGTGCGGACCTGCAAGCTCGGCCGACGCGGACTGGCTACCGAGGCGGCATGGATCGAGCGGCAACGCCAGCTCTGGGCCGCACGCTTCAACGAGTTGGACAAGCTTGTCGAGGAATTAAAACAAAAGGAGAAAGCCGATGTACGAAACAAAAGATAGTGAAAGCAACGCCACAAAGTACGCCACGACAGTGGAACGGAAGTCCGAGCGTGAGCTCGTCGTGACTCGAACCTTCAACGGTCCGGCGCACATTGTCTTCGATGCGTGGACCAAACCCGAACTGCTCAAGCGGTGGTGGCTACCGAAGTCGTGTGGAGTGTCCTTCCTCTCCTGCGAGGTCGATGCTCGTACGGAGGGCACATACCGTTTCGTGTTCAGTCACCCTTCCTCAGGGCAGCCGATGTCATTCGTTGGCAGGTACGTCGAAGTGACTCCGGACTCCCGCCTGGTCTGGACGAATGACGAAGGTGATGAGGATGGGCCCGTCACCACGGTGACCTTCGAAGAAAGGGGTGGCGAGACGCTCGTCGTTATACACGAACTCTATCCCTCAAAAAAAGCCCTCGATGATGCAATGGCCTCTGGAAGTATAAGTTGGTCTGGCGAGCAGTTCGAGCAGTTGGACCAGCTTCTCGCCGCCCAAGGAGCGAGCGTGGGACGGTCCTGAAACGCTCGATCTTCATCTTGAGTCGGCTACCCGATGAGGGGGAGTCCAACCTGGTTTGGCTCGAGTACGACTGATTTTCCATAATCGAGTCGTTGCAGGCGTGCCCCTTGTGAAGCGCGACGCATAGCGGCCAAGTCGCAGATGTGAGACGGACACCATGCGGATTGCCCGTGATAAACGGCGAAGGGTTTACCGATCAGTCGACCACCCCAGAAGTGGGGTCGGGCGCGTCATCGGTGAGGCCGTGGACGAGGTGATTCAGGCACGAAACAGCGCGGCCCGCGCTCGGTTTGAGACCGGTGCTGAGCTGTGCGTTCGCGCGATTGGCTTACTTGTGCGACATGGCGGATGACGAATGGCATGCCGGCGAGAGTGGATGAGCTGCCGCGGGGTGCCGATGTCGCGGTATGCGTAGAGCTGCAAGGGCGATAGCGGGTTCGCGGAATTTGGGCCCATGTGTGACTCGGGTCGAGTTTACAGGCTTCCGGCCGAGTCTGCCCATGCAGCGGCTAGGGCTTCACTTCAGAATTTCTCGCAACCGAAGCGTGTCTGAAACTGGGTGCCGGGGAGCAATTTCCGGATCGCCTGTAATCCAGCCACAATCCGGAAGTTTCCTCTTAATGGGAATCGGTAAACCCTTGGCGACTACTCGCGATTGTTGAAATCAGTGAACGCCCCTCCTGTTATGTCCAGGGTCGCGAGAGGGATGGTCTCGTGAGCTGGGAGAGTGTATCTGCCCGGATGGGTTGCCTCGCCGCTCGCTGAGTCCATGGTCAAGACGGCCTGTCCTTTATCTATTGGGGAACTGGTGAAACTTCCCATGTCCCGGCCCGTGAATGGCACGGTTTCGGCGGCGGAGTGCTGTTACGAGTGCGAGTCCCAAGACGATCGATCGCTTCACGATCCCTTGTAAGCTGTGCATTTCTGTTCTCCTGTTTCAAATGTGCCCGCGACGTCCGCGGCCAGCCTTAGCGGCGGAAGTAAGTTATCGTAAGCGACACGAGTTGTAGACCGCGTGGGCGTGGGAACGGGCGTTTACTCGCTCGGGGCCCCCCGACAGATCGAGTTCGGCCTGCGTTTTACCTTCTAATGTCACAAAGCCGGACGCTACAGTGCTGCCAGGCTTCCTAGCCTGGGTCCCGAAATCACGTGGCCGTTCTTGGATTTCACTTCTGACGCTGCATTTCCAACAGAAAATTCGCTTATGCTGCTTAAGGCGCGTAAGTTGTCGGTTGATTCCTACCGATTAGCATCGGGACATTTGCTGAAGAGCGTAGAAAGCCTCAAGCCGATCGTTACATGCTATGCCCCTTCCCACTTCAACATCATTCCTGGTGGATTGCCGGCGGCTCGGAAAATATCAGTGCCGGTGCTGGGATTAGTCCCGGAAAATCCGCTTCCCATCATCTGGAGCGAGTACCGTTCAGTGTGCTCGCGTCTATCCCACATTGACTTTGGCGCGTAACGCGAGAACTGTCTATGTAAGGCTCAGCCTCGGATAGATCGTGTGTTACGGCGATGTGGCGATTAACTCCGGAGTTGTTGCACACTGCTGGCAATAACCAAGGCATGGAAGGATTTGACGGATTTCGCGGTCTAGAAGAATGTCTTCCAAAGCCGTTCTTCTTTTGGTAGACTGTCTGCTATAAGAATGCCTAAACGCAAACCTTATCAGGACCGGATTGAACTGATGCAGGGGACGCTGGACATGTTGGTTCTGCGTACCCTCCAGTGGGGGCCCCAGCACGGCCATGGAATCGGCCAGGCGATTCGCGCAAAATCCGATGACGCACTGCAAATAGAGCATGGCTCTTTGTATCCGGCTCTGCACCGTTTGGAACAAAAGGGATGGCTGAAATCCGAGTGGAAATCATCGGAGGCCAACAGACGGGCAAAGTATTACAGCCTGACTCAAATGGGGAAGAAGCAACTTTTGGCCGAGCAGTCGAAGTGGAACAGTCTAGTGGAAACGATTGCGCGTGTGATGAAACCTGCGTAGTTGAGGAGAACCTATGAGATTTCCGTGGAACCGCCGTCGAAAAGATCAATCAGGTGAATTGCAAGAGGAGCTGGACGCACACTTCGCGCTCGACGTTCAGCAGCTCATTGAAGCTGGCTGTGATCCGGAAGAAGCGAAGTTCGCCTCTCGGCGTGATTTCGGAAACGTGATGAGAGTGCAAGAGATCACCCGCGAAATGTGGAGGTGGTCCTCTCTTGAGCTTTTTGAACAGGACGTCCGGTATGCCTTACGCCGCCTGCGACATAGCCCTACATTCACACTCACCACGATGCTGACGCTTGCGCTCGGCATCGGCGCCACCACGTCCATCTTTACTTTGGTCTACGCCGTCCTTTTGAAATCGTTGGCGGTTGCAAATCCGAACGAATTGCTGCGCCTGGGTAAAACAGCGCGATGCTGCTTCTACGGCGGGTACAGCCAGGATAAAAAGTTCTCGCTTGTTTCTTACGAGCTATACAGATACTTTCGGGACCACACAAAGGGGTTTTCGGAATTAGCGGCATTCGAGGCGCCCTCGCCGGATTTCGGAGTGCGACGCGCAGGTCATGCAGACCCGGCTCAAAGCGATCCGGGCGAGTTCGTTTCGGGCAACTACTTCAAGATGTTCAGCTTAACAGCTTATTCCGGGCGACTGCTCGCTCCTTCCGATGATCGCCCTGGCGCGCCCCCCGTCGCAGTGATGAGCTATCGGTTCTGGCAAGAGAGGTATGGATCGGACCCATCAATCATCGGCAGCACGTTCGATATCGATCAAAAGCCATTCATGATCGTGGGAATCGCTCCCGCTGGCTTCTTTGGCGACAGCCTTCGCAATAACCCGCCGGCCTTCTTTCTACCCTTGAATACCGAACCGTTCATTGAAGCCGATGCTGACCTGAACCGGCCTGGCAACGCTTGGTTGCACATCATCGGCCGGATAGAGCCACACGCCAACCCGATTGAGGTGGAGGCGGAGATGCGCGTGGGGCTCAAGCAGTGGTTGCGCTCACACTGGGGCGACATGAGCGCCGACGACCGCGCAAAATTTCCGCAACAGACTCTATTCTTAAGACCCGGAGGCGCAGGCATCAGCACTATGCGTGATGAGTATGAGCACTGGCTCCAAATCTTGATCGTGGTTTCAGGATTCGCGCTTCTTATAGTCTGCGCTAACATCGCCAACCTCACTCTGGTTCGAGGCTTGGAGCGTCGGCGTCAGACATCTTTGAGCATGGCACTGGGCGCGCCGGCGAAGCGGATTGTAAGGCAGGCTCTTACTGAGAGCATTCTGCTTTCGTTTCTTGGCGGCGCGACGGGACTATTGCTCGCATTCGCCGGAACGAGCCTGATTTTGCATTTTGCCTTTCCAACGGTTGTGGGGAGACCCGGCATACCTATTAGCGCCTCGCCCTCCATGCCTGTTTTTCTGTTTGCGTTTGCTGCTTCGCTCTTGACCGGAATCGGATTCGGTATTGCTCCCGCATGGATGGCCACACGGACAGATCCCATCGAAGCCCTTCGCGGGTCCAACCGCTCTACAGAACGCACCGCCTCATTGCCGCGCAAGGCACTCGTTGTGTTCCAGGCTGCACTCTCGTTGGCGTTGCTTTGCGCCTCGGGCTTGCTCAGCGTAGCTCTCTACAACTTGGAAAATCAGGATTTTGGGTTCGATCAAAATCGGCGTACCGTGGCCATGGCAAATCCACGGCTTGCTGGCTACGAACCAAATCAACTCTCGCGACTTTATCAGCGCATCGAAGATACGTTTTCCGGAATTCCTGGCGTATCGGCAGTGGCCCTATGCACGTACTCCCCTTTAAGCGGCAATGCTTGGGGTAGTTCCGTCCGGATCGATGGACATCCTCCTCCAGGACCAAACCAAAATAATTTTGCCTTGCGCGATCGAGCCACAGCAGGATACTTCGAGGCAATTGGGAATCTAATCGAAAGAGGGCGCGGGATTTCCCAGCAGGACACAGCGAGCTCAGCGCACGTGGCTGTCATCAATGAGGCCTTTGCTCGGAAGTATTTCAAGAATGAAGATCCGATTGGAAAGCACTTCGGGCGGGACAGTATTGGATCTGAGCGGCAATATGAAATTGTCGGCGTTGCGAGAGACGCGCGCTATCTAACCTTCGATCTGGAGAAGCCGATTCCTCCCCTCTTCGTACTTCCTGAACCTCAACAGGATCTCGATCCGAAGACCGGATCGCCAGAAATCGATAGTTCGCATTTCCTGAGCGACATCATCATTCTAAGCAAGCCCGGCGTCAGCCTCTCCGAAGCGGTCATACGCCAAACTATCGCTTCTGTCGATCCCAATTTGCCTGTCATTTGGGTTCACAGCCTAAAAGAGCAAATATCGGGTCAGTTCAGGCAACAGCGACTGATTGCGCGGCTCACCTCGTTCTTTGCAGTTCTTTCTCTCGTTCTGTCATGCGTCGGGCTCTATGGCGTCACCGCCTATAGCGTCGGACGCCGCACCGCAGAGATTGGTGTGCGTATGGCTATGGGAGCCAACGGCGCCAACGTAATGGTTCTCGTGCTACGGGGTGCATTTACGCTGATTTTAATCGGCCTTGTAATCGGCTTGCCATTGACATTTGTTGTTGGCCGCTTGCTCGGCAGCCAACTGTATGGCACACCTCCATACAACCCGCTGGTGACTTCGTTAGCCATTGCGGTGTTGGCAGTATGCGCTCTTTTCGCCTCCTTGATCCCAGCGCTTCGAGCGAGCTCAGTTTCGCCGATGGAAGCCTTGCGCATAGACTGAGTCGAAGTTGTCCGTAGTTCCTTGTCGATGCGTCGATCCGAAGCTATTGGTCCTCTACACAAGACCCGCACGCCTAAGATTTTAAAGCTCTGCGTGAATTACCCTGAGTAACGGCGAAGGGTTTACCGATCAGTCGGCCACCCCAGAAGGATTCGGGGTTCAGGAAGCCACCGGTTCAGCAATGGGACGAGACGACCCCATCCCACCTCGGCGCGCTGGCTGCGACGGACTGAAACATTTCGCCACAGCCGATAGACGCGACGTCTGAACAGATAACAACGGCGTCGAATTTCCCGGAATGCGTAGACCGTTTCCAGACGCCGCTGCTTTGCTTGATTGCAGCGACCTGTTCCCTGGTGCTTTGGAGATGATGGTTTTGAGGATGCTTGAGCGACAGCCCCTGCACGGCTATGCTCTCGCTCAGCAGATCAAGAGAATCTCGAAGGATCTGCTTCAGATCGAAGAAGGGTCGCTATATCCTGCTCTCCAGCGGCTTCTCAAGGAAAAACTGGTCAAGGCGGAATGGGGGATCTCCTCCACAAACCGTCGCGTTCGGATTTATAAGCTGACCGCAGCAGGTGCAAGGCATCTTGAGCGCGAGGTATTGGACTTTGAGCGGATGCTCGAAGGAATTACACGGGTTCTAGCACCGGGTGAAGCATGAGCTGGTTGCGAAAACTGGTTCCCGCCGAAATCTCGACACCGAGCTCTCGGAAGAGATTCGCGAACACCTTGAAGAAAAGATCGAGGAGTTGGTTGCGGGTGGGATGCCCAGACAAGAAGCCGCCTATGCAGCGCGCCGCGAATTCGGCAACGTCACTCGTCGAGGAAGACAGCCGCAGGACCTGGCAGCGACCTTACCTTGAGAATCTTGCCAGCGATCTCCGGTATGGTCTGCGCGTGCTGCGCAAGAATCCCGGTTTCACGGCTGTTGCCGTCCTGACGTTGATGCCGGGCATCGGCGCGACGTCGGCAATTTTCAGCGTGGTCGATGCGGTCCTCCTCCGCTCTCTTCGGTATCGCGACCCGAATCGCCTTGTTCACCCTACGAAGACAGGGGTCGCACCGGATTCCCTCGCAAAGAGTTTACGCCAGCAAATTACGTGGATTCTAAAGCAGAAACGCGAATCTTTAAAGACCTAGCCGCCATTGGATGCGGACCGCGTTTACAACCTGACTGGAAACGGAGCAGATCCCGAAAGGCTTTTGGGTGAAGGCGTCACCCAGAATCTCTTTTCGATCCTAGGCACCCGGCCGTTGCTGGGCCGCGTTTTTTCGCCCGAAGAAGATACGCCTGGCGCAGAACCGCGAAACATCCTGCGCCTCATCCTAGGGCGTGCGTCTAAGTTAACACTTATGGGGACGAGTATCGGAATTGTCGCCGCTCTCCTTATAACAAGTTCATGAATACTCTACTTTTTGGAGTGAGTCCGATGGACCCGCTAACGTTCGCTGCCGTTGCGCTTGTGCTAACGTCTGTAGCGCTCGTAGCGAATTATCTCCCGGCCCGCCGGGCAATGCGCGTAGATCCCATGACCGCGTTGCGGTGCGAATAGCGCCATTGACGATCAATTCACTGATCTAACTTTTTTCTCTAGCGTTCTCGAAATCGAACTGGAGCTTACCTGCGTTCGTCGACGATCGTGGGCTGATTCCTACTACCCCGAACCGATTTGCGAGTTTCGGCAGTCAGGTACGGTTATCGTGAACTATCTTCCGCGGCGAGGTATACCCGGAAGTCAGGTTGAGCGCGGCGCACTGGATATCCGAAACGATCATGGGTTTCGAACCGCCGGAATCTGTAGGGCCCACGCCTGACGGGCACGCCCCGCACCGCCGGGAACTTTCGCAGCCGGCTCTTCAGCCCTTGAGGTGCAGGCTGTTATGAATGGCGTAGAGCGCAAGCTCTAGCCGGTCGGAGACACCAAGCTTATCGAAAACGTTATGCAGGTGATTCTTGACCGTTTGTTCCGTGATGAACATTTTTTCGGCGATTTCTTTGTTCTTGTAACCTTGCGCGATCAGGATAATGATTTCGCGCTCTCGCTGGCTCAGGTGCGCACGCTCCCGGCCCGCTTTTCCATTGGTGTGCGGACCGGGAAACTCGCCCGGCGTAGCGAACTGACGAATCACAGCCGCCGTCGTCATTGAATCCAGCCAGATCTCGCCCGCATACACCTTATGGATGCTCTTTTCGATCAGCGCCGTCGAAGCATCTTTTAGCAGAATACCGACGCAGCCCAGCTTCATGGCATCCACGAAGTCGTCTTTGCTGTCGGTTGTTACGAACAAAAGGACCTTGGCACGTGGGGCGCGCGTTTGTATGCTGCGCAAAACGGTGAGCCCGTCCACGCGCGGCAGACGGAGGTCCATCATGATGATGTCCGGATCGAGATGAACTGCTTTTTCGATCGCCTCGGCACCGTCAAGCGCTTCACCCACCACCTCAATGGCCGCCTGCTGCTTGAGGACGCTGCGAAGCCCCTCTACAACGATTGGTTGTCCATCGGCGACTAAAACTCGGATCGGTACAGTTGACATCCACACTCCCCGGAGCTCTGATTCAAGGCTAGCTGGTACTTGTATATCCAAAGATCCAGGACTTTCGGGCCACTCCTCTGGATTATAGTGCCAATCGTCAATTCTTCTCTAGCAACTTGTGGGCCGCTCATTAGAAAAAAGCTCTCCAACAGTACTATCGGCCTACTTCCAACGCTTCTATAGGGTTTTCTTACTACCAATATTAAGCGAGTGCCTAGGCCGGGATGTCACGTTCCGGCACCCCGGAACCGAAAAAACCCTGAACCCATAAAATGGCTGAATGGCTAAATTGTCGATCAAAGATCTGGATTTGAAAGACAAAACGGTTTTCATACGCGTCGATTTCAACGTGCCTCTCGCGAACGGCGGACAGGAAATCACCAGCGATAAGCGGATCCGGGGCTCGTTGCCCACCATCCAATATGCCTTCGAGCACGGGGCGGCGGTAATTCTTGCCAGCCATTTGGGACGGCCCAACGGCAAGCCCAACCCGGAACTCAGCCTGGCTCCGGTTGCCGAGCGGCTGAGTGAGCTCTTGGGTCGGCCCGTCACCATGGCCCCGGACTGCGTGGGTCCCGAAGTCGCGGCATTGAAGCCGAAGGCCGGAGAAGTTTTGCTGCTCGAGAATCTGCGGTTCCACCCGGAAGAGGAGGCCAATGATGCCGAATTTGCCCGCCAGCTCGCCTCCCTCGCAGATCTGTATGTAAATGATGCGTTCGGGTCTGCGCACCGGGCCCATGCTTCCACGGTCGGCATCGTGTCATACGTACCTTTGGCCGCGGCGGGGCTCTTGATGGATGCCGAGCTGCACTGGCTCTCGCGAGTCACGACGAATCCGGCCCGGCCGTGCATATCGCTGCTCGGGGGCGCCAAGGTTTCGGACAAAATCGAGGTGATCCACAACCTGATTACCGTCGTTGACAAATTGCTGATCGGCGGCGCGATGGCCTATACGTTCCTACGCGCGAAGAATAAGCCGACGGGGCGATCGTTGGTCGAGGAAGACAAAGTGGATTTGGCGCGTGAGCTATTGGCCGCCGCCGGTAGCAAGCTGCTGCTGCCCGTAGACCACGTCGTCGTCCACGAGGTGAAGCCCGGCGCAGCGAGCGAAATCGTGGACACCATCGGCAAGGATCAGATCGGAGTCGACATCGGCCCGGCGACCGTAAAGCAGTACTCCGGCGTTGTCACCGGAGGGAAGACGGTGATCTGGAACGGCCCCATGGGAATTTTCGAAATGCCGCCGTTTAATAAAGGTACCGTCGCGCTCGCCCGGGCCGTCGCAGCTTCGGGCGCCATATCGGTGGTCGGCGGAGGCGATTCGGAAAAGGCAATCTCGAAAGCAGGGATCGCAGACAAGATCACGCACATTTCCACCGGCGGCGGCGCATCACTCGAGTTCTTGGCCGGTATTGAGCTCCCCGGCGTCTCCGCGCTCACCGACAAGGCCGTGGCTGTGCGCTAGCCGCGAACCCTGCCGCAACCGCCTGACGACCTGCATGCGCGGCAAGTTCGCCCGCTTCGCAATCTCGGCGGTTTGTCGAAAATACTCTTCTGCCGCGCTGATCTCGTGTGCGCCCATCGCGAGCAAGCCGGCCTGGTTCAAGAGTTCGCATTGCGCACCGAGGATGTTGTTTTTGCGCGCGTACTTTAATGCAACATCGATGAGCCGTTTCGCCTCTGCAGAACCGTGTGCCTGTGCGTCTGCTGGCAGGCTCACGAGCGCTCGAATTTTTGCTATATACAACTGCACCGGGAAACCTGCCTCGGGACCTTTCGGAACTGCACTGAGCGCGCGATCGAGGATCGCGATCGCCCTATCGGGCATTCCATTGACTGTCATTCCATTAGCGAGCCAGGTAGAAAATGAGATCTGACCACTGATATCGTGCAGGCGTTCAGCCGTACTGATGGCTTTTAATAAGGCCATACCGGCAGCGCCGATATTCCCATTGGCTCCCTCGACGATCCCCAATTCACCCGCTGCCCGGTTTTCCCATTTGGCATCGCCGATGCTTTTCGCAATGCTCTGAATCTGTGAGAAATCGTCCTCTGCTGCCGGAGTATCCAGATTCAAATCAATGACCCCTTTCAGCGCAAGGGCACGAATGTTGAGTGCGGGATCACTTTGTACCACCGGGTTGCGGAGATCTCGTTCCACGTCACGGGCGGCGCTTGAATAGGAGCCGGTCTCAATATCGCGACGCAACCGGCCGAGCTTCGCGTAAAGCTCTTTTCGGGTATCGCCGCGAGCATGAAATTCCGTTTCAGCCTCCGCGTACAACGGCTCCGCTCTGAGCGAGTTCCCTAGCTCGACCAAGTGATCGGCTTCCGCGAGCAAAGCGTCAGGATGGGCAGACGCAGCACCACCACGTAGTGAAGCTAGTGCAAAGAGAATCGCCCCTAGAAAAATACCGAACTTCATAGAGCACCCTGAATGTGGTACGGCCGAGACAAACCATCACAGGCTCATTCGGTACGACTTCTCTGCTGTCCGAAAAGGACAGCTGTGCTGAACAAAGTCAGGCGGCAACGGGAATCAGCCTTGCTCAGCCGCGCAATAGATCAGCACGCGGTTTTGAGCGGCGTGGCCCAAACCCAGAGCTCGGAATCCAGACAACCCACTCGGATCGCTCTCTGGCTGCAACTACATACCTCAAATATCTAAACGCAGCAGCGTCTACAAAGACGTGCGACGTGCATTGTTTGACGGATCAGAGATCAGCAGAGTTTCGCATAAATGCAAGGCCACTATTCGAGCCACTGGATCAACTTGCCCGACAAGAACACTTCGACGAGTTGCCGACTCTGCGTCAGAGTATGCTTTCTTCGCGCCAGCGTTTTGCAACGCGCCCGGCACCAATCGTAACAACGTAGAAGTCCAAAAAAAGGACAGTGCATTCGCAACAGAGATTTGCAACATTACAAGGCCAATGTCTATGCGGGCTCCGCGCATGGTGCAAAACTTACCCTTTGTGCCCCGCGCTCGCCTTTCACTCGGCGTACAATTGATTGGGATATTTTCCCTCTGGAGGTGCATTCGTGGCTAAGATCACATCTTGGCTCGTGAGTAGCTTCCGGAACCAAGAGTGCAGGTAGCAGCACGGAAGCATACAGGGCGGGTCAGCTTCGCCCCAAGACTGTCGCCTGCCGGTGATTGCTAGCATCACCGCACTCTGCCTCTAGGCATAGAGATGAGCCTATTTGGAAAAGCTGATCGTCGAGTTGATACATGCTCGCCGTCAAGGGGTGTTTGGGCACGAAAAAAGGGCCTTAAAAGACTGTCCGTGCGGTACGCCGCTAAGGCACATCGAGTAAAGGTCGATTGCAGGCAAAAGCACGTGTTCCGGACACCCTGAAAACCGGCAGCAGCGCAGCCAGCTTTCTTTCTTGTCCCGAAACTCACGCGAAGAGCGCGAACTTCTTCCTGCACGATACGAGGACAGCAACAGACTCGGACGACGATCAATGAATTCGGCGCATCACGAAAGCGGCCTTGGAACTGCGCTTGACTGCTGAAGAGAAGCTATGAGCCTCCCAAAAAAAGGCGCCGTTCCCCCCGAAAAGTTAGAGTTGTACGAAAAGGTAGTTGCGACGATTCCGGGCATCCAGCGGAAGGGTGCAACGCACCCTTATACGTCGCTGAACGGGCATATGTTTTCGTGTCTGCATCCACCCGGTTCCTTGGCTCTGCGGCTTCCCGAAAATGAACGAGAGCGGTTTCTGAAAAGATATAAGACGACCTTGTTTGAGGCGAATGGCATTGTTCAGAAAGAATACGTGACGGTCCCCGACACGTTGCTGAAGAATACGAAGGAACTGCGGCAATACTTTGAGCTGAGTTATCAGTACGTCCGGACCTTGAAACCGAAGCCGTCAAAGAAAACCCGATGAAGTGACCGGCCCGTCAAATTAAAAGCACGCCGAGAACGGCCAAGGTAGCTGCAGTCGCCAGAATGTAAGACTACGTGGAGGGTGTTCGGACGAATGCCATTGCGCGCAGGCAAGAACGCTTCCGTGTGGCCGAACATCACTTCATAACCGCGCCAAAAATCGAAAGCGAGACCCTCATCGGGAGTTTTATTTTGCCGCTTCGGCAACTTGGCCCTACTCTCCGCATTTTCCAATCACCAGCGTGATATCGTCCGCCTGTTCGCCGGGGCTGAACTCTTGCACCGCCACGACGATGCTTTCAAGCAGAGAGGCAACCGGCAGGTCGCGCCGCGCGCGCATCGCCTCGACAAGGCGGGACTCGCCAAATTGCTCGCCTGCAGCATTCTCCGCTTCTGTCACGCCGTCGGTGTACAGAATGAGAGTGTCGCCTGCGGCAATCTGGAGCCCCGCCACCGAGCACTCCCACTTCTCGAACAATCCCAGTACCGTGGCAGTTCCCTCCAATCGTTCCACTCGTCCATCAGCGCGCAGAAGGAGTGGCGGCAAATGCCCGCAATTCACATACCGCAGCCACCCGCTCGAATCGTCGTAATCGGCAAAAAACAGCGTCGCGTAACTGGTGTCGCCGCTGTTTTCATAGAACAATTGATTCACGGATTTGAGCAGTCCCGGCAAGTCGTCCAGGGCTGCGGCGTACTGGCTGCGCAAGTTGGCTTGCAGGTTGGCCATTAAGAGAGCGCCGGAGATCCCTTTTCCCGCGATATCTGCCAGCACCATCGCCAACCGGTCCGGGCGTAGTTCGAGGAAGTCATAATAATCCCCACCCACCTGGCGGGCTTGTATGCATGTTCCCGCATACTGGAGGGTTTTCATTGCCGGCAGCTTTTGCGGCAATAATCGAGCCTGGACTTGCTTCGCGTATTCCATTTCTTGGGCAATATGTCGCTCGGCCTCGATTCGCTCGGCAATCTTCTCGCCCAGACGAATGCTCTCCAGCGCATTGCCGGCTTGATTCGCTACCGAAGCAAGCAGATGTTTGTCGTCGGTTGAATATGGCTCCTCTGAGAGGCGTGCGCCCAGCACCAGTAAACCGGCCAGACGGCTATCTCGTCCTAGAATGGGCACCACGTAATCGGGCCGAAGTGGCGCCAGTGCGAAGGGTCTCTGTGGCGGAAATGGTTTGGAGTTGCGGCGGAACATTCCCGCGCTGTGGCAGATATCAGGTCATTGCTTGATTCGAGATAGATCACGAGCGAGCTCGGTTGAAGGGCTTGATGCAGATGGTGCTCGAGCAGACCGGCGAGTTCTTGGCGGTCATTTGCGGTGCGGGTCTTATCGGCCAGGTCCTCCAGAATCGTGCGAGCGTCGTATGCACTGCGGAAAAAAGCCTTGTCGATCCTCTCGCCGACGCGTTTGTGCACCCGCGTTCCTGTGAAAAGCAAAACGGAGCCGAACGCGGTTCCCAAAGCGATCCCTCCGGGCACGGCGGCTCTGGTGAGCGGTTGCAGATATTGGGCGAAAAACAGCGCAAAAATCCATATCACGCCAATACTGAGCAGCGAAAGCAGGATTGTAAAGCCGCGTTGCACCAGCAGGTATCGGGCGCTCCTTCTGAGCAATACCGGGATCTCGAGCACCCGGTGCTTAACTACGGCGTAGGCAAAGGAGAGGGGGAAAACCCACAGCAACGTCACCATCACGGCATCGAGCCAAAGGGGCTCGTGAAAATCGAGGAAGTCATTTGCCGCAAGCGTCAGGGTTGCCGGTACAACACCCACCAGCGTTCCCCAGAGAATCACCCGAATTTTTCGGCCGGCTTCCGGGCTGGCACTGCTGAACGCATTCCATATAAGGGACACGAGGCCCAACGCAATGAGCGCGTAGAGAAGCGGCAACACGAATACACGCCGTTCGTCGGAGAAGCCTTCAAAGATCGCGAGCAGCGCCGCCGCGGCCCCTAGTAGGAGGGCGATCCACTTCAACCAGGGAACACGGCGATCGAGCGGCGATCGGGAGGGGAAGACCGCAAAAAAAGAATAAAACAGCGGCGCGACCATGTTGTCGAAGACTCCCCTATACGCCAGCGCGAATGAACGCAGGGATGGATTCAGAGACGCGAACGAATTAACAGGACCAGGGATCGCAATAAAACCGGCGAACATCAAAGCGAGCAGCCACGCGTTTGGGTCTCCCAGACGAAGAAATAGAACCGTCAGTCCGACGACCAGAAACCCTACGGGGTACGTGTTGGCGATGTCCCGGCTCACATTCCTCGCTACGCCGCCTTCGTTCGAGGGGTTGCGCGGTGCGCGAAAAACAGCTTTGAGGATGAACGGTGAAGGAATATGGGTGCGCTCAACCGTCAGCGTCGACACCATCGCCAGGCCGATGCCGGGACCAGGCATAGAGGAGGGAGCGGGAGTTCTCCAACCCCCGTTTGTCGATCGCGATGATTCGATCCCCCGCTCTCAATCCGGCACGCTCGGCGGGACTGCCTCTTTGAACGCTTTTCACCAGCTCGCAATGCTCGGCCTCGAGATACTGGTTATCAAAGCCCAATTCCACGGGGGCTTGCCAGTGGCTGTTGTACATCCAAACAGCGGTGTAGAGAATAGCCGCAGCGGTAAAGAGCGTTGCCAATGTGGCTAACAGCGATTTCGAGACCAGCGAACGGGGCATGATTCAGCGGTAGCGCCGCGAAGTGTGCACCCGCGACGCCCAGACGAAGCTTAAGGCTTCCGTCTCCGCCCCGTCAAGATTTCCAGTGATATCGACATCCATCCTTCGATAGACGACGAATTATCGAGGCCCGGAAAACTGGCATACTGGCGGCGATAGAGAATGAGATTCAGCGCAAAGGGAGGTGCATTTTGCGAACAGGTGGGATCATATTCGTATCACTGGTGCTCGAGCTGGTTTTGGTGCCTGTGAGTTTACGGGCGCAGGCCGCCGGAAATGGGCAGAGTATGTGGAAGACGCACTGGAGCTACGAAGGGGCAAACGGGCCTGAACATTGGGGCGATCTGGATCCGGCGTACGCTGCCTGCAAAGATGGCAAGGAACAATCTCCTATCGACATTCGAGACGCGAAGAAAGCCGAACTCCCGGTAATTCGATTCGAATACAAGAGCGGCCCGCTCAGAATTATTAACAACGGCTACACCGCGGTCCGAGTGAACTACCCGCCGGGAAACGGAAACGTTCTGATTGTGGGAGACAAGCGCTACGAGCTAACGCAATTCCACTTTCACCATCCCAGCGAAGAGTACATTGACGGCAAGCCATACGATATGGTGGCCCACTTGATTCACGAAGGGAGCGATGGGAAAACTGCAGCAGTCGCGGTTCTTCTGAAGGCGGGCAGCGCGAACGCCACCGTTCAGCAGCTTTGGCAGTACATGCCGAAAACCGCGGGCAAAGAGGAGGAAATTGCCGGTATAGAGGTGAATCCCGCCGGCCTGCTGCCCCACGATACCGCGTATTACACGTACATGGGATCGCTAACGGCTCCGCCCTGCAGTGAAGGCGTCACCTGGTTTGTACTGAAAACTCCGGTGGACATCTCGCCAGAGGAAATCGAGGCTTTCGCCAAGCTTTATCCGCACGATGTCCGGCCGCTTCAGCCGCTCAACGGACGCATCGTGAAGCAGAGCCAATAACGCTGATGGGCAGAGAGCGGTTCCCCGCCCTCTGCCGACCCAAGACTTACGGGTTTTGGTTTTCGAGCAACAATGGCTTCGCGCCAATATCGATCACTTGGCCCGGCTGAATCGAAGTTGTGTTCCCGGCCGTGTCCCTGTATTGTGTGTAGGACAAGTCAGGCCGGTAGGCCGACGTCGTGCATCCGGTTGTGTTGCACGTCTGCGCGGTATCCCAAACTGCGAGCGCACTGTACCCGCCCGAACGCGTAAGCGGACATGTGTAAACAGTTCCGTTTACCGAGCATGGTTGTGGCATCGTTGCGCCCACCATCCACGAGTAAACCTGCGAATACCCAACCGCCGCCTTGCTTGGCCCGTTCGACGAGTTCCACAACGCGCCCCATTCGGGATCATCCCAGGCATACCAATCAAATTTAGGTACACCCAGTGACCAGTGAAGCAGGTACGAACGCACGACGAAGGCCACATCAGTATCGGCTGTGCCGTGCCATTTACTGCTTATGCCCCAGGAGCTCTCGGTGTCCCAAATCGGTGCTTTATTGATGTTGTATTTCAGCATCACCGACTCCGTGCCCACGGTTTTCTCCCCGGCAAGCGCTTCGGGAACGCGGTCGTTCGCGTTTGCATACCCGTGAATCGCGACCACATCAATTCCCGTCGGACCTCCCGCAGCAAAGTAGGAGTCGAGATCCTGGTACTTAAGATATGTCGGCGATGCGATCTGGGCTGCGGGGTCAATCTGCCGGATTGTGTTGTAGAAATGTGTTGTCAGTGTGACCATCTGCGAAAGTGAAGCGGTGCAATCGATGCCGTCCGGCTCGTTCCACAGTTCGTACATTGAGATCTTGCCTTTGTAGCGGGTCACTAGCGCGGTCGTGAAATCGTCCCAATTCTGAATATTGGAAACCGACGAAGTACACTGAGGACCCGGGGCGCCGGGCGGAGTCGAGCAGCTCGAAGGGTCGGCTGCGGCCCATCCCGGGACGCCGTAATTCGTCCAGAAGATTGGCATGTGATGGTTCTGGGCGTTCTGCACGAATGCGTCCAAGCGAGACCAGTTGAACTGACCTTTGCTACCCTCCAGATACGCCCATGTCACAGCCCCGCCTTTTCCGAAGGCGCCGAAGGAAATACCGGGCCAGTTGCTCGGATTGATAACAGACATGCCGAAGTAAGTAGCGGGAATTGGACCCGGCTTGAGTCCCATCTGAATGGTCATCGAGAGATTGTTGGTTGTGGTTACTGACGGGTTCGAAGAGTCCGTAACCTGAACGGACCAACTGAATGTGCCGTACTGCTGTGCGGGAACACCGGAGATCACTCCGGTCGAGGCGCTGAGCGAAAGGCCGCTGGGTAAAGCACCGGTTTTGACCGACCACTGATAGGGCGGAGTCCCTCCGGTCGCCAAGAGTGTCTGGTTATACGAAATTCCTGGAATTCCGGCAGGGAGGCTAGCGGGGCCGATCGTTATTTCATACGTGTATGCCTGATGGAGCACAGCGGAGGCGCCGGTTTCGCCCACCACCGCCACATCTACGGCCCCGACGGAATGCGGAGGAACGACCGCCTTAATAAAAGTGACACCGCTCGATGTCACGTGGGCGGCCACGCCGCCGAAAGTCACGCTACGCGGACGGTAGATGTGATCTCCAGAAATGGTTACGGCCGTGCCGCCCGCGCTTGGTCCCGACGCGGGCGTGACAGAGCTGAGCAACGGTGGCGAAGTGGCCCAGGCGATGCGTGGCCCCTGCAGAAACAGCAAGGGCGTGAAAACAGCTACAGCAGTGACAGTTTTCGGTAGACGAACTTGTGGATTCATAAGTGTTTTTGTTGAAAAATCGGCGGTCTGGGAATGGAGTCAGAACTCCAGCTCGCCTCTCTCAAACGCGCCGGAGGCCCAGGCCTACCGTATCGGGACTAACACTTCTATTGTAATCTATTTAACGCAACGCTGGGAGACTTTAGCGGGTTCCGCTATTTTCGCTACTCGCGGCTGCCGCCGCTCAGTACTCGAAGCAGGATATTCAAAGCTGCAACGAAGACATTAAACACGCCGGCAAAAAGCATCAGGGCTCCGGGAATGGGGCTGTCCGCGTCCGGAGACCGCAACACAGCGCTTGTGGAATATACAAGAGTGAAAACGCCGAGAGCGCCGATTCCTAGGCCAATCAGGATGCCCACAAAACCGATGTGCAGGAAGCTATTGAGAATGATGGAGCCGATGAGCGCGAAGAAAATGCCGGCCATAAGGCCGCGAGGAGCGGAAAACGCCCGGCGCGTGGTCATCACATATAAAGTGATCCCGACGAACACGAACGCTGTGACGCCTAGCGCGACGAAAATAAGCTGTGGCGCAATGATGCGCGCCACCCATAGCAGCGGCGAAAGCGCGATTCCGGAGATGAATCCGTCGCCGACCAGAGCCGCCACACCGAGTTGGTGATTGTGCCGCACCGCTATGGCAATCCGAGGAACAAGATTGAGGAGCAGGAGAGCCGCGATCCAGCCGATCCATCCCGAGAAGAAGCGGGCAAGAGTCTGTGAGGTTGCTCCGATGTACCCGCCGGCCAGGGCGCTGACCACCGCCAGGCCAAACATAAGGTACGTCTGCCTGACTACGGCAACGCTCCGCGCGCCAAAATCCGTCGTCCCGCTTAAGTGGTCCCAAACGGGCGTCTGTGGGTTGTTGTCGTACATGGATTGATCTCGCCTACATTTTAGATGCTCGAGCCAAAAGCGCGCGCTACCTCGATGGGGCAACGAGCGCGGAGCGCATGGCGCGGTGGATTAGCATAAAGACGTGATGACGATGAGAACGGTTTTCCAAAGTCTCCTTCTGGCAATCGTAATGGCCTTTTCTTCTGTTGCGATCGGAGGACAAACTGTCCCTGCCAAGCAGAAGAAAAGCAGCGCAACCAGCAAGAAGGCAGCACCCTCTGCGCCAGTGGATTTGAATACCGCAACGGCCTCGGAGTTGGATAGCGTTCCCGGGATCGGCCCGGCGACCGCAAAGAAGATTATCGCGGGCCGGCCATATGCTTCAGTTTCGGATCTGAGCAAAGCCGGAATCAGCCAGCGGCAGATTCAGCAGATCTCTCCGATGGTCACTGTGAGCGGGACTGCTTCAGCCCCTCCTGCGGCATCCACAACGAGATCGACGAAGGGAACGCGTTCGCGCGCGGCGTCTCGCTCCGAAGCGGCTGCGACGCAGTCCTCGAATCCGGGATCCAATTCCGCGAGTGCTCCCGCGAAGAATGAGCCCACTGAGCCTTACGTGGCGCCCCCGTCGCCGGGTATGGTGTGGGTCAACAAGGAAACAAAGGTCTATCACAAGCAAGGTGATAAATGGTATGGCCGCACCAAACATGGCGCTTACATGAGCGAAGCGGACGCAATCAAAGCCGGGTACCACGCTTCGAAAGAAAAGTAGTCGTTCTAAACCGCAAAGCACGGACTAGCCGAAGCCCGGCTGTTCTGCTCCCGCAAAAATCGCAGCACGACTTCCGAGCACGGTTCCGGCTGATCCGTCATCGCGATGTGGCCTGCATTCGCAATGGCGTGAAACTGCGCGCCGGGGATGCGGCGGGCCACCACGCGGCCGTTCTGAATCGGAATCAGATGATCCTCTTCGCCGTGAATCACCAGAGTCGGGACGCTGATCCGGGGCAACCGGCGATAGGAGCTCCATAGCAAAATTCCGGCGAGCTGGCTGAGAAATCCTTTATACGACCACGCGCACCCGCAGCGCATGTCGAGATCTTCCTGAATGCGGCTGCGCGGCGTCGTATTCGCGTAAAGGAGCGGAATGAAGGCTTCCTCGCGCTCGGCCCTTTGCGAGTTTTCCCAGCGAAGCCTGCGCGGCATGCGGCTGAAGTCCGGCCATCGGGCAAACAGGCCGCCGTGGGCGGTACACGCAAGCACGAGACTCCGCACGCGATTGGAATAGGACAGCGCCAGCTCCTGCGCGATCATCCCGCCCATCGAAGCGCCCATGACGTGCGCGGATGCCACACCGGCCGCATCGAGAACAGCAATCGCATCGCGCGCCATCTGACGCATCGAGTAAGGGCCTTGCGTAACATCGCTGCGCCCCATACCGCGGTTATCAAAAAGCAGCAGCCGGTGTTCCGCGCTAAGAAACGGCACCACGCGAAACCACATCTCGTGGGTGAAGCTCAGCCCCATGATCATCAGCACGGGCGGCCCGCTGCCCTGCTCCCGCCAATAGAGGCGAGCTCCACCGCTGATCGCGTACGGCATTTGCGCGAGCCCTACTGATATCTAAGCGCAACCACCGGATCGATGGGTAACCCGTGGCGCACTGGCACCCGACTACATCCAAGCCGGCGCAATTTCCGCTGCCAGCTTCCGAGCCCGTGCGAGTGGCTAGTGTCCCCCGCCGGAAACTAAGCAAACCAACATGCGTCGAGGCCAATGGCGGAATGGAAATGGTGGCGCGGGAGATTACAGAATGGGAAGAGGGAACGAGGAGCGCCTTCGAGAGCGAAGCAGCCGGTATGCCAACGATCAGTGCGTTTTATGGCATTCTGATTCAGATGTTCTGGAATGACCACGCACCGCCCCACTTCCACGTCCGGTATGCCGATTTCCGGGCGCGCGTGAGTATTGAGGGGCTCGAGATCATATCAGGGGCGCTTCCACGAACCGCGCAACGTCTGGTGGTCGAATGGGCGCAGCTCCATCAGATGGAGCTCATGGAGAATTGGATATTATGCGAGCGCAGGGCGCAACCTGCGAAGATCGACCCCCTCCCATGATTCCCCCAATCGTTTGCAATCACGCTGATGATGTGGCTGAAGTGAAACCGCTCGACGACTTCCGTTTGCACGTCCGTTTCGTTGATGGCCTGGAGGGTGAAGTCGATATGAGCGCGCTGGTGCACTCTCCGAGTGCTGGTGTGTTCGCGCGACTGGCAGACCCAGCGCTCTTTGCTGACGTTTATGTAGAATACGGGGCAGTGACTTGGCCGGGCGAGATCGACCTTGCGCCGGACGCGATGTACGCCGAATTCAAAAAAAATCGCGAATGGAAACTGTAAGGCTTCCGCGACCACATACGCGCGAGCCCTACTGATATCTAAGCGCAACCACCGGATCCACGCGTACCGCGCGGCGCACGGGAATCACGACCGCCAGTGCCGTCACCGCGAACAACGCTGCCGTGATCCACAGGAACGTGGCCGGGTCGCCCGGCTGTACTTCGAAAAGCAGGGTTTTCATCAGCCGCGTCAACAGAAGCGCGGCCACTAACCCGATGGCGGCTCCAATGCCCGCGAGCACCAGCCCTTCGACAAAAACCATCCGCGCCACATCGGAACCGCGCGCGCCCAGCGCAACCCGAATTCCGATTTCTTGAATTCTTTGCAGGACGGAATACGAGACCACGCCATACACGCCCAGCGCGGCGAGCAAGAGGGCGATCAGCGCGAAAATCGCGAGCAGCACCAATTGAAAACGCGGCCGCGCCACGGAATCCGACAGCACGTCCTCCATCGTTTCGACCTGCGAAATAGCTTGCTCCGCATTGACCTGATGAATCGCCGCCGCAGCGGATGGAAACACAGCATACGGATCAGTCCTGGTGCGGATCGCAATGCTAGCGAACGGCATAGGCGTCTGCGCATTATCGAGGAAAATGGTGGGCTTTGCCCCGGTTTCAAGCTCGGTCTGCCGCGCATTCGATACGACGCCTATAATCCGAACCGGATTGGAGATCGTCCAGCAGACGTTCAGTTTTTGTCCGATCGGATCCTCGCGCCGCAAGAACTGGTTCACGAATGCCTGGTTCACGATCAGCACGCTGGGGCTCCCGAACCGATCGGTTTCGCGGAAATCGCGGCCAGCCAGGAGCCCCATCCCCATCGCCCGAAAATAGCCGGAGCTGACGATCAGAAATTCCGCGTCAGGCGCGGAGCTTGCCTCCGCCGACTGTCCGAAAGGCGCGAAACACGATCCGGAAGTCTGGCCGCGCATAGGCAGGAAGTGGACAGAACCTGCGCTGTCGACGCCCGGCACGCTGCGAACGGCAGTCAGAATCTGTTCCAGGTAGCGCGATTGTTTCGCGTCGTCCTGAAATGCGGGACCGACCATCGAAAGGCTCATTGTGAGGACGTGTTCAGGCGCAAAACCGGGATTCGTGGTAACCAGCTTGTGAAAGCTGCGCAACATCAAACCTGCGCCCGCAAGCAGCAGGAGCGACAAGGCGATTTCCGCGATCACGAGCCCCTGCCTCAGCCGCTTGTGCACGCCGACACCAGTTCGCAGCGAACCGCCTCGTAGCCTTTGCTGAATATCGGACCCTGCGACGCGAAATGCCGGAATCAGACCAAACAAGAGCACGGTGATGAGCGTTACCGCGAGCGAAAACAGGAACACGCGCACATCGAGATGAACCGAGTCGATCCTCGGCAGCGGATTGTCCGCCGGAATCATCTTCAGCAGACCTCGAAGCGAAGCATATGCGACCGCAATCCCTACCAGCCAACCGGCTAAGGCAAGAACCAGAGTTTCAGTCAGAAGTTGCTGGACGATTCGTCCTTTGCCTGCGCCCAATGCCGCGCGAACCGCTAGCTCAGGTAAACGCGCGGTGCCGCGCATCAGCAGCAGATTCGCGAGATTCGCACAGGCAACAAGCAAAACGAATGCGACTCCGGCGAGCAGAACGAGCAACGGGAGACGCACGCGCTCGGTGAGATCGTCCAGCAGCGGGAAGACCTGAGTGGTCCAGTCTTTATCGAAGTTCGGCCGCTCTTGGGCGAGTTGCTGTGCGATATTTGCCATATCGCTCGCGGCCTGATCGATGCTCACTCCGGGCCGTAGGCGCCCAATCACGACAAGTGAGCGGCCCTCGGCCCAATCGTTCGAGCGCACGATCGCGAGCGGCGTCCAAAGCTGCCATTTGTAATTCGGGAACGAGAAGTTCCGCGGCATGACGCCGACGATCGTGGCGGGTACGCCATCGACTGTGAGTGTTTTTCCAAGGACGTTATGATCGCCGCCGAAATAGCTCTGCCACAGCGCGTAGCTGAGCACGATCACTCGATTTCGACCTGGAGCGCCTTCTTCCGGAAGAAACGTGCGGCCCAAATACGGAGAAACGCCCAGAATCGAGAAAAATTCCGGAGTCACCTGCATGGCCGGCAAATCTTGGGAGCGGCCGCCACGAGTCACGGTTTTGGGCATGCCCCAGAAGGCGGCTATGTGCTCAAAGCTGTGATTGCGCGCGCGCCAATCGAGAAAGTTGACGCCATTGACGACGTTCCGGAAATATCCCCGGCTCGGTTGTGCTTCCCAGATGCGGACCAGGCGTTCGGGGTGGGGGTACGGCAGCGGACGAAGCAGGATGTTGTCGATGACGCCAAAAATCGCAGTGTTCGCGCCAATGCCGATCGCAAGCGTCAGGACGACAACTGTGGCGAATGCAGGGTTTCGTGCGAGCAACCGAAAGCCTTGGCGCAGATCTTGGAAGAATCGTTCGAATCGCGCCCAGCCCCAGGCGACTCGTGTGTCTTCCTTTATAAGCGTTCGGTTCCCGAGAGCCCGGCGTGCTGCGTACGACGCTTCTGTCGAAGGCAAGCCCGCGTCGCGCTGCTCTTCGGCTTCAAGGTCCAAGTGAGTCTTTAGCTCCCGGTCCAGATCACGTTCGTTCTGCCGCCGTCGCCACCACATTTTCAGAGCTCCTGAAGGTCGCCGGACGTCATGACGCTACCGATCGCAGCCACCATTTGGTTCCATTTCGATTCTTGTGCAGCGAGTTGTTTCTTGCCCTTAGCCGTAAGCCGGTAAAACTTGAGCTCACGGTTCCGGTCCTTCGCGGTTTCCCACTTCGCCGCGAGCAGCCCTTTGCGTTCCAACCGGTGCAGCGCCGGATATAGCGATCCGTGCTCGACCTGCAGCAAATCCTCGGTGGTGCGCTGGATGTGTTTCGCGATCTGGTGCCCGTGCGCCGGTCCAAGGACCAGAGTGCGGAGGATCAGCATGTCGAGAGTGCCCTGAAGTAATCCCTTCTGCATGGTAGACACTCTACCACGTTTCTTTGGTCCACGGTAGAGGGTCGACCATCACCCGCGAATCTGGTTTATACGACATTCTTCGCGTCCGCATGATGCGGAAAAATATCTCTGCCATCGCGAAGTACGCGCCCAACCCAGCCGGCCACCCGTATAGCGGGCCTTGGATGCCCGCGCCCTTTTCAGAAATGCGATGCTTCTCTCGGGGAATCGGAAACCGGCGGCTGCGAATTCAGAACCCTCTCTGCCGTTTCAGCGCCGAATACCGGCAGGGCAGGATCATTTAACAGCCCTATCTGCTTCAGTACGGAGCCCTGGTCCCAGTAAATATGTTCGTGCAATAACTTGTCATCCCGAAAGCCAATAACTGCTACCACCGGGATTCGCACCGCCCGATTTGTCGGTGCAACTCCTGGGAGCATCCAAGGAATCGGTACCGTGTGTGTGAATGAAACGATCATCTCGTCGACTAACTGGTTCGCTCCAACGGTGCGCGAGACCGGAGTAAGCTTCATATCCGGCGGCATCACGGGGATAAAGTCCTTTGAGTAAAACGCTAACAGCTCCTTGTGCCCGAATCCGCCTGCCATAGTCGGGACATGGTTCACATACGCGTCCTCGCACATGGTATCGATGGTGGCTTGCGGATCGCGTACGGTGAACTCATCCGCGACGTGTTCTTCCCAGAGTTCGATCATTCGTTCTTTCGTCACATTGTCCCCTGAGGAATGATATTAGCGCGAAGAATAGCGTCGGACGGAAGCCGATTTTTCCTTACTAATCCGCCCAACTTCCGGCTTGCCGACTTCTTGGCATTTTGAGCGCGTTGGCTACGACCTCGACAGCTTGGGTGACTGCATCCACTTGCTCGTCCCACCAGCTCTTGCCTTAAACAATCAGGGTCACGTCGATATTGGCGTGACCCATGTTGTCCCGCACAACGCCCGCGAGGCCTAATATTCGGGCGCTTTTTGCGGTAGTAAGGGCCATAGCGAAGACACGAGCTACCCCTTTTGCCGCGCGCGGCGATTGGAGTCAAATATGTGATACCATCGCGGGACCATGTCGACGAACATTGAATTCGGTTTACCGTGCTGATCGATGCCGTAGTCCGGGGCGTCAGGTCACAGCATCTCGGCGCAATGCTGCTCTGCGTCTTGGCGGCTCCCTTCGCAGCGGGGTCGCAGCTGACGGGGGCTCCCTCGATCGAGCAGCAAACAAGTAGCGCGGGCGCCGCAGCGCCTTCCGAGAATCCTCGCTTACTCGCATTCATTCAGGAGGAGAGCAGAGTCGAACTCGTTGCCAAGTCAGGTTATCGGCTTACGGCCGAACAGGCCGCTGCGCTTGAAACCGCGCTGGCGAACAGCCCAGCGGATCTCGACGTGCGCGCCAAACTTCTCGGTTATTACTTCTCGAATGCTTCGAGCGGCATGTCGCTTGAGGACAGGATTCACGCGCGGCGCAAGCACATACTCTGGCTCATTGCCGAAAAACCGGACTCGCCCTTGCTCTTGGTATCCGCAGCGACAATCGACCAGAAAGGACAGAAGCTCGCCGACCCCGAAGGGTATCAACAAGCAAAAGATCTTTGGTCAGCGCAGACGGCGAAGAAGGGCGCTTCGGCAGCCGTACTCGGCGGGGCGGGCAGCTTTTTCTTTCTGCCTGATAAGCAATTGGCATCGCAATACTTTGCCCGTGCGCACGAGCTCGATCCGCAGTTCCAACTCTGGACAGCAGAGCGCGGCAGCCTTCTAGCCTTTGCTGTAGTGGGCATCACGATGAAGAACGACAATGGCCTTCCCGGACCTGCTGATCCCGCTGAGGCGAATTCCGATTTCGCGAAATCCGCCATGCAGGAACTGAAGACCTCTAAAGATGCAGAGTTGCTGGTAGCGGCGGCCGCTGAACTCGCACAGCGTGGCTTTCTGGCGCAGGCGATGGCAAGGATGATGACGAAAACGCAGTCGGCGTTCGATGCGTTGGATCTTGCCGAGGAATTATTGATCCGCGCACAGGAACTTAAACCGGGTAATTATTCTGCTTACTTCGGACGCATTTACGAGCTCCGGGCCATGATGGCGAAATCGGATGTCGACAAGACGGCTCTGGCGAGATCGCGTTACGTGCAGTTGAACAAATCGGTTTCGGGACTGTCGCCCGACGATCCTCGAAACTGGTACGCTTTCCTCAATCTCGCTCGCGCCAGCGTCGATGCGGGCGAGCTCATCCAGGCGCGAACGGTGGCGACGACTTTGATTGGGATTGCGCCCCAGCTACAGCAGGCTAAGGACGGGAAGTTCGCAGCCGACCAGATCTGGCATCAGGGGCACATCGTGCTCGGTCGTGTGGCACTGCGCAACGGTGACATTGCTGCAGCACGAGAGAATCTCTTGCAGGCGGCTCGCGTGGATGCAGGAGAGCCGATGAGGGTTTTTGGGCCGAATATGATGCTCAGCAAGGAACTGCTCGAAAAAGGCGACAAGGATGCAGTTCTTCAGTACCTCGAACTCTGTCGCAAGTCTTGGACGTTCAACCCTGCGATGGATTCGTGGATCGAACCCATTAAGAAAGGCGAGGTGCCGAATTTCGGCGCCTATCTTGTGTACTGACCCGCACCTCGGAAGAAACGACCGACCGGCGGCTTTGGGTGTGGCCGGGGACGTTCGGCTAAGCGTTTTGTGGCGATAATCTCACCTGTGGGGTCACGTCGATATTGGCGTGACCCATGTTGTCCCGCACAACGCCCGGCCTTGCGCCTGCGCGCAGCGTATCGCTGGAATGCATGGCGCCGAAATTCCGAGAATATGCTTTATCGCTCGGATCGGCCGGGTCCGACGCTCCGCAAAAGCTGCTTGCCAATATTCGCGGGCAAAGTGATTTTCGGAAGCGCGCGCGCGACATCTGCAATCGACGGGCCGGCGCATTCGTTTACCGGAGTTGCCAGGACGGCGTGGATCTCGCCCTGATGCGGCCCGCTGAGTACCGTTGCCATGCCCGAGATCTGTCCGCGGTCGTTGATCTCGTTAGCCATAGTTATGTAGAGGTTGGAATCTGCAGGAAACATCGTGTTGAGGTCTTTCATAACGCCGTTCTGCCAGATGAAGCCATGGGACCAGTCGCCGTTGGAGTCAATGGTGCTTCCCACTATTTGGCTGTGATTGTTGATGCCGCTGGCTAAAGCGGCAGCATCTCCCGGCAGAGTGCGCAGGTTTATGATTGCGCCGTCCTCCCAAAGCGCGGCATAGGCCGTTTTGCCGTTAGCACTGCCCACCTCCCCGACGATTTGGCCGTTGTCGTTAATGAAGAAGGCGAGAGCGCCAGTTCCGAGATCGGGAAGCGAGATGGCAGTGCCGTTTCGCCACAACACGGCGTGATTCGCTACGGTGCAGGTTCCCGAGTAACCTACGGCTCGTCCTTCATTGTTGATTCCGAATGCTTCTGAGTCTGGATCGCTACCCACCGGAGGAAGAGGTTGGGCGTTGCCTTTTTCCCATAACACCCCCCGTGTGGTCTGGTAAGGTGGGCATCCGGAGTCAGTGACGGCCGTTTGCGCATACCCTGCGATTTGTCCGCTTTTGTTGATACCGCTGGCCGCTCCGTTGTTTCCGCCCAGCATCGGGAGAGAGCTCATGTCGCCGTTTCGCCAAACAAACGGACGACATGTAAGTTTCGTGCCGAAGCCGCAAAAGTCTTCGCCGTCCGGATCTGGAACAGATGTTTCGGAAAAACCGACAATTTCCCCGCTCTCGTTAATCTGACCCCAGTTCATCCAACTGTTCTTTCCTCCAAGTGTGCCGAGGTCGATCTTGAGCCCGTCGACGTCTATCAAGGCGCGGCCGCTTACAAGTCGCGCCGTCGTCGAATTGCTCAGCGGGTCCAATTCGCCATTCATGATCTCAGTCCAACCCCGATCATTGAGGGACATCGCACAAGCCAGATTCCGATCGTGCAGAGTGCCCAAATCGGTGACGTGATATTTCACTTGAGCGAACGCATCGCTGGAGCAACCCAGAACGATCGTCGCCGCGCACGGTATCCAGAAATTCCGTAGCTGTCTAAAGGTGATCATATTTCCTCTTTTCCTCCGGCAAAGTCGTGGTGCCGGTACCACTCGGCGCTCTGGCAGTCAGTGTGCAGTTGAGAGCAGAATTGGCTCACAAGTTCACAATTGCTGCTGAGCGACAACTGAGGAAGCATTTGATGTTCCATTTTCACGGTGATTACGTGACACAACAGGCCCAACATTTCACAGCTCCAAAACGAGTGGCGGACTAACAACCTCCTAGGACAATCCGCAAACGGCCAGAGCGATGATTTCTCCAACTTTTCATAGACACCGGCAAAGGGCTACAAAATTCGAGAGATCAGCCGCCAAACGCCAAGCCGATCAATTGTGATTGACTTTCAGATGATTTAACATACAAACTAGTTGGTATGTTAGGCGGTCACGAGAAGAAGCCAAGGTCCCGTGATCCAGAGCGCACGCGGGAGCGCTTGCTGCAAGCGGCTTTTCGGAAGGTCTACAGATCGGGGTTCCAGAGTGCCGGCGTCGAGATCCTGGGCGCCGCCAATGTCACCAAGGGAGCACTCTACTACCACTTCGATAGCAAGGAAGATCTCGGATATGCCATCGTCGAAGAGATCATCGCAAAATTCACCCACGAGAAGTGGTTGGTTCCTCTCGAACGAGGCAAGAACCCTATCGATACTTTGATCGGCATTGTCCAGAGGACATCAGTTCGGCCAAGAAGATGTAAAGGGCGGTTGTCCCCTCCTCAATTTGGCGCAGGAGATGTCTCCTCTGCACGAACAATTCCGCAAGCGATTGGAGAGGATCTTCAACCGCTGGCAAGAAGGGATTGCCACGGCTCTGCGAAGCGGACAGTCTCGAAGGAACCCCCGTCCGCCGCGACTTGTCCCCAGAAGACACTGCTGGCTTTCTCATCGCGATGTACGAGGGCTACGCGGTGTTAGCAAAGAATGCTCAAGATCCAAGAGTGTGGAAGGTGGGAATCAGAAATATTGCGGGGTGGGTGAATTCTCTTCGCGCGCCGGGCAACGG
>CAWJUK010000002.1:0-339927 GCA_963846035.1 uncultured Acidobacteriaceae bacterium | reverse complement strand
GCTAACCATGCGTTAGCTCTGCTGAGCCGGTTGTTCCGTTGTGGCAGCATCAGTTACCACGGAGGATTTCTTAATCTCGTAACCGGAACCAGCTTTGGGCTTCGAACAGATCCTCAGGTCTGGAAACGCATGATCGCCAGGCATCGCAAAATCGTAGCCAAGCCATAGGGAGCTACATTCGAGGCTGTTCCTCGCGTTGCAGAAGTCGAACGGTTAGCATTACGGCGGGAACAAGAAAGATAAGCGAACCCATGACCCACATGATAACCGCTCCTGCCCTCTGGTCGGAGAGGGGCGAGATGTGGAAGGCTTTCGGCTCTTCAGATAGTAGCTGTAAACAGGCCGGTCACAGAAGGCGAGGAAGGCGGAGAGCGCCGTGTTGACGATGTCTGCCACGACCAGGTACAGCAGCATGAACCATCCGGCATAGCGCCCGTGTTGGCCAGGGACGAATAAGCGGCCACCAGAACAGGATCGACGTGCCGAGAAAACAGGCGTGCTCGAACTCATGCCAGTGTTCATGCTCGAGCGCGAAATCATAGGCGGCGGGCATATGCCAGGCGAGAAAGACGAGATTCATGGCGAGCCATGCCACCAGCGGTGTGACGAGAAGTGGCCGAGGCGCGAAGCCATTATGCGGATGAAGGCCCGAGCAGGTGAACGGTACGCCGCGAGGAAGGCCGCGCAGCAGCGGAACCACCGGATAGCCCAGCAGAAGAAGCGGCGGGACAAAGGACATGAGCAGGAGATGCTCGACCATATGGGCGCTGAGCAGTGCGTCGGCGAAGCCATCGAGCGGCGAAGCAATCGCGAGCCAGATGATGGCGAGCCCAGGAGAAAGCAGACGAGACGCCATGCCGGGAATTGAGACGCCGCGTTCTTCGGATGGCATACCAGCCTCGCATATAGACGATGCCAGGTAATCAACGAGCCGGTGAGTAAGAGCGGAGGGGACCATTCCGCGAAGATGGCCCGGTATTCAGGAGGCATTTGGACCCGGCGCTCGTCTTCGATGGGCTGCGCCATGTGCCTCGATGCGTCGATCGCGGGCGGCAGGTTGTTGCCGCGTAGGGTCGTGAGGAAGGGGACGAGCGCGGTGGTCTCGGAGGGGTTGAGTGCGTTGCCGTAGGCGGGCATGTTGCCGCCGCCCTTGCAGCACCTGGCGAATGATCTGGTCTTCGGTCATGCGGGTGGCGATGGAGTCGAGTGCGGGGCCGCGAGACCGCCCTCGCCGCCAATGGAGTGGCAGTTGCGGCACTGCTTGTCCTGGAGGACGAGTGCTCCCTGCCGTTCCAGCGGCGTGCGGTCGTGCAGATAGGCTACGCGGAACGGCATCGCTCGTCCACGCGTCCATGATCGGGCTCCAGGGCGTGTAGGTGCCGAGACGGGTAAAAATGCCCAGAGTCACCGCGATGACCGAGACCATCAGAACCGCGACAGGCCGGCGCGACCAGTGCTTCTCTCCCTCTCCCGCGACCAGGGGAAGAAGCAGCATCGCGCCGATGACGAGCACCGGGGCGATCAGGATGACCGGCGTCTCCAGGCTCGGAGGAAGGAAGCGAGGACCGCGTAGATCCAGAGGAAGGCGAAGTCGGGCTTTGGCGCGGTCTGAATGATGGTGGGGTCCGGCTGGCCAGTGGGGCCGAACGGGCCAAGAAGAACGCGCACGCCATCACCGCAAGCATGATGGCTGCGGCAAAGACGGCATCTTTCCAGGCTGCGTCCGGGACGAAAGGAATCCCGGTCTTTTTGGTCAGCTCGTGATACTCGCGCTTATAGGTGGCTCTTGCGGACGATGCGACCGGGCATGGGCCATTCGTTGATGCCAAGCCGCAGCACCATCCAGACATGCAGGCCGACCAGCCCCAGCAGCATCCCGGGATCACGAAGACATGCAGCGTAAAGAAACGAGTGAGCGTCGGGCCGGCGATGATCGGTCCGCCCAGCATGAGGTCTACCAGAGGAGCGCCGATGAAGCGGCACGCGGCTGACGATGGAGGCGCCGATGCCGAGACCCCAATATGCATCCTGATCGAAGCGCAGCACCTGGCCGGTGAACGCCATGCCGAGGGTGAGCAGCAGCAGAAAGACGCCGATCATCCACGTCAGCTCGCGCGGAAACTTATAGGCTCCGAAGAGGAAGACCTGCACCATGTGGATGAGCACGATGGCGATCATGAAGTCCGAGCCCCAGCCGTGCATGGCGCGCAGGAACCAGCCCAGCGTCACGTTGTGGTCCAGGAACTGGAGGCTGTTCCACGCGTTGCTCGGCCGAAGGCGTATAGACCAGCGCGAGCAGAATGCCGGTCATCACCTGCAGGACGAGCAAAACTGTCGCCGCGCTGCCGAAGACATACCACCAGCTGGAAGCGTCTCAGGGGATTGATGCTCGCCGCTTCGATCGATGGCTTCCCGAGGCCGAGCCGTGCTCAAACCAGTTGTATAGCTTCGACGCCGTTCGTTCTAGCCCTGCATGATCCGCACCCCGGTTGCGGTTGTTTCAGCGGCGGCCGCCGCTGCGAGATCCCGACCTCAATCTGCGTCAGTGGCGGTTGCTCCAGGCATGCCGTGGTGGCGAGAGTCGGCATCTCGCCAGCGCTGATCATCAGCGTGTCCCCGGCAACCCTGTGTTTGTACTCAAACAATCCGCGTTCGGGCGGTCCGGCGGCGCGGCACCATCCGCGTAGTAGGCGCCTCCATGGCAGGGGCACAGGAAGAGCTTGATTGCGCGAACCAACGCACCGGGCAACCGAGGTGCGCGCAGTTGATTGCGAAGACCTGAAATGTGTCGCCGGAGATACGGCGAACCCAGCACGGAATGTCGCCGGTCTGACCGTCCCACGCCGTGGTCACGGGATTGCGGTAGTTGACCAGCCGGGTCTCGCCCCTCGGGAAAATCGCTCAACGTGCCCAGCGCGATCCAGGAGTTATCGCTGAGACCCTTTTCATCGCCGGCCCAGAAGATAGCCGACGATCGGCACCGCCAGCACGGCGCCCACCGCACCGTTGACCAGCAGCGACAGCTTGAACAGAAAAGCTCGCCGGGAGCGTTGTACGGCACTCTGTGCGGTCCGCGCTTCCTTGCTTACGGTCTGCTGATCCTGTTTGATCTCTTCACTGGGATTCATCGCTTCTGCTCCTGCGAAACGGCGGAATTGGGATACGGCTGACCTGGATCGCGGGTGCGTTTCGATGCCAGCCAGGCAACGATGTCGGTGATCTGCTGGTCGGTCAGTGGCTGCGCGGCATCGGAGCGCCAATCCGGCATGCCCTGTCCGGCCGCCCGGCAATTAATGCTCCGCAGAGCCTGATCGCTGACCAATGCCAGATAAGACGGGTCGACGATGGAGCCGATGTTGGCAGTCGCCTTCGTAGCGCCGCCGCGGTTCCTTCGCCCTCAGCCCCGTGGCATCGCGCGCAAAAGACGCCGAAAGCCTGTTGCCCGCATGGCGTCGCCCGCCGCGGCGGCATGTAAGGAGGAGCATCTGCCCGGCAAGCAGATCCGGCCGGCTCCACGGTTCATCATGCCATGAGCCAGTACGGCGACCTGCCGGTCGGTCAACATGCCACCGGCGCTCTTTGCGAAGGCGGGCATCAACTTGCCAGGCACTCCCTGGGCCGTGATCTGGCGCAGATTCTCCTCTCCACGACCGCCAGATACACCGGATTCGCCAGCGAAATCGCCGCCCCATTCCTGCCATTCACGCCATGGCACCCCGCGCAGTTGGATTGTACAGAGTGGAGAAATCCAGAATCTCCTCCGGCCGTAACCACCTCCGGTCCGGGTCCGGGGCGCCCTGGAAGGCGACCGCAGCCACTGATGCAAGAACCGCCGCCAGAACGAGGAAGTTGAGCGCCGTAAGCCGTGGCCAGGCCAGTTTCATGGAGTGTCGTCCTTTTCGTCTTCTCTTGAGCCATGGATTCCGGCACGAACGTCAAATGGCAGCGCTTGAAACTGCGGCGTCCGCACCTTCACCTGGCGATTGACGACAAAGCCGGCGACAAGCCCGAAGGCGATCTGCGAGGCGATGAACCAGAGCCAGTCGATTCGTTGATCCAGAATCGGGCTGATCACACCGATCGCCGAGTAGAGCAAGGCCCGTCCATAAAAGCGGGGCCACAAAGCCGGCCGTCAGAATCGGTTTCTTGGGATACATCGGCAGCATTGCGCCGTATAGCAAGCCGATCAGCACGCACGCCAGCCCATGGATCACCGCAGCCGCCAGCAAACCCTCCAGATGAAACTCCGCCAGAAACGCATCGCTCTTTCCCGCCCAACTGATAAACCCACCGCGGCCAGCAGATTCACCGCGTACCAGACGCTGTGAAAGCGAATCAGGCCGTACAGAGCCGCGGGCACAATCATCGCCACGCCGCCCGCAATCCCCCCCTTGACGCCCGCCATCACGCTGAACGTCTCGAGCGGCAGCAACTTGCGGTGCCGGCCGTCCAGCGTCAGACGCGAGGACGTGCTCCGTGCACTGCTAATCTCCACGATCTCCGTGCGCACGGCAGCATACTCGTGATGCTCATGCGGCAGCACTTCAAAGAACCATCCCACTATCGCCGGCAGCGCCATCACCAGACCCAGCAGACTGATCGCCCAATGAGTCACCATCCCCGCGAGCATCAGCGCTATTCCCAGAGCGAGTACCATCGGCCACGCGGTAGGCGCGGGGAGTTCGACGTTGCTCGTTTCTCCAATGTCCGTATCCATATCCAACACCTACCTGCCCAGAACGTAAACCACCAGAAATACGACCACCCACACCCCATCCACAAAGTGCCAATAGAGCGACAACACCTCTAACCGCCCCGCGTGAGCCTGCTTCACCCGCCCGCTCAAGCTGAGCGCAAACGCGATGAGCAGCATTGTCAGCCCGACCACGACGTGAGCCGCGTGCAGACCCACCAGCGAGTAAAACGTCGTCCCGAAGAGATTCGTGCGGATCGTCAGCCCGTCATCATGGATCAGGTGATACCACTCGCGCGCCGTGGTCATCAGGAAAACCGCCGCCAGGGCAACCGTCACTGCCAGGCCAAGCGTGCAGCTCCGGGTGTTGCCTTTGCGCAGGCCCCTTACCGCAAAATAAACCGTTAAACTGCTCAAGAGCAGACAGACTGTGCCGAGAATTGGCAACTCCAGCACCTGCTCCGGAAGTGGCCCGCTCAGGCTTTTGCCGATGTAGTAGATGTAGGCGACGACGAAGATCAGAAAGATCGCGGATTCGGCCAGAATCAGGCACGCTATCCCGACGATGCCGCGGCTCGGCAGCACCCAGGGTGCCTCAACGTTTCGGCCGATTGGAATCGTACTGGTTGGTATCATTCGTAATTCGAGTCCGGGTCTTCGGGATGCTTCAGATCCCACAGGGGTCGTCGGCTGCCGACGGTTGGCTCGACGGCGAAGTTATAAGCTGGTGGCGGGGACGGCGTGGCCCACTCCAGCGTCCAAGCGTCCCACGGGTCGTGGCCGGCCATCTTGCCCCGGACGTAGGAACGTATCAGGTTATAGACGAAGCATAGGATTCCCGCTACCTGAAACAAGGCCCCAATTCCGACGACCAGGTTCCACCACTCCCACCCGCGGCTTGCCTCATAGGTGTAGATACGCCGAGGCATGCCAAGCAACCCGGGAATGTGCATGAAATCGAAGGTAAGATGAAAACCAATGACGAAGAGCCAGAAGTGCCACTTGCCCAGCGTGTCGTTCATCATCCGGCCGGTCGCCTTCGGATACCAGTAGTAGAACGCTCCAAAGAGCGCGGTGACGATCCCGCCCACCAGCACATAATGAAAGTGGGCCACCACAAAATACGATGCGCTCAGCTGCCAGTCGAACGGCGCGACCGACAGCATGATGCCCGTCAGTCCCGCGAGCAGGAACTGGAACAGGAAAGCGATGCAGAACATCATAGGGACCGTGAAAAGAATCTTCCCGGCCCACAGTGTCCCCAGCCAGTTGAATATCTTGATCCCTGTAGGTACGGCAATCGCCATCGTCGCAAAGACAAAGAACGTGTTGGCCGCTGGCCCCATTCCGATCGTGAACATGTGATGCGCCCACACGCTCAGGCTGATAAAGCCGATCGCCACCGATGCCGCCACCATCGCCGGATAGCCGAACATGGCCTTGCGCGAGAAGACCGGTACGATCTCGTTGACAAACCCAAATGCCGGCAGCACCAGAATGTAAACCTCGGGATGGCCGAAGATCCAGAAGAAGTGCATCCACAGCACGGCCGAGCCGCCGGCCTGTGTGTCGAAGAAGTGGGCGCCAAGATAGCGGTCCAGCGTCAGCATAATCTGTGCCGCCGTTAGAGGACTCACGACAACGAACACCATGGCGCTTGTCACCAGCATCAACCACACGAACAGCGGCAGGCGGGACATCTTCATCCCCTTGCAGCGCAAGCAGATTGTGGTGGTCACGATGTTCAGCGCCGTGCCCGTGGTTCCAAGGCTGCTCAGCAGTATCGCCAGCGTCCAGTAGTCCGTGCTGTGGCCCGGCGAGAAGACCTTTGCGGTCAGGGGTGCGTAGGCGAACCAACCCACATCCGGCGCGGTGCCCGCGCCGTAGATCCCGTCGCCACCGAAGAAACTGAAATATAGCAGCAGACCGCCGAACGCCGAGATCCAGAAACTGAACGCATTCAGCCGCGGAAACGCCATATCGCGCGCGCCGATCATAAGCGGCACAAGGTAATTGCCGAAGCCGAACAGAATCGGCATGCCGACGAAGAACACCATGGTCGTGCCGTGCATCGTAAACAGGCGGTTGAAGACCTGAGGGGAGACAAAATGGTTATTGGGAACGGCAAGTTGTATCCGCATCAGTAGCGCCTCGGCGCCCGCTATAACCAGAAAGACCAGCGCGTACGCGATATACATCAGGCCTATCTTTTTGTGATCGACGGTCGAAACCCACTCGTACACCAGATCGCCCGGCGGCCGGCGTTTTGGCTCCGCCGATCGATCAATGCCCTCTAATACCTGAGTTTCATTCGCCACGCCGCGCCTTCTTTCCCGTAGACCGTCAGTGAAGCGTTGTCAGATAAGCCGTAACAACGTCCAGATCGCGGTCGTTCAAATGCATCGCCGGCATCCGCGAGCCGGGCTTGATCGAGTCCGGATCGGCGACCCACTTTCTTAGATTCTCCGGCGTGTTCTGAACCACTCCGGAAGCAATCGTATCGCGGCTCGCCAGATGGGTCAGGTCCGGCCCGACGCGCCCTGTCGCTGGCGTTCCCCCTATCGTGTGGCAGTTCATGCAGGCATTGTGCAGGAAAACAGTTTGTCCTTCGGCTGCGTGCGTATTCCGGCGATGTGAATGGACCATTCCGACGATGTGAATAATTGTCGGAGCGAAGCGACGCTGGTATCTGCAATCATGCCCGAAATTATTCACATCCGTCAATAGTTGACTTGAATTCTTTTCTTTGCAGCCAGTTCATTGTGCTTCTTCTCCTGGCTTCCGGCCCCGTTTTTTACGCATCGATTCGCCAGCCAGTTCGATCCGATAGGAATTGTGGATCAGCCGGTCGAGTATGCTGTCGGCAACGGTGGGGTCGCCGATTTGTTCGTGCCAATGCGCCACTGGCATCTGCGAAGTCAGGATCATAGATCGGCGCTGATAGCGGTCGTCGCAGATTTCCAGGAAGTCGCGCCGCTCGCTATCTTTGAGCGGCGACATGGCGAAGTCATCCAGCACGAGTACGTCGATACGCGCCAGCTTGAGGAGCAACCGGCCCAGGCTGCCGTCGGCATGGGCGACGGAGAGTTCTCTGCATAGCTCGGAGGTCCTCTTGTGCAACACGGAGAAGCCGTCTCTACAGGCTTTTTGCGCCAAGGCACAAGCCAGCCAGCTTTTCCCAATGCCGGTGGGGTCGGTCACATAGTGCCTACATTTCGGAATCCGTCACGATTCAGTACCGATGGTCCGATTTATTCGGGTTGACGCTTCGCGTTTTGCGGAGAATGCGTCAAGACGGCGGCGACTCGCTGATTTGCGAGTCGCCGGAGGGCAACGCTGTCGCGATCCCTTCGTGGATGACGGACGCGGGAGTCTGCACTGCGTTATTAGCTGGACCGCCGTTGGCATCAGTTGCGGCTCTCGGCGCGGTGCGAACTTTCCTTGATGCTTTATACGCGGGAACAAAATGCGATAACTCATCCGGCAATATCTTTTCGGAGGTTCCGGATGAAGAAACGAACGAGGTCGAATCAGAAGCAGGCGGAGCTGTTCAGCGAACCACAGTCGAACGACCGTCCAAGTCTGTTCGACGTACCCGCGGATCGAAGCCTGAAACTCGAAGCCGCACTCGGCGAGCTGTTGCTGAAAGCAGCGAGCAAGATCGAACACGGAAAAGGGGGCGACCATGACGTCTAAGCTCACGCCGGCGCACCTGCAGCGTCGAGCCATCGTTTATGTGCGCCAGTCGAGTCCCACTCAGCTATTGCATAACCGTGAAAGCCAGTTGCGCCAATATAATCTCGCCAATTACGCACGCGAACTGGGTTTTGCCGAGGTCGAAACTATCGATGAAGACCTGGGGCGCTCTGGCTCTGGGTTGGTGGACCGTCCGGGTTTTCAGCGGCTTGTGACGGAGGTGTGCGAAGGACAAGTGGGCGCCGTTTTCTGCCTAGAAGCATCGCGCCTTGCTCGAAACGGGCGCGACTGGCATCACTTGATCGAATTGTGCGGCCTGATTGAAGCGGTGCTCGTCGACCCGGAAGGCGTGTATGATCCCCGGCTGAGCAATGACCGGCTGTTGCTGGGGCTTCGTGGCACGATGAGCGAGTTCGAATTAAGCGTTCTGCGCCAGCGTTCGTTGGAGGCTATTCGCCAGAAGGCGAGACGAGGAGAACTGCGATTCTGCTTACCTGTCGGTTTTTGCCGGGGATCAAACGACGCGATCGAGATCGATCCCGACGGACGCGTGCAAAACGCGGTTCACCTGGTCTTCCAGAAATTCGAACAACGCGGAAGTGCTCGCCAGGTGCTGCTGTGGTTTCGCGAAGAAAAGGTCCCTTTGCCCGCACTTGGCTACGACAGCAAAAATCAGCAGATTTATTGGAAACCTCCCCTCTATCACACGATTCTGGCGATTTTAACTAATCCGATGTACGCGGGCGCTTATGCGTTCGGACGAACCGAGGTCCGCACGAAAATCAGCATGGGCCGGGCGCGCCGCACACAGGGCCACCGGAAGCCCCAGGACCAATGGACAGTCTTGATTCGCGATCATCATCCCGGATACATTACATGGGAGCGGTTCGAGGCGAATCAGAAAGCTATTACCGAGAATGCGCGTATGAAGTCCCGTATGGGAAGGCAAAGCGGGAGAGGCGGACGGAGCCTGTTGGTGGGTGTGATGCGATGTCACCGCTGCAGCCGCATGTTGCGTGTTCACTATCTGGGCAAGAACAGGCGGGAGATGCGGTACCTGTGCATCAACGGGCATATCAATCAAGGCGTTCCGAAGTGCATTTCGTTTGGCGGGGTGCGCATCGACCAGGCGGTGTCGGATGAAATCCTTAAGGTGGTGCAGCCGGTCGCGATTGATGCCGCCGTGCGCGTAGCCGAGCAGAGATCGCAGCAACAGAACGAGCGCGCCCGAGCTCTGGAACTTGAGTTAGAGCAAGCAAGGTATGAGGCGCGCCTTGCTGGTCGCCGCTATGAGTCCGTCGATCCTGACAACCGTCTGGTGGCCTCGGAACTGGAAGCCCGCTGGAACGCCAGCTTGCACCGCGTCAAAGATCTGGAGAGTAAGTTCGACCAGATAACGCGTGAGTCTCTTAATGAGCCGGTGATCGATAAGGCCGGATTGCTTCGGCTCGCTGAAGATCTCCCGGCCATATGGGAGTCGCCAACAACGGATCTGGCTCTCAAACAGCGGATCACCCGAATCATGATTGAGGAAATTGTGGCCAATGTCGACGAGCAGAAACAGGAAGTCGTACTCGTGATTCATTGGGCGGGGGGACGCCACTCCGAGTTGCGCGTGCCAAAGCTGAAGACGGGCCACCATGGGCGATGCACGAAGACTGAAGCCGTTGATCTCGTGCGGCAGATGGCTGGCGGCTATACAGACGAGGAGATCGCGCTCACCTTGAATCGCATTGGACTCAGGACTGGGGCCGGCAACACCTGGAACGAAACGCGGGTCCGTTCTCTTCGACAATATCTGAAGCTGCCGGTCTGCCGCGTGGAGCAGCGAGCTGGCCAGTTGAACCTTCAACGAGCAGCCGAACAACTGGGCGTCAGCGCGAGCGTCGTGCGGCGGCTTATCGAACTGAAAACTCTTCCTGCGGCGCAGATCGTGTCCGGTGCGCCATGGCAGATCGACGCCAAAGACATTGCGTTGCCGGAAGTAATTCGAGCGGCCATAGCATTAAAGAATCGAGATAGAAGGCTTCGGAATAAATCCGTAAATGATGCTACGCTTTTTCTGCCGGGGTTGTCTGGAGAGCCCGGCTAAGAGGGAGTTACCAATTCGTAAACGCGTGATTCGTGAATCGAACGCTGAGCAATGCTGATGCTGTGTTTTCAATCGTGTGGCAAGGGGGTGCAGAATGTCGTTGGATCGGTGGGCCCGAGCACGAAAATGTTTTCGTGATTCACGACCCAGGCCGACTTCTGCGCCAGCGCCCGGATCACGCTCTTGTCCAACCCGCGCGCGGCACGGTAATCGATCTCTTCGACGCAGGCTCCGCCTTTCAGCTTGGCAGTGTGGAGCCGCCGGGTGAGGGCTTGATTCTCGCGCCAGTTCCATTGGTGATCGACCAGCAGGCCGAGCCGTTCCAGAAAGCTCAGCTCACGTGAGGCCGGGTCCTGCTCCTGTGCTTTCAGCGCATCGATCATGCCCAGCAGCCGCATGGCCGTCAGTTTGTTCATTAGCGGTTCTTGTAGCATGCGGGTTCTCCTATTCGAAGTATTCCGGTCCGCGGATGTTATCGTGTGGCGGTGTGGCCGCAGAGGGCGTAGAGGCCGGTTGCGGCGCCTGGTCGAGTGAGTTCCTCAAAATCGATTCGACGCTTTTGTAGCGGCAGGCGCCGGTGAGCAACGCACGTTCCGCCGCTGCTTCTACTCGTTGCGCCGAATACTTCGCGGTTAAACGTATGATGCCCAATCAGCCCCGATAGCCCATTTCGGGATGCGGCTTGTCGTTCATGATCCGCTCAAACAGCCGCGCCGTGTGCGGGCCAATCGTCTGGGCCCAATGCACCATTCGCGAGGGCGTCCATTCCAGATGCGCGCGGTGACTCTTGGGGCGATGCTCGTCGTTGGTGACGGATTGTCCACGCCCGCGGCTGCGCAGGTGGGAGGCGACGCGCGTTCCTCTGTGTAGGATCTCGACCGTGGTGGGCGTCGAGCGGATCTCAACCAGTTCGTGCACCAGGTTGTAGGGCACGCTGTAGAGGTTCGTATCGAAGGTGATGTGGTAGTCGATGTTGACCCGGGCGCGCGACCATTCGCTCAAGTCGAACGGTTCGGTGGGCAATGGCTTCAAAGCAGGCCTGTCGAGAGCCTCAAACACCGTGGCTCGGCTCCCCTCGCGCTTGCGGAAGGGCCGGTGATTCATCTTGGTGAGTAGCTCGCAAATGGCTTGGTTCAGATCTTCGAGCAAGAAGAACTTGCGATGGCGCAGCGCCGCCACGATCCAGCGCTGGGCGACTTGCACTGCGTTTTCGACTTTGGCTTTGTCTCGCGGCTTGTACGGCCGCGCAGGCACGATTCCAAAGCCGCAGTGCAAGGCGAAGTTGTAGTAAGTCGGATTTAGATCAGGATCGTAACGGTGCGCCTTAGTGACACCGGTCTTGGTATTGTCGGGAATCGCCAGCGCTGGAATGCCGCCAAAGTGCTCAAAGGCGTGCACGTGCGCGCGCAACCACGACTCCATCTGCTGATCGCGTGTCGCCTCTGCCCAGGTGTAGGAACTCGCGCCCAGTGCGGCCACGAACAGCGCCGATTGCTAGGGGAGGCCGGTGTGGCGATCCCAAACCGGAATCGTCGCGCCGGCCCAATCCACGAACATGTTCTCCCCGGCTTTATGCTCTTGCCGCAGAACCACGTCGAGCTTCGACCTCCAACGCTGATACAGTTCGCAGAAGCGGCTGATATGTGATCGATCACATATCAGCCGATATGTTGCGGCGAAAAATATGTTGCGCCAAGTGCTGTCCTCGCTGCCCGGACTGAAGGCTGGTCATTGTCGACGCAACATAAGCCGCAATCTGCGCGAGCCTTACTCTATTGGAGGTTCGCCATGCATCAACTGCCTTGTTCCATTCACGCCTCTCAAGCTCGGCTTGATGACGTACCGTTCGCGGACGAGCGGAACCGTTACTTACGCCACTGTGCGGATTACGGCGCGAGTCCCGGCGCCCTAAAGATCAAACGCAACGAGCTCTTGTGGATTTGCCGACATCTCGATCCGCGCGCCTGCGAGGGCGTCAACATGGAGGCGCTTCTGGAGATTGCGCAAAAACGGCAGAACCTTCGTGGCGCGACCACTGCCGCGCGGAGAGTGGTCGATATAGGGCGACCGTGGCTACGTTTTCTTGGCTGGTGGCGCCAACCAACAGTGGTGTCTCAGTATCAGGACGAGCTCGACCGTTATCTCGAGTGGATGCGCGATGATCGCGGATTCACTCCCTCGACAGTGGAGCAATGGACGCGCATTGCCGACAGGTTTCTATGCTGGTGCGAGCGGATGAATCGCCGACTCGGTGATCTCCGGGCCGGAGACATCGACAACTATTTCGCGACCCAAGGGATGGGGCGATGGTCCCGCGTCTCGATTGCCAACATCGCGTCTGCGTTGCGTGCGTTTCTATGCTATGCCGCAATGCAGGGAATGTGCGCGGCTAGCGTGGCGATGTCGATTTGTCGACCTCGGCTGTATCAGCAAGAATCCTTGCCCTATGCGCCGGACTGGTCCGATGTGCAGCGAATGCTGGCCCATGCCGATACGGACAGGCCACGGGACATCCGTGATCGCGCAATCTTGCTGCTGCTCGCGGTCTACGGTATGCGCAGTGGTGAAGTTGCGGCATTGCGCATCGATCAGATTGACTGGCCTGGACATACTCTCCATTTATTTCGCCTGAAACGTCGACCACCTCAGATTTATCCATTGGTCCCTTCGGTCGCCCAAGCACTGTCTGTCTACATCGATACGGTGCGTCCGCCGTCATCCTGTCCGGAAGTGTTCCTTTGTATGCAGGCACCCCGTCGCCCAATCAAAGCGGGGAGTATCTACGATGTCGCCAACCGCAGATTTGTGGCACTTGGAGTCGAGGCCGCCCATCGTGGCGGACACGCCCTACGCCACGCCTGCGCGACGAAACTCCTCGCCGATGGACTGACGCTCAAGGAGATCGGTGACCATTTAGGCCATCGCAGCACGTCGGCAACGAGCATCTATGCCAAAGTGAACATCGGATCGCTCCGCGAAGTCGGCGCTTTCGACCTGGGAGATCTCCAATGACGCTGACAGAAGTGATCGATGCCTACTTGACCCGGCAGCGGTCGCTGGGAATGCGTTTCGAGTCCGCTGGCCAACTGCTCCACCAGTTCAGCAGGGCGATGGGCAGTTCAGAGATCGGCGAGGTAACACCCGAGGCCGTAGCTGACTTCCTTCGCGGCAAGGGAGCGCTCAGCGCTACATGGCTGTTGCGGTACAAAGTCTTGACTGGGCTTTATAGATTCGCCATCGGCCGGGGATATGCAGGTTGCTCGCCATTGCCGCAGACGTTGCCGAAGCTGCCGGCCCAGCAAACTCCTTACGTCTATTCCACTGAAGAACTCCACCGATTGGTGGAGGCGACGACGAGCTTGCGGGTCGGGCACAGCCCTCAAGTGCCGGCTATGTTTCGTACGCTCCTCTTGTTGCTGTACGGGAGTGGCATGCGCATTAGTGAAGCCCTTCACCTGACCTTGCAGGACGTTGATCTGACCCAACAGGTCATTACCGTCCGCAACAGCAAGTTCTTCAAAACGCGCCTGGTTCCGATTGGGCCAAAGCTCACCCGGGAACTCGCTGACCATATCGAGCGCCGTCACCAGCTCCCAATGCGATGTGGGAGTGCATCGTCGCTATTCACGACGCGTGACGGTCGAGGTTGGTGTTATCCGCGCGTCATCTCACTGTTTCAGCACGTCCGTCGAGTTGCCGGAATCAATCGCCCCATCGGCGAGCTCCGACCTCCACGCTTACACGACATTCGCCACACGGCGGCTGTGCATCGGCTGATCGCATGGTATCGCGCCGGCCAGGACGTTCAGCGATTGCTCCCGCAACTCGCGACCTACCTTGGCCACATCAATATCCGTTCGACCCAACGTTATCTGCAGATGACTCCCGACCTTCTGCAAGCGGCCAGCCATCGCTTTGCCCAATACGCAATGGGGGCCGATCATGAAGCATGAGAACATCCTGGGGCCCTGGATCCGGCGCTTTCTTCTGGAGCATCTAGTGGCCGAACGCAATCTCTCCCGAAACACTCAGGCCAGCTATCGCGACACATTGATGCTGCTGTTACCATTCGCCTGCAAACACGGTTGTGTCGCTATCGATCGCATGACCGTGGAAGACCTGACGCCGGCGATCGTCCGCATGTTCCTTGAACACCTAGAGCATCACCGTCAGTGCAGTGGCGTCACCCGCAACCAAAGGCTCGCCACCATCCACTCGCTGGCTCGTTTCATTGGCATGCGTTCCGCTGTTCACGTTGCCTGGTGTGCTGAAGTACGAGCCGTGCCGTTCAAAAAGACGGCTAAGACCGTGATCGAGTATCTCGAAAAGGCCGAGATGGACGCATTGTTGAATCAGCCGGATCGCCGCACAGATCTCGGAGCGCGCGACCACGCTCTACTTCTCTTCCTGTATAACAGTGGCGCGCGTGCCGATGAGGTGGCGAGATTGACCATTGCCAATTTGCAGTTGGGCGTGCCCTCGTCAGTGCGGCTGCACGGAAAAGGAAACAAGTTCCGGACCTGTCCTTTGTGGCCGACTACGGTCATCTCATTGTCTCGTTTAGCTGGCGCTCGAGATCAGGCCGAGGCGGTCTTCCTGAATCGCGTCAACCAGCCACTGACCCGCTTCGGGATACACCGTGTCGTGACGCAGTACGGCGATCTGGCGAGCCGGTCGGTGCCATCTTTGGCCACCAAACGTGTAAGCCCGCACACGATACGACACACGACGGCCGTTCATCTGCTGCGCGCGGGCGTCGACATCAATACCATTCGCGCTTGGCTCGGCCACGTATCGCTGGATACGACGCACATCTATGCCGAGGTCGACATGGAGATGAAGGCCAAGGCGTTGGCCAGCGTCGATATCACCGGTGTGAAGTCTCCGCCCATGCAACGCGCGCTACCGTCACTTATGGCGTTTCTGAAAGCCCTGTAAGCCACAGTCGTCACAAAAGTTATGTTTTGGATTGGGCCGGGAAAACAGCCGTTTTCCTGGCCTAGTCTCAGATCCGCAACATATTTTTCGCCGCAACATATCGCGAGTACCCATAGCCCTCCGGATTCCCCTGCCGGTATTCCTCCCACAGCAGTTGCAGAGTCACATACTTGCTGCTACGCAACTGCTCGTGGATCGCGCCGAAGTCTGGCGTACGCGCTGGGTTATGCTCCGCGATGGTTGGTTCCCGGCGTGGGAACACCATCGCTTCTATCCGCGCTTCATCCCAATCCTCGGGCAGCGGCCAAGTGACGCCCGCTGCCTCGGCGCGCTTCAGGTACTTGTGAACCGTGCTGACCCCGATCGCGCAACTTCGCCCGATCTGCTGGTAGCCCAAATGTAGTTCGAATCGGAGGCGTAGGACCTCCCGTAGTTTCCGCATGGACAGTCTCCTGGCCGGCACTCTGATCCTCCCTTTGGAGGGTTCATTGTGCCGGTATGATGTCCAGCGCCGCTGCCTGCCGAAAACATTCCGGGCATCGTGAAAGCCATTCCGGGCTCGGGCGATAACCGTTCGCCTTCCCGCCGGAATCGCTGTTCGCCTTCAGCCCGGAATCCCGTTCATCTTCACCCCGGAACGCTTTTCACGTTCACCCCGGAATCCTTTTCGCCTTCGCCCGGAATCCGCACACACAGCCGGGCAACGATGAACTGCATGACAATCAATACGCAAACGGAGTCAGACCTTCGGCACGTCTTTTGTTAGTTAAGTTAGGAGGACACCGGCGAACGTCGATCCGAGAGTGATAGTGATGAAAAGATCGAAAGTGTTCATCTTCAAGAGTGTTCGCTTACCGGAGATCGGCAGAAATGGCACCAGCGCCATATACGCGAGCGGACCCATAAAGATTACCCGGCTCAGGCCGCCCAGCTTTGAAAAGACCATTTGGTGTCCAGACGCTGTATTGCCCCACTGATCGGATCATCACCGGCGTCCGGGACATTCGCGTCTTGCGGGGCGGGGTTGCAGCACTGTTGCAGGCCAGAAGCACGAGACCGGCCCTAAGCTTTTCATCTCACTGCAGCTCCAGCACCGGGCAGCGCATACAGGTAGGCGGCGAGATCGCGTGCATCCTGTTCCGTGACGCCCATATTCACCATTGCGTTCCCCGGTACAACGCTTTGTGGCTCACGCAGCCACCTAACCAAGTTTTCAGGAGTGTTCCGGAGCATACCGGCTATGTAAGTGCGGCGGCCGAACTCCCCCAGCGGCGGTCCTGCGTTTCCCGTAGCTCTGGGAGCACCAGGTATTGTGTGGCAGGAGCCACAACCGTAGGTCTGAATCAATTCCCGCCCCCGTGAGGCACTGGCACCGGCGACCCTCCACGGCGATGTCCCTTGGCTCTGGCCGCAACCGCTTAGACCGGTCACCGCGGCGAGTACGATCCAGACGCAATGCAAGACCGCCTTTCGCGAAGCCGTAGCCCGGATCCCGACAACGCCGATTGCGCGGCGGTCGGCCGCGCGCAACCAGGCTATGAACAGAACGCCCAGCGTGCCGAGATGAATGAGGCTGGCCGGTATCCACATCAGAAGACCGGCGAGTTGCTGATCCTCAAGTGGAGTGAGCCCCCAGGCTGCGGTTGTGTGCAGATGAGCTATGTAAAGAGGACGCCCGGCAAAGGTCAGCAGTGCGCCAAGAAATCCGTTCTGGACGCCGAATGTTCCAACGAACAGCATCGTGGTTCCGTAGTCCAGGCGGCGGTGGCCGACCGGCAGGACCAGCGACCAGAACATAAGCGAAGTCACGAAAAAACACACATGCTCAAGCGCGTGCACGAACTCACTCGCCAATGCCCATCCATAGGGGCTGGGAAGATGCCAGAACCAAAGGGCGGCGCTGCAGAGTATCCAAACGACCAGGGGAGACATCACTGCGTGCATCGCCCGTCCTAAACCTGCTTTGACCCACGCTCGACCGAGCAAGCAGCGCGTGCCCAGCGGAAAGGCCCACAGGAAAGCGATCCCCGGTCGACCCAGGATCAGCAGCGGCGGAGCGACCATCATAAGCACAAGATGCTGCATCATGTGAGCCGTAAATAATTGATCGTCCAGCGCGTCAAGGGGTGTAATCAGAACCGCGAAAAGCGTGGTGAGGCCAGCCCCGAATGCCGCGCACCGCGCCGCTCCAAACACGCGAGCGCGCGCGCCACCCTTCATTCGCAGCAACCCCCAAACATATGCAATCAACGCAAGCATGAGGCTGGCTAATATCCACGGATTCCAGTTCCAGCCAAGTTGACTGAAATGGCTGCCGTTGGGAATTTCGGTTGCGGCAAACAATCCGGGCTCCAGCCCAACGCCGGCGAGCGCGGCTAGCGCCGGGAGCTTTATCCTCCACATAGCGGCACCATAAAAAGCGCGGCCGTGCCAAAGACCAACGCAATCAGGAACAGTGCGCTGGTCATCATTCCGGACATCCCCATGAAGCGCGTTCGCCCTTCACCGGTGTCCAGGAGATGATGGGCGGAGTCCGGCCGCTCGTGACGAGTTTGCCGCCAGTTACGCCACGAGACGACACCCCCGGCTATGGCGAGTACAATACCGGCTAAGCTAATCGCGAGTAGGATCGGCCACAGACCTTGGCGCAGGGGCGCCGTCAGCGGAAACGCATGAGGAAAGCAGTCGCGGCCGACAAATGCCGTGCTGGCCAGTTGCTGTACGCTCCAGGCAAAGGGAGCGGCAGTGAGGCCAAACCACAGGGCGCCGATCCCAACGCGATCGCGAAGGGGCGCCGGATGTTCTACATTGTGCGGAGGTAGGGCATGTGCAGCCATAGATTAACTTAGGCGAGTCGAGATATAAAAAGTGAAAAATACGGCCAGCCAGACAACGGTAACGAAGTGCCAGTAAACGCCGCCGATCGTCACCGCGGAATGCCGCTGAGCGTCGAAATAACCCAGGCTTGTCCATAGCAACAAGGCGGCCAGCATGAAAAGACCGACGACAACGTGGAGCAAATGAAACCCGGTAATGGTGAAGTACAGCGAACTGTAAACGCTGGTCGAAAGCGTGAACGGCTCGCCATTCCATTCTTTCAGCTCCAGCACGATAAACGACAGGCCAAGCGCCAACGCCGCCACGAGTCCGATCACTAACTGGCCCGTTCCGCCGCGTTTGAGCCCGCGCTCACCCCACCACATTACGACGCTACCGGCGATCAGAATGAACGTACCCGGGACTGACAGGTTCAGGTGCGGAGGTCCGTTCGGCGGCCAGGGCCCGACGGCGTGGGAGGCTAGATAGAAGTAGCTAAAAAGAAGGTAAGCAAATAGCGACGCCTCTGTCAGGATCAGCGCCAACATCCCCCACCAGCCCGAAGCGTGGCGTCCTTTGCTGCCGACCGGGAGCGGACGAGCGGGAATAAGAGTTTCAGTCATGGCTCACATCGATTTGACCGAGCAAACGACGGGGCCAGAGCCATACGACGCTGGCAACAAGAATCGCGACCGCTGCAACGCCGAGCCCCCACCACAGATGTAGCTCCAGGCTTGTGAAGAAAGCCGTCATGGCGAGGGTCATCAGCAATGGCAAATATGAATCGCCGGGCATCTTCAGAATGACGTCGGGCTCGGCATCCAACACCGTGGTGCCAAGAGTCTCTCGTCCTTTATCAAGAAGCAGTCCCGTTTCAATCGAACTGCGGTCCTCTTTCTCCTTCATGCGGTCCTCCCACAACGGGTATCGGCTGGCCACAACGGGAATAACCGCAAAGTTATAGACCGGCGGCGGGGAAGAAGTAGACCATTCAAGCGACGCTCCATCCCAAGGATTGTTCACCGCCTGCCTGCCACGTTTAAGGCTTATCAACACATTGATGAGAAAGAGTAGAATCCCGAATGCGAATACGAAAGCGCCGATCGACACAACCAGGTTCGGGATCCCCCAGCCGAGCCGGTCCGCGTAGGTGTAGATGCGTCGGGGCATTCCTTCAAGGCCCAGGATGTGCATCGGAAAGAACGCAACGTTGAAACCCGTGAACATGATCCAAAAGCTCCACTTGCCCAGGATTTCGTTCATCAAACGTCCGGTCACCTTAGGAAACCAGTAGTAAACGCCGCCAACGACAGGAAATAAATTGATGCCGATGATCACGTAGTGCAGGTGCGCCACCACGAAATAAGTACTGTTGAGCTGCCAATCGACCGGAACGGCAGCGGTCATGAATCCCGAAACGCCTCCAATCACAAACAGAAGCACGAAACCGGCGAAATGCAGGAACGCCGCGGTAAACACCGGACGGCCTGTCCAGATGGTTGCTACCCAGGCGAACACCGCGACGGAACTGGGGACCACGATCGTCATGCTCGCAGCGCTGAAATACGACAGCGATAATATCGGCAATCCGGTCGCGAACATATGGTGTACCCAGACTCCAAAGCCGAGGACCATAGTGGTGACCGTCGCGAGGGCCACCGCCGTATATCCAACGAGGGGTCGCCGGCAAAACGTCGGCAGCGCATCCGACACGATTCCCATGGCGGGGAGTACGATCGCATACACCCAGGGATGACCGAACATCCAGAAGAGATGCTGCCAGAGAAGCGGTTGTCCACCCACGGTGCTGTCGAAGAAGTGAGTGCTCAACTGCCGGTCCATCCACAACATCAGAAAGGCCAGGCTCACGGCGGGCACGGCGAGCAGATTGCCCACTGAAGCCGTGAGCGTTCCCCACACCAGAATCGGCAAGCGGTTGATCGACATCCCGGGCGCCCGCGTCCGTGCCAGCGTGACGACGAAATTGATGGAACCGACAGTGGTGGAGAGGCCGAGAAAGACCATGCTCAGCGCGTAAATATCGATGTTTGGGCCCGGATTATAAGTCTTAGACGCATACGGAACGTAGTTGAACCAGCCGTCGTCGGGCGCCTTGCCAATCAAAAAGCTGCTGTATAAGAACAAGCCGGAGAACAAGAATATCCAGTACGAAATCGCGTTTAATCGCGGAAACGCCATGTCGCGCGAGCCGAGCAACAGCGGCCAGAGATAGTTACTGAACCCGGACAGGACCGGTAGCGCGTACAAAAAAATCATGGTAACGCCGTGCATGGTAAAAAGCTGGTTATATTCTTCAGGCGTCAAGACCCTCTGGTTCGGCCCCGCGAGTTGCAGTCGCATCAGCAGGGCTTCCAGACCGCCGATGATCAGAAAAAGGAAGGCAGTGACCACGTAGCGCTTCCCGATCTCTTTGTGATCCACTGTCGAAAACCAGCCGCCTAGTCCGGGTTCGCCTTCCCAGCTTTGCTTCAGTTTCTCCGCAAGCGCAGAGTCGTCGGTCTTGCTCGCGATAGCTGGAGTGCGCAGGATTTCATTCGTGGCCAAGATCGCATCCTCCTCAGTGCAGTGTATTCAAATAAGACGTCACGGCCAGCAGTTCAGGACCTGACAGGTTCTGATCGGGCATACGCGCTCCTGGCTTGAGGGACTGCGCATTGGCAATCCATCCCGCTAAGTTGCCGCGCGTATTGGGCAGCAATCCGGCCGCAATCGTGCCGCGGCTCATCAGGTGCGTTAAATCGGGCCCTCGTATTCCCATCGGAACCGTCCCGCGAATCGTATGGCAAATGGCACAATGGGTCTCGAAAATTTCATGCCCGTGAAGCGTCTCACCAGCCAGGGGCAGCGGAGTGTCCGCGAGCTGAGTTTCCTCCCACGCCGCGAAAGCCTCGGGCGATTCCGCGATCACCTGAAGCGCCATGTGAGCGTGCTGCGCTCCACAGAAAGCGGCGCATTGCCCGCGGTAAACGGCGGGCCTGTCCGCCTGCAGCCACATGGCATTGGTCTGTCCAGGAATCACATCCATCTTCCCGGCGAGTTGCGGTACCCAGAATGAGTGGATCACGTCTGCGCTTACCAACTCGAAACGTACCGGCTGACCTACGGGAATGTGGATCTCGTTGGCGCTGATGAAGATGCGTGCCGGGTCGGAGCTCTGGTAACGCAGAGCCCACCACCACTGGGACGCCGTAACTTGCACCGTGATCGTTGGAAGTTTAAGGGGCCGTGTTACTGCATTGACCGTGACAAGGGTCCAGACCATACAGACTGCCAGCACCAGCGAGGAAGCGCCAACCCCAACATAAATCCATGGCATTCCACCGGAATCGCTCCGTGCGGCTAACTGCCGCGGCTCTGCGGCAACGGCCCGCTTACGGAAAAGGCCACCGAGCAGCAATACGGTAATGATGAGGATGACAACAAGCGAGACAATACTCAAACCCCAACCCAGCCGTGTAATCGGATCGACCGCCGGACCGTAAGTGTGCTCATATGACATTGGACCTTCAGCCCTGAGGACAACCGGCAACGTTTGGCTGCCGAGCAGAACCACGAAAAGTAACCTCATAAAGGCGGTTTACCGTTCTTCCGAGGCGGTACTGGAGTTTGGCCTTTTGAAGGCACGGGCTCAGAGGGTCGGACTGGGGCAGGGTTCGGTAACACAGAAACCGGAGGCGGAGAATCGACTTGTGCGTCCGCCTGCGCCTCGGGAGCGATCTGTTCCCCAGGCTGATCACCTTGGCGGACATGCTTGAAATCATTAACGGAGACGCTGCCACCCAGCGACTGCACATAGGCGACAAGTTTCCAAATATCGTCGGGAGGCAGCGCGACGCCCCAGGCCGGCATGCCCTTTGGCCGTCCGTCCCGAATCGTCATGTAAATCTGCACTGGTAAGCCGCCATACCGCCAATAGGTGTCGGTAAGGTCGGGCCCCATGTTGCCTTTGCCATTGTAGGCGTGGCAACCCGCGCAGTTCATCTTTATATAAAGCTCCCTGCCCTGCTTAATGGCCTGGGGATTGTCTTGGAACGGGTTCGGAGTAGACAGGACAGGAACGGTACTGGCTGGGGAACCGGCAACCTGGCCTAATGGCGCCCGATCAACCATATCTTCGGACGGAAGTCCCCTCGCGGCGACCGGAGCCGTCGTGCTGCCGCCCTCAAAATGACCGCAAGCGCTTAGTGACAGCGCAACCATCGCTGCGATAGCGGCCGAACCTGAAAGTGTCCTTTGATTCACGGCTGGCGTCATGGCTCGATTCTGCCGGTTTGTGAAGGCGTGCCCGTAGTACTTGTGCCGCGAGTCGACTGTCCGGGTTCACCGATCATCGAATCGCCGCCGAGCGAAAACACGTAAAGAGTGTTTCCTCCCGCAGGAAAACCGGCTGGTCTGAGCGCGATCACATCGGCGCGAACGGTCGCCGCACCACCCACCCCAGCGGCAATCGCCACATACTGCCGGCGGTCGGGCCCCATGAATGTCATGGGCTGACCGATGATTCCGGAGCCGAGCATCTGCGACCACAGCACCTTTCCACTACGGGCATCTACCGCTCGAAACCAGCCGTCGGCCGTGCCGTAGAACGTTACATCGCCAGCGGTTGCCAGAACCCCGCTCATGGTCATGTAGGTTTCCGTAACGGACCATGCTTTCTTGCCGGTGGCGGGATTCCATGCGATGAATTCCCCAAGGTTTCCACCGGGCGCCGGATAGCGATGCATCTCCATTCCATCGTACGGAGTGCTGGGGATGTACGCCGCTTTGTTATCGGTGACATCCATACAAATGTTAAAAATCGCAGCGTACACCAGGCCCGTGCGCGGGGAGGCGGCAGAGGGTTGCCAATCCTTGCCGCCGATGTCAGGCGGACAAACGTTTGTCAGTTTGATGTCGGGATGCGGCTCCTTGTCATGATTAATGAGCGGCACACCCGCCTTCATATCGAAGCCGGTCGACCAGTTCTGGTAAGTGAAAGGCGTCGCAACCAGCACCTCTCCAGTGGCGCGATCCATGGTATAGGCGTAAGCGTTGCGGTCGAAGTGGACCAGCACCTTGCGAGTCTGGCCGTTCATCGGCAGATCCATCAAGAGGTCTTCGTTCACGCCGTCGTAGTCCCATTGATCGTGGGGCGTGGTTTGATAAGCCCAGCGAGCCATGCCCGTGTCAACATTGCGCGCAAAGATCGTGCTGGTCCATAAGTTCGCGCCGGGCCGCTGGTCCGGCACGCGTGGTCCTGGGTTACTGGTCCCGTAGTAGATCAGGTTCAATTGCGGGTCATAGGAAATCCAGCCCCAAACTGAGCCGGCGCCATGTTTCCACATACCAGTCGGCCACGTGCTGACTCCGAGGTCTTTTCCTTTGAATTGGTTGTAGAATGGCTTAAAATCAGATCCGATCTTGACCTGTTCGTCCGTACCGGTGCTGTACGCGCGCCATAGTTCCTTGCCGCTACCCACATCCAGCGCGGCAATCCAGCCCCATACGCCCATTTCGCCGCCGCTGTTGCCGACTAGAACTTTATTGCCCACAACAAACGGCGCCATCGTCATAGTCTCGCCGGTTTCTACATTTCCCATCTTGGTTCGCCAAGCCTGCTGTCCGGTCTTGGCGTCAACTGCAACGGTGTGGTCGTCGAGCAAGTTGTAGATCACCTTGCCGTTGGCGTAAGCCAAGCCCCGGGTCACAGTATCGCAGCAAGCCTTACCTATCGCGATCGGCGAGGGGTTCGGCTTGAAGTTCCACTTGATCGGGGCTCCCGGCTTGGTCAGATCCAGCGCGTAGAGCACATCGGGAAACGGTGTGACGACGTACATGATGTTGTCAACCACCAGCGGCGCTGCTTCATGGCCGCCCTGCGTCCCGTCGGAAAAAGTCCAGGCAATGCGCAGTTTGCTGGCGTTGCCCGCATTGATTTGATCGAGAGTGCTATACCGCGTATTGGCGTAATCCCGCGCCTGACTATGCCACTCGCCTGCCGGGTCGTTTGGGGCGAAATTCAACGTGGCGCCAGTGAGGCTGCCGCTGCCGGCACTTTCGCCGCGGGTTTCCGGCGATGGCGCCGCTCTTTGCTGCTGACTACAGGACATGCTTACCCCTATCAGAAGTGTGAAGCAGACAGACACCAAAGCGTTACGTTTCATAACATCACGCATCAAAGCTCCACCTTGATTCTAAATCCGAAAACAACATCGCGGTGCGCGCCTCCGCCGACATCGGCATAGTATTGGATCACGGGCTGCATTTCCCGAAGTTCTCGCGACCGTAGGAATTCTCGGCCGCGAACTGGCCCGCTCGCGTGGCGACGTGATCGTTGAGCCAATGCTTCTCGACCCACCAGGAGCCCAGGCGAAGTGTGTTGCTGCTCGCAAGCGAACCGGGATCGACGTAGAGACCCAGATAATTCTGTAGCACACCGCCCGCCTGCCAAACAGCCGTCGCATGGAAAGACAAGCCGTCTAGATGGACTAACTTGCCCAGATCGATATCGATTGTTCCCCGAACGCGATTGAACATTGCAAGACGCTCTCGCTCCGGGCTTTCGATGTTCCACAGCGAGTCGCTTATGAAATGCAAATCAAGCTTCACTCCCCGCTCCAGCAGTTTCGCCCGCGCCCCTCCCCAGGTTCCGAAGAGGTGCCCCTGCGCTGCATCCGGAAACTCGTGGGCGTCTGGATTGGGGTGCGACTCCTCTTCCAAAACTTGCGAGTAAACTGGAGACGTAAAGCTGCCGATAAGGCAAAACAAGAGAAACAGGAAGATACGAACAGAGACGTCCTGAGGGCGCAAGCACAGATACTTAACAGCCTTTTTTTACCATCTCCGCCTGGCCGAGTTCATACAGATTCCTCTGTGTTGGCACGACGGCTACCATTCAGCGGTAGTGAATTCAGGGGCCAGTTAGGTCCCGATTGCACTACTTTTCTGCGTGCTAGGAACGCGTCATTCGCGTTTGTGATATGGTCGAACTCGCCGGAAACCACGCTGGCAGTGGTCGATTCCTTCGCGCGTTGTCCACTCAAGAGCCGGAGCGCGCTGCCGCACCGCAGCGTTCTCTTCCGCCACATGACGCTTGCTCAAGTCGCGCACCACGCTCGCGAAGCCCTTTAGTTCCCCGCTTTCGTCCCGGAGCGCCATGGTAAGCACGTTCGCCCAAAATCGCGATCCGTCCTTCCTGATGTGCCAACCTTCGCTCCCGAAATGCCCTCGAGCGGCCGCTCTTTTCAACTCCTCCTTTGGCTTGACGCCAAGAGCATCTTCGTCCGGATAAAGGCACGATATAGGCTGAACGGCGATCTCCGGACTCTGATACCCGTAAATGCGCTCTGCTCAGGAATGCCAGCCGACAACCCGTCCATCAGCTTCGAACAGAATGAGCGCATAGTCCTTCACCAACGCCGGATCTTCAATGGCCTTGGCTGCGCTTGGGACTTTCTTGGATTTGTCACGCGGCGCCAGTTCGCGACGCTCAGGCATGGCGTTCCCCTTAGCCGTGTATTCAACCTCTCGGACGGGCCGCTTGGAACCGACCAGTCGGAATGTGCCACGCTGTTCGCCTCGCTGCAGAAAGGCTCGCCAGAGCTGCTGAATCTGAGGCCTGAAGCCGGCTTCTGCAAACTGGTCGAATCTGCGGCCGACGATTCTGTTTCTTGGCAGACCGAACAGCCTGCCCGCGCAACTGGGAGCCCTATAAATGCGGTCATTGTCCGCAATGAGGATGGGTTCGGCAGGCTGGAAGACAATCGCCCGATCGACCGCCTGCCCTCGGTCGGCAGAATCTAGGACTGTATAGTCTTCGCGCTCCAACTTCTCTTTTAGAACGGAGCATACGATCTGATCAGAGACCCAAAGCAGGATCGTCGTCTTCATCAGGGTGTGATCGACCATGATAGTCCTTTTTGCCGGGCGTTATTGCAGGCTCATCATCCCGATGTTTTCTTGGGCTTGGGATTGTGCCAGGAGCCGTTTGAAGCGATGATTCCGTCAGCCTCTTTTGGCCCCCAGCTATGACGTCTGTAGGGGCGGACCCGGTGGTGTTTCTTAAGGATTGGATCAACCACCGCCCAAGCGGCCTCGACCGCGTCCTCACGAGCAAAAAGCGCTCCATCACCGATCATGGCGTCGCCTAATAGACGCTCGTAGGGCGATTCCTCTCCCGCCCGCTCTTCAGAGAGATACAGTTCTCGTTGCTCTCCGACGAATTCCTTCCCTGCCAGCTTGACGCGGGCGGCGAGGGCGATCGCTGAGTTGGGAGAAAGCCGGAATCGCAGGTAATTTGATTCGCCGGTCGCCGGCGCTGAGTCGGCGAAAAGCCGCTGCGGCGGCGGCTTCAGCTCCACCACGACCTCGGTCGCAGTCTCGGGCAGGTACTTGCCCGAGCGCAGGTACCACGGCACGCCCGCCCACCGCCATGAGTCGATTAGAAGCCGCATCGCACAGAAGGTCTCGACGTCCGAATGCTTCGCCACGCCAGCCTCCTTCCGGTAGCCTGCATATTGGCCGCGCACCAAGTCGTCGCTTTTCAGAGGGCGCATGGCTTGAAAGACCTTGGCTTTCTCGGTATGCACGGCTCCAAAGTCCCTATCGGCCGGGGGCTCCATCCCAAGGAGCGCGACAACCTGGAAGAGGTGGTTCTCGATCACGTCGCGCAGGCAGCCTGCCGTTTCATAAAATGCCCCGCGATTCTCGACGCCGAAATCTTCGGATAAAGTCACCTGGACACTTGCCACATAGTTGCGGTTCCAGATCGGCTCCAGGAACGAATTGGCGAATCGAAAATAGAGAATATTCATGATCGCCTCCTTTCCTAGGAAGTGGTCGATGCGGAAGATCGAGTTTTCCGGGAACACCGCCCGCGCGACCTTGTTGAGCTCCTTCGCCGAGGCCAAGTCGCGTCCGAACGGTTTTTCGACGATGACGCGCGCATGCTCTGCCAAGTTCGCGGCCCCGAGTCCTTTAATCACCATCTCGAAAACTGAAGGCGGAATCGCAAGGTAGTGGGCCGGGTGCCGGGCCTTACCCAGGGCCTCTTTTATCGCCGTAAATGTGTTCGGATCTTTATAATCGCCACTCACGTATTTGAGCAGGGACAGAAGATGGTCGAAGGCTCGCTTGTTATCGATCCCGCCCGATCGCTTGATGCTGTCCGTCACGCGTTTGTGCAGGCGCGCCAGATTCCACTTCGGAAGGGCGACGCCGATCACCGGGACATTGAGGGCGTCCCGTTTCACCATCGCGTAGAGTGCCGGGAAGATCATCTTGTGAGCCAGATCTCCCGTCACACCAAAGAGCACCAGCGCGTCCGAACGGGCGGAGGCCATCAGGCAATCCTCTTCCTTGCGGCGGCTTCTTCCTCATGGCCACCAGACCGAGGCTTGGTCACTTTCTCCCATAGGCGAAAGCCGCCCAAGAAGGCGTTCTTGTTGTCACCCAAGCGAGTGTTCGGAGGTAACTTCTTGATGTTCTTAGCATTTCCTCCGCCCAGCACTACATATTCGGCTTCTAAAGCGTCCTTGAGCCGTTTCACAACATCGGCGACGTGACGCCGCCACTTCTTTTTTCCCAATCGCTTGAGACCGCGAACACCGACGTAGTCCTCGTAAGTCTTCCCATGTTCGTAAGGAAGATGCGCCAGCTCCATCGGCTCGAGGATTCCATCGACGATCATCGCGGACCCGAGTCCGGCGCCGAAACCCAAAAAGAGCATGCGGCCGCCCTCGTAGCTGCCCAGCGCTTGCATGGCAGCGTCATTGATAACCTTGACCGGACAACCGAATGCCTTTGCGAAGTCAAATCCGACCCAGCCCGTACCTAGGTTGTGGGGCTCGTGGAGAGGGCGTCCGTGGATCACGGGGCCCGGATAGCCAATCGAGACGACTCCATATTCCCAATCCTTGGTGACGCGCTTGACATCTCGCACCATTTTGCCCGCGGTCATCTTGGAGCCAGATGGAATCTCGCGCTCCTCGCGTTGTGCCGTCGCCAGAACCTTGACGTGTGTCCCTCCTACATCGATCACGAGAACCGAATCAGCCCTCCTAGAGGGCGTTTTCATGACTTCTTCTCGATATGACCGCCGAACCCGAATCGCATTGCGGAGAGTAACTTGTCTCCGAAATCGTCTTCACCTCTTGACGTGAATCGCTGGTAGAGTGCGGCACTCAAGACCGGGGCCGGAGCCCCTACGTCGATGGCAGCGGCAATGGTCCACCGGCCTTCCCCGGAATCGGATACGCGGCCGGAGAACTGCGAGAGATCCTCATGCCCGAATAATGCGGTCGCCGTCAGATCCAGCAACCATGAGGCGATCACACTGCCCCGACGCCAAACTTCGGAGACATCAGCCAGATTGAAGTCGTATTGATAATGTTCCGGATTGCGCAGAGGCGTCGTCTCGGCATCGACGGTCCGACCGTTCTTGCCAACGTTGGCGTGCCGCAGAATGTTCAGCCCCTCGGCATACGCCTCCATGACGCCGTATTCGATTCCGTTGTGAACCATCTTGACGAAATGGCCGGCGCCGGAAGGCCCGCAATACAAGTAGCCCTCCTCAGCCGTACCGGGAGACTTCTCTCGCCCCGGAGTGCGCGCGATATCGCCGCGGCCCGGCGCGAGCGTCTTGAAGACCGGATCCAGATGGCGCACCGCTTCAGCCTCGCCTCCAATCATCAGACAGAAACCACGCTCGAAACCCCACACGCCGCCGCTGGTCCCGACGTCAAGGTAATGAACACCTCGCGGCTTGAGTTCGCTGGCGCGGCGGATGTCGTCGATGTAGTACGAATTGCCTCCATCGACGATGATGTCTCCCTTCTGCATTTGGCCGCCGAGGCCGTGCAGCGTGTCATCGACCGCGGCCGCCGGCACCATCAACCAGGCCGCGCGTGGAGGGTTCAGTTTCGCCACGAACTCTTCAATCGAAGCGGCGCCGGTGGCGCCCTCCTTCGCCACATCCTTCACGCTATCCGGGTTCTTGTCGAAGACAACGCACTGATGGCCGCCTTGTTGTAAACGGCGGACCATGTTGGCGCCCATCCTGCCCAGGCCGATCATTCCAATCTGCATTTTTGGATCCTTCCTTTTCAGCCGCTCAGCGCTCAGCGCTTGGCGTTGCGGTAATGTCGAATGAGGGCATTGGTCGAGCTATCGTGCCTGAGCTGTGGTCCGTCCGCATTCTCGAGTTCCGGAATAATGCGCTCGGCCAAGACCTTGCCGAGCTCGACGCCCCACTGATCGAATGAGTCGATCTGCCAAATTGTGCCCTGTGTAAAGACGCTGTGCTCGTAGAGCGCGACCAATTTACCCAGCGTCTCCGGCGTCAGCCGCTCGGCCAAGATCGTGGTTGACGGTCTATTGCCCTCGAACGTGCGGTGCGGCACCAGCGACTCCGGCGTGCCTTCAGCTTTGACTTCTTCAGGCGTCCGGCCGAAAGCGAGCGCCTCGGCCTGCGCAAACACATTGGCCAACAATAAGTCGTGATGTTTGCCGAGCGGATTGAGTGCCTGGACGAAACCGATGAACTCGCATGGGATGAGCTTGGTCCCCTGATGGATGAGCTGATAGAAAGAGTGCTGGCCATTGGTGCCCGGCTCGCCCCAGTAGATGGGCCCGGTCTGATAATGAACGCGCGTACCCTCGATCGTCACGTGCTTGCCATTACTCTCCATGGTCAATTGCTGGAGGTAGGCCGGGAAGCGCTTCAGGTATTGTTCGTACGGCAGGACCGCCACGGTTTGAGCGTCAAAGAAATCGTTGTACCAAACCGCAAGCAACCCCATCAGGACTGGAAGATTGCGTTCAAAGGGCGCAGTGCGGAAGTGTTCATCCATCGCGTGGAAACCATCGAGCATCTCGCGAAAGCGCTCGGGGCCGATCGCGATCATCGTCGACAGGCCGATCGCGGAATCCATCGAGTAGCGTCCGCCGACCCAATCCCAGAAGCTGAACATATTGGCGGTATCGATACCGAACTTCTCGACCCCGGCTGTGTTGGTCGAGACCGCGACGAAGTGCCTTGCGACGGCCTTCTCATCCCCCAACGTCTGGAGCACCCACTCGCGAGCGGTATGGGCGTTGGTCATCGTTTCGAGTGTGGTGAAGGTCTTGGAGCAAACGATGAACAATGTCTCCTCGGCGTTTAAGTCGCGCGTCGCCTCGGCGAAATCCGTGCCGTCCACATTTGAGACGAATCGGAATGTCATGTCGCGCTGGCTGTAATACTTCAGTGCCTCGTACGCCATCACAGGCCCGAGATCGGAGCCTCCGATGCCGATATTGACTATATTTCGGATGCGCTTTCCGCTGTGGCCCTTCCATCCGCCGCTGCGGACGCCATCCGCGAATGCGGCCATCCTGTCGAGCACAGCGTGAACCTCGGGAACTACATTCACGCCATCGGCGAAACATTGTGCGTCTTTTGGCGCGCGCAAGGCGACATGCAACACGGCGCGCTTTTCGGTGAGGTTGATCTTGTCGCCGGCAAACATGGCCTCGATGTGGTGGCGCAGACCGGACTGCTCCGCAAGGTCAAGAAGCAGGCCGATGGTCTCGCTGGTAATTCGGTTCTTTGAGTAGTCGAAGTACAGACCCAGGGCCTCCAGGGTGAAGCTTTCGCTCCGCTGCGGATCCTCCGCGAAGAGCTGTCGAAGGTGTAAGTCGCGGACCTTGCCAAAATGTTGTTGCAGCGCGTTCCAGGCAGGCCGATTAGGGAGCGGGACGATGCTGTGTGCGGGAGTGTGCGCCGGCGGCGGAAGTGTCATATGGCCTTCAGCCCGCAGCTTTGAGCGTTGTTACCTTCGACTCGATGCAGTTAAGAAGATCCTTCCAGGATGCGACGAACGACGCGGCGCCTTCGCGCTGAAGATCGGCGGCGAGTTGTTGGTCGTCGACACCAGCCTCGCCGAACGCTGCAATCACTTTCTCGGCATCGCCGCCATCCTCCGGCAGGGCCTGACCCAGCTCACCGTGATCGGCGAACGCAAGCAGCGTCTTCTCAGGAATCGTATTGATCGTGTCCGGCGCGGCAAGCGTCTTGATGTAGAGGACGTCAGATGCCTTGGGATCTTTGGTGCCGGTACTCGCCCAGAGCAGGCGTTGCGGCGGAGCGCCCGCATTGGCGACTTTTCGCCAGCGTGCTGAAGCGAGCAGTTCGCGATAGGCTTTGTAGGTACGCTTTGCGATCGCAATGCCCAAACGATCCTGAAGGTCCTTCGGGACTTTCCCCATCACGGCTTTGTCCCAGCGGCTGATGAACATCGATGCCACCGAATGTACCTTCGGATCGAGCCCGGCGGCGATCCGGCGCTCGATGCCCCGCAGGTAAGCGTCGGCAGCCGCGACGTAGTGCGCGGAAGAGAACAGGAGCGTCACGTTCACCGGCACTCCTTGAAAGATGGCTTCTTCAATGGCAGCGTGCCCTTCGTTGGTCCCGGGAATCTTAATGAAGAGGTTGGGCCGTTGCGCTTGGGCGTGGAGTCGAACCGCCTCCTTGACAGTACTGGCCGCATCGTAGGCCAGTGATGGAGATACCTCTAAAGAGACCCACCCGTCCATCCCGGCGGTTCGGTCGTGGACCGGCCGAAAGAGATCGGCAGCCTGCCTCAGGTCCTCAATCGCCAGCTCGAAGAAAAGCGCTTCGCCCGACTTGCCTTCGTTCTTTTTCTGTCGGATGGCGTCATCGTAGAAGTTCGAGTTTTTGATAGCCAAGTCGAAGATCGAGGGATTCGAAGTGAGCCCGGTCACTGAGAAATCATCGATGTAATGGCGTAGCGTCCCACTCGTGAGCAGCTTTCGCGTGATGTTGTCGAGCCAGAGGCTCTGGCCAAGGTCGCGGAGCTGTCGTGTCGGCTTCATACCTCACTGTAGGAGAAGCGTCGTCAAAATGGCGTCAAAAACGACAGCCCGCAGATCTGACTCTGGCGAGAGGGCAATTCAGATTTCAAAGATTAACGATGGCTGCGAAGCTGACCGGATCGAGACTCGCGCCGCCTACGAGAAATCCGTCAATCTCAGGCTGCGCCATGAGGATCTTCGCATTGTCGGGTTTGACGCTGCCGCCGTACAGGATGCGGGCGTTATTCGCCGCGTCGGTTCCAAAATTGCTCTTCACATGGGCACGGATAAGCCGGTGAGCATCCGCGGCGACATCGGGTGAGGCGCTTTTGCCATCACCGATCGCCCAGATAGGTTCGTAGGCAACTACGATTCTTGCGAACTGCCCCTCTGAGAGCGCTCCAAGTCCGCACCGGAACTGCTCCTTCAGCACCTGCAAAAAGACGGGCTCGTGTCAAGGCAACGTCACGCCTTTCGACGCAGTCCGTTTTTGACGGCGTTTTGACACGCTTTAGGCTACATTTCGAGCATGGCGCTAGCGCTGGAGCAATCGATTTGTCTTGATCCCTTGTCACGATCCCCTCTCGCACGCGACCTCGCGGCGGATCGAGGCGCGCGGTCTGAGATTCTGAAGGTGAGGCCCTCGGTTCCGTCACTCATGACACCGGTGCCGGACCGCTATCGCCGCGCGGGAGCAAGCCTGTTTTTACAAACCCGAGATGCCGGTGTGGCGGACGCAAAGCGAGCAGCGTTGGCCCGTGCGCTAACGAACATCGGTATCGTTCTTCTGGTGCTTGTCGTGACTTTGTCCCCCGAGGCGAAAGCCGTGCCAAGCTTCACACGCCAAACCGGGCTTCAGTGCAACGTATGCCACAGCAATCCTCCCGAGCTAACCGCGTTCGGGCGCAAATTCAAGCTCGAGGGCTACACCCTTACAAAGCCGGACACGACCATCGAGGATCAGGATAAAGACTTGAAGCTGAATCGGTATGTTCCGATCTCGATCATGCTTCTTTTCAGCAATACCACCACGGATACGCGCGTTCCGAACGCACAAAATACTACTGCCGGTTTTCCGCAGGCCCTCAGTCTATTTTTGGCAGGTGAAATCTCACCCCATCTTGGCGGGCTGGTCCAAGTAACCTACTCCGGTGAGTCCGACCATTTCTCGCTGGACAATACGGACATCCGTTATGCCAAGCACACTACGCTAGGTTCCAAAGATCTGTTGTACGGGCTTACTCTGAACAATAGTCCCTCGGTCGGAGATGTCTGGAACAGTACACCATCGTGGAGATATCCTTTTTTGTCCTCCGGGAGTGCTCCGACGCCAAGCGCTCAGCCACTCATAGCCGGAGCGCTCGCTCAGGATGTTGCGGGTCTCGGCGCCTATACGTTGTGGAATAACCATTTGTATGCGGGTTTCAGCCTGTATCGCTCCGCGCACCTTGGCGGGCCGCAGCCTCTGACTGGTAAGGACTTTGCATATAACATTCATGGAGTTGCGCCTTACTGGCGGATAGCCTGGCAGCAAACCTGGGGACTGAACTATCTGGAGGTTGGAACTTACGGGATTTACGTCAGCTCGTTTCCGGGTGGAGTTACAGGCAAACGGGATCAGGTATGCGGATCCCTCCATCGATCTCCAATACGAACGACCCTTTGGCGTGGATCTATTGACTGTTCACGCGACTTATATTCATGAAATATCTCACCTGGATGGCACGTTTGCCGCTGGTGGGGCGGCTGAATCCTCGCATCACTTGAATACGGTTCGGGCGGATGCCAATTATCACCTTCGGAGCCGTTATACGTTCTCGCTTGCGGGGTTTTCCACCACCGGCAGTGCCGATCTACTTCTGTTTGCGCCCGCTTCCGTGACTGGTAGTGCGCTGGGTAGCCCCAATAGCAGAGGCTATATCGGTCAAGCTGGGTTCTGGCCGAAGCAGAACATCGAGCTATCAGCCGGCTACACCGGCTATACGAAATTTAACGGCGCGAGCCACAATTACGACGGATCTGGACGGAATGCTTCGGCAAACAACGCAGTCTATGTCGCTTTGTGGCTGAACTTTTAAACAGAGGGAATCTCAATGGCATCGACCAGTTACGAGCACAAATCAGTTCCGCTGGATGGCTCCCGCCGATCGTTCATTGGCGTGCTGCTTGGGCTAGCGTCGGCCTTTGTTGGCGCTCTGCTATCGGTTCCAGTTCTGCGCTACATCTTCTATCCCCTGACCGCGAAATCCAATGATTCAGGCTGGGCGGAAGTGGGCCCAGCCTCGAGCTTTTCGAATGTCCAAACTCCTCTGCGGCGCACGCTCGATCTTAAGCAGACCGAAGGTTGGCGGGAGACGGTTAGCCAACCAGTTGTCTATATCGTGCAGACGCGGCGGTCAGGTGAAGGCCCTGTCGGATATTTGTCCCCATCTCGGCTGTACTGTCCCCTGGGATCCGGGTCGAAACGAATTTGTATGTCCATGCCATGGTGGAACTTTCTCCGCAAACGGCACGAACATCTCAGGACCGCCGCGCCGCCCGCTCGATTCTCTCGAAACCAAGATTTCCGGCGGGAAGTTGATGGTGAAGTACCAATATTTTCGTCCCGATGTGCCCAACTAAAGTAGCTCATCAGTTGAACAGCAGAGGTACATAGTTTATGCCGGAACAGAACCCACAGCCAAACCGGAGCAGGCCAGCTTTGCTCGGCCGTCTGTGGAAATGGATAGACGAACGCACTGGCGCAGACAAGGTATTGCGCGCCTCGCTCGATGAACCGATCCCCGGCGGCGCGCGCCTCGCTTATGTTTTCGGATCCGCGCTGCTCTTCATTTTCGTTTCGCAGATTGTTACCGGCCTCTGCCTTGCGCTGTACTATGTCCCTTCTCCTCTGACCGCTCACGCGAGCGTTGCCTACATCGTCAAGGAAGTGGCCGCGGGAGCCTTTCTGCGAAGTTTGCATTCCTATGGTTCAAGCGCCATGGTGATAGTGCTGGTGCTGCATTTTCTGCAGACCTTTCTTTACGGGTCCTACAAAGGCAAGCGCCAGCTTCTTTGGATTTCCGGCTGCACTCTTGCGCTTCTGGTATTGGGAATGACTTTCACCGGATACCTTTTGTCGTGGGATCAGAGTGCTTACTCCGCCGGCTCTGTAGGCTCCAATTTGCTTGGACAAGTGCCGTTCATCGGTAACAGCCTGAGGCTGCTTTTGCGGGGCGGTCCATCGATGGGAGCCCTGACCCTTTCGCGTTTTTACGTCCTTCATGTATTCATCATTCCGGCTCTAATCTTTTCATTCATAGCGGCGCACATTCTACTGTTTCGGAAGGCAGGGGCCGCGGGCCCAATGAAGGAAAGCCCAGTTACGCCACTGCTGCCTACGGAGATGTTTTATCCCAAACAGGTCCTGATCGATATGGGTTTTGTGCTGGTGGTAATGGGTGTTTTGGGGATGCTGGCACACTTTGTCCCGGTAACACTGGGTCTTGAGGCGGACCCTGCGAATACTCGTTTCCTGCCGCGGCCAGAATGGTATTTCCTGCCGATGTTCCAGTGGCTGAAGTATTGGGAAGGGTGGAGTACGGTCATCGGAGTTTTTGTCATTCCCGTCATTCTGATCGCACTGTTCTTCCTGCTGCCGTTCCTGGACCGGGGCCTTGAACGCCGGCCGTGGCGCAGGCCCATTCCCGTGGGCGGCGTCCTGATCCTATTAATTGGTTTGGTCTGGCTGGGTATGACTAGCCGTCTTGTCGATGCGCGGGACCCCGCGGTTGCCTCTAAGATCGCTGAACAGAGCCGAGAAGAAAATGTGTATTTCTACACCGCTTTTAAGCCATATTCGGCGTCGTCGCCTTCCGGGGGCGTTGCGTCAACGCTGCTCGATGCAACATCCGCTCAAGGCAAGGGCATTTTCGATTCGCACGGCTGCAGTGGATGTCATGGAGAAAGTGGACGCGGGGCCATTGGCCCGGCGCTGACGAATATTTCCAGTAAGTTTCCGCCAGCTCAGTTGACCGCACTTCTGAAGGCGCCTACTTCCCAGATGCAAGCGGGCGGCATGGTGCCACTGACATTGAACGGTTCGGAGATGCAGGGTCTGGTTTCCTACCTGGCCAGCCTGGGAGGAACATCGGCTGGCTCTCCTGGGACACCACCCGCTGCCGGATCGTCCTCGCCTGCGCCAGGGGCTGTGCAAACGGCAGCTGGAAGTTCGAGCGGGGGTGCGGCAGCCAGCCATGGCAAAACCATTTTCGACTCTCAACGCTGTAGCGGATGCCACGGACAGAGCGGCGGAGGCGGTGTTGGGCCGGCGCTGACTCATATCTCCACCCAATATCCGCCCGCGAAATTGACAGTACTCTTGAAAGCGCCCACTGCCAAGATGAAAGCGGCGGGCATGGTCCCTCTCACCCTCAACGCTGCCGATATGAAAGCCTTGGTTTCTTATGTGACCAGCCTCGGGGGAACATCCACGGCCTCTGCGGCGGCAACACCCGCTGCCGGGTCGTCTTCGCCTGCGCCAGCTAGCGCGACACCACCCGCGACGGCTGTGAAGGCGCAAGCACCAACTGCGGCGGCACCAGCCGCCGCCGCATCGGCCGCACCCGCGCCTCCCGCAGCGACGCCAGCCGCGACGGCCGGATCGGCGAAGGCACCAACGGGGAGTCCGGCAGTCAACCCGAGCGCTACCCAGGGCAAGGGCATCTTCGATTCACAGAAATGTAGCGGTTGCCACGGACAGAGCGGGGGAGGCGGTGTTGGGCCAGCGCTCACTCATATCTCCACCAAATATCCGCCAGCTAAACTGACGGCGCTGTTGAAAGCACCCACAGCCAAGATGAAAGCTGCCGGCATGGTCCCTCTCACTCTGAAGGCTGCCGATATGAAAGCCCTGGTTTCCTATGTGACCAGCCTCGGGGGAACATCCACGGCCACTGCGGGAAAACCACCCGCTGCCGGGTCGTCCTCGCCTGCGCCAGCTAGCGCGACACCACCCGCGACGGTTGGGAAGGCGCAAGCACCAACTGCGGCGACACCGGCCGCATCGCCCGCACCCGCGCCAGCTGCTCAGCCAGCCGCAACGGCCGGATCGGGGAAGGCACAAACAGGAGGTCCGGCAGCCACTTCGAGTGCTGCCCAGGGCAAGGGCATCTTCGATTCGCAGAAATGCAGCGGATGCCACGGGCAGAACGGCGGAGGCGGTGTTGGCCCGGCGCTGATTCATATTTCCAGCCAATATCCGCCAGCTCAACTGACGGCGCTGTTGAAAGCGCCAACGGCCAAGATGACAGCTGCCGGCATGGTCCCTCTCACGTTAAATGCCGCTGATATGAAAGCTCTGGTTTCCTATGTGACCAGCCTCGGGGGAACACCGGCCGGCTCCGCGGCGACACCGCCTGCTTCCGGGTCGTCCTCACCTGCGCAAGCGCAAGCGAAACCAGGTGCTACAGCCGGGCCGCCCACAGCAGAGTCGAAAGGGCAAGCGATCTTCAAAGCCCACGGATGCGGCGATTGTCACGGGCCCGATGGTGTCGGAGGTACGTCAGCAGCCCATGGGTTGGCCGGTACAGGCAAAAGCCTTACACCCGCGCTCGTAACCACATCCCTGGAGCATCCGACCGCGCGCATGCAGCAAGGCGGAATGCCACCGGTGTCTCTGAGTCGCGACGAATTGAAGGCACTCGCAGAATATGTAAGTTCTATCTCCGCTTCGAAAAGCAATCCCCATTGATGCCAGTTTATTCTACTGGAACGATGTCCGCACTCGAGGAGAGCAACGGGACGTGGCCGTCACCGTGAACCATCGGGTTATCCGAAACTCTTCGGCGGCCGGCAATTGGCGCGCTCTATTCACTTTTTATCCATGCTCAGGTTTCGCCTGTATCGGCGTGCATGTGACTCTGATCGCGATTTATGGCTCGTTCGCAATATAAACAAAACTCCACTCTAACCGATGGGACCACCCTCGCTACCGCTGCGTCTTTCCTCATCCCCCTCTTCGTCTGAGCGATGGACTTTCGCGGCTGCCTTTTCAATTTCAGAATTGACCTCGCCGCCGATAAAGATTGCCGCGCCCGTGAAATACAGCCACAGCAAAAGCTCAACCACCGCATTCAGGCCTCCATAAATTCTTTGGGAACTGAAGTGATTCTGATAGAACCGGAGCAGAAGCGTAGAGGTGACCTGTAACGTGACGGCGACGACGGCGCCGGGGACACTCCAGCGCCATCGCCGATCCCTCAAGTTGGGACCGAAACGATAAACCAAAGCGAACGAGAATAGCAGCAATATGGCTGTAATCAGCCACTGTACGATGTGCCAGAGAAATGGGGGATGGATGGCAATTCCAAAATCCCTGCCGATCATCTCCCCGGCTGGGCTGCCGTAGAGGATTGCGGCAAGCGCCACGAGACCCATGATCGCCAGCGAAGTGGTCAAACCAAACGCGATCGTCAAGACCTTCCACCATCGGCGCTCTTCTTTTACCTCATATGCATTATTCAGACCGGTCATCATGGCCCAGGTGCCATTCAAAGCACCCCAAACGGAGCCCAGCCCCGCGTAAACGGCACCGGCGCCGATGACGGCTCCGGCATTCAATTGACCAACGGTTTTCGCCATTAGCTCCGAGGCCTCTAGCGGCAGGACCTGGCGAAAGGCACCCAGGAGCGTATCTCGTAAATTAGATCCCGTGGATCCTGCGCCGGCGAATTTATCGAGCCAAATAAGCAGCAAGAGCAGGACGGGAAACATGCTGAGGAAGTAGTAGAAGGCCAGCCGGGCTGCCTGTCCGAAGACCTCATCGTCCCAACTCTTACGGCATGTGCGTTTCGCCAAGTCCCGCCAGGAGAGCCCTCGAAGGCTCCACAAACCGGTCATAGTTTCTTCCTTCATTACTTGGCTTTTCAGCGCTTCCTGCGGCCCCCATGGACGTCCAGAGTCTTTCTCGGCAGGGCGCCCATTGGTTACTTCGACCCAGTTTGCGCCGTTTCCAGCGCGCTCTGAAACAGATGCTGCACCGCTGACACGGTGCTGGGATCCCCCTTTGCTAGGCCGCCCGTAACCAAGTCGCGCTGCGCCAGTGCCGCCTGAAGGAAGGCCTGCCGGCCTGAATTCGGCGCTTCGATTGTCATGGCTCGGACGCGGTCGAAGAACTTGGTCGAGTATTGGCTCGCTAAACCGTAATTCTTGAGATTTGTTTCCAAGTAAGCGTACCCGCACAGCAGCGCGAGCTCGTCCATTTGGGATTTCTCTCGTTCCGAGTTGAGCTGCTGTCGAAACGCACCGAGTTGGTTGCCGAGATCCCTAGCCTTCAGGTACTGCGGGACAAACCCCAGTAGAAACGCGGCTACAGTCAGGACTCCGCCTGCGATCAAAAGTGTTTTTCGGTTCATACGATTCGACTCCCTTTGGGATTGGTCCAAGGCGATTGCCGTGTTCGAGACGGGCAACATAGCATGCTTGCTCTTATTCTGGGCTTACAAGTGGCCCTGCACAATGGGAGACGCACAAAACACGCTGTTCCGGCGCATTTTTGACGCCGTTTTGACAATGATTCCCTTAGAGTGAACTTGACGGTCATCTTTAGAACGGCCGCGAGAGAGACGACAACATGGCCGGGCGGATCGCGGCAGTGGCCAGACTCGCTGAAGGTAGCGATTGTGCCGGTGGTAACGACAGGCGACACTAGTCGATCCGCTTTTTTTGTCTGAGCGATCTGATGACGGGGATCAGGCCTGATGCACAGAATAAAAGCACCTGTGCTCCGGGCTCGCGCGAATAGGCCGCGTTGAAAGGGTGCAATCTGATTTCTGAACGATGCGCGGAAAGGAACACTTCGATGTCAACGGTTTCGATTGAAAGAGTCCGGCACTTTAACCAGGAAGAGAAGCCCCCGGTATTCGCCGAGGTTGAGAGAACGATCGACAAAATTCAACAACGGGCATTTAGCCTCTTCGAAGAACGCGGGGAACGTCCGGGTTTGGACCGGGACGACTGGCTGCTTGCTGAGCACGAGGTGCTCGGGACGTCATTGGCAGAGCTTGTGGAAAGCGACAAAGAGTGGAAGCTCAAGGTTGCCGTCCCGGGTGTTGAGTCGAAGGACGTGACAGTTACTGCCACCCCTGAAAGCCTGATTGTACAGGCGGATTGGAGCCATCGTCACTCCGGATCAGATGGTGAGATTCGTTTTTGCGAGTTCAGCCGGGAGCCATTGTGCCGCCAATTCGGCCTACCATCCCCGATCGACGTTAACAGCGTTTCGGCCTCACTCGACAAAGGCGTATTGAGCGTCGTTGCGATGAAGGCTGCCAAATCGAGCGTGAAATGAATCAAGGCTTTTGCGACCTCGTGTGGTCTGCCCATGGTAAGCCAGCGGAGGCGAGCAAATGACTGTCTGGCCCCTGGTTGTCTACTTCGCTGTGGTGATCCTGCTGGTGGTCGGCATGCTGGCGCTTTCCTCCGTCTTGGGAGAGCGGCATCGGGAACCCGCGACCGGAGCGCCGTATGAATCAGGGATTCTTTCGCAAGGCTCCGCGCGGGTGCGATTTTCCGCCAAGTTTTACATGGTGGCGATGTTCTTCGTCATTTTCGATCTGGAAGCCGTCTTCATCTTTCTGTGGGCGATCGCGGGCCGCGAACTTGGCTGGGCTGGTTACTGCGAAGCGCTAGTTTTCATCGGAGTGTTGGCCGCCACTCTCGCGTATCTCTGGAGAGTGGGGGCGCTCGACTGGTTTCCAACCGGTCCCCGCGCGGAAGAGAATCTCTGAATGAATTCTCCGATCAACCAGCGGAACTCATTTCAAGAGCTCGTACGCCCTGGCGAAAGTCAAGCGGAAAGCACTGTTCGCCAGAGCGTGATCTTCTCCCGCCTCCAGGACCTATTGGGGTGGGGCCGCAAGAACTCGATCTGGCCGTTTAACTTCGGGCTCTCATGCTGTTATGTGGAGATGGCTACCAGCTTGACGAGCAAATACGACATCTCCCGATTCGGCGCGGAAGTCATACGAGCAACGCCGCGGGAGGCCGACCTAATGGTGGTTGCCGGCACGGTATTCATCAAGATGGCGCCCGTTATCCTGCGCCTTTACGAGCAGATGATGGAACCGCGATGGGTGATTTCCATGGGGTCATGCGCTAACTCTGGCGGGATGTATGACATCTACAGTGTGGTGCAGGGCGTCGATAAGTTTCTTCCAGTGGATGTGTACGTCCCGGGTTGTCCGCCACGCCCCGACGCCTTCGAGGAAGGGCTACTGCTATTGCAAAAGGCCGTTGGCAGCGAGCGGCGGCCCTTGAGTTGGGCGGCTGGCTCACAGGAAACGTCCCGCCCGCCGCTGCCCTCCCTGCGCGATCTGAATCGGAAGGAGCGGCAGCGCGCCACCGTGCTCAGAGGTAACGACGAAGTCTGAGAATCATGGTTGCTCAAACCAGTGTTAAGCCCGCTAGCATCATTGACTCGTTGCGTAAGAAGTTTGGCGGAGATGCGCTGACGCTGCAACACACCGCGGACGGAATCCCGACCTGCTGGATCGAGCGGCAGAACGCCCACGATGCACTCCGTTACCTCAAGGAGGAAGTTGAGCAGCCATACCGGATGCTTTACGATCTTACGGCCATCGACGAGCGTATGCGGGTCCACCGCGAAGGGCAGCCGGCCAGCGACTTCACCGTCGTGTACCACCTCCTGTCGTTTGACCGGAACGAGTACCTTCGCGTCAAAGTGCCACTCAAGCAAGGCCAGCCGCCCATAGATACGGCCACCGATCTCTGGCCGGCGGCAAATTGGTACGAACGGGAGGTCTGGGACATGTTCGGAATTCGTTTTCAGGGCCACCCGCATCTGGAACGAATCCTGATGCCGCGAACGTGGGTGGGACATCCGCTCTTGAAAGACCATCCTGCCCGAGCGACCGAAATGGGGCCGTTCCACCTTCCCGACGAAAAGGAGGAAGCCGAGCAGGAAGCGCTGCGTTTTCGGCCTGAAGATTGGGGCATGAAGCCGGGCCGCGACGGCACGGATTTCATGTTCTTGAACGTCGGCCCGCAGCATCCTGGTACGCACGGAGTGTTACGCGTCGCTTTGCAGCTTGACGGCGAGGAGATCGTAGACGCCGTTCCCGAGATCGGCTTCCATCACCGAGGCGCTGAAAAGATGGGGGAGCGGCAGTCCTGGCACACTTACATCCCGTACACCGACCGGATCGATTATCTCGGTGGGGTGATGAACAACATGGCGTATCTGATGGCCGTGGAGAAGCTGGCGGGGATTGAGGTACCTCCGCGCGCCAAAGTCATTCGCGTGATGCTGGCGGAGATGTTCCGGATTATCAGCCACCTGGTCTGGTACGGAACGTTCGCCCAGGACCTCGGCCAGCTATCGCCGGTCTTCTATACCTTCAACGACCGCGAACGCGCCTTCGGCATCATCGAGGCGATTTGTGGAGCGCGCATGCATCCCAACTGGTTTCGCATCGGAGGAGTCGCGGAGGATTTGCCGAAAGGTTGGGACAGCTTGGTCCGCGAGTTTGTGAAGTACTTACCACCACGCTTGATCGAATACGACAAGGAAGTGATGAAAAACCGGATTTTCAAAGCACGCACCCAGGGAGTTGGCGCCTTCACCACGAAGGAGGCTATTGAATGGGGCGTCACAGGTCCTAACCTGCGGGCCTGCGGCTTCGAGTGGGATTTTCGCAAGAAGCAACCCTATTCAGGTTATGAACAGTTCGAATTCGGCATCCCTACGGGCCGAAACGGCGACTGCTACGACCGCGGCATGGTGCGCGTCGAGGAAATGCGCCAGAGCCTGCGGATCGTCGAACAGTGTGTGAACAACATGCCCGAGGGGCCGTATAAATCGCTCCAGCCCCTGGCATGCCCGCCGCTCAAAGAACGAACGATGCACGACATCGAAACCTTGATCACGCATTTCGTAGGCGTCAGCTGGGGACCGGTCCTTCCGCCAGGCGAGGCGCTGGGAGCAATTGAAGGGACCAAGGGAAATAACGGTTACTACCTGGTGAGTGACGGCGGTGGCATGTCGTACCGGACTCGCATCCGTACGCCGTCGTTCGCGCATATGCAGATGATGCCGAAGCTGGCCCGCGGCCGCATGATCCCGGACCTGTTCGCGATCCTGGGTGCAATGGATTTCGTGCTCGCCGACGTGGATCGATGAGGAACAGAACTAATGTTGACAGCTGAAGAGAGGCAGGAGATCGAAGCGGAGATGGCGCTGTATCCCACTAAGGAAGCAGTGCGTCTCGGGGCTATGAATATCGTGCAGCGTCACCGGGGCTGGGTCTCCGACGAAAGCGTTCGCGACGTTGGCGAGATGCTCAATGCGTCACCGGCGGACCTCGATAGCCTGGCGACGTTCTACAACTTGATCTTCCGCAAACCGGTGGGACGGCACGTGATCATGCTTTGCGATAGCGTGAGCTGCTGGATCATGGGCTACGAAGGGATACGCGAACACCTCGCCGCGCATCTGGGAATCGGCTTCGGAGAAACCACCCCCGATAACCGGTTTACTCTGCTGCCCATCGTTTGTCTGGGAGCGTGCGAGCAATCGCCGGCCATGATCCTGAACAACGATCTTCATGGGAATCTCGATCCGGCTAAAATCGACGGCCTCTTAGAGGACTGTAAATAGACATGACGGTCGAAAAGCCGCTGACCAAAGACATCCCGGCTGATGGTCAGGCGCTCGACCTCAAAGGCTATGAAGGAGCGGGCGGCTATCAAGGGCTTCGCAAGGCCCTTCGCGACATGACGCCCCAGCAGGTCCAGGATGAGGTCAAAAATTCGGGCCTGCGCGGCCGGGGCGGGGCAGGTTTCCCGACAGGCGAGAAGTGGAGCTTCACTCCGATGGGCACGGATGCACCCCGGCCCAAGTACGTGATTGCGAACGGGGACGAAATGGAGCCGGGCACCTTCAAGGATCGCTTCCTGATGGAAGGCAATCCCCACCAACTCATCGAGGGGTTGATCCTGGCAGGCTACGCCAACCAATCGGACATTGCCTACATCTTCATCCGGGGCGAGTACGGGTTGTCGCGCAAGAGACTTGCTCGCGCTCTCGCGGATGCTTATTCAGCCGGATACCTGGGTAAAAACATCCTGAACTCGGGGTACAGCCTCGAAATGTATCTTCACGTCAGTTCCGGACGGTACATGTGCGGAGAGGAGACGGGATTGCTTAACGCGCTCGAAGGCAAGCGCGCCAATCCGCGCGCGAAACCTCCCTATCCGCAGGTTTCCGGACTGTGGGGGAAGCCGACCATCGTGAACAACGTCGAGACTCTCGCGAATGTTCCCCACATTATCGATCGCGGTGCTGAATGGTTTAAGGGTTTGAGCCTTACCAAAGACGCTGGAACAAAGCTTTATGGCGCCAGCGGTAAAGTGAAGCGGCCGGGATTGTGGGAACTCCCGATGGGCACGCCAGCGCGGGAACTTCTCGAGGAGCACGCGGGCGGAATGCGCGACGGATTGCGCTTTCGTGGTTTGCTGCCCGGGGGCGCCTCCACCGATTTTCTGGTGGAGCAGCATCTCGATGTGCCGATGGATTTCACGGAAGTGGCAAAGGTGGGCAGCCGCCTGGGGACCGGCGGCATGATCATCCTTGACGATCGGACCTGCCCGGTCGGCATGACTTCAAACCTGATTCACTTTTTCTCCCGGGAATCCTGCGGCTGGTGTTCGCCGTGCTGGAGCGGCCTCGGCTGGGCGGAACGGATTCTGGGAGCGATGGAGGAAGGGCACGCTACGGCTGGAGATTTGGACATCCTGAAATCTCAGACAAAGTTTTGGGGACCCGGCCACACGTTTTGTGCATTAGCGCCGGGTGCGGCGGAGCCTTTAGAGAGCGCGCTGAAGTATTTCGCCGGCGATTTTGAGTCGCACATACGTGACCAGCGGTGTAGCTTCCGGAAGTGATGGGGCGAACCTGATGGGAACCATTTACATTGACGGCGAACCCTATGCGGCAGATCCGAAGCAGAACCTGCTGCATACTTGTCTGTCTTTGGGATTTGACCTGCCGTACTTCTGTTGGCATGCCGCTCTGGGGTCGGTGGGCGCGTGCCGCCAGTGCGCCGTCAAAGAGTTCAAGGACGAGAAGGACTCCAAGGGCAAAATCGTGATCGCGTGCATGACGCCGGCCAAGGAGGGGACGCGGATTTCCATTCACGATCCGGAAGCGGTTGCGTTCCGTGCTTCCATCGTCGAAGGCATGATGCTGAACCATCCGCACGATTGCCCTATATGCGACGTGGGCGGCGAATGCCACCTCCAGGACATGACGGTGATGACCGGTCATGATTACCGCCGCTCCCGGGTTGAGAAGCGCACGTTTCGCAATCAATATCTTGGTCCCTTCCTGTACCACGAGATGAATCGCTGTATTCAGTGCTACCGCTGCGTCCGGTTCTATCGGGAGTATGCAGGCGGAGACGACTTCAACGTATTCGGCCTCAAGAACACTGTTTACTTCGGCCGAAACGAAGACGGAGTCCTCGAGAGCGAATTCGCAGGCAATCTGGTGGAAGTATGCCCGACGGGCGTTTTCACCGACGCTACGTTGCGGCATCACTATACCCGCAAGTGGGACCTGACGATGGCTCCCTCGATCTGCGTCCATTGCTCAGCCGGATGCAATATCACCATCGGCGAACGCTACGGTTCATTGCGGCGGGTGTTGACGCGATTCAATAGCGCGGTGAACGGCTACTTTCTTTGCGACCGCGGGCGTTACGGCTACGAGTTCGTCAATAGCGACCGCCGAATTCGCACCGCGCGGCTGGACGGGAAACCCATTTCCCCGGACGAAGCCGGGCAGAAATTGAAGGCACTCGTTTCGACCGGCGGTGAGGCGATCGGCATCGGATCGCCCCGCGCATCGCTCGAAGCTAACTTCGCGCTGCGCAAGCTGGTGGGGAAGGATCTTTTTTTTGCGGGCGTACCCGACGGCGAGTGGCTCGTGACCACGTCGATGCTGGATATTCTGCAAACTGGGCCGGCCCGATCGCCATCCCTGCATGACATCGAGCTTTCCGATGCTGTGCTGATCCTGGGCGAGGACGTCACAAATTCCGCGCCGCGGATGGCCCTGAGCCTGCGCCAGTCCGTGCGCCAGCAGCCGTTCGAGATAGCCGAAAAGCTACATATCCCTTCCTGGATGAATGATGCCGTTCGCGCAGCCGTGCAGGATGCAAGAGGTCCGTTCTTTATCGCTGCTCCGGGCGCCACTCGTCTCGATGACATCGCCACGCGAACTTATCGGGCGGCGCCGGAAGATGTAGCTCGTTTAGGCCTCGCCGTCGCTCACGAGATCGATCCGGAAGCGCCGGAAGTGTCGGGCCTATGCGGACAGATACGGGATCTGGCCCAGGTGATCGCGGGCGCGTTGAAAAGCGCGAAGCGGCCTCTCGTGATTTCCGGATTTAGTTGCCGGAGCGAGTCCGTGATTCAATCGGCGGCGAACGTGGCGAAAGCCCTGTGCGCTGCCGGCCGTCCCGCCGCGCTGAGTTTTATCGCGCCCGAGTGCAACAGTTTTGGTCTGGCGCTCATGGGAGCCCGTCCGCTCAGCGAAGCGTTCAGTCTCACCGGGGCCGGTAAAGCCCCAATCGGCACCCTGATCGTCCTGGAGAATGACCTCTACCGCCGAATGCCGGCGAAACTTGTGGACGATTTTCTGGAATCTGTGGAGCACCTTGTCGTGCTCGACCAACTGGAAAACCAGACCACCGCTAAGGCTGATCTGCTTCTGCCGGCCGGCACATTCGCCGGATCCGACGGCACGCTGGTAAGCAACGAAGGGCGTGCGCAACGATTTTTCCCTGTGTTCGCACGGCAGGAAGGGGACATACGGGAGAGCTGGCGGTGGCTGGGCGATCCGGCCTGGTCGACGCTCGACGAACCCCTGGCGGCCATGGCCGAGGCGCTTCCGCAACTCGCTCCCGCTGTTGCCGCGGCCCCGCCGTCGAAATTCCGCATGACCGGGGCTAAGATTCCGCGCGAGTCCCATAGGTATAGCGGGCTCACCTCCATACACGCCAATATCCGAGTCGATGAGCCCAAGCCACCCGATGACCCGGATTCCGCTCTCGCCTATTCCATGGAGGGCTCGCCGAACCAACCTCCGGCGGCGTTACAGCCGTTCTTCTGGTCGCCGGGTTGGAATTCAATCCAGGCAGTGAACAAGTTTCAAAGCGAGATCGGCGGTGCGCTTAAAGGGGGCGATCCCGGAGTTCGTTTGATTGAACCGTCTCAAAAAGGAGCGTACTTTGACGCAGTCCCGTCCGCCTTCGTTCGCCGTGACGCGGAATGGCTGGTCATCCCGATCGAACATATTTTCGGCTCCGACGAGCTAAGCCTCCAGGCGCCTGCGGTCGCCTCTCTTGCTCCGGCTCCGTACCTGGCCGTCAATGCCGCGGACGCAGCGAGCCTCCGCAGTGGCGACCCGGCCGGAGAAGTTGAGATCGAACTTGGAGGCGCGAAGCACCGGCTTCCCTTGAAGGTGCTGCCGGAACTGCCAGCGGGGATCGCGGGAATCCCGGCCGGCTTGCCTCCGGCGTTGGGAGCGGTGCTGCCGGCCTGGTGCCGCATTTTACAAGTATCATGACGAGCCCTCACCCTATCGCGGCAATCGTAGGAATCCTGATGGTGGTGCTCAGCCTGTCGGCGATGCTCATCTGGGTGGAACGCCGGCTTCTGGCGCTTTGGCAGGACCGCTATGGACCGAACCGAGTGGGGCCGTTCGGCCTGCTGCAAGTGGTCGCCGACATGATCAAGATCTTCACGAAGGAAGACTGGATACCGCCGTTCGCGGACAAAGTTGTTTTTGTGATCGCGCCCATGATCGTGATGGTGACCGTGCTGTTTTCATTCGCCGTGGTGCCTTTCGCTCCGGGCATCATCGTCGCGGATCTCAACATCGCATTGCTTTTCTTTCTGGGGATGTCCTCGCTCGGCGTCTACAGCATCGTGCTTGCCGGCTGGGCGTCGGACAGCAAATACTCGCTGCTCGGAGGGCTGCGTGCCGCGGCGCAGATGATCAGCTACGAAGTTTTCATGAGCCTGTCGCTCATGGGTGTGGTGCTGCTTGCGGGTTCCTTCAGCCTGACTGCCATTGTTGAAGCGCAAAAGCGGTTATGGTTCGTGGTCCCCCAGTTCCTTGGCTTCACCTTGTTTCTCATCGCGGGTGTGGCCGAGGCACGGCGCTTGCCTTTCGACCTTCCGGAGGCCGAGGCCGAGTTGGTCGCCGGCTTCCATTCCGAGTACTCAGGGATGAAGTTCGGAATGTTCTTCGTGGGCGAATACCTCGGCCTCATCTTGATCTCATCCATGATTACGGTGCTGTTTTTCGGCGGTTGGCTGGGCCCTTGGTTGCCTCCGATCGTGTGGTTCTTGATCAAAATGTTTGCCTTCATCTGTTTTTTTATTCTGCTGCGGGCGTCGCTTCCAAGGCTGCGTTTCGATCAGCTCATGTCCTGGGGGTGGAAGACCATGCTTCCATTGGCGCTGGTCAATCTGCTGGTAACCGGCGCCACCGTGCTGGTGTGGAAATGAGGAGCTTTGAAGTGAAAAGGACGCATTGAGATGTGGAGCATAATCAGAACGATTTGGACCGTGTTCCTGCACACCTTCCACAAAAGGGTGACGATCCAGTACCCCGAGGAAAAGGCTTACCTGGCTCCGCGCACCAGGGGGCGCATTATTCTTTCACGAGATCCCGACGGCGGCGAGCGATGCGTTGCCTGCTATCTCTGCGCGGTCGCCTGTCCCGTGGACTGTATCGCTCTTCAGGCTACCGAGGACGAAAACGAGCGGCGGTATCCGGAGTTTTTCCGGATTAATTTCTCCCGATGTATTTTCTGCGGCTACTGTGAAGACGCGTGTCCAACTTACGCAATCCAGCTCACCCCGGATTTCGAAATGGCCGAATACAATCGCCAGAACCTGGTGTATGAGAAGGAGGACTTGCTGATCGATGGGCCCGGCAAGTATCCCGGCTACAACTACTGGCGCGTTTGCGGAGAACGGATCGGCGGCAAGGAGAAGGGCGAAGCGGAAAACCAGGCGGCCCCGGTAGACCTTCGCAGTTTGCTCCCGTGAGCCTTATGGAAACTGCTTTCTATGCTGCTGGCGCGGTAGCCATTATCGCAACGGTGCTCGCCGTCACGCGGCTCAATGCCGTGCACGCGTTGCTATACCTGGTCGTTTCGCTCCTGGCCGTAGCCGTAACCTTCTTCACCATGGGCGCGCCGCTGGTGGCCGCTCTCGAGGCGATCGTCTATGCGGGCGCGATCATGATTCTTTTTGTTTTTGTTGTGATGATGCTGAACCTGGGAAGGCGCGCCGTTGAAATCGAACGGCAATTGATGCAAGGAAACATTTGGATCGGTCCGGCCGCTCTTTCAGCCCTCCTGATCCTAGAGGTTGTGTATTTGATCGTACGCGCCAGGTTCCCCGCATTGCCGGGATCCGGAGCCGGCGTGCTCGAACCGAAGCAGATAGGGATCGCACTGTACGGGCCCTATTTGATCGGGGTTGAACTGGCTTCTATGTTGCTGCTGGGCGCCTTGGTGGGAGCTTACCACCTGGGCCGCCCTATATCCGAGAAAGCAGAGGCTCGCTATGACAGGCATTCCGATGGGGCACGCACTCATTCTGGCGGGAGTCTTGTTCGCGCTGGGGTTGGCCGGACTCCTGATGCGCCGTAACCTGATCTTCATTCTGATGTCGATCGAGATCATGCTGAACGGCGCAGGCGTCGCATTCGTGGCGGCGGGATCTCGCTGGGGCCAACCCGACGGCCAGATCATGTTTTTATTCATCCTCGCCATGGCGGCGTCGGAAGTTGCCGTGGGACTGGCGTTGGTCCTGCGGCTCCATCATCATCACCGTAACCTGGATGCGGACGCCATCAGCGACTATGAGAGGTTGAACATGCTGGGCCTTCTTTGGTTGATCCCCGCGATTCCATTTGCGAGTGCGCTCGCGCTCGCCGTCCTGCGCGTTCCGCGAAAACTAGTGACGTGGATCGCAGTCGGCGCGACGGCCGCCTCAGCTGTGGTTTCGCTGCTGGTAGCAATTGCTTTTCTGAACGCTCCGCCCGCCGCCAACGCCTACACGCAGGTCCTTTGGACATGGTTTGACGTCGGCGGCCTTCGCCCGGAAATCGCTTTCTATCTCGATCCGCTCTCGCTCATCATGACTGTAGTGGTGGCCTTCGTTAGCCTCCTCATTCACATCTATTCAACCGAATTCATGATCGACGACGAAGGCTACAGCCGGTTCTTTGCATACATGAACCTGTTTGTCGCTTCGATGCTGACTCTGCTTCTAGCGAACAATCTATTGCTGCTCTACCTCGGCTGGGAAGGCGTCGGATTGTGTAGTTATTTGCTGATCGGTTTCTGGTATCGCGATCCGGCGAACGGACGGGCCGGCCGCAAAGCATTCATCGTGACCCGTATTGGCGACACCGCGATGGTGATTGGGCTGTTCCTGCTATTTCATGATCTGGGCACGCTGCGGATTCAGGATCTCATGCAGCGGGCTTCGCAGCAGTGGCCGGTCGGATCGTCCGCCGCCATCGCCGCCGCGCTGCTGCTCCTGGGGGGCGCGGTGGGCAAGTCGGCGCAGTTGCCCTTGCAGACATGGCTTCCCGATGCCATGGCTGGGCCTACTCCCGTGAGTGCCTTGATCCACGCGGCCACCATGGTCACGGCCGGGGTTTACTTAATCGCCCGCATGCACGTGTTGTATTCCCTCGCTCCCGTGGCACAGTTCGCGGTCGCGGTGATCGGCGCGGCGACATTACTCCTCGCAGGCTTCAGCGCACTCACGCAATGGGATCTCAAGCGCGTGCTGGCCTACTCCACCATGAGCCAGATCGGCTATATGTTCCTGGCTCTCGGCGTCGGAGCGTGGCCCGCCGCGATCTTTCATTTCATGACGCATGCGTTCTTCAAAGCACTGCTGTTTCTCGCGGCCGGCATCGTCATCAACGCGATGGACGACGAGCACAACATTTTCCACATGGGCGGTTTGCGCACGCGCCTTCCGTTTGCTTTCTGGGTATTCGTGATCGCGGGATGTTCCCTCGCGGGATTGCCGCTGATCACGGCGGGCGCCGTCAGCAAAGATTGGATCATCTGGGGCGCTTGGAGCGGCGCCAATGGCTCGCCGGAATTTTGGACTGTGGGTCTCATCGGCGTTCTTCTGACCTCTTTATACACATTCCGCATGATCTTCATGGTCTTTTTCGGGGAAGCGCACAAGGAAGTAACCAAGAGGCCCGGCTACGCCATGCGCATTCCGTGTTTCGTGCTCGCCTTGCTCACGATGGTTGCCGGGTACTTCAAAGCTCCGTTTGGCCGGTTTCTCGAAACAGCGCTGCCCTGGAGCGAAGGGACGCACGCGATTCCGATCAGCGAGCTTGCTTCCGAGGGAATCGCCGCGTCAGCGTTTTTGCTGGGAGTGTATCTGGCCTACATCTTGTTCTTGCGCAAGCGAGAATACGCAGCCGCGTTGGCATCTAGTCCGATCGGCGACGGGCTGCACCGCTTCTGGTTTTCAGATTGGGGAATGGACTGGATCTATAACCGGGCGTTCGTCGAGCCATTGGTGTGGTTTGCGCGTATCGACAAAAATGATTTCATCGATCGCTTCTATACTGGCATCGCCGCGCTCAACCAACTTGCTTGGCGCGTCCTCAGCCGCACCGAGACGGGACGCCTGCGCTGGTACGCCGCAGCGATCGCGGCCGGATCTGTTGTTTTCATCGCCGTGGTGTTGTTCTTATGATCCTGCTCTGGCTGATCGTCGTCCTTCTCGCCGGAGGTATGTTTGCCTGGTTGGCAGCGCGCTCAAATCCGCTGCTTTGCCGCTGGATTTCGCTCGTCGCGATCTGCATTGACTTGGTTCTGGTACTCGGTCTGTGGATCCACAACGCCAAAGTTAGTGTCACCGGCACGAACAACTGGTTTGAACAGATGGACTGGAACTGGATTCCCCAGTTTGGTATTCACTTTCATCTGGCGATGGACGGTCTCAGTCTCCTCCTGGTTCTGCTGACCCTATTTCTAGGCGTCGCCGCGGTGCTGGCCTCCTGGACCGAAATCACCTTCGGCATCGGCTTCTTTCACTTCAACCTGCTGTGGATTCTCGCGGGAATCATCGGCGTCTTTCTCGCCCTCGACCTGTTCCTGTTTTATTTCGCCTGGGAGTTGATGCTGGTCCCGATGTATTTTCTCATCGCGATTTGGGGCCATGAACGCCGCATCTATGCAGCGGTGAAGTTTTTCCTGTTTACGCAACTGAGCGGCCTCCTGATGCTGATCGCGATCCTCGCGCTGTATTTTGCGCATTACCGCGGGACGGGGATCTATACGTTTGAGTACGAAGATCTGCTGCATACGCCGCTCGATCCGCATACCGCCATGTGGATCATGCTGGGCTTTTTCATCGCGTTTGCGGTAAAGCTCCCGATGGTCCCCTTCCATACCTGGCTGGCGGATGCGCATACTCAGGCGCCCACGGCAGGCAGCGTCATCCTGGCGGGACTGCTGCTCAAGACGGGCGCATATGGCCTGATTCGTTTCGTGATTCCGCTATTTCCGGGCGCGGCCCGTGAGTTCGCTCCCGTCGCAATGACTCTCGCCATCGTGGGGATTCTATACGGAGCCATTCTCGCCTTTGGACAAACCGACCTGAAGCGCCTGGTGGCCTATACCAGCCTTAGCCACCTCGGCTTTGTGCTTCTGGGTGTGTTCGCCGCCAACGCTCTCGCACTCCAAGGTGCAGTGATGACGATGATCTGCCACGGTATCAGCACAGGCGCGCTGTTCATCGTGGTCGGCGCGTTGCAGCAGCGCACACACACGCGCGCGATCGACGACATGGGCGGCTTGTGGGCCACCGTACCCAGAATGAGCGGAGTCGCCTTGTTCTTCGCGCTGGCCTCGCTCGGATTGCCGGGACTCGGAGACTTCATCGGTGAATTCCTGGTTCTGTTGGGCACGTACCAGGTGAACGTCGCAATGGCCGCGGTGGCCGCTGTTGGTGTTCTAGCCGCCACCTTTTACGCGCTCCGGTTTGTGCAGCGAGTATTTCAAGGGCCCAATAGCCATCCCTGGCAACTGCCGGATCTGATGGTTCGCGAAGGACTGCTGTTAGGCTCGATGGTGGCTTTGCTGCTTTGGCTGGGCCTGTACCCTCAACCTGTGTTCCGCGTGATGGCACACGCTGTAGAACAATTCCCCGCAATCTGGAGATGAACCGTGACTGCCAGTGACCTGCTCGCCCTCTTACCTCTTCTGCTGGTCGCTGCGACATCTGTCATCGTAATGTTGTCCGTGGCAGTGTACCGGAACCACGCACTTGCCGTTGTCCTCACGCTTCTTGGCTTCGCGGCAGCGTTCTGCTCGGTTCTCTTTGTGCCTCTCCGCCAGGTCACGGCGCTGCTCATCATCGATAGCTACGCGCTATTCTTCATGGGACTGATCGTCGCGGCCAGCTTTGCCGTGACGTTGCTGGCCTATGGCTATCTGGCCGCGCGGGAAGGCAATCGCGAGGAGTTCTATGTCCTGATCTTAGTGGCGACCCTGGGCGCGATGGTCTTGGCAGCCAGCTCCCACTTCGTCTCGTTCTTCCTCGGGCTAGAAATTCTTAGTGTTTCGCTCTATGCTCTGATCTCCTACTTGCACGCCCGCGCGCTGCCCGTGGAGGCCGGAATTAAGTACCTGGTTTTGGCGGCGGCATCCGCCGCTTTCCTTCTCTTTGGGATCGCGCTGATATACGCCGGCCTGGGAACCATGGACTTCGCCCGCATGGCGCAACTCGTGGCCCCCGGTTTTGCGGCGAATCCGGCTTTACTATTGCCCGGCGTCATCCTGATCGTTACCGGCATCGGCTTCAAGCTGGCGCTCGTACCGTTCCACATGTGGACACCCGATGTTTATGAGGGCGCTCCCGCCCCGGTGACGGCCTTTGTCGCGACGGTTTCAAAGGGCGGCATGTTCGCGCTACTCCTGCGCTACTTCCACGAATCAGGTGCGCACTCCTTCGCACCCGTCGTTCTAGTGATCTCGATCATAGCGGTCGCGTCCATGTTTGCTGGCAACCTGCTGGCGCTTTTGCAGAAGAACGTGAAGCGCATCCTGGCCTATTCTTCGATCGCGCAAATGGGCTACCTGTTGGCGGCGTTTCAAATAGGTGGCCCCATGGGCACAAGCGCCGCCGCGTTTTATCTGGTGGCCTATTTTGTGATGACCTTGGGTGCGTTCGGTGTCGTTACTGTGCTCTCCGAACGTCAGCGAGACGCGGACCTGCTCGATGATTATCGAGGGCTATTCTGGCGCCGCCCCGCGCTCGCCCTGGTTTTCACGGCCATGCTTCTGTCGTTGGCGGGCATACCGCTGACCGCTGGCTTTCTCGGCAAGTTCTACATCGTGGCGGCAGGCGCATCCGCGGCAGCGTGGGCGCTGATCCTGATTCTGGTGATTAGCAGCACAATCGGGCTGTTCTACTATTTGCGAGTGGTCGTAGTTCTGTATCAACAGCCAGCCGCGGGCGATCGAGATCGCGATCCCATTCCACGGCAGGCGCCCGCCGCAACGCTGGTTCTGGCCACCCTCACCGTGATCCTTGTCTGGCTGGGAGTCTATCCGGCGCCCTTACTCAGAGTGATCCACGCTGCTATCGGGAGCCTGGGATGACCCAAACGATGCAGATCGAGGATGGTGGCAGTCGTTATCGCTTAGCCGACGCATGCCTTCGCCACGCGCTCCTTGAATTTGTTCATGTTACGTCTTCCCCAGGTGGTGAGAGCTAATTGTTCCGTGGCAACAGCCGGCCTTGTCCACAACGGGCAGACTCGTCGCCTGGTGTGTATCGAGTTTGCGCCGGGCGTCTTCCAGGGATTCATCCATGCCACAGCAGGAGGACGCGGGACGCATAATCTCTTCAACCGGAACTTCCGAGGGCCGCCGGTTATCAACTGCCACGCTGTGACACACGTCGCGTTCGGTAACCACACCCACCAGACGCCGGCCCTGCTTATCTTCCACAACGGGCGCGCACCCGCATCCCGTCTTTCGCATCGCCAACGCGGCATGCTGTGCCGTCTCGCGCGGCGTGCAGCACGAGTCTGTTCCAACCGGTTCCATCTTGTCTTTACAACAACTCATTTGAACTTCTCCTTGGTTTTGTCAGAAGTCTCTGACACCACTGCCAGCCTGTAGTTGACGATCGCCTGGACATCCGCGCTGTGATATCTGCCGCAAGCAATCCAGAACGAATTCCGCGAGCAACCGTGCGGGTCAAGGGCGCTACAAAATCCGGATAGTCAACATCTGGCTTCAACTTGCTGTCGCCAAAACGGGCCACTTCATAGTGAGCCTCACGCAATGACGAATCAGGCATTCTTCTTTTCCAGCAGGGCCAACGCCCGCTTGCAGACGTTTTCGACGGTAAACCCGTATTCGCGCATCAGCACCGGCCCCGGAGCGGAAGCGCCGAAATGATCGAGCCCGATTACGTCACCGAGATCGCCGACGTAGCGATGCCACCCCTGCGTCGCGCCTGCTTCCACCGCCAGCCGCGCGCGGATTGAAGGCGGAAACACAGAACGTCGATATTCCTCCGGCTGTGCTTCGAACAATTCCCAACTCGGCATGGAAACCAGACGCGTCGGAATGTTCTGCTTTTCCAATTCGCCTTGCGCTTCGACGATCAGACCCACTTCCGAGCCGGTCGCGATCAGAATGATATCGGGCCGCCCGTTCGCCGCCTCCGCCAGGATGTAGGCCCCACGTTTCAACCCCTCCGCGGCAGAATAGCGACTACGATCCAGGGTCGGCACATCCTGACGGGTCAGGATCAACGCGGTGGGGAGGTCCGAAGTCTCCAGCGCAACTCGCCAGGCGTACGCGGTTTCGTTCGCGTCGCAGGGGCGAATCACAATCAGGCGCGGAACGGCGCGTAGGTTGGCGATTTGCTCCACGGGCTGGTGAGTGGTTCCGTCTTCACCCAGCGCAATGCTGTCGTGAGTGAATACGTAGATAACCCGCTGCTCCATGATGGCTGCCAGCCGGATGGGAGGGCGCATGTAATCGGAAAAGATCAGGAAGGTCGCGCCGTAGGGGATGATACCGCCATGCACAGCCATGCCGTTCAAAATCGAGCCCATCCCGTGCTCACGAATCCCGAAATGCAAGTTGCACCCGGCGTAACGCCAGCCGCCGCCGCTCGAACCTTGCGTGTCACCCGACGCTCGATCGGGAGATTCGAAATCGCCCGCCCCTTCGAGCGCCGTGTGCGTCGACGGATCTAAATCCGCCGAACCGCCCATCAGCGACGGAAGCTTGGGCGCAATCGCGTTCATCACTTTTCCGGAAGCCACGCGAGTCTTCATCCCCTTCGGGTCAGCCGGAAAAACCGGAATATCCGCGTCCCAACCGGCGGGCAATTCGCCGCGCATCCTCTGTTCGAACTCCCGGGCCAAGTCGGGATGTATGGTTGCATAACGAGCGAAGTGATCCCGCCATTCCGACTCCGCCTGCTGGCCGCGTGGCAGGGCCTCGCGAAAATGCGCGAGCGCTTCAGGGGGGATGTCGAAAAGGGGTTCGACAGGCCAACCCAGGTTCTGCTTGGTCAGTTTCACCTCTTCTACGCCCAACGGCGAACCGTGCGCTTCAAACGTGTCCTGCTTGTCCGGGGAACCGAAACCCAAGTGGGTGCGGACTAGAATCAGTGACGGTCGCCTGGTTTCGTCGCGAGCCGCGCGTAGAGCCTGATCGATCGCCTCTACGTCGTTACCGTTTTCCACCGATTGCGTATGCCAGCCATACGCCTCGAAGCGTTTCGCGTGGTCCTCGTTACATGAAATGTTCGTACCGGCGGAGAGCGTCACATGGTTGTTGTCGAAAAGATAGATGAGCTTGCCGAGTTCCAACTGCCCGGCGAGTGACGCTGCTTCGGAAGATACGCCCTCCATCAGATCTCCGTCGCTGACCAACCCGTAGGTAAAGTGATCGACGATTTCAAAACCCGGCCGGTTGTAACGCGCGGCAAGATGCGCTTCTGAAATCGCCATGCCCACCCCATTCCCGAATCCCTGGCCGAGCGGGCCGGTGGTGGTTTCGACGCCAGGAGTCAGGCCACGCTCAGGATGACCAGGCGTGATGCTGCCCCATTGACGGAATTGTTTGATTTGATCCAGGGGCACATCATAGCCGGTGACGTGTAAGAGACTGTAGAGCAGCGCCGAACCATGGCCCGCCGACAGAACGAACCGGTCCCGGTTGGACCAGTTCGGATTGATCGGATTATGCCGGAGAAACCTTGTCCACAACGTATAGGCCATGGCTGCGGCGCCCAAGGGGAGCCCCGGATGGCCGCTGTCGGCCTTTTGCACCGCGTCGACCGACAGGAATCGGAGTAAGTTGATCGATAGTTGATCCAGTTGCGCTGGAGTGAGAGTTGTCGCGGTTGCCGCGCTCATGGTTTGTTTCTCCTTGGCCAACCACACAAGGCTGCTGTGAGTGAAGGCCCGCCCGAGTTCAGTCGCGAGCGGCGTACTTGCCAAGGTCCTCCACCAATCTCGTGGCCGTCTTCGGGACCGCAATCTTGCCGTCCAGGATTTCCCGCCGAGTGACGCTGGAGCCGTACATGGCTTTGTCTCCGCTCTTGTCGGCCTGCACGACAGAGCCATCCACGCTGACCCCGGCAAACGCCCCTTTGCTTCGAGAATAGCTCAGGATCTCCGCATTGAGCTTTACATCCGTGCCAGCCGCAGCATGTCTCCCCACGGGCCCGGCCGCCACAGTTGCATCGGCGCCAATCTTGAATTTGTCACTCAGCAGGCTTTGCAAGGCGTGGTCATTCATAAAGAGCATCACCACATCGGTGAAAGAGCCGCCAATCTGGAAGCCGACGCTCCCGCCCCCGACAGCTAGAAACATGGGAGCGCTCCAGCCATGGGCGGTTCGGCAGGTCGCCAGGCCCTTGCCGTAGTTGCCGCCAAATATGAAGGCGGCTTTCTCTTCTCCCGGAATAATGGCAACGCATTTCGCCGATTCCAGCAGTTCCTGGGGAATGGCTTGATCTGGCGTTTTCATGATCTCCTGGAAGACTTGGGTGGCTTTTTGAATACGCCCAAGGTCATCACCACGGTCCGATGCCACAACGGGCAGGACCAGGGTCAGGCAGGAAACCGAAACGATCAACAAATTCTTGTACATGATTTTTCTCCTTTTATCCCACTTTTCGGCCGTCGCTAGCAAAAACTATCTGTTGCTGACACCCGCGAGTTGCTCGTTCTGCATCATGTCCCTGGCCTTCGCCACTTACCCGCTGTGCCGTGAGCCATCAGGAGAAACTTGTCGGATTTAAGCTCAGATCGATTTCTTTGATTTCTGGCGGCCGCCAGCCGTGAATTTCGCAAGGTCAGTCGCGCCTGGTTACCATACGAAAAACGCAGCGCCACTGCCCGGTTCCCGGATCCGGCCGGCCAGCACCGAACCGCTGCGAATCGGACTCATGTTCGCGCGACCAACAACGGGTAACTGCGGTTCCGGACCACGGGGTTCCTCTATTTCCGTCGCGCCGTTCCGGTTCATGATATCCGCGGCAGCGTCCACCTGCTCGTCCGCCCCGGTCGCGAATACCAAGGCGCCTCCCCGCCGGAGTCCTTCGACGTAAACTTGAGATTCCGCTTTGGTCGCTCCTATCCGGGTAAGCTCCCGGCTCAACTCGACTTCGAAATCGAGGCGTGGGAAGCTCATCACCCCTCCGACCTCGAAGGTCGCCGGCTCGGTCAAGGTGCGAACCTCTTTCCGGGGAAAACCCAAGGCCTCGATCTCGTGGACGATGCCGTCCACCAAGCCAGGCTTCTCAAATAATCCAACTACTGTCTTCGGCATATTATGCCTCCATGGCAAAAGTGTTCTAATCTACACTGGCGAAGGGCGCGTCCAGAACAGGCTCAGATGCCCCAGCACTGGAGAAAAGATCCATTCTCCTTTGGACAGGAGATCCGCGGGTGGCAGGATGCGCTTTGACAGGCGGCCGCGCCGGGGGTCTTCGCCGCAGTGCTATCGCGGGGTTTTGATCTCCTGCTCAGCCCGGACCCAGTCCGCCTCCGCTGAACCGTGTCCGCCGCCGCGAGCTTCCCAATATGAATAGGCCAGCCGGGCAGTTTCAACCTCTCGGCCGTTATCCTTGGCGAAGGGCGTCTGACCCTGTTCGTGAATGCTGTCCGCAACCGCCGTGATGGCGCGCCCATTAGCAACCGGTTTCGTTTTCGAATTATGGTGTTTTGACATAGAAGTTTAATTCCCTTTAACCGTCTCCCTGTGCCCGTTCTCCCGCGGCAGCTCCGCCACACGTGCGCCGCGTTAAGTCTTCTTACCGCTGAACCGCCGGTGCCGGCCCGCTAAGCAGCCGCTTGAGCGCGTCCATCGACTTGCCAAAGTTTCCCCAGTTCCCCTGCTGCATCGCTTTCTGGGCATCATCGAACTGCGCTCGCGCCTGACCCAATTCCGGTTGCCGCCCGGACGGTGATACCGCGTTCTGGGCTTGCTGCGTCCCGAAGACAGCTTGGATTGCCTCATCAAGTGTAGGTTCCATTGCCACTTTATCCCCCGAGATCACGATGACGCGCTTCAGTTGAGGGAAGTCTGTGCCTTCCGCCGTCAGGTACACCGGCACGACATACATAAAGGAGTTCTCGATCGGTACGGCGATCAAGTTTCCACGAATGACTCTCGACCCTTTTTGATCCCACAGCGTCAGTTGTTGGGCGATAGTAGTGTTCTGATCGATCATCGCCTCGATCTGCATGGGGCCGTAGATCAGCTTTTCCTTGGGGAGTTGGTAAAAAAGCATCTTTCCATACTCAGGAAAATCGCTTCGGGCTGCCATCCAGGAAATCATGTTGTTTCGTTTCTGAGGGGTGAACGGCGTCATGAGAAGATACTCAAGCTGGTCGCTTCCTGGGAGCTTCATCAGGATGTAATAGGGCTTCATAGGTGCGACCTTACCCGCATAGTTCTCTTCGGGAAGCACCCAGAGATCCTCGCGGTTATAAAACACCTGCGGAACCGTCATGTGGAATGTTCTGTACTGGTCGGCTTGGATCGAGAAGAGATCTTCCGGATACCGCAGATGCGCTTTCAGATCGGCTGACAGCCGATTCAGATCCATGAAGACGCCCGGAAAAGCGCGCCGGTAAACCGCGAGGACCGGATCGTTTGGATCCATAACGTAGAACCGAACGTTCCCGTCGTACATATCTACAACGACCTTCACGGAATTTCGAATGTAGTTCAGCCCTTGCTCGAAATCGGCAGGGTGGGGATTAGAGTAGGGGAAGTGATCTGAGACGGTATAGGCATCCTGGATCCAGTATTGTTTGCCCTCGCTGACCACGGCGTAGGGATCCTGGTCCAGTCGCAAGAACGGAGCGATTTGTTTCACGCGCTCCTGAACGTTCCTCCAGATCTGAATCCTGCTTTGTGGCTGAAGATAGGAAGTAAATAGGATATTGATATCGGCCTGAGTCCATGCGAACAAGAGCCGCTTCCACGTGCTGTCGAGGGGGATGCCTCCTGTTCCTTCGTAGCTCGTGTAGACATTTTGATTTCCTTTGGGGTAATCCAGCTCTTTAACACCCGTGGCAACGATCCGATATCCCGGCATCGACTCGCCGTAGTAAATGGCAGGCTGTTTTATGTTTAGGCCATAGGTCGATTCAGGCGGGATATTTTCAACAACGTATTCCGGAAAGCCGCCTCCGATGGTCTTCGAGACGAAGCTCATGGCCAAGCCGTACCCATGGGTGAACTGCAGCTTCTGGTTAACCCAGGTTTGGGCCTTCGCGGGAAGATCGGCAGACAACTCACGGGCCGAAAGCATTACCTGGTGATAACCATCCGGCAGATGGTAGCGGTCCACATCAGCCTGGTAAAACTGATAGTAGAGCCGTATTTCCTGCGCCTGCTGGTACATCTGAAGTAAAGGGCGCCAGTCCCAAAGACGGATATTCTGGATCGTGTCTTGATTTCTGGCAATTATCTCGGGGGTCAGATCGGCCAGCGCCGGGTAGGATGTTTCTTGGATCGTGTCCAGACTGTAGGCCTTCCGAGTGAATTCTATGTTGTTCTTGAGATACGGAGTCTCCCGGGCCAGCTCGTTCGGCTGCACCAGGAATCTCTGAAAGAGGGCCGGCGTCACCCAGATGGCGATGAAGTACAAGCCAAAGTAAATTCCTGTTCCAATCGCTATCGTTCTGAATCGCGGCCGAAAGATATTGAGCGCCAACAGCGCGCAAAGCGCCCCTGCGGCGGCAGTCATGATCCAGTAGGCGTTTCTGGTCACATGATCCGCAGTGTAACCGGCGCCGTAGACTACTCCCTGAGTGGAGTAGAGAAGCTGGTAATGATCCAGGTAAAATCCCCATCCCCAACTGGCGACCAGGATCAAGAGCAGGGTAGACAAATGTGGAACGGCCTTCGCGCTCCACCCTTCGATCGGTCGTCTTTGGCTCGACCGCAGTAAACCGAAGTATGCGTAGAGAACCGCGACGGCAAGAAGCGTGATCAGCGTCAAGGAGGTCAAGGTGTTCTGCAAGAGCTCATAAAAAGGCAGACGGAAAACATAAAACCCGCTATCGACACCGAAGAGAGGATCGGCCAGTCCGAAAGAACCGCCGTAACGAAAGCGAAGATACGTATCCCATCGCGCATAGAAGATGACCGCAACGAACAGGGCGCCGACAGCGGCGATGGCCCCCATGGCCAGTCTGAAAACCGTTGGCGAGATCTGGATGCCGAGTTTGGTGGAAAGGGCGGACTCGCTTGCCAAAACGCCCACACGGAAAGCGCCGCCGTTTCTGGCGGCAAGGCGAAGATTGATCCAGATGTACAGAGCCACGACAACGAAAGCCGCGCAAAACAGCCCCCACCGAATGGAGAAGAGTGTCCAGAATACCCCGCTATAGCCGAGTTCCCGCATCCAGAGCCATTTCTGTACCCAGCTAGCGCAAAACGCGAGGATGGCGACGAGGGCAACGACCGCGGTCGCTCCGGCAATCACCCGCTTCATAAGGCGTCCGGTCTTTGCGCGCTCCGTTCGGATAGGCAGGTGAATTCCGTTGGTGCTGGGCTTCTCGCCAGCAAGTGGCGCGGCGGGCTCGACGTGTGGTGGTGTCTCGATCATGCTTCTACAGCTCCGTTCGGTACCCGCTGTGGCCAAGCGGCGATTTGAGTGCCGTACGTCCCGCCGCAGCTTGCGATCCGAACTAAGTATGAAGCGCGAAATGTCAAAACGGCGTCAAAACGGAGCCTAGGATTCAAGCGATACCGAGAGTTCTCAACCGAACTTCATTTTTGACGGCGTTTTGACATTAATCACGATAAATTCAAGCCTGGCGCTGGCGTTCAGGCACGATTCTTTGCTCCATTCCCTACGATCGGGATTCCGTGAACCGTGAACGTAGAAGCAGGCGCCGGATGCAAATGACGGGAGCGTGGAGTGCGAATCAAAAGGTCAGGCCGAATGAAGTTCGATAGAAGCGATTCGAGCGGCCACCGGTGGGGGCTAATTCTGGCCGGAGGGGACGGAACGCGGTTGCTTCCCCTCACGCGAACCATCGCGGGCGACGACCGGCCCAAGCAGTTTTGCGCCTTAATGGGCGACGAAACGCTGTTGCAACAGACCCAACGCCGAGTGTCCCGGCTGGTTCCGGCGTGGCGGACTTTACTGGTGTTGACGAGAAAACATGAGCCGTTCTACGCCGACGAAGTTGCTGGACTTTCGTCCTCCAGATTATTGATCCAACCTTCCAACCAGGGTACGGCGCCCGCGATTCTCTATGGTCTTCTACGACTCCGCGAAATGGACCCTAAGGGTATCGTGGCCTCATTCCCCTCGGACCATCATTTTTCAGACGATGAGGCTTTTGCGCGCCATATCGATTCGGCTTATGCCGCAGCCGCATCGCAGCCCGGGATGGTCGTCCTGCTGGGCATTCCGCCGGAGACTCCGGAGGTGGAGTACGGTTGGATCGAGCCCGGAACCCCTCTGGGCGACCCTGCTCCGGACTCCGTTTGCCGCGTCAGCCGCTTCTGGGAAAAACCTTCCGGTTCGGTTGCTTCGTCCTTGATGGAGCGCGGTTGCCTTTGGAACAGCTTCGTCATGGTGGGCTACGTTCACGCTTTCCTAAACCTCATCCGGCACGCGCTTCCTAGTCTGGTCGAAGCGTTCGAATCGATTCGGTCATCGTTCTTTACAGCATACGAGAGAGCGGCTCTGTGCGAACTTTACTCCGGTATTGGCGACACCAGCTTTTCTCAGGATGTGCTATCGGCGCAGCCAAATAGTCTCGCCGTGCTGCGCGCCACCGGTCTCGGTTGGAGTGATTTGGGAGAACCCAGCCGCGTCAGCTCCCTACTGGAGCGCAAAAGCGTTCAGACGACGCGCGTGATCAGAACAGGCTACGGATATATGGATGGGAAGCTGGCCGGCGAGAAGGCGGCTGGTAACTGGGTGCGAGTGAATGCACGCTAGGAGATACAACAATGACCCCAACTCAACTCGAAAAACTCAAATTGATGCTCGATGTCCGATTAAAGGAGTTGTCCAGCAGATTGCGAAATCGCGAGAACATCGCCGTCGAGAGAACCTCGGATGTGCTGGACGACGTAGATCTCTCTGCGGAGCGCGACATTACCATCTGGAGTCTGGACAAGGGATTCGCGCAACTCCGTCATGTGACAGCCGCGCTGGATCGCGTTGCCGCCGGTACATACGGCTGGTGCCTTCGGTGCGATGAGCAGATCAACGTGAAACGGTTGACTGCAATGCCGCAGGCCTCTTTATGTGTCAAATGCCAGGAAGTCGCGGAGCACGACGAATCAAGAAATGGCGGCGTCTTGAAGAAATTGGCCGTCATTGAGGTTGGCGCCTGAAAACTTGGCGTGAAACGGTTGTGTAAATCGAAGGTCAAATTCTTGGAAGGAGGTTAGAAACAATGTGTGACTATTCATTGATGGCGATTCCAAATCGCTTGGCGGTTTCCGGAGAGGACTTAGTCGTTCACAGATTTGAGGCAGGATCGGTTGTTGGGCTTGCGTCAGCCTGCGATCTTCGAAAAAGACGGGAGTACCGCAGGGTCCAACCTCACGGGTTCTGGCCGAGGGTCAAGGACTTTTTCAATCCTCCAGAAGCGCCCGCGATTCCGGCAGTCTGTATCCCACCGGGAGCCCGCTTACTGGTACAGGACATTCCCCCAACGCTACAACACGAGTGCGGTTTTCAGGAGGAGGCCGAGGAAGCGGTGTTTACTCAGATGACTGCCGCCGTAAACACCTTTCGGGACGCCGTTCGCTTTCAAAACGGCGTTGAGGTGCTGTTGCAGAGATTCTCCGAAGGTCAGCGGGTGCGCGTTTTGGACCTCTCTTCGGCGGAGGACGAGGTAATGGTATCGAAGGGACAGCGGCGCGAGGCCATGCGAGCGGCATAGATGGCGCTTCTTCCAGGTTGATGTGTCTCGCGTCGATTAGCAGACTTTGAGTCCATCAACAACCTCAATCGACAAAGCCAGGTCTGAGCGAGCTGGTGGGCGTATTTCAACGCTAGTGAAGTTGGTCAAACGATTCAAGGAGAAAAACAGATGAATCAGACGAAACAATACACAATTTCGCTCGCCTTCGCGGGCCTATTTGGTTTGATGCTCGCGCCCCTCGCGAGAGCTGATGCATGGAACCATAAAACCAAGCTTGATTTTAGTGAGCCGATCGAAGTTCCGGGAAGGGTGCTTCCAGCGGGCCACTATATCTTCAAGCTGATGGATTCGCGGAGCGATCGCCATATCGTGCAGGTTTGGAACGCAGACGAGACGCAGATCGAGGGAACTTTCCTCACAATTCCCGACAAACGTCTACGCGCGACCGGAAAAACCGTGATTAATTTCTCGGAACGGCCTTCCGGATCACCCGAAGCCATGAAGGCATGGTTTTATCCCGGAGCTCGTGTCGGAGAAGAATTTGTCTACCCGCATGATAAGGCCGCGGAGTTAGCGAGGGCCAATAGTGAGGCTGTCTTCTCTACCCGTTCTGATATGAGCGGTTACATGACAAAGTCAATGAAATCGGATCGGGACTCGGACGCGGTGGAGATGAGAAAGGTGGTCGTGATGGGCGTGCGGCCGAACGGTGAGGAGATCGAAATCATCGAAATCTATCAGGTGCCTAAATCTTCCCGGTAGGAAAACGCACTCCCGCGATAGCGTGCGGATGCATTCATGAACATTAGACTCGACAAAAAGCGCGCCCTCGTCACGGGAGGCAATTCCGGCATCGGTGAGGCGATTGTGCTCGCCCTCGCCGAAGCGGGCGCAAGGGTAGCCATTAATTACGTCACCAATCCTGAGGCCGCACAATCACTCGTCCATCGAATCGAGGATCAACATGGGGAAGCGATCTCCCTTCAGGCCGACGTCTCGGATCCCGGCGCTGTCGCCCAAATGTTCGGGGGCATCGACCAGGCCTGGGGCGGGATCGACATACTTATTAATAATGCAGGCACGGACGGTCAGCGCGCCTTCGGGTGGGACGCCGACATCGCAGCTTGGCGGAAGGTGATCGAGGTGAATCTGTTTGGCGCGTTCTATTGCGCACGCGAGGCCCTAAAGCGGATGGTGCCGCAGAAAAATGGCGTCGTGCTCAGCATCAGTTCGGTGCACGAACAAATTGCTTGGTCGGGCTACAGCGCCTACACGGCCAGCAAGGCTGCCGCTGGAATGATGACTAAAACCCTGGCCCAAGAGGCGGCTCCTCATGGTGTCCGCGTGCTGGCGGTTGGGCCCGGCGCTATCAAAACGCCGATCAACCAGTCTGTCTGGAGCGATCCCAAGAGCATGCAAGACTTACTCGAAAAAATCCCGCTGAATCGGATCGGCCAGCCTGAAGACATCGCCCGCATGGTGGTTGTGCTGGTCTCTGACGTAGCCTCCTACGTCACCGGGCGCACGATTTTCGTGGATGGCGGCATGACCGACTATCCCGACTTTGGTCATGGTGGCTGATCGCAAACCCGCAGACGCAAGGAGATCCTATGTCCGTACCAAATCGTTCCGCGCCAGGCGGTCCCGGAATTACGGCGCGCTGGACTTCCAGTGCTAAAACCGGCGTTGGGACGGCCCTCAGCGACAAGAGTCATGTGTGGTTTACGCTGAGCCACGGAATCCTGAATGAGATCTATTACCCCCGCATTGATCAAGCCTGCATCCGCGACATGGGGTTAATCGTCACGGACGGAGCGGATTTTTTCTCCGAGGAGAAACGTGACGCCGACTCTGAAGTTCATTGGCTGGCCGATGGTGTGCCCGCATTCCAGTTGGTCAACACCAGCCGCGACGGCCGCTACCGCATCGAAAAGCAGATCGTGACCGATCCACATCGGGACGCGGTATTGCAGAAAGTCCACTTTGTCGCACAGCAAGGCTCGCTGTCGAGTTATCGGCTGTATGCCCTGCTCGCGCCGCATCTGGGGAACCAGGGCGCAGGCAATACCGCATGGGTGGACGAGTTTGAGGGCACGCCGCTGCTGTTTGCGCAGCGGGATGGGAACTCGTTGGCGCTGGCATGCTCCGTTCCGTGGTCGAAGCGGTCGGTCGGCTACGTCGGTTCGTCGGATGGCTGGCAGGACCTGAAGGCCCACAAGCAGATGACTTGGGAATACACGCGGGCGGAAAACGGCAATGTGGCCATGACCGCTGAGATCGATCTTACCAAGTCGCAGGGGAAGTTCGTACTAGCGCTTGGCTTTGGCAACGACCCGGACGAAGCGGCCCGGAATGCCGCCTCCAGCCTTCAGGAAGGTTTTGAAACGGCGAAGGCCGGTTACATCGCCGGCTGGCAGGAATCCACGGAGAAACACTCCTCGCTGAAGCACGGCAAAGTCGGCCCGAAGGATCTTTCCCGGACGAGCCTGGCTGTTCTGCGTACACATGAGTCCAAGACTGCGCCCGGGGCTCTCATCGCCAGCCTCTCCATCCCTTGGGGAGCGAGCCACGGCGACAAGGATCTGGGTGGTTACCATCTCGTGTGGTCGCGTGACATGGTCGAAACGGCCGGCGCCTTGCTGGCTGTCGGCGCGCACGAGGACGCGCGCCGTGTCCTCTCATATTTGGAGGCAACTCAGCAGCCAGATGGGCACTGGTCGCAGAATATGTGGCTGGATGGCTCGCCCTATTGGGACGGAATCCAAATGGACGAGACGGCTTTGCCTATTCTCCTGGTGGACCTGGCTCATCGAGAAAAGGCGTTGGCCGCTACTGATTTGGCCAGGTTTTGGCCGATGGTGCGGCAAGCTGCGGGCTATTTGGTCCGCAACGGACCGGTGAGCCCGCAGGATCGGTGGGAGGAAGATCCCGGCTACTCGCCGTTCACAGTCGGAGCGGAAATCGCTGCTCTCCTGGCGGCGGCGGATCTGGCCGATTTGAATCACGAAGCATCCATTGCAACCTACCTTCGCGAGATCTCCGATGTTTGGAACACATCCATCGAACGCTGGATGTACGCGTCCAGCACGGACTGGTGCCGGAAATTCAACGTCGCAGGATATTACCTCCGGATCGCCCCGATTCAGACGGGGGAACGCTCGTCTCGCTTCCAGAACAATGTACACGTCAAGAACGTTTCGGCCGCCGAGGATACCCGCGAGGCCCGTCATTTGGTGAGTCCCGATGCCCTGGCCTTGGTGCGTTTTGGCTTGCGGGCTGCGGACGACCCGCGCATTCGCGATACGGCAAAAGTCATCGATGCATTACTCAAGGTCGAGACACCATCCGGCCCCTCCTGGCATCGCTACAACGATGATGGCTATGGCGAGCACGAGGATGGTTCTCCTTTCGACGGCACCGGGATTGGGCGCGTGTGGCCCCTGCTCACCGGCGAGCGGGCACACTACGAACTGGCGGCTGGCCGCGTCGAAAACGCAAAACTACTCCTGGCCACAATGGAATCCTTTGCCAACGAGGGCGGCCTGATCTCGGAGCAGGTTTGGGACTCGCCTGACATCCCGGAACGCGAACTTCGTTTTGGCCATCCTTCCGGTTCGGCCATGCCGCTGGTGTGGGCACACGCAGAGTACCTCAAGCTGCGGCGTTCACTCGCACGACGGACGAATCTTCGACCTGCCGCCGCAAACCGTGCAGCGCTACCTGACCGAGAAGATCGTATCCCCGCGCATGGTGTGGCGGTTCAACCACAAGATTCGCGTCGATCCCCGCCGGCAAAACACTGCGCATCGAGACCTTAGCGCCCAGCAGTCATTCATTGGAGCGCCGATGGTTGGAGCACAATCCAGGACGCACGCTCACACGATGTCGGGTTGGGGATTCATATCGCCGATTTAGCGACCAAAGCTCTTCCCGACGGACAGCACATCAAATTCACTTTCTACTGGCCAGACGCCGATCATTGGGAAGGCGCCGACTTCACGGTTCGCGTCGGTCCTTTGCGGCCAGAAACAAGCGCATCGGCCTATAAGAGTGAGGCGGATGCCGACGAAGCCTAACGCGACGGACGGAACGCGCTTTGTCTATCTCGCCGCGGCGATCTCGGCGCTGGGCGGCATGCTTTTTGGCTATGACATCGGCGTCATCTCCGGAGCAATCCTGTTTATCAAGAAGGATTTCGCGCTTTCCTCGGGCATGGAGGAAATCGTCGTCAGTTCGGTCTTGCTGGGATCGCTCGCCGGCGCGGCAGTCGGAGGAATGCTGGCTGACCGCCTTGGACGCCGGAAATTATTGATCGTCACCGCGATTGTTTTCGGTCTTGGCGCCATCGGGGCGGCGCTGGCGCCGGAGACGGGATGGCTGATAGCGCGCCCGACTGGTTGCGGGCACCGCCATCGGCATCGCTTCGTTTGTCGCGCCGCTTTATATTTCCGAGATTGCCCCGGTCGATATCCGCGGGAAGCTGGTTTCGATTAATCAAGTCGCCCTCACCAGCGGCATTGTCATCTCCTATTTGATCGACTACGCGTTTGCCGGATCGCAGGCGTGGCGCTGGATGTTTGCGATGGCTGTAATCCCGGCGGCCGCGTTTGGAATCGGATTGATCTTTATTCCCGACAGCCCGCGATGGCTGGCTGGCCGCGGACACGTGGACCAGGCCGCGAGCCGTGCTGAAACGGATTCGGCCCGCGGACAAAGTGGACGCCGAGCTCAAAGACATTCAGCAGAGCGTGGCGCAGCAGAAGGGGAACTGGTCCGAACTGCTCAGTCCGCTCCTGCGATCGGCGATGATCGTGGGCGTTGGACTGGCCATCGCGCAGCAAATTACCGGCATCAACACGGTCATCTATTACGCCCCGACTATTTTCAAGTTCGCCGGCTTCTCTTCCTCGTCGGTGGCGATTCTGGCCAGCGTCGGAGTCGGTGTCGTCAACGTCATCTTTACACTGGTGGCGATGCAACTGATCGACCGGGTCGGGCGGCGGCCGCTGTTGTTGGTCAGCCTGGCGGGAATGGCGCTGAGTCTCGTCGTGCTGGGCCTGGCGTTTTCGCTTCCGCAATTGTCCAGCAGCCTGGGATGGATCGCGGTAGCCAGCCTCATGGCATACGTCGGTTCATTCGCTGTGGGACTGGGCCCGGTTTTCTGGCTGATGCTTTCCGAGATTTACCCGTTGCGAATCCGAGGCCGGGCCATGAGCGTCGGAACGGCCGCCAATTGGAGCGCCAACTTGATCGTGGCATTGTCGTTTTTGACGCTCACGCAAGTCGTGGGTAAAGCCGCCACGTTCTGGTTGTACGCGGCCGTCAGTATCGGAGCGTGGCTCTTTGCATTTTTCCTGGTGCCGGAAACCAAGGGGAAGACACTCGAAGAGATTGAAGCGCACATGCGATCGGGAAAGCATCCGCGGGCACTATGAAAGCATTGTGAAAGAAAACGCGGCGATTACCTGCATATTTCTGGATATCGGCGGGGTTCTGCTCACCAACGGATGGGATCATCTTGCCCGCAGACGGGCGGCGAAACAATTCAAGCTGAAGTGGGCCGAGATGGAGGATCGCCATAACCTGAACTTCGCAACCTACGAGGAGGGGAAGCTCACGCTGGAAGAGTACTTAGGGCGGGTAGTCTTTTACCAAAAGCGCGCGTTCACCCGGGCTCAATTTCGAAGCTTCATGTTCGCGCAATCGAAACCTTACCCCGAGATGATCGAGATGTTCGCTCAACTCAAGATCCGGTACGGGCTGAAGATCGCCGTGGTCAGCAACGAAGCGCGCGAACTGAATGCGTATCGGATTCGCAAATTCAAGCTGAACGAGCTTGTGGATTCCTTTATTTCCTCCTGCTTCGTCCATATCCGCAAACCCGACGCGGACATCTTTCGGCTTGCGCTGGACATCGCCCAGGCGCCTGCCCGGCAAGTCTGTCTATATCGAAAACACGCCGATGTTCGTCCAAATCGCGGAAGGTTTGGGAATTCGAAGCATTCTTCACACAGATTACAAATCCACCTGCGCGAAATTGGCGTCGTTCGGATTGCAGAATGACTAACCCAAGCATTCTAACGATCAACGGGGGCTCGTCGAGCATCAAGTTCGCGCTGTATCAGGCCGACGAAACACTGAAGCGAGGGCTTTCACGGCAAGATTGATCGCATTGGCTTGAGCGGAACGAATCTGACGTTCGAGACCCGGCCGCGAACCAGCACGACAGCCGCAGACTCGCCGCTTCCGATCACAAATCGGCAGCGAATCTGTCTGATCGATTGGCTCGAAGAGCAGAATAGTTTCGAATCGGTCCGGGCTGTGGGACACCGCGTGGTTCATGGCATGCAACACGCCGCGCCCGAGCTGGTCACCCAGGAGTTATTGGATGAACTGCATCGCATCAGCCCGTACGATCCGGACCACCTGCCCGCGCGAGATCGAACTGATCGAGACATTTCGCCACGCGTCATCCGAAACTGCCGCAGGTGGCCTGTTTCGACACGGCGTTTCATCGCACCATGCCGCGTGTTGCCAATCTGCTTCCCATCCCGCGCCGCTACGACGCGAAGGGAGTGCAGCGCTACGGCTTCCACGGTTTGTCCTATGCCTACCTGATGGAAGAACTCGCGCGCGTGGGCGACCCGGCGGCAACCAATGGCCGCGTCATCCTCGCTCATTTGGGCAACGGCGCCAGCATGGCCGCTGTGCGCGACGGCAAAAGCATTGACACCAGCATGAGCTTCACCCCGACCTCGGGATTGGTGATGAGCACCCGCTCTGGCGATTTGGATCCCAGTTTGGGGCCGTATTTGGCGCGAACCGAGCAGATGACTACAGAACAATTTTTCAAAATGGTCAACCACGAGTCCGGGCTCCGCGGTGTCTCGGAGATCAGTTCCGACATGCGAGACTTGCTCGCGCAGGAAGCTCATGACATTCGAGCGGCGGAAGCCGTGGCGCTGTTCTGCTATCAGGCGAAAAAGTGGATCGGCTCTTTCGCCGCCGCGCTCGGTGGATTGGACACGTTCGTCTTCGCGGGAGGTATCGGCGAAAATGCGCCGCGCGTCCGCGCGCGCATCTGCGATGGACTGGGCTTTCTCGGCATCGAACTGAGCGAATAGCGCAACGCGGCAAGACTGCAGGCGTGATCTCCACTGACGCCAGCCGGGCCACAGGTTCGCGTCATTCAAACGGATGAAGAGCTGATGATTGCGCGTTCGGTATGCCGAATTCTGGGACTTAAGGTGTCCGATGAAAAGAGCGGGACGGAAGGAACTTCATGATGAGGAAATTAAAGCTGGTTGGATGGAGAAGTGTGGAGTCGAACGCCTAATGCCAGTTAAATTGCCTTCTGAAAAATCGGTACGCGCAATCGCGAGAGAAAACCGGAACCACTCGATAGCGAAGGTTGAACCCACCGCGGCCAACGCGATTTACACGTGCCCGATGCACCCGGAAGTTGAGCAGGACCGTCCGGGCAATTGCCCCAAATGCGGCATGACGCTGGAACCGAAGACGGCGAAAGCGGGTACGGGAGACGAGGAAAGCGCCGAACTGCGCGACATGACCAGGCGCTTCTGGGTCGGCGCCGCCCTGGCCTTGCCCGTGTTTATCCTGGCGATGGCTCACCTGATCCCGGCCCTGGGCAGGCTGCCATGGGTGAATAGTGAAGCCTCACGTTGGATCCAATTTGCGCTCGCCACGCCCGTGGTCTGGTGGGCCGGTTGGCCGTTATTGCATCGAGGATGGCGTTCCGTCGTGACGGGTCAGTTGAACATGTTCACGCTGATCGGCATCGGCGTGGGCGCGGCATTCGTCTTGAGCGCCGTGGCAATGCTCATGCCCGGTATCTTTCCAAACACGATGCAACACGAGGGCAGGATTGCCATTTACTTTGAATCCGCCGCGGTGATCGTAGTGTTGGTACTCCTCGGCCAGGTGCTCGAGCTGCGTGCCCGCAGCCGCACGGGCAGCGCCATCAAGGCGTTGTTGAATCTCGCACCGCCCACGGCGCGACAGGTCGCACCGGGGGGCGATCATGAAGTTCCCCTCGAGCAGGTGAAAGTCGGCGACTGGTTGCGCGTGGTTCCTGGTGACAAGGTGCCCGTGGATGGTGCGGTGGTCGAGGGGCATTCCAGCGTGGAAGAGTCGATGATCACTGGCGAACCGCTCCCGGTGGAGAAGACCGTCGGCGATAAGGTCACGGGCGGCACGGTCAATGGCCCCGGAAGTTTCGTCATGCGCGCCGAGCGTGTCGGCAGTGACACCTTGCTTGGACAGATCGTGACCATGGTCGCCGAAGCCCAGCGTAGCCGTGCTCCCATTCAAGGTCTCGCCGACAAAGTAGCGGGCATCTTCGTGCCGGTGGTCCTGGCTGTTTCCGTACTCACCTTTGCTATTTGGATGTGGCTTGGGCCGGCGCCAACATTTGCGCACGCCATCGTGAATGCCGTCGCGGTTCTCATCATCGCGTGCCCGTGCGCCCTGGGCTTGGCCACTCCTATGTCCATCATGGTCGGCGTCGGACGCGGCGCGCAGGAAGGCGTGCTGGTGAAAAACGCCGAGGCGCTCGAACGGTTGGAAAAAGTCACTACGCTCGTCGTGGACAAGACGGGCACCCTCACGGAGGGCAAACCAAAACTCGTGGATATCCTGCCCACCGGCGGTTTTGACGTGAAGGAGCTTCTGCGTCTGGCTGCATCTCTGGAGCAGAACAGCGAACACCCGCTGGCCGCCGCAATTGTGCAGGGCGCGAAGGATCAAGCAATCGTTCTAGAGACCGTGAAAGACTTTCGTTCGGTGACGGGGGGCGGTGTCGCTGGCGCCATCGCTGGCCGCACGATCATGGTCGGCAAACCGGATTTCCTGCGAGACGAAAAGATCGTGGACCTGGAACCTCTGGAGGCCTCCGCCACGAAACTTCAAGAAGAGGGTAAGACCGCGATGTTTGTCGCCGTTGATGGCAAGCCGGCTGGAATCCTCGCGGTGGCCGACCCAATCAAATCCACCACGGCCGAGGCCATCGGCGAACTCCACTCGCTCGGGTTGCAGATCGTCATGCTCACCGGCGACAACCGCCGTACCGCCGCAGCGGTGGCTAAGAAGCTCGGCCTAGATGCGGTGGAAGCGGAGATCGAACCGGCCGGAAAAGTGGCCCAGATCAAGAAGCTGCGCGCGGAAGGGAAACATGTGGCAATGGCCGGCGATGGCATCAACGACGCTCCCGCCCTTAGCGAAGCCGAAGTCGGTATTGCCATGGGCACGGGCACTGACGTGGCGATGCAGAGCGCTGGCGTCACGCTTGTAAAAGGCGACCTTCGCGGCATTGCCAAAGCCATCCGCCTCAGCCGCGCCACCATGTGGAATATCCGAGAGAACCTATTCTTCGCCTTTCTCTACAATGCGCTCGGTATTCCTTTGGCGGCGGGGGTGCTTTACCCGTTCTTTGGCCTGCTACTCAGCCCGATGATTGCTGGCGCCGCGATGAGCCTGAGTTCCGTCTCGGTCATCGCGAACGCACTGCGGTTGAGGAAATTAAGGCTCTGATTCTTAGGTAAGAAAAGATGAAATCACAAATACAGACACTCGCTCCTGAACAGCTCCACAAGACGCCCGAGAGGGGAAACGGCAAGCAGTTAAGCACGGAGACCAACACACTCACACCGGCACTACTCCAGAAGATCAACGCATATTGGCGTGCCGCGAACTATGTCTCGGTTGGTCAGATTTATCTCTACGACAACCCGCTGCTGAAGGAGCCGCTGAAGCTCTCGCACGTCAAGCCCCTGGTGGTCGGGCATTGGGGCACGACGCCGGGTCAAAATTTCATCTACGTTCATTTAAACCGGGTGATCAAAAAGTATGACCTGGATATGTTCTACATCGCCGGCCCCGGTCACGGCGGCCCGGCGATTGTGGGCAATGTTTACCTCGAAGGCACCTGGAGTGAGGTGTATCCGAACGTCACCCAGGACGAAGCCGGTTTGAAGGAGCTGTTCAAGCAATTCTCGTTTCCCGGCGGAATTTCCAGCCATGTTGCACCGACGACCCCGGGGTCGATTCACGAAGGTGGCGAGTTGGGATACTCGCTCAGCCATGCCTTCGGGGCCGTGTTCGATAATCCCGGTCTCATTGTTGCCTGCGTGATTGGGGACGGCGAAGCGGAGACAGGCCCGCTGGCCACCGCTTGGCAGTCCAACAAGCTTCTCAACCCAATTACCGACGGAGCCGTGTTGCCGATCTTGCACCTCAATGGCTACAAGATCAGCAATCCCACCGTGCTCGCCCGCATAGAGCACGAGGAATTGGAGCAGTTCCTGCGAGGCTGCGGCTGGACGCCTCTTTTTGTGGAAGGCGACGATCCGGAAATCATGCATCAACTCATGGCCGCCACCATGGAAACGGCCATCGAAGACATCCGGCACATTCAAGAAAATGCGCGGAACAACAACGACACGACGCGAGCCCGCTGGCCGATGATTGTCCTCAAGTCTCCCAAGGGCTGGACCGGACCAAGTGTGGTCGACGGCCTGCAAATCGAGGGTACCTTCCGAGCGCATCAAGTGCCGCTGCTGGTGGATTCCGAGCATCCCGATCATGTTAAACAACTTGAAAGCTGGATGAAAAGCTACAAGGCCGAGGAGTTGTTCGACGAGAATGGCCGGCTTATCCCGGAATTGGCTGAGCTGGCCCCGAAGGGCGACCGTCGCATGGGCGCCAATCCGCACGCCAACGGCGGCCTTTTTTTGCGCGACTTACGCATGCCCGACTTCCATGTGCATGCAGTGAATGTGCCAGCGCCTGGCGCCGTGGACGCACAAGACACGCTTGTGCTGGGAAAGTTCCTGCGCGACGTCGCCAAGTTGAATCAGGACCAGCGCAACTTTCGCGTTTTCGGTCCCGACGAAACACTCTCGAATCTGCTGGGCGCGGTTTTTGAAGTCACCAACCGCCAGTGGGACGCCCGGCAAGTTAAGAACGACGAATTCCTCGCGCCCGCCGGACGCGTGCTGGACTCCATGCTCAGCGAGCATCAGTGCGAGGGCTGGTTGGAAGGATATCTTCTGACCGGGCGGCACGGGTTGTTCAATAGCTATGAGGCTTTCATTCGCATCGTCGACTCGATGTTCAGCCAGCATGCCAAGTGGCTGAAGGTATGTCTGGAACTGCCCTGGCGGCGGAAGATCTCGTCCCTCAACTATCTGCTCGCCTCTCACGTCTGGCAGCAGGATCATAACGGATTCACGCACCAGGATCCTGGGTTCCTCGACCATGTGATCAATAAGAAGGCCGACATTGTGCGAGTTTATCTGCCGCCCGATGCCAACTGTCTGCTGTCGGTCTTCGATCACTGCCTGCGCAGCCGGAATTACGTCAACGTGGTGGTTGCAGGCAAACACGCCCTCCCGCAATGGCTGACCATGGACGCCGCCGTTGTGCATTGCACGGAAGGCATTGGAATCTGGCAATGGGCCAGCAACGATCAGGACGCCGTCGAGCCGGACGTAGTAATGGCCTGTTGCGGGGACACTCCCACACTTGAGATTCTGGCCGCTGTCTCCATTCTCCGCGAGCATCTACCGGATTTGAAAATCCGGGTGATCAATGTTGTCGATCTGATGAAGCTCCAGTCTGCGAGCGAGCATCCACATGGGCTAAGCGAGACGGACTACGATTCGCTGTTCACCAAAAACAAACACATCATCTTTGGTTTCCACGGATACCCTTGGTTAGTCCACCGTCTTACCTACCGCCGGACCAATCGCAACCTGCACGTTCGGGGCTACAAGGAAGAGGGCACCATCACGACCGCATTCGACATGAGAGTGCAGAATGACCTGGACAGGTTCCATTTGGTGCAAGACGTCGTCGCTCGGCTACCGAACTCGGGTTCCAAAGGCGCCTACCTGAAGCAAATGATGCGGGACAAGCTGATCGAGCACAAGCACTACATCGACAAGCACGGTCAAGACCTGCCGGAGATCCGGAACTGGAAATGGAAGGTATCTAATCAATGAGCGAGACAAACTACGGTACGCACGGGAACGAAGGGCCGCAACACGACAACAGACCCCAAGTTGTTTCCGAGAACGCGCGGCAGGCAGACGAACAGGCTGCACAGCATGGAGTTTCACCGGCTTACTGGAGGCGCATGCATCATGACTGGCGTATGTGGGTGGGCCTGGTACTCATGCTTGCGGCGATAACGATCTACGTGCTAAGCGAGGACTTGGCGTTTCTCCCTCACCTCCAGTAGCAGATGACAGATCACGAGCCAAACGCCGGATCGCTTCGACATCTATTACGAGATGGCCGACAGCCGAATTGCCGTGGCACACCTTGACTGTCGGAATACCTGCCACCAGGAGGAGGCGCCGATTCGCCGGAGGTAAAGGTTTGAGGAACCCAATGTCAGCTACAGAACACGAGGATAGTCATCATGACACTGGCGGATGCCGGTGACGGCCCGACACTACCGAAATTGGGCGAATCACAGTTACACGAGGAGCATATATGCAGATCCAAATCAATACAGACCATAACATCGAAGGCCAGCAGGCTCTTACCGATCAGGTCAGCGGCGTCGTGGAGAGGGCGCTGAACCGGATCAGCGAACACATTACGCGAGTGGAGGTACATCTCAGCGATGAGAACGGCGACAAAAGCGGCCAGAACGACAAGCGCTGCATGATGAAAGCCCGCCTGGAAGGCCGCCAACCCATCGCGGCTACTCAGGAGGCAGCGACTTTGGACGAAGCCGTCGACGGGGCTGCCGATAAATTGGTCCGATTGATCGAGAGCACCCTCGGGCGGCGGCACGATCGAGGGAGTCGCAGGACGGACCCCCCTCCGCGGGGACTGGAAACCATAGATCCGGCATGAGCGGCCTTTCAAGAGTTGTATTGTCCGGTTGCGTATTCAGCGTACTGACCTCAATTCTCACGGCGCAGGTACCCGCCGGCAAAACCGCGGAGCCACAGCAAACAACCGTCTCCGCGCCGCCGGATCTTTCCCCGGCGCCGGCTCAGGTAAGCGTGCATCCCGTAGCGCACGACGAACAGATCCGCGCCCGGCTCCAGCGGGTCTTGCTTGCCACCGGCTCATTCACCAACCCCGAGGTCCGGGTAGAGGACGGTGTGGTCTTTCTCCACGGGAGAGTGGAGTCCGCGGAGCTAAAGAAATGGGCTGGCGATTTGGCGCGGAATACCCAGGATGTCGTAGCCGTGGCCAACCAAATGGAGCTGATGGAGCAGCCGGTTTGGGATTTCCGTCCGGCGTGGAGCGGATTGTTGGTCTTATGGCGCGACTTTATCCGCTCCCTTCCTAACTTCGGATTTGGGCTGCTCATCCTCGCCCTATCGGTCGGCGCCGGTATGCTGGCAACGCGGGGTGCGCACGCATTCCTTGTTCGGCGGATTAAGGCGAGTCTCCTTAGAAGTGTGATCGCGTGCGGAGTGGGTGTGCTCGTTTTCCTGTTCGGCACTTACATCGTCCTAAGAGTCTCCGGCCTGACTCAACTCGCCCTGACAGTGGTAGGCGGCACCGGCCTGATCGGTCTGGCCGTCGGCCTTGCCTTCAGGGATATCACCGAGAACTTTCTGGCTAGCATAGTCCTCAGTATGCAGCGGCCATTCGAAACGGGAGACTTGCTCGAGGTTGTCGGCGTGACGGGATACGTGCAGCAGTTGAACGTGCGTTCGACGATCTTGATGACCCTCGACGGCAACCTCGTACAAATCCCAAACGCAACCATTTACAAGAGCAATCTTCGCAACTTCACCACCAACTCCAACCGGCGCGAGGACTTTGTCGTCGGCATCGGCTACGGCGATTCGATCAACCAAGCCCAGGAAATCGCACGGAAGGTGCTGGCAGACCACCCCGCCATTTTGAATGACCCCGAGCCTTTGGTACTGGCCGACAGCCTGGGGCAAGCAACCATCAACCTGCGCGTATACTTCTGGCTCAACGGCCGCGAACACAGTTGGTTGAAGGTCCGGTCTTCAGTGATCCGTCTGGTGAAACTGGCCTTCCAGGAGCATGGGATCTCAATGCCCGATGCGGCCCGAGAGATCGTATTCCCCGACGGCGTCCCCGTCACTATGCTCGAAGGTAAACCCGCGCAGGCGCGCGATGCGAGGCCAAGAAAGCAGCTTCCCGCTGATTCGCCAAACGGAACACTCGATGCAGTGTCGACGAAAGCGGAAGCCGGTTTTTCGAGCGAAGCGGTTGTCATTGAGGAACAGGCACGCCAGGCACAGCCATTGAAGCGCGCCGAGAATCTCCTGCCGGTTGCTCCGGGCGCTCCCGCTCCCGAGAAGCAAACGAAAGCAAGACCAGTAAAGGAAAGGGCCTGAGCGGCTTCAGGGCCTTGGGCGCTTGACGCGCAATTGATGCCGTTCGTGAAACCGGAAGGACGATGATGAAAATCAATTCGAAGGATTTCCGGGTGCGGCCCGGAGAAAACGTAAGACTTACAGAATGGCCGACGTCCGTAAAGCCCATCTGCAAATCGAAGGATCAGTATCAGGAACTCCTCGCAGAGCACGTGGAGAAATTGAGTTCGCTGCAGCGCCTTCACTACGCTTCCAACCGCTACGCTTTGCTGCTGATTTTTCAAGGGATGGACGCTGGCGGCAAGGACGGCGCTATCCGGCATGTCATGTCCGGCGTCAATCCGCAAGGCTGCCAGGTCTTCAGTTTCAAACAGCCGAGCGCCGAGGAACTGGAACATGATTTTCTCTGGCGCACGACGCGGCGGCTTCCCGAACGCGGGCGGATTGGCATATTCAACCGTTCCTATTACGAGGAGGTGCTGGTCGTTCGCGTGCATCCCGAGATTCTCCTCCGCCAGGATCTTCCGGATGAGTCGCTCTACAAGGAGGCTGTTTGGAAAGGGCGGTATCGCTCCATCGTGGACTTGGAGGAGCATCTCCACCGCAACGGCACCCGGATCCTCAAGTTCTTCCTCCACCTGTCGAAGGAAGGACAGCGAAAGCGCTTCCTCGATCGCATTGATGAGCCGGACAAGAACTGGAAATTTAGCCTCGCGGACATTCACGAGCGGAAATATTGGAAATCATACATGAAGGCCTATGCGGAGTGCCTCCGTGCGACGAGTACCCATCACGCGCCTTGGTACATCGTTCCTGCTGATGGCAAGGAGAATGCCCGGTTGATCGTCTCTCAAATTGTTCTTGATGTCCTCGACGATCTTAAGATGGCGTATCCCACGATCACCGCAAGACGCCGGCGGGAATTGAAATCCATCCGCAAGCTATTGACGAAGTAGCATTCGAAGTATGGAATCGCAGTTTTCGAACACCCGGCTTCATGCATACTGGAAAAGCGATTATGCCTGAAGCAACCCAGATGCCCGGAACCGGCGTGTGGGGCCTTCAGACGTGGCTGCGTGTCCACCCGAGCGCCAAGCCAAGGACGGACAACGTGCGACCATCCCCGAAATTGGCTATGACGTTTACAGTGCGTTTATGAATGCCCACGACAGAAGAACAGTGGACCGCTTGCGCGTTGAAATCGCTCAACTGAAGCGGGAGAAATTTCAACTGGTGCAGTTGATTGCTGCCGCACCCGTTGGCTTCGCACTTCTCGATCAACATTTGCGATTTGTCCGCATCAACGCAGCCTTGAAGGTCATTGACGGCAATTTGGCAAACCACCATATCGGCCAGACACTCAGAGAAGTGATTCCTGAGCAGGCCTCCGCTCTCGAACCGTTATGCCGCGAAGTTCTTCAGAACGAAGCGCCAATTCTCAACGTTCAGATCAGCGGTGGCTCGGTGCACGGACGCGCTGCACGGGTTTGTTTGGCAAGCCTTTACGCCGTTCGTCCCGATGGCAAGACGTTGAACCTCGGGCTTATCATCAGGGACGTCAGCTCATACAAAGTGGAGACGATCGGCCATTTTAGCTCCCTGATGACCAAGGACTTTAACACAGTTTTGTCCGCCATTGCGGGAAACTTCAACGTAGCGCTCGACAATCTGCCAGAGGCTCACCCTGCGTTCACCGGGCTCAAGAAAGTACTGCAATCTAGCGAGAAAAGCGCACAGTTGATCCGGCAACTGCTGGCCCGCGCCGGTAAAGGTGCTCCTCTACTCACCGGCCGTGAACGAGAGATCTTGCAGCTGATTGCAGACGGCACGAGTTCCCAACAGATTGCAAAGGTTCTCGGAATTAGCTTCAAGACCGTGGCCGCACATCGCTCCGCTATCATGAAGAAACTTGACGCGCATGAGGCCGTCAGTTTGATACGGCACGCCATCAGGCGGGGTCTGATTCAACCTTGACTGGAGCCCGGTAAAGGACCTATTCGCACCGGAGTCAGCGCGTGCCATTTCTATCGCGGCATTCATCCACAAAGCCTTGAGTTAGAGACACATCCGAGTAGTTGAAGCCCTCGCTGACTCCTCTGCTCCAATGCCCTTTTGCACTGGGCAACCGACTGATAGCGTTTTGACCCTGAGCATGGTATATAAAAGCAGATGGTGGCGTACGTCCGACGCGCCAACTTGTCGACGCTGCGAAAAATGCGAGAAGCCCACCCACAATCTCCTTCGACTCAGCGGAGCTCTTCGAGGCACGAGAGTGTAGCCGGACTCGATTCCTGCGTTTCACGACTCGAAGCGTTTCGGTGGTCAGAATCGCCCGGATCTTCCTCAACGCTAAAACGGCGGTCGATCTTCGAAGTGAGGTGATCGATGGAAAAACAAGGTCCACGAGTGCTGCTTGTGGACGACGAAGAGTCGATCCAGCAAACCCTCAGTGTGGTCCTGCCCGCAGCCGGCTACACCGTTCATCAAGTCCGCAACGGAAAAGAGGCTCTGCGGACGGTTCAGTCGGTCCGGCCTGATTTGATCCTTCTCGATCTCGGCTTGCCCGACATCGGTGGTAAGGAAGTCATACGGCATTTGCGAGAGTGGGCAATCGCGCCCATTATCGTCATCTCGGTTCGTCACGAGGAATCCGAGAAAGTCGACTCCCTCGATGTTGGCGCTCATGACTATCTCACCAAGCCGTTTACCATTCCGGAATTACTAGCGCGCATGCGCGCATGTTTGCGCAGCGTAGGCCCACTGCAGGAGGACGTTTTTAAGTTGGGTGATCTGAGGGTCGATTTGGCCCGCAGAGAGGTACTTGTCGGCGAAGCCCCTGTGAAACTGACGGCGACCGAGTATGACCTTCTCAAGGTGCTGGTCCACCATGTTGGTCAGGTTCGGACGCACCATCAACTGATCCACGACATATGGGGCGGAACTCACTATCAGGACGCGGTGCACCTTCTGCGCGTCACCCTAAGCCATCTGCGGCGCAAATTGCAACCTGATCCCTTGAAGCCTCGCTATATTGTCACCGAACCGGGTGTGGGATATCGGCTGAGGGCTGACTTGGAGTACGCCAAGATGCCACGCAGGTCTGACGACTCAGCGTAGGATATGAGATAGAAAATGGAAGACACCGCTGGCCAGAGATACGAGACGCCTTTCGAAGGATCTGAAACGAAAACGGACCTGTCCCTAAGGTCCCTTCTTCGCATGAGCGAAGCACTAAACTCCGCGCCGGATCTGGATACATTGCTGGATACGCTGGTCGAACAATTGCGTGAGCTGACCAAGGCTGAGAGTGGTTGCGCTGGTCTGCGCACGTCGCAAGGGATGTCGTGCGGTCACTTTTTTGAAGGGACCAGAATCGTACCACTGACGTACCATTGCGCACCTGGTATTGGCTGGGCCGGTTGGCTCATTGAGCATAGAACCCACTATTTATCGAATGACGTGGCGCATGATCCTCTGATCGTGCCGGAAGTGCGCGAACGATTGGGCGTGAGATCTGGCATTAGCGTCCCGATCGTGGATAGCGAAAAGAATGTGATCGCCTTTTTCGAGGTCTACAACAAGAGAGACGGCGGCGGATTTACCCACGCCGATCTGGATCATAGCCTTGCGGCTGCGCAGATTGCATCGCTGGCCATCCACAATCGTCTGCTTTACCAGAATCTGTCAGCGCTATCCGCGTTTAGTCAGTCTCTGACTGTTACAACCGATTTCGATCAGATCCTTGAACTCGTTGGGCGTCACATTGAAGTAAACTTCAAGCGGCGTTCCGTCATTCTCTTACCGGCTAATGGGGGACTGGCTCCGCGCTTTCGCAGCTCGGAGATTGTCTTTAACGATTCGGAACTCGGGGCAGCGACATGGTCGTGGAAGAATGGTAAAGATGCCGGACGTTCAACCAATATTCTGTCCGGCGCTCAGGCTCATTACCTGCCACTGAAGGCAAGGGGGCAAGTCATCGGAGTGCTCGGCCTCGAAGTCAGGACTGGATCTTGGTTCTCCAATATGCAGCGTCAGCTTCTCCACGCTTTCATTAGCCAGTCCGCCCTTGCGATCGAACGAGGCCTTCTGGAACAGAAGATGCGCCGGCTCCGGTTCCTGGAGGAGTCGGATAAAGTGCAGAACGCCGTGCTAACTGCAATCGCGCATGACGTCCGCGCACCACTCGCGGCCATCACTGTATCATTGAGCGGGTTGTTGACTTGCGACGATGCGCTAGATCCAGCGGCCGAGCGCAAACTCCTGGAAACGGCTGACATAGAGGCGAGGCGCCTGCATCGCCTGATGAATAACCTGCTGAGCATGACGCGTCTCGAAACAGGTGCGGCGACCGTGAAAATTGAACCCCATGACCTATTGGAGGTGGTGAGCGCCGCGCTGGAAGAACTCGGGGCGTCAGCTTGTCAGCGGCAGGTTTCCTTCGACATTCCTGAGGACCTGCCCCTTGTTCCCATGGATTTCGGATTGATCACCCACGTATTTATCAACCTATTTAGCAATGCCTTCAAGTATTCTCCACGCGACCGGCCTATTGGGGTTCGGGGGCGGATCTTCGATGATCAACTAGAGGTTCTGGTTGTCGATAGGGGCGTTGGCATCTCTCCGGAAGACCTCGACAGGATCTTCGTCAAGTTCTATCGCGCCGCCGAGCTCGGCTCCTCCAATGGCCTCGGCTTGGGACTTGCCATTTGCAAGGCGTTTATTGAGGCCCATGGCGGACGGATCAGCTTGGAGAACAATCCAATGGGTGGGACGATCGTCAGGTTCGTCATACCATTCCGCGAGGCAGCGACGCCGTGAACAAATCCGAAGTTGAGAGTAGCGTCGTCTCTCCGCGGTAAACGCGGACCCGCCCAAGGCAAATATCCCTATGTCGTATTCGCATCGCGCAGCAGTTTGGTCCGCCGTTCTTCGTATTCCTCGTTTGTTATCTCCCCGGCGGCATATCTCCTTTGCAGGAGTTGCAGAGGCGATCGGAATTGCCGGTAAGTAGCCCTCCTCATCGGCATCATGAAGGAGAAGAATAGGATCCATAGGAAGACCCAGAAAAACCACCAATATCCATGCATTCCCCAGTAGTACATAGTCGGAATCTCCTTTTTACGTTCCACGCGTGGCGCGCATAGTTCTTACCGCGTGGACTCGGCAAGCTGATCGGCCCAATAACCTTCCCGGTTGTAATGCCGATGCAATTTCATTTCGTCATCACGCGTGATAAGAGTCTGGTCCGTGTATTCAGGCCCCTGCTTGATCGCTTCACGAGTCAGGTTGATAAAAACCTTTGACTCCTCCCAACTGATTCGTTCAATCCATCGCGTTGAGATCAGAACCTTCTTCCCCGGCCACCAGTTTTGCGTGTCGACGATCAGATAGCGAATCGTCCATGTCTCGTCATCGATCACAAAATCGTCCACGTGGCCGATCTCTCCATCCTGGGCCTGGATGTTACGGCCACTCACATCCGCCGTGCTGCGGAGATGAAGATCCTCATCTTTCGCACGACGAGAAGCCTCGGACCACGTACCCTGCCCTCGTCTCGGGTAGGCACTCAGTCCCCATGGGTACATGCCACCCCAATACCCCGGCCAACCGTAATAGGAGTAATATTCAAACTCATACTGCCGCGACACCGGTTTGTCCGAAGCGAGGGACGGGCTTCTCTCAATCTGAGCTTTGGTTAAGTCCACTGGAATGACCTTGCCACCTTCGTTAGCAGGATCCAGCGCGTAAGGCGAAATGAGAACCGTCCGGCCGCTCAGCCAGCCGCCCGTATCCGCGATGAGATATCGAACCGTCCAACTCTGGTCATCGAAGTAGAACTCCTTGACTTTGCCGATCTCGCCGTCGCGGGCGTCCAGTTTGTAGCCGCTTAAGTCTTTGGCTTTTCGTAGCATCTAATTCTCCTCTTTCGTGCCCACTGAGGTCGTTGGGCCGGAATCATTCTCAACGCTCACACCTCCACAGTAACCGGAAAAACGTCAAAGCCGTGTCAAAAAGAACCGCTTCGTGTGAGGCCACCGGCGGAGGTTGAGCGCCAATGCTCCATGCACATTCCATCGCAGTGTGCTGCTAGGCGAGTGCCTGGCTGCACGCATCAATTGCACATTACATTTCGAACGCGATTCTCTCTTGGCCCGACGGGTCAAATTGCAACGCCGCCTCTGTTATTTTTTGCTGTAAGCGTAGGGGAGCAGATGGGCGATGTCTGTTTTCCCAAAGGGCAAATCGTAATGGTCGTTGCCGGGATTCCAGGCATAGTCATAACCCATGCCGTAACCGTAATATGGATACGCGTAATATCCGCCCATTCGACCATAGCCAACATCCGGCCTGACGATCACCGCCTTAAGTTCGCCGTCCTTAGAGATGATCAGGTCACGGACGTAGCCGTAGTGGGCGCCGCCCTGTAGGTTTACATAGTCGCCGATGAGTTCTGTCGCTCGCCATTCGCGCGCCCCTATCGCTACCTTATCGGGCATTCCGTCGAACAACCCGTATTTTTCGAGACTCTCCACGGTGATCGGCGTGTTGACGTAATCGATGTCGGGACCGATTTTTACGTCCTTCCAATTGACGGCGAGGGGCGTCTCATCGAAACCGAGTAAGCCCCCGGTCGCAACGATCAGCTTTCGCACCTTGCCATCGGGGTCAAAGATGACGTTTTCGACGTTGCCGATCTCCTTCCGATTCGGGCCGAAAGCTTTAGCACCTATCAGTTTCTTGACGCTCCATCCGTCGCGCCCTTCTTGGTCGAGCTTCCATGTGCGGATGTCGATCTTATTGGCCGCCGAGGCCGCACCCACTAGCAGAGTCAAGGCCGCTGTGAACGCCATCACATTCTTTTTCATGCTCTTTAATCTCCTCTTCCGCCGTGTCGGGGCACGAGCGCTCGTGCCGAAGCGGTAAATTGCTGCGCCCGAAGCACCGTCCTTACGGTAGCCGGAAAAAGGTCAAAACGGTGTCAAAAGCATGAAAAACCATTTCAAGAAGTTCTTAAGCTTCCGCATCAACTCCAGCTCGATCGGGAAATCCCTTTCCTTTGAAGCACGGCGTGCTCTCGCACTGCCATCTCATCCACTGTCACCGATCATCTTGCGACCACCCTCGACGAGGCCTTGTCGCGACTGGTGGCCTTTGAGCCCACCACGTTGCCCGTCTTGAGCGTCTACCTGAATACTCAGCCGGATCGGCACGGGCGCACACCGGACGCATTGCCGTATCTTCATCGTGAATTCAAGGCTCTCGAGTTCCCCCGAGCGTCACAGCTTCGCCCGGAACGTCGAACGAATCGTTTCCTATGTGACTGACAAATCGACCCCGCGGCAAATGAGGTCGCCATATTCGTGCGTTGGGGGCGGAAGAATTGTTCGAGGCAATCCAGCTAACGACGTCCGTCAGCGATAACCGCGTGTATGCCTACGACGACCCTGATCTGTTTCAGCCGGCCCGCGTCGATGAGAAATACCCACGCAACGGAGCGGTGCTCACGGATACAAACACGGCGCGTATCTTCGTCTTCCGTTTGGGCATGTAATCGATGCGGAGGACGAGAAAGGCAAGAAAGTTCATCGAGTGAAGGTCGATGGAACGGTCGCAAGCCCCAACTAGCGGCGTGTGGGGAACGCGCACCAGGAGCATGCCAAGGAGGTATCGAAGCAGAAGCGTGATTAACTGGTCTGTAACAGATGCGATGATTATCGCGGGTCTGCTGCTCTTCATCCCAATCTCGCTGATCCTGGCCTACGGCCTCCATGCCGCGCCCCTTTGGGTTTTTGCGTCTGCTGGGCTGGCGATCATTCCGGTTGCCGACTGGATCCGCCGCGCCACGGATCAATTGGCTGGCCGGACGGGGCCATCACTCGGCGGGCTGGTAAACGTTACGTTCGGAAGCATTGCGGAATTGATCCTCGCTTTGTTTGTGCTGAGCCGGGGGCACACGGCGGTCGTAAAGGCGCAGATCACTGGTTCCCTGATCGGCACCAGCCTGCTAGGGCTAGGGGTCGCAATCGTGGCCGGGGGCGTCACGCGCCCGAAGTTAACCTTCCAGAGGGAACGTGCCGGATCGCTGGGCAGCCTCCTCATCCTCGGTGTCATCGCTCTGCTTTTGCCTGCGATATTCGACTACAACGAGCGGCGCCTATCTTCCGGGCGGAACACTGGAATGTTAGATGAGAACCTCAGCATCAGCGTGTCTGTCGTCTTGCTTCTGGTGTATGCCGCAAATCTGGTCTATACCCTCATCACGCGCCGCGATATTTTTGCATCCCTCAAATCACCTGAGCCGTCAACCTGGCCGTTGCGGAAGTGTCTGGCCATTCTCGTGGGTGGCACTGTCCTTATAGCGGTGGAAGCCAATTTGATTTCGGGGAGCTTACAGGCGACCGCGGACCGCTTAGCCTTAAGCCCGTTGTTCCTGGGCGTGGTCGTCCTCGCGATCATCGGCAATGCAGCAGAGATAATTGCGGCAACCTATTTCGCCCGGCAGAATCGAATGGATCTTGTCATGGGTCTCTGCCTGGGCTCGAGTGTTCAAGTCGCTCTTCTGCTCGCCCCAGCGTTGGTGCTGATCTCGCATTTCGTGGGGCATCCGATGAACCTGATATTTTCCAATCCCCTGGAGCTAATTGCGATTGTAGGAATGGTTTTCGTCGTAAACTCCATCGCCGCCGACGGCGAGACTACCTGGTTCGAGGGGGTGCTGCTCGTGGCCGTCTACACCCTCCTCGGAATTGCCTTTTACTTCGCCACGCCATGACACGCGATCGTTGCGCAGGAGTTTTGAGAACGGAATTATGCACGATTTGATCACGAGTCTTATCGAGTCCTATGGGTATGTTCTTCTCTTCCTGCTGGTTGGCCTCGAGAGTTTCGGAATTCCGCTTCCCGGAGAGACGGCGCTCGTCACGGCCGCCGCTCTTGCCGCGTCCGGGCACTTGTCCATTTACGCAGTCGTCGCAACCGCAGCAGCCGCGGCGATCCTGGGCGACAACGGCGGCTATTGGATCGGCCGCAAGGGCGGTCTCGCGCTGGTTCGACGCTACGGCCGGTTCGTGCATCTCAACGAATCACACATTCGTCGGGCTCAAGGCTTCTTTGACCGTCACGGGCCCAAGACCGTCTTCATTGGCAGGTTTATCGCATTACTACGCACCTGGGCTGCCGTGCTCGCTGGAATTGGAAAGATGCGGTATGGCGTTTTCATGGCATACAACGCGGCGGGGGGAATCGTGTGGTCGGTGGTCTTCGGAACGCTTGGATACATTTTCGGCCGGAATTTACCAGAACTGGAGCGCTACATCGGCCAGGTGAGCCTGGCTCTAGCGCTCTTCGTTGCATTGATAGTAGCGCTGGCGCTCGGTGCGCGCTGGTTTCAAGCCAATTCCGATTGGGTATCGGAGCGGGTGTGGAATCGCGTCGATCAGATCAGGAACTCCCACAAGCTGCAGGCCTTTCATGAACGCCATCCTCACGCATGGAATTTCATGGTGAGACGATTTGAGCGAGGCGGATACCTGGGACTGCATCTCACAATCGGCTTAATTATCAGTCTCACGGCACTATGGATGTTCGGTGGCGTGACGGAAGATGTAATCACTCATGACCCGCTGACGCGGTTCGATCTCACGCTGCTGGACTGGTTCCATCAGCACGCTACGCCATCGGGCTTGAGGATCTTTGCCACCATAAGTTGGCTCGGTTCACCAATAGTTATGGCAGCCTTGGCAGTTTTGGTTGTGGTGAGGCTTGCTTGGCGACGCCGGGGGCTTCTTCTTGCTGGCTGGGTGGCGGCACTCGCCGGCGGGAGTATTCTTGATACCGCCCTCAAGCACATCATTCAGCGGCCACGGCCCATCTATGCGGCCGCCTTCCTCCACGGCACGAGCTACAGCTTTCCAAGTGGGCATGCAATGGGATCGCTGGTGGGCTATGGCATGCTTGCTTATTTCCTGGTGGTCTTCTGGGCAACGCGTCAGCTCTTGCAAGTTACGATCATTGCTGCTTCCATCATACTGATCGCTGCGATTGGATTTAGCCGCCTCTATCTCGGCGTACATTATTTCAGTGATGTGATTGGTGGATACGCCGGTGGCATTCTGTGGTTATCAGCGTGCGTAACTGCCTTGGAGATTGCGCGCCGTCGGCAGAAGGAGAGGGACTTGATTCTTTAAGCCGGGGATTCAGGCTCGTGCGTGAGGGAACGCATTCGAGGGCGGTCCGGCCGCCTGTGGAGTAGCCGTTGTCGGCAGCAATGCCCTTGCTCTCTCTTTCGGCGTATGGTGGACAACCGCAGCTAGACTGGAATTCCGGCGCACATGCCCCTTTTCTACTCCATCTTCGTATTTCTCGGTAGCCTCACACTGGTGATCGGCGGCAGCGTCTTTCTTTCGCGCGCGTTAGCCAGGTTAGGCCCACGGTTGAATATTCCCGAACAACTATTGGGGTTTATCACCGCGCTGGGCGCGGATTCGCCGGAAATCTCCGCCGCCGTGGTGTCGATGATCTCGGGCCAGAAGGATGTCGCCATCGGGGTGGTCTTCGGGTCCAATCTGTTCAACTTGGCGTCCCTGCTCGGGGTGACCGCGGTGATCGCGGGCCAAATCTCGTTACCGCGAGCGGCCGTGCTGCTGAATGGCGGTGTTGGCATTCTGGTCACGGTCGTGGCGGTAGCGCTCGTATTGGGGGCCGCCCCTCCGCCTTTGATCTTTGGCCTGGCGCTGGCAATCCTTGTTCCTTACGTCGTCCTGTTGGCCTTACGACGTGGCTCCTTGGAACGGCTGCCGCTGCCGGCGTCCTGGAAGCGATTCGTCGTTTCCGCAGCCAGTGAGTTAGAGGAACACGCCAGGGAAATCCAGCAAGCTGGAGCGGAAGACGAGAGGGAGAGCGAAGCCAGTAAACTTGCCCCGCCAAAGCGCGGCCCGAACGGGATCGAGCGGCCCCAGACAAGCGTCTTGAAACTAGCATTCTTCGTTTTCGTCGCTCTCGTAGTGATGGTTCTTGGCAGCACCGGTTTGGTTCGCTCGACGACCTCGTTGACTTCGGGATGGCTCCCGCGCAGCCTGCTGGGCACTCTCGTTCTCGCCGTGCTCACGGGTATTCCCAACCTCTACACCGCCATTCGCTTGGCGCAACGCCACCGTGGCTCCGCGGTTATGACGGAGGCAATGAATAGCAACAGTCTCAACATCCTGGTTGGGCTGGCGATCCCGTCATTGGTTTTCGGCGATCTGACGGCGCACACACCGGGAGGCTATCTCGATACCTGGTGGCTATTGCTAATGACGGTGGCGGTTGTTTGTATTCTAGCGGTCGGCCGAGGTCTAGACCGTAAGATGGGGATCGGAGTGATCACCGCTTATGTGACGTTCGTCGCCTTGTGCATATACCTTGCCTGATCTGATGGGCGCTACACAGACGCGCGACCTCGGTAAACCTCCAGGTCGTTTCTTAGCGCCCCGAGTATCGCTTCCCGCACTCGGCTATTGCCGCCGAGCGTGGGATGATGACATCGAGCGTCTGCAGCGAGCAGCCTGGAGAGGTCGGCGAGTTCGGCGAATGAGAAACGTGGAGTTGGCTTCGTGAACAAATTACGCCAGTACTTCTACCACGTACGCTCAACCTTTTGGTTCGTGCCGGGACTCATTATTTTGGGGGCCATCACACTCGCGATTGGTCTGATCCAAGCGAGCGCGTTGGTCGATCAGAAAATACTCGCGCGGTGGCCACTGCTGTTTGGCGCCGGTGCGGCGGGTTCGCGAGGGCTGCTCGCGGCCATCGCCAGTTCCATGATCACTGTGGCCGGAGTCGTGTTCTCGATCACCATCGTCGCCCTCTCGCTAGCGTCCAGCCAGTACACGTCCCGGGTCCTCCGCAACTTTATGCGCGACCGCATCAACCAAACCGTGCTCGGCGTGTTCGTCGGCATTTTCGCATACTGTCTGGTGGTGCTCCGTACCATTCGCGGGGGAGGCGAAGGCGCGTTTGTCCCCTCATTAGCCATGCTATTCGGGTTGGTCCTGGGGTTCGTCGGGATCGCGTTTCTGGTCTTCTTTATCCACCACATTGCGACGTCCATCCAGGCCTCCCAGATTCTCGCGGAGGTCTCCGAGGAAACACTCAAGGCCGTTGATCATCTGTTTCCAGAAGGGGCAGGCCATGAGGACGCCGACGAAACGCAATTCGAATTGAGCCGTCCAGGACAGAGATGGCACGCTGTCCCGGCCCCGCAAACCGGATATATCCAAGAGATCGACACGGCGGAGTTACTGGATTTCGCTGCGGAGCGTGGAATGGTGGTCCGGATGGAGCGGGCCATCGGCGAATTCCTGATCGAGGGAACTCCGGTCGTGTCTGCTCTCGGGGCCAACCCGCTGGACGAGAAGGATCTCCGGCGACTCGGCTCGACTTGCGTGGTCGGCCGGCAACGGACGATGGACCAGGATGCCGCATTTGGCATACGGCAACTAGTCGATGTTGCTATGAAGGCTCTGTCGCCGGGGATCAATGACACCACGACGGCGGTCATGTGCGTCGACTACCTTACGGCGATACTTATCCGGTTGGCTGGCCGCCAGATCGAATCGCGTTACCGGACCAAGGATGGCGAGTTGCGGCTGTTGACCCGCGGCCCTACGTTTATCGGCTTGGTTGGGGAGGCGTACGACCAGATTCGCCAGAACGCCGGCGGTAACGTGGCCGTTCTTGCCCGGTTGCTCTGGTCGCTGGAAACATTGGCGGATCGGACATCTATGGCGACACGGCGGCGCGTGCTTCTCGAACACGCGCGAGCGCTGGAAGAATTGGGTCATCGCAGTATCCCCGCGCCGTCTGATCGCCAGCACATTGATACGTGGTCGGCACGTCTAGTCGCATCGTTGGGCTCGAGCAACAAACATGTCTAACCTTCTATGATTGTTTGTCTAACTCCAACCTGGTTTTTCGTCTTTCGCAAGACGAAGAAGTCGTCTGCATCCGGTTCCCGTATGGAGCCGCCCGTCCGACGTCATTCGCTGGCCGGAACGGCGCACGGGAGGCGAGGGTGCGGGCTTGTTGGCCGCGGCGAAGTGAACCCTTGCCGCCGAGCACCGTTCTGGTAGCCAAGTTCATCCCGCGCATGCCGAGTCAGCTATAAAGCCCGCGTAAGTTTCCATTGCTGAACATGATCGGTAGGCTCATCAGATTCCGAGCTGCCCTCGCAATCGGGAGCTATGGGGAAAAACGCTTCCCGCAGAACGTTATGAGATCCGCTCCCAGAAATGCGGCAGCAGTTCAGGATCTATGGGGAAAAGTGTTTCCCGATCTGAAATTCTTAAACTCGTCACCTCGAACGCGCGCAAGGTTACCCAGATTCCAAAAGGCATTACCGATTAGAAATTCCCTGATGTTGTTTCGGGAGCAACTCGACCTGCGATCTACGGGGAAAAATGTTTCCGCACCGAATTTCTCAGCGCTGCCTGCTGATCGAAGCTGAGGTGAGAAAGCGATTCAGAACCAGTCTGCTCGACGGGAACCGTTCAGGACCCCGCTCCTGGATCAGAGTGTCTAATCCGGAGGGTGATCCGCTGCAACCAGAGTTGCTACCATTCGACAAAAAAACCAGCCCAAATTGATGATCCGCCCGCTCAGGGTCGGGATGGAGGCCCGGACTCGTACCCCACCCGAGCGCCCGGAACTATCGCCAGATCGTCCCGTGTGCTCCGGAGCTATGGGGAAAACTGCTTCCCACCCGTAAAATGTTAAGCGTCCCAATTACAACATGGGCAAAGCTCAGGGGAGGGTTTCCGGCTGAAGTCCACTGGAATCATCGAAGCGCTCCGCGACGAGGTCGCTGCTATACAGACGCGACGGACACTTCGACTGAATCCGTGAAGTAGGCGTGAACTAAATGCATCGCTTCAGGTCGTTTCATGACGGTCCATGTCGGACCTTGACGCCTGCAATCTGCTGAAAACACAAGCAAGTGATTAGTCTGACAAGGCCGGAACGTAAACCTGTCACGTCGGAGGTCGCGGGTTCGAGCCCCGTCGTCCCCGCCATTCCTTTCAATCACTTCCAGTTCCTGATCTTCCCTCGGGGGCCGAGGTGTGTCAGTAGGCGTGCCAGTAAGGATTCTGGCGATCAATTCCACAGTCTGGCGCTTGAGACCCGGCGACAAGTGTTCGTAGCGCTCCAGTTCCCGACTGCGGTGCCCGGTCATCTTTCGAATGATCGCTTCAGGAATGCCTTCCAGGAACAGAATCGTCGTCGCCATGTGGCGAAGATCGTGGATGCGTAGCTTCTTAACGCCTGCCCGGTCGCAGGCCGCTTGAAAAGGCTTTCGGATGTCCCAGAGGTATTCCCGTTTGCCGGCGTATCGAATGTTCGATCGGTCCACCGGGAAGAGATACTCGCCCCTTTTATAGCTCGGCAGCGCCTCCAGCGCGCGGATAGCCTCATCGGCCAGTGGAAGGCGTTTCGAGCGTCCATTCTTCGAGCGGGGGATGTAGAGGTGCGGCGCCGCGCCCTCCATTTGCACCTCCTCCCATCTGCGAGACAGGATCTCGCCCTTGCGAGCGCCGGTCGTGGCCGCGATCCAAACGAAAGCGTTTAACGCGGGGTCCGAGCGGCATTCGTCCGTGAGCCTCTTGAAATCGGCCAGCGGAAGGAAGCGATCTCGGCCTGGCGGCTCCTTTCTTTGGGGGACGGCGCTCACGGGATTACGATCGTATTTCTGCCGCTTGATGGCAAAGTTGAAGACGCTATTGAGAATCGTCCGGTGCTGGTTGATGGTGGAAGCTGCGAAGCCGTCTGCCTGAAGCGTGCTCAGGAATTTTTCAACGACGTCAGACGTCATCTCCCGCGCCCTGAGGCTGGCAAAACGCTCGCGTACCCGGGGCAGGCGATATTCGAAACGGCTGCGCGTGTGCTGGCCATGCAAGTCCCACCAATAATCGAGCAGGTTCCCGAAGCGAATCTCCTCATATTGACGCGTCGGAAAATTGATCCGCATGGCCACATCCGACTTGCGCTTGGCGAGAATCGCTTCGGCGACTTTGGGGCTGCGCTGGTGGGTGCTCTCGCGGATAATTTGTCCTTTCTCGTCCTGGTAACGGATATGGACGACGCCGTTTCGCCGGTACACTCCCTTGATCTTGCTCATACGCCCTCCCGCCCGACATCGGACGTCTTGAAACGTCGAGGTCTCACGGTTTGACGTTCAAGCCACCTGAGTAGTTCCGACTGGCGAAACCGCACGCCTGCCCACGCGCCGCGTCTCGGGAGGCGCACATAAGGGATGAGCCCTTCGCGGACATAGCGTTCCAGACTGCGCTCGCTTACCCCCAGGAACCGGGCCGTCTCGGCATAATTCATGATAAGATCCGCGTACTCTGATTCCGAGCCCCGATCGGACATAAGCTATCTCGTTCCCCTTTTAGAATCTTTGGCCGGTCCGAATGCATTGGCGAGCGGCCCGATCGAGAATGATCGTCGTTTTCCTATCGAAGGATGGTTCATACATCGTTAGCACACGGGCGCCACACCTCTGAATGCGTTAGCGATCCAAATTTCGGCCGTCCTATCTCATGGAATTCGCCAGCGGAGCTTCTGTCGAGTAGCGCTCCGTCTTGAGCAGCATCGCGCCGTCAAAGAACCTCGAGAGGTCGGCTCCGATTATTTTGTTATGCCAATGGGCTCGAATCGAAGCGCGTCGGCCAATTCTTTCGGGAAGCGGATGGTTATAAAAGCGGATCGTGGCTGCGGTTTTGGACGGTAAGCATACATTACGGTCCGCCTCCGCAGTTGGAACGGCTCATCGGAATGCTGCTTGTAGAACCGGCCGTGATGGAGCGCTTCAAGGAATCCCGGATCGTTCAGGAGCGCAGCCAAATCGGGGCCGATTTCGGTCTTGAGATCATTTAGCCAGGAGTTGGGAACATTCCGGATCGCGTCCGGATTGGCGGCGACGTAGGCTTCCGGCCAGCGCATATCTAGGTAATAACGGTTAATGAGGTTCTGCTCATGATCTACAAAGAAGGCGGCGACCGCCACCCCCAGATAGGCCACGGCGACAATAAGAACGAGCGGCCTGAAATTGGAAATCGATTCAGCCTGGAAATAGCGCCGCCCTGCCAGCCAAACGGCCAGATTTAAACCGAGAATTACCGAGCAAGCGATCAAGAGGTTCCAACGTCCAGGCCATCCTGCCATCCACACCCGGTCGTCGCCTGAAGTGAATCCAAGAAAAACGACTTCCACGCCCAGGAACACGATCCCCAGGGCTATATACGCTTTGTGCCACCCGGCACGGAGCCACGCCCCGAGATAGGCAATCGCATAACCCAGGACCAGGACAAAGAGCGGAATGAATTTGAGACCCAGCACGAAAAGGAAAGCGGAGGAAGGGGTGAGCGTCGTGGAATTGATCACCGCCTCCTGGAATTCCGGCATCGTGGTGGCGGTGGCGGTGTAGGCCATGGCCGCGATAAGATAGAGCGCGATAAAGACCCGTTGAAACAAGGTCCGTCCAAGACGTGCCAGCATGAAAATCGCGCCGACCCAAAGCATCAAAATAGCCACTCCATAGGAATTGGCCAGGACCGCGCTGGCCAGAACGGCAGCGAGGGCACACCAACCGACCGCAATGGCGCCTTGTTTAAGCCAGAACCGGATAGGAAAGCTATGCGCTGGGGCAGCCTGAGCTGATCCATCGAGAGCTTCAAGGGAGGAGAGCGCTACCTCAGGCGCTGGCGGTTCGGGGCCGCTTCCGACCGCCACTTCGGCCGCCGCGATTTCGTCCGGCGGCAGGATCGACCGAATGGACGGTTTGGACCAGCTATCCAGTTCGGAGCGATAGGCGTACACATTGCCGGTTCCGGCATGCCGGTAGACGGGCAAGCCCTTCTTTTCCCAACGCTGGACTGTGCGATCGCCGCGCTTCATGTGCGCGGCGATCTCGTTCCAGCTTTGGAGGCGCTCCTCTTCGGGAGGCGCGGTGCGATCATTGGGCCCGGTATCGGCTGCCATACGGAAGTGCCAGTTTTTCTATTTTAGCGGCATTCTTGCCCTGCAGCGGGTTGTCCAGTCACGTCAAAACCGCACGCCAGGAGGATGTCGTCATTTGACGCCTGTCATGTGAAAGGTTTTTTAGAAAAAACTCAAAAGAGGACTTGACCCGCCTCGAGATCGGGCGTACTATCGCTCTTCAATATTTTTTGAATATTTGTCGACGAAGGAGCCTAGCCGCCAATGAGACGGACCGTATACCGGACCATTTTCCCCATGCTGTTGGCCTTTGGGCTCGCGCAAGCCGCCACGATCGACGTCGGCGTGTTGTCGTTTGACGTTCTGATTCCGGGCGCACCGGGCGCCCCCGGCGTCAACGGGTTCACGATCGGCAATTACACCGGCGATCCCGCGTCAGGCGGATTCGCCTTGCCGCCCGATTTTCCCGTGACGGATACGCTCATCTTCCAGCAGACTGCCGTGACCCTTACGGAACCCGGTCTAACAGGTCTTCCGGTTATGCTGGGCGACCTTGCACCCGGCGCCGAGCAGCCCGGCAGTCTTCAGTTTGCCGACACAACAATGATTACTTCAGCGTTGTTCGCGGGGATGCTCAGTTCGACCCACTTTCAACTGGCCGATGGCCGGACTTTCACCGTGACCTCGCCGGATTTGATAGCCACTTTGCTTCCGTCATCGGGCGTCGATCTCACCCCGGGCACCGATTTCACCTTGATCAGCGTTTCAGGAACGTTTGCCGCCGTTTCCGAACCTGGCACATACCTGACGACAGCGTTGATCCTCGGGGCCCTGCTGTTCTATCGCCGCCGCCGCGTTCAGTGAATTCGGCGTCCGCCCAGGAGTACTCGCATCATGTTCACACGCCGAGGAAATGGCGACCCCCTGCAAGCAGGGCTCGTCGCGCTTTGCATTTCCGCAACGCTTTGCAGCGGCGGTCCCGGATTCTCGGTCCCGGCCAACCGCACTGGTGCGACTCGAGTCGCGGGCGGAGAAATCCGTTCCGTTCCTTCGGCCAAGCCAACTCCGCGCGATAACACGCTGCTGGCGCAAAACGCAGCCGCGCCCCTTAAAACTCCTTTTGCCGCATCCGCGCCAAAGGCGCGGCTTACCTCGGCCACCGACACGGTGATCACGTTGCAACCAGCGACTTCCCCGGCCAGTGGCCAATCGGCCGTTACTGTCATCAATGTGACGGGCAACAATTTCCCAAGCGATCCGATCACGCCGGATCAAGTCACGCTCAGCTTCCAGCCGGCTACGGCGGGGGCAGGGCCGACGGCGACAACGGCTGCTTCGGCGATCACAACCATCGTCGGGAGCACCCGCCGGGTGACGTTCCAGATTCCTGCCGCAGTCAGTATTTCGACGTCCACGCCTTATCTGGTTTCTTTGAGCGGGAAAACGACGCTCGGCAACACATTTTCCAGTGGTAACCCAGCGGCGCTGACGGTTATTCCTCCAGCCCAGATTCTTTCCATTACTCCGAACGCCGCCTCTCCCGGTACTTCTTTAACGGTCACGATCACGACGCAATACACGAATTTCCTACAGGGCAGCACGCAGGCCAATTTCGGTCCTGGCATCTCAGTAGGAGGCGTCCCCGGCTGGCGCAGCGGGCCCCATGATCGTCACCAGCGCGACGGCGGCAACGGCCCAATTGAGCGTGGCGGCCTCAGCCGCGACAGGTGCGCGTACTGTCACGACGCAGACGGGCGTGCAGATCGCCTCACTCCCAAATGGGTTCACGGTGAGCGGAACTCAGAATCAAGCGCCCGTCGTAAGCGCCGGACCGAATCAAACAATAAACTTGACTTCGGATCTCTTTGTCGCGGGTGAAAACACGAGTGACGTTCTTCGTTTCAACGGTTCCACCGGCGCACTAATCGGCGCGTTCGTGCCTACTGCCAGCGGCGGTCTGAACTTTGATGCCGACATGGTGATCGGCCCGGATGGCAATCTCTATGTAACGAGTCAAACGGCTGTCCACGATTCCCAGGAGAAAGGCGCGGTGCTCCGGTACAGCGGGATTACAGGATCATTTATTGACGCTTTTGTTCCACTTGGAAGCGGTGGTCTTCGAGGGCCGACCGAGCTGATCTTCGGCCCAGACGGAAATCTGTACGTGAGCGACTATTGGGATCAGAATGTCAAGCAATACAACGGTTCAACCGGCGCGTTCCTCGGCATTTTCACGTCGGGCGGAAGTCCGCTCCATCCCCAGGGATTGAGATTTGGAGCGGACGGGAATCTTTACCTTGCTGATGAGATTCAGATCCTTCGGTATAACGGCTCGACTGGGGCCTATGTGGGTATATTTATCCCGGCAGGAAGCGGCGGCCTTGTCGAGCCAAAGGACATTGTATTTGGTCCAGACGGAAACCTTTACGTCGATGACGGGGATGGACACGCCGTTCGACGGTACGCAGGAACAACCGGAGCGTTCATTGATTCGTTCGTATTTCCTGGGAGCGGCGGCGTAAATCTTGCTACGGGCATTGCCTTCGGCCCTGATGGAAATCTCTATGTCGGCGATCAGGCGGGAGGCCAGATCCTGCGATACGACGGCCATAAGGGAGCCTTTCTAAACGTATTTGTACCCGCCGGGACCGGCGGATTAACGGGCAGTTCGGAAGCCCTCTCAAACATCCAGTTCGAGAACAGCGCGTCGGCCTCTCTCAACGGAAGCTTCTCCGATGACGGTCTACCTTCAGGAGGCACTCTCACGGCGACGTGGAGCAAGGTGAGCGGACCTGGGCCCGTTGCGTTCGGCAATTCAAGTTTCAGCGTCTCCAATGTTCCTGGGCATACGAATTTGGCCTCGACGAGCGTGGGATTTACCATTCCCGGCACCTACGTCCTCCGTCTCACCGCTAGCGATTCCCAACTGAGTAGCAACTCCGACATTACGATCACGGTAAGCTCACCTTCCGCCGCGCCTACCCTTTCATCGGTGGTTCCCAACGCCGGACAGCAAGGCCAACAGAATCTCTCAGTGACCGTCACTGGCCAGAACACGCATTTCGTGCAGGGCACTACCACGGCCAGTTTCGGCGCTGGCATTACCGTGAACAGCCTAACGGTCGCCAATGCCGCCAGCGTGACGGCTCAAATCACCATCGCTGGCTCGGCCGTGCCAGGGCTGCGGGCCGTGACAGCAACGACGGGCAGCGAGGTGGCTTCGCTGCCTAATGGGTTCAGCGTGAGCGCATCCACGAACCAGCCGCCGGTCGTCAACGCCGGCCCCAATCAGTCGATAACGTTGCCGGGTAGCGCGACACTAAACGGCTCCTTCAGCGACGATGGACTGCCCCTCGGAGCTACTCTTACCGCGACCTGGAGCACTCTCAGCGCACCCCTCAGCGCGGGCGACCAGAACTGGATCCATCTTAGTCCGCCGAGTCCTCTGCCGCCGGGGCGCAATGAGGGCGTCGTCGCTTTTGATTCCCCAGGAAATCACCTGATTATCTTCGGTGGATCTATTGGTAATGCCCAACTGGGCAACGATGTATGGGTTCTCTCCAATGCCAACGGACTAAGCGGAGTTCCCCTCTGGACGCAGTTGGTTCCAATAGGGACTCCTCCACAGCCTCGATTCGGTGTATCTGGCGCATACGATCCGGTCAGCAATCGATTGATCATCTTTGGCGGCGTCGGCACGACCCAATTCTATAACGATGTTTGGGTTCTCACGAACGCCAATGGAACGGGTGGGACTCCGGCTTGGATTCAATTGTCGCCTGGCGGAAGCCTGCCATCGGCTCGCCGCTACATGGGCGTGGTATTCGATAGTTCAAACAACCGCCTGATCATGTTCGGTGGATGTTTGTGCAGTCATACGGCGACGGAGCCCCTGCTAAATGACGTCTGGGTTTTAACCAACGCGAACGGAACGGGCGCGGCGCAGCCGGCCTGGATTCAACTGACGCCGGCAGGAGCGCTTCCCCGGCCGTTCGAGCCCCGTAACCGCTTTTGATCCTGAGTCGAACCGACTCATGATCTTCGCCGGAGGCGATGAATACCACCCTTCGTTCTTCAATGACGCATGGGTCTTGACCAATGCCAATGGGCTGGGTGGAGGTCCGACTTGGAATCAACTCACCGCCAATGGCGACCCGGGATCGCCGTCGCAACGCTCATACCCAAGCGCAGCCTACAATTCTGCCGATAATCATCTTACAGTCTTTGGCGGCTATAACGGTTGTACTAATGGCAACAACGTCAATAACTGCACGGGTCTCCAAGACGCGTGGTACCTCACTAACGCGAACGGCCTGGGTGGCGCGCCATCATGGAAACTATTGAACCCTACAGGGACTCCGGCCAATCCAGTCGCGCTAGCAGCCTACGACATATCGTCCGACCGCATGATCGAATTTGGCGGCAACGGCACCTATAATACGGCATCGCCTTCATTGCTTAGTGATACTTGGGTCCTGACCAATGCTACTCTCAGCGATCCGGGCGGGATACCGGGCACGGTCACCTTCAGCGCGCCCACGTTTGCGGTGCCGGACGTTCCATCGGTCGTCAACACCGCAACAACGACGGCGACGTTCAGTCTTCCAGGGATCTACCAGCTACAACTGCGCGCCAGTGATTCCCAATTGGTTAGTACTTCCGATGTCACCGTAACCGTGAATACCCCGGCTTCTCCCACGATCGTGTCGGTTGTTCCCAACTCAGGTCAACAAGGCCAGCAGAACTTGCCGGTCACGATTACCGGCCAGTTCACGAACTTCGTACAGGGAACGACGACCGCGAATTTTGGCGCGGGCATCACGGTGGTGTCCCTCACCGTGAGCACGCCGACATCGGCCACCGCCGTGATCAACATCGATCCCGCGACGGCAATTGGAGCTCACAACGTCAGTCTGACGTCGGGTTCGGAGATTGATACGTTGACGAGCGGCTTCAATATTACGGCCTCGACTCCCATTCCCACGATCACGAGCGTGTCTCCGATCTCTGGGCAGCAGGGCCGGCAAAACCTGTCGGTGGCGATTGCGGGCCAATTCACGCATTTCGTTCAGGGGACGACGCAGTCCAGCTTCGGCTCGGGCATCACGGTGACCTCGCTGACGGTGAACTCCCCTGTCGGCGCGACGGCGGTGATTAACATCGATGCAGCAGCAAGCCCTGGCACACGGACCCTCACGCTGACGACCGGTTCAGAAACAGCTACCTTCGCGAACGGCTTTATGGTCACCGCATCTCTAAATCAAGCCCCTGTTGTGAGCGCTGGAGCGAATCAAACAATAAACTTGACTTCGGATCTCTTTGTGGCGGGTGAAAACACTAGCGACGTCCTTCGCTTCAACAGTTCGACCGGCGCACTAATCGACGCGTTCGTCCCTGCTGGCAGCGGCGGTCTGAGCATGGGCAATGATATGGTGATCGGACCGGATGGCAATCTCTATGTAACGAGTCAAACAGCCGTCCATAATTCGCAGGAGAAAGGCGCGGTCCTCCGGTATAACGGGATTACAGGGTCATTTATTGACGCTTTTGTTCCACTTGGAAGCGGCGGTCTTCGAGGGCCGACCGAGCTGATCTTCGGCCCAGACGGAAATCTGTACGTGAGCGACTATTGGGATCAAAATGTCAAACGATACAACGGTTCAACCGGCGCATTCCTCGGCATTTTCACATCGGGCGGAAGCCCGCTCGCTCCCCAGGGATTGCGATTTGGAGCCGACGGGAATCTCTACCTAGCGGACGAGCTTCAGGTTCTTCGGTACAACGGCTCGACCGGGGCTTACATTGGCGTATTTGTTCCTGCAGGAAGCGGTGGCCTTCAAGAACCTCAGTGCATCGTGTTTGGACCAGACGGAAACCTATATGTGTCCGACCCGCTTGGACACGCCGTTCGACGGTACTCAGGAACGACCGGAGCGTTCATCGACTCCTTCATAGCTCCTGGGAGCGGCGGCATAAATCTTGCTACGGGCATTGACTTTGGCCCTGATGGAAATCTCTATGTCGGCGATCAGGCGGGTGGCCAGATCCTGCGATACGACGGCCATACGGGAGCCTTTCTAAACGTCTTTGTTCCCGCTGGGACCGGCGGATTAACGGGCAGTTCGGAAGCCCTCGCCTATATCCAGTTCGAGAACAGCACGTCGGCTACTCTCAACGGAAGCTTCTCCGATGACGGTCTGCCTTTAGGAAGCACTCTCACGGCCACATGGAGCAAGGTGAGCGGACCTGGGCCCGTTGCGTTCGGCAATTCAAGTTTCAGCGCCTCCAATGCTCCTGGGCACATGAATTCGGCCTCGACAACTGTAGGGTTTACGATTCCCGGTACCTACGTCCTCCGGCTCACGGCCAGCGATTCCCAACTGAGTAGCAACTCCGACCTTACGATCACGGTAAGCTCAGCTTCCGCCGCGCCTACCCTTTCATCGGTGGTTCCCAACGCCGGACAGCAAGGCCAACAGAATCTATCAGTGGTTATCACTGGACAGAATACGCACTTTACCCAAGCCTCGACGCAAGTCAGCTTTGGATCGGATATGACGGTAAATAGCGTGACGGTGGGGAGTGCGACTGCTTTAACTGCCAACATCACGATCCCGGCAGGCGCCAACTTGGGTGCGCACTTAGTATCGGTTAGAAGCGGTCCTGAGAGCGTTTCCCTGAACAATGGCTTCACCGTGCAGCCGGGGAACACCTGTGTCTCCCCTCCTTCCGGAATGCTCGGCTGGTGGCCTGGTGATGGAAACGCTAACGACATCGTCGGGCAAAATAACGGAACTCTCGTAGACAACGTGCTTTTCCCTCCTGGGGAGGTTGGGCGGGCCTTTGGCTTAAACGAGCCAGGACCAATCGAACCTTATAATTGTCCCACCTGCGCGTATCTCAGCATCACGCAAAATTTTCCAGCTTCGACCAACGCAGTGACCGTAGCGGCCTGGGTCTACGCAGACCAAAGTCAGCAATCGCAAGGTTCGATTGAGTGGGTTTATACCCAGCTTGGAGAGATTGCGGGGCCGCCTGGAACTTCGGGACCCCAATTGGGAATTGTTGGAAATGCGATCTTTTGGAGGCCGAATGGGGATAACGAAGGTCAATTCTCCAGCCCAGGGCTTGTTCCTCCAAACACCTGGACGCTTCTCGTAGGAACGTACGATACGACCACTGGCCAGTCCCTACTTTATGTAAATGGGAACCTTGTATGGACTCAGTCCCTCTCTGGTGCCGTCCCACTCACCAATACCGCCTATATCGGCAAGAGAGTCGACCTTTCGCGAGCGCCGGGACAGGAGTTCTGGGTTGGGCGGATCGACGAACTCCAGCTTTTCGGTCGCGCGCTCTCCGCTTCAGAAGTCCAGGCCATTTTCAATGCCGGCACGGCTGGCGAGTGCAAGGGGCTAAACGCACCGTCTATCGCGATCGTGAATCCCAATCTTGGCCAGCAGGGCCAGCAGAACCTGTCAGTGGCGATTATGGGACTGGCCACGAACTTCGTACAGGGCACTAGCCAAGTGAGTTTGGGCCAGGGCATTACAGTTGAGTCCATAAGTGTCACCGATTCGACACACCTGACTGCGAAGATCACGATTTCCGCAAATGCACCGTTAGGGGTTCATGATGTGTCGATAACGACCGGCAGCGAACAGGCAACTCTCCAAGGCGGGTTTACCGTCGCACCCTGCACTTCGACGAATACAAACTGGCTGCAGCTGACTCAGGCTGGAAATATCCCGGGACCTCGAGAACAACACACGACCGTTTACGATCAAGCATCTAATCGGCTTATCGCTTTTGGCGGCTACAATTGCTCAATTGGAGGCGGTGGTCTAGCCTGCACTACTGTAAGGAACGACGTCTGGATTCTTACTAATGCTAATGGGTTGGGTGGCGCTTCTTCGTGGACGGAGCTTAATCCCACAGGAATTCCCCCTTCCGCACGCCGTGGACACTCGGCGGCTTACGATGCGGTCACGAATCGCATGATCGTTTTTGCGGGCAATTCAGATTCCACGCTTTTGAATGACGTTTGGGTGCTCGTGAACGCCAACGGGTTGGGAGGCACTCCCACATGGCAACAGTTATCGCCTAACGGTACCCCGCCAGCGCCTCGACGGTTTACACAGGCTCTATACGATGGCGCGGCGAATCGATTGATCGTGTTTGGGGGCGAAGTGCCCGGACCATCTCGTATGAATGATACGTGGGTGCTCACGAACGCGAATGGACTTGGCGGCGCACCAAGTTGGATTCAACTGAATCCCGCCGGCGTAGCCCCCTCGCCCCGCGCCTTCCATTTCGCAAACCTAGATACGGGAACAAACCGCTTAATTGTGTTCGGAGGAGGTGACGTCGTTAATGGTGTTGCCGATGATCCTTCGCTGTATCGCAACGACGTTTGGGTTCTTGTCAACGCCAACGGGCTAGGTGGAACCCCAGCGTGGATTCCGCTGCTCGCTCAGGGATTGGCTGGTTCACCGAGCCCTCGCTTAATTCTAAGCGGGACTTCCGCAAGCATCTATTTAGCAGGCGCTCATCGCTTCATCATCTCCGGCGGCCAGGTCGGACAATGCGAGGTCTCGATAGTCGCTTGCAATTCAAGCAGCATATCTAACGAAGTTTGGATGTTATCGAATGCCGATGGGACCGGCTCAAGTCCGTTTTGGACAAAGCTCTCGTTGAGCGGCGGCCCTCAACGAACGCTGGGCGACGTGGTGTATGATTCCTCATCGGATCGCATGATTAACTATGGTGGCGGCGAGGAGTCGCTGGTGACGACTAATACCACTGCCGCCGACACTTGGCTGCTGACTAATGTTAGCGGCGGATCTAGTTGCGGTGTGCTTGCGCCAGCTATTATTTTGGTTAATCCGGCTTTTGGCCAGCAAGGCCAGAACCTGCCTGCTGCCATCATGGGTCAGAATACGCATTTTGTTCAGGGGACGACACAGGCCAGCTTCGGCTCGGGCATCACGGTGGCATCGCTGACGGTGAACTCCGCTACTGGCGCGACGGCTGTGATCAGCATCGATGCAGCAGCAAGCCCTGGCGCACGGACCGTCACGCTGACGACCGGTCCAGAAACAGCTAGCTTCGCCAACGGCTTTACGGTCACCGCATCTCTAAATCAGCCGCCTATTGTGAGCGCCGGCCCAAATCAAACGGTGATCAAACCCGAACTATTTATTGCCGCTAACAACAGCAACCGCATTTTGCGATTTGACGCAACTTCTGGAACCTTCATTGATGAGTTCGTTCCCGCCGGCTACGGAGGACTTTACTGGCCGGATGGGGTCATATTCGGACCCGACGATAACTTATATGTCACTTCCGCGACCAATGCCGCGAACGCTGGGCCGCGAGGCGTGTTGCGCTTCAACGGTTCGACGGGCGCGTTTATCGATGCGTTTGTTCCGCCGGGAAGCGGTGGCCTTCAAGTCGCTACGTATCAGACCTTCGGACCCGACGGCAATCTTTATGTCAGTGACTACGGGGATGGCACCGTAAAGCGCTACAACGGAATAACCGGTGCATTTATTGATGTCTTTGCTTCAGGGGCCTTCGCCCCGCAAGGCCTCCAATTCGGCCCAGATGGCAATCTCTACGTGGCTGACCAGGTTAATGTTCGTCGGTATAACGGATTGACAGGGGCCTTCATAGATTTATTTGTTCTCTCCGGCAGCGGAGGTTTGAATCAACCACAGGGGTTAGTGTTTGGACCGGACGGGAATCTCTATCTCAGTGGGTATCTCAGCGGAGCAGTCTTGCGCTACAACGGCTCAACCGGTGCATTCATTGATGTTTTCGCTTCCGGCAATGGGCTTGTTTCGCCACAAGGTATGGCATTCGATCCCGCCGGGAATCTCTACGTAGGCGATGTCAATAATGGTCAAGTCTTACGTTACGACGGCAAGACAGGAGCCTTCTTGAGCGTATTCGTCCCGGCGGGAAGCCAGGGATTGACAGGCGCAGGCACAAACCAGGCATTAGCGGCCATCACATTTCGTACTGTGAAGCTTCAAGGTTTGATGAGCGACGATGGCCTGCCGAATGGAAGCACGCTTACGGGGTCCTGGAGTACGATAAGCGGACCAGGCACAGTAACCTTTAGCAATCCTTTATTGAGCGTTCCCGACATTGCTGGTAAAAGCTATGCGGTAGCCGAATCCGTTGGCTTCAGCGCCGCCGGGACCTACGTTCTGCAATTAACCGCCAGCGATTCGCAGTTGAATACCAGTGCTGGTGTAACGATTACTGTCAATCCACCTCTGCAAGCTCCAGCTATTACCTCCGTCAGCCCGAACATGGGCCAACAGGGCGTGCAAAATGCCACGGTGACGATTACGGGGCAGAATACCCATTTCGCGCAAGGGACGACGCAGGTCAGCTTTGGCGCGGGCGTCACCGCCACGACCGTGTCCGTCAGTAGCCCGACGGTATTAAATATCGTGCTCAACATCGATCCGGCGGCGGCGCTGGGAGCCCGTACCATCACGGTCACGACGAATTCGGAAGTCGTTACGCTTGCCAATGGGTTCACAGTCACAGCGTCTTCGAGTCTGCCCATCATCACCGCGATTTCGCCCAGCTCAGGTCCTGCAGGGCTGGCTGGGCCGGTCGCCATCGTGGGGCAGAACACGCATTTTGTCCAAGGAACGACAACCGTCGATTTGGGACCCGGGATTACGGTCACCAATGTCCAGGTGAGTTGCCCGACATGCCTGACGGCTCAGGTGAGTATCGCGGCGACGGCGCAGGCCGGTCCGCATAATGTGACCGTCACGACGGGAACGGAAGTAGCGGTTCTAAGCGGCGGTTTCACCGTGATCGGGGGGACGCCGATTCTTACTTCATTGGTCCCCGCTTCCGGCCAGCAAGGGCAATCGCTCCAGGTCACGATCACGGGGCAGAACACGCGTTTCACTCAAGGCACAACACTGGTGAGCTTCGGGAGTGGAATCACGGTTAGCAGCATCAATGTCTCGAGCGCGACTAGCCTCACGGCGCAACTGGCGATTGATCCCACGGCGGCGCTGGGCACGCGCACGCTCACGGTCACCACGGGCACGGAAGTTGTGTCCGTGCCGAACGTGTTCACGGTTGGGACCGCACCCACGCCGGCCCTCATTTCATTGAGGGCAACTTCCGGGCAGCAAGGCCAGAGTCTGCCCGTCGCCATCGTGGGGCAAAACACGCATTTCACGCAAGGCACGACGCAGGTCGATCTTGGCGCAGGCATTACGGTAACGGCCGTGACCGTGAGCGATGCGAGCCATGTCTCGGCTCAACTGGCCATCGCTGCGAACGCCACGCTCGGAACGAGAACGCTGACAGTGACCACCGGCTCCGAAGTGGTGACTTGGGCCAATGTGTTTACGGTGCAATCAGCCACCATCGTGATTTTGAGCCTTAATCCGGGTGGCACTTATCAAGGGCAGACGGCGTCGGTGAGTATTACCGGCCAAGGCACGCACTTTGTCCAAGGGACGACGCAGGCCCAATTCGGGGCGGGCGTTGCGGTGGTGGCGGCGCTTCCGGCGGCTTCGGGCCGGTGACGGTCACGAGCCCCACGGCCGCGACGGCTCAAATCGCCGTGGATCTAACGGCCGCGCCAGGGCTGCGCACTGTTGTCGCCATGACCGGCACAGAACAGGCATCTTTCGTCAATGGGTTTACGATCCTGCCGCTGCCCTCTCTAGTCTCCGTTGCCCCGAACGCGGGCGCGCCTGGACAGCAGAACCTTTCGATTGCGATTGTCGGAGCAAACACGCACTTCGCGCAGTCGACAACCCAGGTGTCTTTCGGGGCCGACATTACGCCCGGCGCGATCACCGTGACGGATGCGACGCATTTAAGCGTTGTGATTGGTATTGCCTCGAATGCGGCGCCGGGGACCAGGGATGTGATCGTCACGAGCGGTCAAGAGGTGGTTCCGCTGGCTGGTGCGTTTACGATCAACGGACCGCCTTCGATTACGCTCGTCAGTCCCAATTCGGGTCAATTAGGCGCGCAGAATCTCGCCATCGGCATCACGGGTCAGAATACGCATTTCGCGCAAGGGGCGACGCAAATCAACTTCGGTACAGGGATCACGGTCAATGCCGTCACCGTCGCCAATGCGACGAGTTTGACGGCGCAGATCAGTATCGCCGCCAACGCACCAACGGGCGCTCACGATGTGACGGTCACAACCGGCGCGGAAGTGGCTACGGCAACCGGTGGTTTCACGGTAGGCGCTCCGCCGGCGATTTCGGCCGTCAATCCGAACGCTGGCCAGCAGGGCCAGCAGAACCTGCCAATCGCGATTTCTGGCCAAAACACGCATTTCGTTCAGGGCAGCACGCAAGCGTCTTTTGGCGCCGGAATCACCGTGGTCAGTTTGACGGTGACGAGCGCGATCGCTGCGACGGCCGTGGTGAACATCGATCCGGCCGCTACAACCGGACCTCGAAACGTGACGCTCACGAGCGGCTCCGAAATCGCGAGTCTGGCGAACGGCTTCACGGTCCAGCAGGCTGTTTCGGGACCGCTCACTTTAAATCCCAGCCTGGGGCAGCAAGGCCAGACTCTATCGGTCACCATCACCGGCCAGAGCACGCATTTCGCGCAAGGCCAAACGCAGGCGCGCTTCGGGCTCGGCGTCATGGTGGGATCAGCGCTGGCCGGCGATTTCGGACCCATCACCGTCACCAGTCCCACGACAGCGGTGGCGCAAATCGCCATTGTGGACACCGCTCTTCCGGGCTCCCGGACCGTTACGGTTCAAACGGGCACCGAGGTGGTTTCCGGCACGAACGCCTTTACGGTCACCGGCACTCCGTTTCTCTCCAACATCAGCCCGAACGCCGCGCAGCAAGGGCAAACCGGTTCGGTCACAATCCTGGGCTCCTACACGAACTTCGCTCCAGGCCTCAGCCAGGTAAGCTTCGGTGCCGGCGTTACGGTCAACTCCGTGACCGTGAACAGCGCGACCAGCCTAAGCGCGCAAATCAGCGTGAGCGCCGCGGCAACGCCGGGTTTGCGTAATGTAACGGTCCAGACCGGAGCCCAAACCGCTACCGGGCCTAACGGCTTTAGCGTGCTTGGCCCTGTCACGGGCCCTGGACCGACGGTCGCGATCACCAGTCCAACGGAGGCAAGCGAGATCACCGCTCCGACCTCTGTGACGGGAACCGCCACCAGTCCCAACCTGGATTACTGGACGCTGGAGTACCAGGCCGCGGGCGCATCGAGTTGGACGCAGTTTGCGACCGGCACGACCGCGTCGGTCACCGGAAACTTTGATCCGAGCCTGCTTCTCAACGGAAACACCGCGATCCGGTTGACGGGCGTCGATACCTCCGGGCAAACCGCAGCGACGACGGTCACGTTCGTCGTCGACCGCAATCTGAAAATCGGGATTTTCACGCTTTCCTTCAATGATCTGAGCATCCCTGTCGCAGGCTTGCCCATTCAGGTAATTCGCACCTACGACAGCCGCAACAAGGGAAACGGCGACTTTGGCGTGGGCTGGACTCTCGATCTTAAAACCGTTGTCGTGACAACGAACGGCGCCTTGGGAGACAACTGGAGTGAATCCTCCAGCGGCGGGATCTTCCCCTCGTATTGCGTGCAAGCCACCAAGCCGCATGTCGTCACGTTTACTTTCACTGATGGCACGACTTACGAATTCACGGCCGGCTTGAGCTCCAATTGCCAGTCGCTCGTTCCGATTCAAGATCAGCCAGTAGCGATGAGCTTTGCGCCGACCGGCGTAACACCGCCGAACGCGGCTTTGACCACCCTGGGCAATAGTCAGCCGTATGTCACCGGGGCGGTTCCTGGCCCTGTCACGCTCACCGACAGCGATTTAATTACGACATTCGATCCCGATCAATATGTGCTTACCCTGCCAGACGGTCGCGTTCTGCAGGTCAGCGTCTCGCAAGGCCTTCAGAAGATGACCGATCTCAGCGGCAACACCCTTACGGTCACGCCCTCCGGGATCACGCATTCAAGCGGCAAGAGCGTGACCTTCGCGCGGGATGCCCAGAACCGGATCACCCAGATCACCGATCCAAACGGCAATACCCTGCAGTATGCCTACAACGCGAGCGGGGATCTGGTCACGTTCACGGATCAGGGGAACGGTGTCAGCAGCTATACCTACGACGCCAATCACGATCTCCTGACGATCGTCGACCCGGCCCATGTCCAGCCGATTCGAAACGATTACGACTCCACCGGCCGCTTAGTGAGCCATACGGACGCGTTCGGAAATACCATCAACTACACGCATGATCTGAATACGAATCAGGAAATCGTGACCGACCAGCTCGGCAATATCACGGTCAATGAATATGACCCGGCCGGCAATATCGTCAAAGTCACCGACGCCGATGGGGGCGTCACGCAGCGCACCTACGACGCCGACGGGAATGTCACCAAGGAAACGAATGCCCTTGGCAACGCGCGCATCTATACGTACGATGCCAATAATAACCGCACGTCCGAAACCGATCCTCTAAACCACACGACCAGCTACACGTACAATAGCCGCAACCAGGTGCTCACGGTCAAGGACGCTAATAATCACACCACAACGAACGTCTACGACAACACCGGCAACCTGCTCTCAACCACGGATGCGGCAGGCAAACAGACCACCTACACCTACTTCTCGAACGGCCTGCGCCAGTCGATGACCGATCCCACGGGAGCGTTCACCCAGTACCAATACGACGCTTCCGGCAACCTGATCCAGCAAACCGATGCTCTGAACAATGTCACCGCTTACACCTATGACAATAACGGGAACAAGAAAACCGAAACAAAGACCCGCACTACGCCTCAAGGCACCGAAACGTTGCTGACGAGCTACCAATATGATGCGCTGAACCGCCTCGTACAGACCACGTATCCGGACAGCTCGACCACGCAGATCCAGTACAACGCGATCGGCAAACAAAGCGTCACTATCGATCAGCTCGGTCGACAGACGTCCTACGCGTACGATCTGATGGGCCGTTTGCTTTCGACCACTTACCCGGACAGTACCAGTGAGTCCTCGACGTACGATGCGGATGGGCGGCGCGTCTCGAGTACGGATCGCAACAATCGCACGACTAATTACAGGTACGATCCCGTGGGCCGTCTCCTTGAAACCGATTATCCGGACGGCGGCGCGAGCAAGACCCAATACGACCCGATCGGCGAAGTGACGTCTGTCACGGACCCGAATCTCAACACCACGCAGTACCAATATGATGCCGCCGGACGACGTATACAGGTGATTGATGCCCTGAACCACACCACGGCGTTTGCTTACGATGCGGTCGGCAATCAAACCCAGGTCACAGACGCCAACCTCCACGTCATACAATATCAGTACGATGCACTCAATCGCCGCACGCTGGTAACCTATCCTGACAACACCACCGATCAAACTGCCTATGACGCGGTCGGCCGGACCGCCAGCAAGACCGATCAGGCGAATCTCGCGACCCAATATCAGTACGACAGAGTGGGACGCCTGACCCAGGTCACGGACGCACTCAACCAAGTCACGGCGTACGCTTATGATGAGGTTGGCGACCGCATTTCGCAGACGGACGCGAATGGTCACGTTACGAAATTTGAATACGACAAGCTGGGCCGGCGGACCAAGCGTACTCTGCCTGCAGGTCAGTCGGAGAGCATGACCTATGATGCCGCGGGCAATCTCAAGACCAAGATCGATTTCAACGGCAAGACGACCACCTATAGTTATGACGCGCTGAACCGCTTGACCAGCAAGACCCCCGATTCCAGTTTGAGTCAGCCGGTCGTGAGCTTCGCATATACGAACAGCGGGCAGCGGCAATCCATGGTGGATGCCAGCGGAACAACCAGCTACAGTTACGATTTGCGCGACCGGCTGCTGCAGAAGGTCACGCCCGAAGGCACGCTCAGTTACACCTACGACCTTGGGGGAGACCTGTTGTCGATCCGTTCCTCAAACACAAGCGGGACCTCGGTCAACTACGGCTATGACCAACTGAATCGGATTTCCACAACGAGGGACAACCGGCTGGTCTCCGGCACAACCACCTACGGCTATGATCCCGTGGGAAATCTTCAGAACTACGCGTACCCGAATGGGGTGCAATCGGCATACCAGTACGACGCGCTGAACCGGCTTAAAACGTTGGCCATCAGTCAAGGCGCGACCGCACTGGCCAGCTACGCCTATCAGCTTGGACCGGCGGGCAATCGGACGCAGGTAAGCGAACTGGGCGGAAGGACGGTCAGCTATCAATACGACAATCTGTATCGGTTGACGCAGGAAACGATCGCCGGGGCGGCCAATCCGGCGGTCGATGGCACGATTGGCTACCAATACGACAAGATCGGCAATCGGAATCAGAGGACATCGACCGTAGCGGGGGTGCCTTCGGCGAATTACTCCTACGACGCCGATGACCGCCTCACCAGCGATACCTATGATGCCAATGGCAACACGATGGCCTCGGGCTCCAACACCTACGCCTACGATTTCGAAAACCACCTCACAGGGCAGAACAGCGGCGCCGTGTCGATCGTCTACGATGGCGACGGTAACCGCGTTGCGAAAACAGCAGGTGGGGTCACGATCACGTATCTCGTGGATGACCGCAACCTGACCGGCTACGCGCAAGTGCTGGAGGAGATCTCGGGCGGAGCAGTCCTCCGAGTCTATACCTACGGCCTCAATCGGATCAGCGAGAGTCAGGCCAGCGGCACCAGTTTTTACGGATATGACGGACACGCCAACGTGAGGATGCTGACGGATGCGACTGGTGCGGTCACGGATCGCTATGACTATGATGCCTTCGGCAACATCCTCAGCCAGCCCGGCACCACGCCGAATGTTTATCTCTATTCCGGCGAGCAGAGTGATCTGAATCTCGGCTTCTATTATTTGCGGACGCGGTACTACAATCAGGCGACGGCTAGGTTCCAGACCGCTGATAATTTTGAGGGACTCCATCAGGACCCAAGGTCTTTGCATAAGTACACATACGGTCACAACAATCCTATCAATCAAGCGGATCCAAGCGGCCAAATCACTCTGGAAGATACGGTGCTAGCGATCACAATCAGCAACGTATTGTCCCAGATTGAGATTATCCACCTTTCCGGCCAACGGTTTGCCCATGCGAACGGAAATCTAAATGGGGCATCTCTGAGCCTCAGAGCTGGCGGTGAGGGTAGCGGCTTGACAGGAGATTTCGGCTTCGACATCGATTGGGACTTTGGGCCAAACCAGTTCTGCGTGGTGCCAACCTTTGATGCCGGGATTTCAGTCGGATCGTTTGCGAAAACTTGTGGTGGTGCTTCCGTTGCATTCGGTTTCTATGCGGGCGGTAACGCCTGCGAAAAGCAGACTCTTATAGAGCGTGTCGGGGCTACAACTTCGTTTCCGCTGGGCTTGGCTGGGTCGATATTTAGCCCCTTACCCTCCAGCTATCCCTTCCTTGGTTTTGTCCAGAACCTGGCGCATCTTTCAGGAGTATCCAACTGGTCCGTGTCGATTGGCTACACGGGGCTGCAAGCCAGCTCAACCTTTTCATCTGTTGCGGTATCTCCGATGGCCTCGTACGGGAGCGCAGTAAGCTATTCTCAACAACCAATTCCATTGTCAGGTGCAATTAGCAACCTCCGCAGCAGTTTTGGACCGCTTGCTGACGCAGCTGTCCAAGCAATCAATGCTGTAGGATCTCTCGGACGTACTTTTAGCGAAATACAGGCGAATGCCTCGCTATTCCCATCGCTGTTTTCACCATTCTGAGCTTGGCGTCGCGATCCCCCTTGGTCGGAGATTGGCTCAGTCGAAGTCAGAGGTCCGTTACTCCTGGAAGCTGCTTTTATCCACGCTATAAGGTCATTCGAACAGAATCTTTTTAGAACGCATAGCCGGGATTCTCCGGCACCGAAGTCTCTCAGTAGCCAAAATCCAGCCGGGTTATAGGCGTCTGTACCGAGCAAATAACTTTGTTCCCGGCCATTCAGTTTCATGTTCATAAGGCCCATCGGATGGCTCCTTCCAAATGATGCTTCGTCCGCCCCGCTGATGATCGCGACGAATCGAGCTCTCTCGCCCGGTGTTCTGAGTTCAATTCGCTTGCGTCCTACCGCCAACACGATAGTCTGATTCGGCTGGGTCGCCAGAACCAAGAAATGTGTATATTCTCTTGTCTCGACGAAGTGTGTGATGCCTTCCCCGACCAGTAGCGAAACGCAAACTGTGACAATCCAAGAGATTACCCAAATCTTGAACCCTTTCTGTTCCACGGTATCCACTCTGTTGTCCAAATCCGCTCGGTTCTGGCCCGGAGTAACAGCCGTGTTAGCGCCGAAACGAGAAGTTGTTGTTTTTGCCAGTAGACATAGGAAGATGAAAGCTAGGAGCAACATTCCCCAAAGTGGGATAGCAGCGGCAAGGTCAAAAAGCAACTCCGGGGTTAGCATCGAAAGACGCCAGGCTCCTTCGGCCCTTCTCGTACGCTCGTTCAAAAAAGGGGGCGAACGTATCAATCCCGAGCCAGCTATTTAACCCGGAACGACCGTCGCCCCCAAGGCCCTTGCGGGCCGGTTGGCGACTTCAAACGCGGTTATAGCTGTGCCCCAGGGGTCTACCCTGGAAGCTCACCCGGCTCTTACGCCGGGTCCCGGTGAAGTCTGTATGAATGGCTTCGACTCTGACCTACCGTGCAGCGCGGGCGAGGGTCGAAGTCCAGTTGACAGACGGGAGGATTCTATAAAATCCCCGAAGCAGAACCAAAAACGGCGCTGGCGCGCCGGATGAATGACCTGACACGTCACCCCTGAAAGGGTCGGCGTATGCAAAGGCCGCCCTTTGCGCCGTTAACGTGTTTTTCGCGGTCGCGTAGCGCACGCGGGAGAGTGTTCCGAGCGGCTTGCACCGATTCCGAGCCCGGCGCTTTCCCGCGCCGTTAACATATGCGAACGTGTTGATTGTGGGATGGGGCAGCTGTCAACAGTTGCCTGGCGTATGTGGGTCGTGTCGCGCGCCCGCTATGGTGCCCAAACCTACCAATGACGCCGGCAACCTCGGGCATGCGCTCAGCCGCGAGGTGTCGCACGCGGCAGCATTCGAGTGCAACGGCACCGGCAAAACCGGACGCGGTAATCCGCCCACGGTGCACGTGGCGGCCGCTGCCAGAGCTTCGTCTACGAGCGGGGCCAGCGATCACCGATTGGCGGTTCAGCCTCCCGGTATGCGGTGCCAACCGCACCAGGTATCGATCCAGGCCATGAGTTCCATCAGAAAAGCGAGGGCCTGCGAAACTGCATCAGGCGCGGGCTGCGACAGCTGCATTCCGTGGAAGAGCGGATTGCGGATCTCCCGATAGAAACGTTTCGTCCGGAGCCAGAGCCCGGCGTCCGCGTTGCACAGTTTGTAGCGCTCGTTCAACAGCCCCGGCAGCCGGTTATAAAGACTTTGGCTGAGCCTGACGGGTCGTTTCACAGGGTCGAGCGGGACTGGCGAAACGCTTCGTCGAACCGGCCTTCGGCGGTCGCCTGGTATTCCACAGCCGCATCGACGCACGCTTCCACGGCAAGTATTCCACGCTGGAGGAAGTACGTCAGCATGTTCTTGGGCAGGCCTCGCCAGACGAGATAGCCGATGTCGATGGGTTCGCGCTGATTGGCGAGCTTCTTGAGGAAGTTCTCGTCCCGAAGGAGTGCGCAAAAATCAAATAATTCACGCCGAACGTTGATAATCGGAATGTTAATCAGCCGCAAACCGAACGTCGGCTGGTCGCTCGGACGTAGCTCTGCATTCTCAACCATTGGCATCCTCACACCTTTTGAGTAGACAGCCAAGCCCGGACCTCTTCGGCCGTCTGGTAGTAACGTGGGAATACCTGCAGGTTGACGAAAGCGTCTTCCTGCGCCACGCCGGGGGGCTGCTCGCGCGGGTGTCCGAGGTCATTGCGCTGGCTCCGCACGAAATCGTAGATCGCGGTCACCATGATGTTGGCGTTCTCCGGAAACCCGGGCGCTTTTACTGACTGGATCTTCTGGTGGACCCAATCGAGCTTGGGCTTCATCGGAAAGCGTTCGAGCACTTTCGTAAATGCCTTCTGCTCGGCCGGGCTGGCTAACGCCGGGTTCAAGGACTCGCAGAGGAGTAGAAACACCCGTTCGGCCGCGATACCGAGCATGACCGTGGAAGCCACGCGGTCGCCGTGGCGGAAGGAATTGAGGCTCTCGCTGAGATAAGCCAGCACGGTCGGATCGGGCCGCGGCACTTTCTTGTGAAGACGCCTGAGATAGCCTGCCGGATCGTGCGGATTGCCAGCTCCCGATCTGAGCACTTCTCTGCCGTAGCTGGTCACGTGAAAAAACGGCAGTTTAAGGTTACTTGAGTCCATCCCCGGCGCGACGATATCTTCCACCATCAACCGCCAGAACACCTCCTCGGCAGCAAACACTAAGGCATTGCGGCCGGATTGCGGAGAGCCGACGTATTCCACGTAAGGCCCATAGCCATCGCCCGACCGGTCGAACTGATTCCAATTCGGTTCGCGCCGAAGGCGCTCGAAAATGATCTGGCGGACCGCCTCCGGGTCCGGTGAGTTCGAGGAAAACGGTATTCCTGGCATACTCCGTCAATTTCGCATGGATCAATGCACATGTGGAGCGAAAGCCGAAGTCCAGTTGACCGACGGAGAAACTCTATAAGTGCAAGCGAAGCCCTAAAAAGCCCCCAAACACGACGTTGGGTCCAATTCAACGTTCCGGGGCTTCGGCCGAAGTGGCGCGGATAAGCGTGTTACGCAACGCCTCTGCCGCTTTTTTTACGGTAAGTTCCGCATAATAGTGGGGATCGTGCTTATCGTAGCGGCGGTAGCTTGCGATGGCCGCGACGACCAGGTGTTCTGGATCGCCGCGGGCCAGCGCGCGCTTGGCGTATCCCCAATCTCGCTCCGACTGAGAGAGCCCGCCGAAGGCCTGTTTCGAAGCCGGGCGCGCCGGTCCAGACACGGGGGGAGATCTCTCTTCGCGTGGATAGCGCGGGAAATCCTCGGGGCGGTATGCTTGCTTCGGCACTGCGGGAATTTCCAAGCGAACGAGATATGGGCGGTCGTATTTGTGAGTTATAGAAGCCCGGCAGCCGCAACACGCGTGAGCAATCCGTAGCGGCCAGGTCCGCGCCGCTTTCGTGCGCAAGGCCTTTTTGCAGTACTTCGGCCTGCTCCTTCGTAAAGTTCTCGACTTTCCAGACCACCTGCCATTTGTCCGGAGAGGTATTCATCAGAAAGCTCGGGGCCGGCAGATCTCGCCGCTGCCGGATGTCGCGTAGCGCTTGGTCGCCGTCTTCATCAATGTCCATAAAGATGTGACGAACGGCGGCGATATCGGCTTTGGTGCGGCCGCATGCTCCTTCGTGCAGCGTGTTCATGGACATATAAATCTCATACTGCCTGGGCGTTTTGCCGCCGCAGCCACGCCTGAAATTCCGGCGAGGCAATCTTCTCCGCGGTCGCGATGCGCTGGCACACGCGATCGGCTCGCTTATTCACGAGCACGACGGCCAAGCGGTCGCGTGGTTCAAAATTCTGGCTAATATAGGCGGCGGCATCCGTCACGCGTTCAATCCCCTATCTGTCCCATGTGAGGGAATCGGACACATCCGCCGGTGGCGACGGAGGGCGCGATCCCGGCTCATGCGATGGCGAGCGAGTCGACAGAAACAGCCGGGCCGGGCGTCGGATGCGATACGGTCCGCTCCTGCGCGGGCACGAAGATCGTCCAGAATCTTTGACGAGGTTTCCTGGATGACGGAAAGCGATTCGGCGAGCGTTTTCTTGTCGCCGTTGTAGATCGCGATGTAATCGGCGTGCGCGTTGTTCGTTTCAAGTCCTACGCCCCGGCACACGACGAACGCCACGGCTTCCGCCTGCGTCTCCCTCACGACGACCGGCAAAGGCGCTACATCTTTGTCGGTGGTGCAGCATTTCATGGGCGAGTTCATGCGTTAATACCGAGAACTCCTCCGCTGGTGAGAGTCCCGGCGCCAAGCGAATCCGCCCGCCTGCCGAGATCCCTTGCGCTGGAGCAATGCTTGAATCGTATTCGACGGCGATGCCCTGCTTGGCGACGAGCGCTTTGAGTTTGTCCCCGTACTCCTTCGGATCGCCGGTCGTCTGGGCGAATTCAGGAAGCGGCTTGCCGTCCGTTTGCGAGACGTCAAAGACGTAAGCCGTGCGAAACCCGACTAAGCGCGAGGGGTCCTCGGGCCTGGGTCGCCTGCTTGGGAGCGGAAGGCGCTCCGTCTCTTTGTGCTTGACGATGACAGGCGCCAGGATCATGATGCCCTTTTCGCCCTTTTTGACCGAGCGCCCCACGTCGTGCCAGGTGTGAAATCCCGCTACGCGCGTGGCGGCTGGACGCTGGACGTGGATCAGCAGCGCGTTGTTCCAGCTGTAGCGGTGGAAGCGGCCCATGGCCGAGAGATAATTCTTGAGCGCTTCGCTATGGCCGCGCTCCAGCTCCGCCATGAGACGCTGGAGCGCCTCTTCAGCCGCTTTTTTGGCCTTGTCGTCCGACATGTCTTATTCCTTTTTGCGCGCGAGCGGGAAGCCGATTAGGATGCCGCTTCCCGCTCGTACAGGGATTCCAGTTCGTAGCGGTCGAGCGCCGAGTCGTAGCTCTTGATCGCCAGGACCTGGGTGACGAAGCGCTTGCCTTGCCTGCGCTCGATGTGGACGAGCAGATTCAGCGCATCGGCGATATTGCGGCGGATGGCTCTGTAGGGCAACTCCACGCCGGATTGCAGGACGCAGGTCGTAAACCGGGCGATGCGCCTGGCCGGCCGAGTTGGCGTGAAGCGTACTGAGCATTCCCGACATGGCCGGTATTAAGCGCCTGCAAGAGGTCAAACGCCGCTTCCCCGCGCACCTCGCCCACAAGAATGCGGTCCGGCCGCAACGCTGAGCGTGGCTCTGAGCAAATCCCGGATCGTCACGGCGGGAGCCCCGGCTGCTCGCGCCGGGCTTCCAGGCGAACCAGGTTGTTTGCGTTAGCTGAAGTTCGGAGGTGTCCTCGATGATGACGACGCGCTCCTCGGGCGCGATCAAACTGCGCCAAGCGCGTTGAGCAGCGTCGTCTTTCCGGTTCCGGTGCCGCCTGAGATCAGGATGTTTTGCTTGTTCTCGACAGCCCGCCGGAGCAAGTCCAGCAAGGGCGGCGTAAGCGTCCCGGTGCGCACCAACTCATCCGCCGTATAGACGCTCGAGTGAAATTTGCGGATCGTCAGGATCGTTCCGGTGACGGAGCAGGGCGGAAACACGGCCGTCACGCGCGAGCCGTCCGGCAGCCGGGAATCGAGCAGCGGATTTTCCGCGCTGATCTCGTCGCCGAGCGCCCGCGCGATATTGCGCACGGCCACTTGCAAGGATTTCTCGCTCATCGTGACGCCCGGAACTTCCTGCAGCTCGGCCATGTTCTTCGATAAAGACGCCGGGAGGCGCCGTTTACCAGGATGTCCGAAATATCCGGGTCGCGAATCAGCGGTTCAATCGGGCGCAGAAACGGAATAATGACCTCCCAGCTCATGCGCTAAATCCCTCCTTGCGCAACTGCTCGAAATACGACGTGTTGCGGTCGAGATAGTAGGGTTTCAAATAGCAGTAGCTCGGGCGGATGCGGGTTTGTCCCGTCATAAGCCAGAACGATGGCCTGCGCGTTCTTGAGTTCCGCGAAAATTTTCGGCTCAAACGTGAAGTCGCGCTGCGACGTGTAGCCCTTGCTCGCGCTTAAGGTCGCGCGATGAGCGCTGGCGCGGCCCGTGAGCACGCTCACGCCGGCATCCTGCCCGTTTTCCGAAATGGCTGTAGCTGAGCTTGAGCTGCTCTTCTTTGCCGCAGAGGTCGCTTGCCGTTCGCGCGCTGAAGTCATCCGAAAGCGCCAGGAAGATCTTGGTCCGGAAGGTTTGCAGGAGCGTGCGCCAGGTTTCGCCGGGCAAGGTGGAGCGCAGCGAGCTGATGCTCTGCGTGGCGACGATCGGGATGCATTTGGCCTGGCGCGAGAGCGCGAAGAACTTCTCGTCGCCGCGACGGATCGTTTTCGCCGACCGTGGCAAAGGAGTGGTACTCGTCGCAGAGAAAGAGCACCTCGCGCCAATGGCGGTCTGCGGCTCATGTTCCATCCGGGGAATGCGGTTGAGCACGGCGCGCTGGAAATCCTGCTTCATGAGCGTGCCGATGGCTCTTGGCCAGTCCCGGATTGACCGAGACGGGAAAATTGAGCGCGCACACGGCGCCCGCTTCAATCAAGTTCGCCAAACGGCGGCAGCGGCCGGCCGTAGCGGCCGTCTGCATTGGCGACCGGATCGTAGGTCTCTTTGGGAGGGCAGAAGACGCGCTTGACGGCGGGGTTGTCGTCAAAGAGCGAAAGAAAGACCGAGATGCCTTCGACAATCGAGGTCCGCAGGCGCGGCTCGATGCGCTTCCAGTCGTTGATAGAACCAGCGTTTGACGGCTTCAAACTGCTGGCGCTTGATCCCGTCGCAGGGGACCGGTCGGCCGCATCGTCCGTTCCCGATTCGATGGCAAGCTCAAAAGGCGTGCCCTGCTCCGAAAGATAGGCCTCCAGCTCCGGCGTAAACGGAGCGCCGCATCCGGTTGGTCGAGAGGTCGCGCTCAAAAGGGTAAGTTCTCGAGATGCCGGTCGGCGATGAAGACGTCGAATTCGATCAGGACAGAACGCGCTCTCGAACATGCGCTTCCCCTTCCTGGATCTTCTGCTCGATTAGGTCCGGGTTGATGGCCGCATTCATAAACGTCAAAGAGCGTCACGTAATCGTAGAGCACCTTGTGCAGGAGGATGATGAACTTGACCAGGTTCGTGTAGGCCTGCTGCCAGAAGGGTTCCTTGCCTTTGCCGTAGAGGTTATTCAGGAGCGAGGCAATACCGTAGGCCAAAGCGTAGGCATCCAGATCGCTGTAGAGCGGGTTGTAGCGGTAGGGAGAATCCAGGCTCACTTCCAGGTAATCGCTCTCGCGCCCGCTGCTTTTCGAGAATGCGTCTTGACCTTGTGGCAGAAGTCGCCCTTGACTTCCAGAACGAGGCCGCCGATCCGTTTTTCTTGGTCAGCGGCGCCGGTAGGCGAGGAGCTGTTCGGCAAAGGGATACATGCAGCCGCTGGTCTTGCCGGTGCCGATCGCCCCGAACACGGCGATGCCGGTGTAGAGGCCCCGCTCGGGAATCGTCAGCCAGCGCGGATTTTCGACCGGAACCGGGACGCTTCGGATCATGGACTTCGCCGATCACAAGCGACGGCGCAGTCCGTCCGGCTACTTCCGGGTAGGGGGGCAGCTTGGGAGCCGGGCTGCGGCGCTTTGAAGGAAAGAAAATGTACACGGAAGAAAAAAGCACCGAAAAAGCGATATAGGGCGTGCTGAAGAGCATGCCGGTGTAGGCATACTCGCAGCGCCTCAAGCAGTTCAGGCCGCTCGCAAGCCTACGAGCTCAAGCAAGGCGTTTTCTTCCGGGAACGGCCAGCGGTGCAGCATCGCAAACCCCGCGGCGGCGCTCAAGAAAATCGCCGCCATCTCCCGGCTTTGAACGAATGCCCGCACGTTCAGATCGCTCCTCCTGCGCGTCCGCGTCTCTCCCCCTGTGGTTCGCTTAGCGATGGATCTGGGTTCTCCGCGCCCACAATGCTGTGCGCTTCGAGCCACTCGGCAAAGCCTTTGTCTTTGCGAAAGGCGATTTCAAGGGCGCTGGCGATGACGTAGTCGCGGTCGCTTTCGAGATATCGGCAGTACATCTCCAAGCGCTGGGTCAGTTCCCGGTCGAGTTTGGCTTCGATGCGCTCGCGCTCTTTGCGGATCTGTTTCGGGATGTAGGTGTTCATGTGTTCTGCTCCTTCTGCCGGGCATTGCCGGGCTAACTGGGGAACCGTGGGCGGGAGCGACCCCCGAGGGACGCGATTGTCCCGAGTGGGTTTTGGGCGAGCGCGAGTCGTCCCAAAACCGGGGTCGCTCCCGCCCACGTCCCGACCCTGCTGTCGGCCCCTGTCCGGGTGTTCGCGTCACGATTTTCCTTGTATTCACGGCTCATTTCTTCCTCTGGCCAGCGACAACTGCTTCCCCGCCGATACCGACGCTGGTGTTTCTGCCCGTTGTCGGGGATTTTTTCGCGCTCCCACGAAAGGAAATGCGCGAAACGCCTCCAAACAGGCTGTAGTTGTAGTTCAAACGGACGGTCTCAAAGGCGGCCTGCGGGCGTGCCGGACTGCCGTTCGCGCGAGTGATCCGGCGATCCACGGCGGCGGCTCCTTCGGTCTTCCAGAGCCGGTAGAGCGCCTCATAGGCAGGCGCTGAAAAGGTCTGCCGGTCATCGCGTAACTGAATCAACCGGCCGCGATCAAAGCTTTCGAACTGCTGCGCGTCATAGAGCCGGCGCGCCTCAAAATAGTCCAACAACCGTTGCCGCTCGACCTCGCTTGGCACCACGGAAAACTCTTCTTGAGGCGCGCCGAAGAAGCTTTGAAACGCCTTGGCTGGCGGGCTTAAACGGCAGCTCGGACGCGGCCACATAGATCAGACGGAACGCCGGAAGCCGGCGGAACAAAACGCCGTATTGCTTCAGATAGGACTGAAAGTGCGACTCCGTGACCAGGCCCTCATCCACGAAGCAAAACGAAACCACAGGGGCGGCAGTGGCATCTTCGGGCAGAAAAATCGGGTACTTATCGACAAAATAGCGCGCCGTTTCCTCAAAGCTTGTAGGCGAGCGAAAGAGTTTCGCGGGCAGCTCCGCCAGCGGAATACCGAGCGTCTCGTTGAAGTAGGCCATCTTCTCTTGCTCGGTCGCGAGATACCGTCCCGGATGGTCCAGAACAAAATCAAGGCCCATCAACTTGTTCTTGATCACGACCGGCGGGCGCTCTCTCCGGTTGCGGTTGTCCTCTTGACCGAGCGCCGCGTAAAAAGGCCGCGCGCCCAAGTGATAGACCTTCGTGTTGTGGCAGCCGGCCACGGCGGTCGCATGTCCATGGAAAAGTAGTTTTCGGATGAGTTCGGCCGCTGTCCCGCCCACTTGCCGGCCGATAAATCGGCAGTACTGACTACGGACGAAAAAGCCGCCATGGAGGGCGGCCAATACCAGAAACTGGGCTTCGCGCTCGGCGTAACCGAAGCGCCGCAACGCTTCGACTCGCTCGGTTTGGGAGAGGGCGATCTGGCTCATAAGGACAAGATCTCCGCTGTGATTTCGCGCTCTTCAAGCGCCGCGCTCAGGCGCGCGGCCGGTGTCCGGCGCGGCATAGATGGTGAATCCCGCAGCGGCTTTCTCGGAAGCGTGCGAGCCGTGATAGCTTTCGGTCGCAAGCTCTAGATCCACGCTCGCCGCGATGCCAGAGCGGGTGATGTACTCGATGCGAAGATCCGGCAGCGCGATGTGGCCGTTCACGACTTTGAGATTGTTCTCGCGCGCAATTTCGGCTTGTCTCTTGGCGTATTGATCCGGCGGCAAAGCTTTAGCTTTGGCGAGCGGCGAGTACGCCTTTTTCTTGAGTTCGTAGTCCAAAACGATCCGCCCGACGTGGCCGCCTTCGGCGGCAATCCGGGCCGCTTCTTTCTGAAACATGGGGTATATGGCGGCGTCGTGATGGAGCTCCGCGGGCTTCACAAACCCGGCATAGAGCGCTTGTTCAGGGATGCCGTCTGGCTGGCGCTTTAAGAGGTTCTTGCCCGCCTTGGTGAGCGCCACAAAGGTCACTTCTTCGCGGTCGCGGCCGGTCCAGACCGTCTTTTTCTGCAGGAGTCCCTGCCGACTGAGGTTTCGAACATCCTGCATGCACGCGCTTGAGCGGCCCGAGTAGCGGTAGAGCGCCAGATCCTCAAGCCGCAGGACGCGAAAGCGCCCAATTTCCTGCAAGGTTTGCCGCTCCTCCGGGCTGACCACGTAGATCTTGCGGCCGCTGCGGGTCGTCGCGCGCTGGCGCTCACCCTGGGCGCGCCCAGGGTCTCTGTCGAGCGAATGAGCGCGTTCTTCGATTGGTTCGTGGCGTTCCGGGTTAATTTCGGGACGGTTCCTCGCAGCCCGCGCGTTCTCTTTGGCAGCCTTATCGCGCTCCGTTCGCGCTGGTTCGGAAACGCCCGAGCTTTCGCCTTCTTTGGAAGATGGATCACGCTCGCTTCGGTCCAAACCTCGGTCCATTTACTCCTCCAAGCGCCGGGAGAGCTCTTCTGAGATCGTTTCGCTCGTCCTCAGCTGCTTATCCAGGTGGGCAAGTTTTCGCCCCGTATCTTTCAGGAACAGCTTGCGACACAGGAGGTAAACGGCCGCAAAGAGGTTGAGAAATAAAAGACCGGCAAAGAGAAGGACAGGCTCAGCGTACTTTTCGAAAATAAGCTGGCGATAAGGACTCAGGAACGGAACTTCCCCAAGCAGCCAAAAGGCGAGAGCGATGAAGATGACCGTTGTGGCTAGCAAGGCGTTCCCAACCATCAAGGCCTCTACTCGAAGGCCTGATCTTCGCGAAAGTACGTGATCGTCAGGCCCAGAGGATTGACGGGGACCAGCGCATTCGGCACATGGTCCCGCACGACAAAGACGAAGTTTCCGACGTACTTCTCGCGCCGCATCTCAGTGTGATCGGCGGCGCTGTAGTAGACCTTTTCGAAATCGACCGTGGCGCGGTAGGGCGGCGTGCGCAGGTCCTCAATGGAGACGTTTTTCACGATGATGTCGATCTCTTCAGCGGGGTTGGAAAGGAACGTCTCGATGGCGTTGGTCTTCTTGTTGGCCTCGATGATCGCGCTCGCCAGCCGCCCGTCCAAGTAGTAAAGCGAGCGCGCGACATTGTCGCGCACGGTGGCGCGCATGCGGCCGTAATAGCGCTCCACGAAATCGATCAGGAAGTACTTGATTTCGGCTTCCTGCGGGTGGTATTCGAACTCGCTGTAGCTGACGGCCTGCGCTCGCCCGACGTCATTGATGCGGATCACGAGCGGCTTAAAGTTGCGGACGATCCGGTAGGTTTTGACATTCAGCGCAATCAGGCCCATTGAAACGAGGCTCAAGGCCAAGACCGCAATTTTGAGATAGGTATTCATCACGAGCGTCGAGCCGAACTGCTCCAAATACTGCCGCTTGGCGGCGGCATAATCGGTCGTGGGCAGCGTGAGCTGAGGCGTGGGCGTCATGAACGGTCTCCTTAGATTGGCGGTATGGCGGCTTCTCCCGAGCGGCCTGTAAAGAGCGAATTCACAAGCGACGGGAATCTTCAAAATTCCGTAGGTAAACGCGACAAGCAGCATCACGAGCGGAAAAAAGAGCATCAGAAACGTGCCGCCGTCATAGGGCGGCGGATGCGAATCGATCAGGTGAATCAAAAGATTCCCGAAGACAAACAAGTAGGCGTTCGCCACGACCGGGTAAAAGGCATATTGGATAAGCGATTTAAGCCATCCCCAGAACAGCCATTCCATGTGCGGGCACGATGAAAAACGGGATAAAGATCGGTCCTAAGAGCACGGCCACGGCGGAGGCGATATAGCCAAACGAGATCACGACAAAAATCGCGGCTTCGGCGGCCAGGATACAGATCATCGTGATCGTGTAGCGGACGATTTCCATGACGTTTAAGGCAATCGTCAAGGTCGGCGTTTCCATGCCCCAATAGAGATTGTTCAAGCGGTCCCAGATCTCCTGAACCATGGAATGATTGAGCTGGTTGGAAAGATCGATGCCCTGATCGACGATCAGGTGATAAAAGCTCACGCCCATGCCCGGAATGGGCTGGCTGTAGTAGGTGATCATGCCGAAGCCGAAGGCAATCGTGATCAGGAGACTGGCGAAGTGGTCCAGGTGAAACCCTGTGCCGTGGCCGGCGCTGGCGGAGGCCAGTGCGCTTTTCACGCCGAACCAAACGATCAGAATGATCGCAAAGCCCCGAAACATGTTCAGGCCCATGGATTGAAAAAGCGCCGCGTGCTCGGTCATGAGCTGCGACAAGAAACGCGAAAAGATCGTTCATGGAACTGGGCGGCATGCAAGACTCCTAAGGCATTCGCCAGGCGAGCATGGCTTGGCTTGCGCCGGAGGCCTGCGCGGCGAGAATGCTTCGTTCGTTGCCCACGAACTGGATGTGCTCGTTGATCGCTTCGGCTTCGGCGTCGCGCTTGCCTTTGGCGTCGACGAGCTGCTGCTCGGCAAGGGAGGCAAGCAATTGATTGGAATCCTGCGCGTTTCGAAGCGAAATGACGTTCGCGGCATTGATCTTGTTCAAGACGGCGATTTCGGTGTTCATGGCGGGATCGGGGGAGAGCGAATCCTCCTCCAAGCCTTCGATGGTGCGCTCTACGAGTGGCGCATTGCCCCGGACATTACCGATGGTCCGCAGAGCCAAGATATTCGCGCCATCGGTCAACTCGACGGTGGCGTAATCGGTTTTGATCCGGCCGGTCTGATCCGCTGGAATATTGCCGAAGGCGCTGCCGTAGGCTTGCAGCGGAACGGTCGATTGCAGGTAGCCCGGCAGAGCGCCCGCGCCGCTGTTAACGGCGCTCGTCCAGCCGCCGGTCGTTCCGTACGTGTTGGTCGCCGACATCATGCCCCAGAGACTGGCGACGCGCGCGATAGCGCGTGAGCATGTCCACCGGAGCGCGGTGGGACATCCAGAGCATTTGGTTGTATTGGTTTTGGATCATGGCATAGGTTTGAACGAGCTGCTGAAGCTGCATTTGCATTTGGGCAAAGCGCTGCAAGGCCTGCGCGTAGTTCGCTGGGTCGTATACCACATCGCCCACGCCTAAGAAGGCGAGGGCGGGCGCCGCCGCGAGGCTGGCAATCAAGACAAAGACGAGCGCGCGTGTCAGGATAATGTTTTTCATAAAATTCTCCGGCTACAAATCGTTGGGCATCTCGTGATTCTCATAGGCGGGCAGGCTCAAGTCGTCGGCCAGGATCACCTTGACCCGCTGTCCTTCACGAATCGTGAAAGTGGGCAGCACGTTTAAGTAGCGGTCCAGAATATGCAGCGACGATTGCGACAGGCTACCGGCGACCCCTTGCCGGTAGGCGTCCGTCGCGGAGGCGTTCGCGCCATAGTTCGTATTGGCCTCAGCCAACCCTGCAATTGCGCCAATCGCTAGGGAAACGCCAAAGATCTGAAGGTAATGATGATTCACCAGGTCCTTCAGGCCTGTTTCGCCGATCTGATTCAGGCCGCGAAATTGATCGAGGCTTAGGGCGTAACCGTCCGGCATGATGAACCGGTGGAAAGCGACAGCCAGCCGCTCTTGATCGAAGTTCTCGATTTTGTGAACCTCGCCCAGAACGCGCGTGCCCGCTGGAATTAGCAGATGCTGCCCGTTGTGCGAGTAGACGGGCGTCGTCACCATGCAGTTCACCGGCCCCGAAAAGGTCCCATCCAAACGGTTGGTGAGTACCGTTTCGATGATGGTGCCTTCAAAGAGGCGGTACGAATTGCCTGCGGCTTTGCGGAGCTCGGGATCGTCCTTCTTAGCGCTCTTGCGCGCCGCATCCGTTGTTGCCGCAGACTCGCCAGACGGTGGCGCTCTGCGCGGCCGGCGCGCTCGCGCCGGGCAAGGGACCGGGCGGCGCTGTCATGGGCCAGCCCGCGGAGGCTGCGGCCAAGGCGGGCGCGTAGAGCGAGTTATAGGCGTTCGCGAGCGCCCGATAATCGGGCATTGCATTTGGCGCCACGGACTGCGCCATGTCCTTGCGGTAGGTCAAGGCGATGTTTGAGGCAAAGCGCGATTCATACTCGCGTTTGGCCTCCTCGGATGCCAGAGCGTTGCCCTCTCCCGAAGCGGCCGGCGGCGCATGGAACGATTCGTACGGCCGCGCAGCGGCCGCGGGCATGGCGGCGGGTCCGGGACCTGTCGGCGCCGCAATGCTCAGGGCTTGCTTGTTGGCCGAGAGCTGCGCCTGCTCTAGCTGAAGCTTGCGCGTCTGCTCCTCGATACGCTCGCGATACTCCTGAATGCGGGCCGCGTTCGGGTCGACAACGCTCATGGTCTGCGCCGGGAGGGAGGTCCCTCGCGGCTTCGGCGGATTTTTTCCTGAGAACGCGATCACGATCACCATGAGGAGCGCCAAGCCGGCCAACAAGTACGTCTGCGTATGCTTGGGTAAAAGCCCCGGCGGTTTCGAACCCTTTTGAATGAGCGAAGGCGGAACGTTGGATTCTGGCATCTTAGGGCTCCCGCGTGAACGTCAATTTCTGCTTGCCGATCATGAGATACCCGCGATCGAGGATTTTCTGAACGACATACACGCCGCCCTGGTAATCGAAGTTGATGAGATTCGGCTTGCCGTCTTTGAGTTCGTAGAGCGCGGGCGTTTCTTCGGGCCGGGCCTGGATATAGGTGAACTTGTCGTCGTTGTACATGGCCCGCACGTTGAACGGCTTCTTGCCGGCTTCAAAGCGGTAGGGGAAGCGAACGTTCGACACGAACTTCGTGATGCCGCGGTCAATGGCGCCTTGCGCGGATTCCTTGACCTGCCGGGTTTCCTCTTTGGCCATTTGCAGCCTGCTCGCGGTAGTCCTCGACGGTTCGCGCCGGGACAAATTTAGGCGCCCCGCTCGCCGCCGAAACCATGGATTCGTCTTTCGGCTGCACAAAGACCTTGAGATCGGGTTCGTTGTCGGCGGCCTCCGAGACTTCCGTCAGCATGAAGGAATAAATGTTGCCGCTGGCCGTAATCAAGTTGAGATTGGTCCGCGCGCCGGCTTTGGCGGGCTTCACGTAGGCCAAGTTCTGAACCCCGTTGACGACCCAGTACTCTTTATCGCCGCAGGTGAAGTCCAGAATCTGTTCGTCCTTCGGCAGGATAATCAGGGTCGTGTAGCGCAGCTTCGCTTTGACGCGCACGACGTCTTTTTCGCCGTACTGCACGACCTTGCCGCCGGGCGATACGTCAGAAGCCTCCCCTGGAACGGGGCTGCGCGCGGCTTTGGCCGAAGTGTGCTGCGCGGCGACCGGCGCGGCCAGCAGGATTCCAGCGAGGACGGGATAAATAAACGGGCAACGATTTTTCATGCGTGTCATAATTCACTCCTTGCAAGAAGATCAAGTCCTTTGGAGAGTCCGTGTTCTTTAAGCGCCTGGCGTCGTTTCTCTGCTTCGAAGGCGTCACTCGTATAAAGCCAGTAATCCTTGCGGCCGACGTTGAGATTGACAACTTTCGCGTGATCGGGCCGCTTGACCAGAATTTGGCGCTTGGGGACCAGCTCGCCGATCAAGGCGGCTTCTTTTTCGTTCAGGGCGAAAAGCTCGCGGCAGAGCCGCCGGTCCATGCCGGGATTGGCAAGAAAGAGCTTGGTGGCGCAGCTTTCGATGACGACCCGCAGCGTCTCCGAGGCCGTCAAATCCTCGGTCGATTGCGTCGCCAGGATCATGGCGGCATTCTTCTTGCGCCAGGTCTTGAGCGCTTCAATCAGGTAAAGCCGGATCGTGGGATGGAGCAGGAAACGCCATGCCTCGTCCATGACAAAAGTCTTGAAGGTGGTGGCCCGTTCGGGGTCATCAATGCTGGCGCTCGCGCGGTGCAGGATGTAGAAGAGCAGCGGCTCCAAGAGCTGCGGGTACTTATCCATGCCTTCAAAATCGAAGGCCTGAAAAGGGGCGAGCGTCAGGTTGTCCTCGGAATGATCAAACCATGCGCCGTATTGGCCGCCTTGGACCCATTTTTGGAGCGACGCCCGAAGCGGGCGGTTCACGATGTTGGAAAGTGTCAAAAGCCGGCGCTGGGCGGGTTCGATGGCATAGAGGTTTTCAATCTGATCGAAAAGGTCGCGTTCATCTTCGGCGCGCAAAGCCGCGCCGCCTGATTCCGCGAGAACCTTTACGAACGAAAACAGAAAATGGAGGTTTTCCGGCGTCGGCGGCAGAGTGAAGGGATTGATGGTCACCTCTTGTTGGCCGGGCCGCAAGGTGACGTAGGCGCCAGAGAAAAGCTCCGTGAGGACCTTATAGCTTCCCCCGAGATCGAAGAGATAAGTCAGCGGCTGGTACTTCTGAAGATGGGTCAAGAGAAAATTCAATAAGAAACTCTTGCCGCTACCGGTCGCGCCAAAGATGGCGGTGTGCGCCACGTCTTGATGGTGGAGGTTGAGGAAATAAAGCGTGTCATGGTTCGTTTCGAGGCTCGCCAAGGCTTCCTCGTTGAGATGCGTGTTGCGCGGCTCTCCTGCCTGCGGCGCGAAGAGAAGCGTCAGGTCGGCATAATTGCTGTTGGTCAGCCAGAGCCGGCGCAGGTTGTAAGCGCGGTTGCCGGGCAGGACCGCGAGCCAGGCGTTTAGCAGGTTATAGCGCTCCTCGGTGAGCTGCGCGTCGCCAGCGCCAAAGGTCTTGAACAACTCCGCCGCGGCTTTCTTGACGCGGCCGTCCTCCTTGGCATAGAGAACGGCGGTGAAAGAAAACTGGCCAAACGAGCGGCCGTTCACCTCAAGCTCCTGCAAACAGGCGCCCAGGTCATCGACCTGCGCGAGCGCACCGTTGTCGATGAGCATGTCCTTGGGCTGGGTTTGTGAGGAATTCAGATAATTGAGAAGGGATGATTTCGAATTGTGGAAGTGGCGGCGCTTGGATTGGATGAATTTGCGCACGCGCCAGTTGTCCTGCGGCTTCCATTCGCTCGCCAGGACACACGGACAGGCGATCTCCTGAAGCCCGCGCAGCATATGGGCATAGGTTTGGACGGGCGGGTCCTTCAGCGTCAAGACCCGGACATAGAAATCATCCAGCCGCAAATGGTCGCGGTGGCATTCGAGCGCCGAATTGCAGGCCTGGAAGTCAACAAACGAATCGTACCGGAGGCGACCCGCCGCGCGTTTATAGGGTTCGTAATTGAGCAGTTCGTAAAGAAACCGAAAAGCGCGCTGCTTGCCTAAGATTTCGAACATCATGCAGTCGCGTAACTGAACGACGAAGCTGTTGACCTTGTTCGACAGTTGCTCCTTGGCGCGCTCGATCTCTTGCCCCATTTTCTGGATGCGCTTTTCAGACGATAGAAGTTCGGAAATGCGCGCCAACGGTCCTTGCGCCAATGCGGTCAAACCCGGTCCCCATGACGCAGGGTGTTGCCATCCTTCGTACGCCACGACCAGATAGGTTTCGATGGAATAAAGGTCTTTTTGCCGGAGATAGTCGAGGCGGCTCTCTATGGCGTGCTCAACAATCGGATTCGGATCGTTGCCTTGCGAAGCCGGGGAGGCCTGTTGTTTCAGCAGGTATTGATACAGACGGAAGTTCTCATCGAAAATGCGAATTCCGCTTTCCAGGCGGCGAGCGATGGCGTCGAGCGGGGCTTCATCAAAACATTCAGGATCTACAGCCGCGGCTTTGAGCACCATCAAGAGATCGCCGCCCTTGGTGAGAAACACGTTCTCATCGATGGCGGCGTGTACGCTCATGAGCGCGTTCAAAGCGCCGGACTGCCGATAGTCTTTCAATACCCGGCTCAGCTTTAGCACAATTTATGCTCGTGGCTTATAAGCGCTCGTTTCGCGGGATCGTACTGATTCTTGAACTTGGCCGAGTTGAGCAGGATTCGAAGAATCTGGGGATCATTTCCTGTGGCCCATCGCGCAAACACGTACAAGATCAGAAAAATGGAGATACCGGCCATCAGACTTGCAAAGAAGTTGAATGTGACAGCGCCCATCACGAGCGCCAGGAAGAAAAGCCGGCGCTCGGCGCCCCAGATGGTGAGCGGCTTATTCATGGCTCGATGGACCGCATGGAAAGCGCGTTCTTGCGGCATGGTGTCGGCATCAGCCGGGAAAAAGCCAACTGATGAAATTAACCGCCCCAATCGCCATGCCGACGCCGAAGACAATTCCGGCGAGCATGCGTTTTGATTCCCCTTCCCCGAAAGCGAACATCAGCCCACCCACCACGATCGCGACCAGGCTCAAGCCCCGCGCAATCGTTCCCGTAAAGGCAACCTGCAGCACGTTGACGGCGTTTTCCCAGGGAGAGGCCGCATAAACCGGCAACGCCATGCCGGTCATGATGAGCAACATCCGAAATACTGTCGAGGGCCGTGATTGAATCCGTAAAGCTCGGATAGCGCGAGGCATCCACATAAGAGAAAGTTCCTCCTGTCGGGATTTCCTGAAGGTCAAACAACCGGCCCTCTATTCTTCTTATGCGCAAACGCCGGTAAAAATGGCCAGAGCATCAAGGCGCTTCGGACAGTGCAAGGGTTGAACGCAATCCGCCTGTCGTGGAAGCTTTTCTGAATGTTATACTCTGGGCGACTGAGAACGATTGAGATAACGGCAGACTGGAGGAATCCATGGATATCTCGCTGCGTGCGGATTTAGAAAAGTTTTTGAGTGATCGCATTCAAAGCGGCCGATACCATTCGGCGGAAGAAGCATTGAACGAAGCCGTAGAGCTTCTCAAGCAAACGGAAGAGGCGGAAAACCGGCTTGAGGCCTTGCTTCAGGAAGCCGAGGACAGCGGTCCCCCGACGGAGATGGCCCCGCAGGATTGGATTGACATTGAGAATGAAGGACTAAAAAAGCTCAGGTCCCGCAAGTCGGCCTAATGCCGATCGCTCGCGTTGTCACGCGCGAAGCCGCGCGGCGCGATCTGATCGAGCATTTCGTGTTTCTCGGAGAGAATGCCAGCGTTAATGTCGCCCGTCGCTTCCTGCAAGCGCTCCATGCCAGCTTCGAAGGCCTCTCGCAGATGCCTGAGCTTGGCGCAAAAAGAGCCTTCCGCAATCCTCGATTTTTTACTGTCCGCATGTGGCCCGTGAAAGGATTTGAACGGTATCTCATTTTCTATCGCCCCATTGACGATGGAGTTGAGATTTTGCGAGTACTCCACGGAGCGCGAGATATCGAGCGCTTGTTCCAATAGCCGATCAGCGCGTCGATGCCTATTCAGAGGCCATACCGCTCCGGCACTAACAAGCGGTCAAAGCGAGCTTTTGAGTTGTTTCGCACGGCGCTCGTCGTCTACAGCGCCGGCGTTGTCGCCGAGATCGGCGCGAACCTTGGCGCGGTTCAGGTAAGCCTGTCGAGAGGGGTGAATTTCAAGGGCAGCCGACAAATCTGCGAGCGCCGGCGTCAGCCTGTCGAGATTCATATAGCACATGGCGCGGTTATAAAGCGCGCTATCGTCCTTCGGATAATGACGCAGGAACTCGGAGTAATCCGATAGCGCGTCTTCCCAGCGGTGCAAGTTTTGCAGGCACACGGCCCGGTTGTAAACGGCGTTGGTGTCGCCCGGATCTGATCGCAGGACCTCATCGAAGAGCGCCTTGGCTTGCTCGTATTTCTGGGATCGCATGAGTGCGATGGCGCGATTATAAGCGCTCTCAGCGCCGCCCTGACCATTCATCATCGAGACGAGCTCCACTGGCACGGAGGAAATGCTGGGGATGGAGCTGTTGAGACTTGAGTGATGGTGCTGCGCCCCCACGAACGCAGCGGCGACTATCGCGATTACCGCAAGGCTGATGAGCGAAGTCATGTACGGGCGCGCTTCAAGGCCCGCCAAGAATGACCCGAGGAACGCCATGGGCGCGAACTCAGTCGAACGTCTTCTCGATGTGCGGCGCGCTTCGGGTGTTTGGGCCATCGAATCGACGACTGTCTTGTCTAACTCCGAGAGGAGTTCTTCCACGCTCTCCCACCTCTTTTTCGGATCTTCCTCCAGGCACCGGAAGATGAGCTTTCGCAAAGCCGCCGGAACGCGCGCCGGCAAAGCGGCTGGTCTGGAATGGCGCGCCTTGACGCGCTTGACGCCGGAAACGGACGCCTGCCGGTAAGCATCTCGTAAAATACCGCTCCGAAGCTGAAAAGATCAGAGCGCTCGTCCAGCGGCCCTCCGCTGGCTTGCTCCGGCGGCATATAGCCCACAGTTCCGCCTGCTCAGGCGTTTTTCGCCAGACGGGCGACCATTTTCAGAGCTCGCCAAGAGCGCCGCCATGCCAAAGTCCAGCAATTTGACTTCGTCGCGATCAGTAACCATGACATTGGCGGATGTTAGATCCCCATGAACGACACCTTGCCCATGGGCGTAAAGAAGGGCGTCAGCGATCTGTTTGGCATAACGATATGCCGTCTCGATGGGCAAGCCCTCGGGTGGGATGACCCGATGGAGCGGCACGCCTTTCACATACTCCATGACGATGAAATCGATGCCGTTTTCTTGAGCGATCTCGTATACGGTCACGATATGAGGATGATTCAAGCGCGGAAGTGCACTTGGCCTCTTCGAGGAGCTGCGCCTTGGCGGCCGGATTGGCCATTCGCCAAGGCGGGAGCGCCTTTAAAACGACCAGGCGGTTGAGCTTGAGATCGTGGGCTTTGTAGACAACCCCCATGCCGCCTTCGTCCAGCTTTTCGATGATTTGGTAATGCGCGAGAAGCTTCTCGTCCAACGAAGAGCATGCCCGGAGGAATTCCCCAGGCCTGTCGTGGGCCGCGAGAAGGGCCTGCACCTCATGCTCCATCGTGCCTTCGCCGCGGCAAGCGCGTTTGATATAGACGTCCCGTTCGCGTCTTGTCTTTGATCGACATCGCGCGCGTGAAGATGCTCTTGATGCGGGGCCAGTGCTCGCGGCTCATTGTTCGCCCTCCACTTCGCGGCGCAGCCATGCCCTGGCTAGTTTCCATTCGTCTTTCACGGTGGTCGCGCTGATGTGAAGAACCTCCGCGGTCTCATGAATCGAAAGGCCCCCGAAGTAGCGCAGCTCGACGATGCGGCCTTGTCGCGGGTCGAGGGACTCCAGGCGCTCGAGCGCATGATGCAGCGTCATGAAGTCGGCCGGATTTTCAGGTTCAAACACCAGCGCTTTATCTAAGTCAATCCTTTGCTGCCCGCCGAAGCGCTTTTCAGCGCCATGCTGCCGGGCGTGCTCCACAAGGATACGGCGCATCGCACGCGAGGCGCTGGCGAAAAAATGCGCGCGGTTTTCCCAGCGGGTCTCGCCGGGAGTCATGAGCCGCAAATAGGCCTCGTGGACGAGCGCCGTCGGTTGCAAGGTATGGCCGGCTCGCTCACGCCGGAAATGTCGCGCCGCTATTTGGCGCAAGTCTTCGTAGATAAGCGGCAGGAGTTGATCGGCCGCCTCGGGCTTACCCGCGTTCAGGTCCGCAAGAAGTATTGTGATGGGTTTATGGGTACATGTCATAGGGGTTTGCTGCTGGGTGGGGAATTGCGAATCCCATCCATTATACGCTGGGTTACAGTACGGGCAAGGCGGCGATCCGGGCCCTGCACCCCGACAACAGAGCACATCCCCGCCAGTCGGGACGCGATGGTATCGTCGTTCATCTTCTGGGCCAAGCTGTCCAGAGAATACTTGCTGGTGACGACCAAACCGCCGCGGTCCTTGAAGTCTCGACCGTCCAGAAGCTCTTGGAGAACTTGCCGGCTAAACGCTGTATCGGGTCCGGTGCCCAAGTCGTCCAGCACGAGCACCTCGATGCCGATAAATTGATCAATCGCAGCCTGCTCTTGTTCGGGATCTTTCATTCGCACTTTGCGGCTCACCTGGGAGGCCGGCAGGATCGTAATCGAGAGCGTCTCTTCAAAAGAGCGCCTGGCGATGGCGTAGGCCAGATGCGTCTTGCCGACGCCGCATGGCCCCCACAAGTAGAAATTGTCGGTGGCCGGCTTGAATTGTTTTGAACGCTCGTAGGCGCGCCGGTTTTCGGGCCTGACTTCGAACCGCTCAAAGGTGAACTCCCGGTAGGGCTTTTCGCCGCCTAGGAGTTCGACCAACTCTTGGCGCTTGGCCAAGGCGCGCTGTTCGGCTTCGTGCCGCTTCTCGGAAGCGGCAAGGCAAGCGGCGCAACGGCCATCCAGGAGCTGACTGCGCCAAACGCCGGTTCCGGGCAGCGGCTTGCCGCTTAAAAGAATGGCCGGAACCCATTCCCAGGGAAGCGAGCGTTGGCAGGTTTGGCAGCTGTCAATCTTGAGAAAGGCCGTCATATTTCCCAGGAATCGGTCTGGCCGCCCCTGCGTATATGCCGCCGTTCAGTGTGGGCTGTAGCGAGCAAGCGATGACGTCCGTCGTCGTTTGGGCCGGAACCGGTATCTTTATATTTCTTTAATCTTTCTTTACTACTATCTTTCGCTCGACGGAAAAGCGCCGACTCCTGACATCGCTTCCGATGTTCGTTGTCATCGCTTGCGATGCCAGTCGTCATCGCTTTTGGATGACGGGCGTCATCGCTGACAATTGTCATCGCAATGTTTTCAGCCTCCCCCCTCTGTGGCGCGAGCTTGGAATATTCCCATTGCGTAGGATCTTCCTCGATGCCAACCTCATTGCCTTGGACGCGCAAGATTCTCGCGCGGACGAGCCGCGCGCCGCCGCGGACAATCCCGCCTCGGTCCAAGGACGTGTCGTGGGCGATCCTGTACCAACTGAAACGCGTGGCGCTCACGTGCCAGCCATAGGTATGCCGAATGACCCATAAAAGGATGCGCCACTGCGTCCCACTCAGCGGAGCCTGTAAGAACGCATCGAGTAACGGAGTGGGAAGTCGAACGAAGCAATCGGATCCCGGCATAGAAGGCAGACTTGCGTGATTCCTTTGGTTATAGCTGTCCGTTCTTTTGCCGGTAGACACGCTGGACCACGAACCCCTCCTCTCCAAGCTGGTGAATCAAAAACCCGGAAAAGAGCTTGGCCAGATGTTCGCCGCATTCCTTTCCTCCCTCGATCACGCAAATCGGTTTTTCAGCTGAAAGGTGGACGTCGGTTTCAAGCTTGCGGCGCGCCGGGCCGAAAACGAGGTCGGTTTCTCTAATCGCCATGGCGGCGAGCGCCTTGACCAAGTCCGGGACGACACCGTGCTTGGTGATCGTGAAGCGATAGGTTACCGCGTGGGCTGCCATGTCCTTTTTTTCAAGTTGAAGCTGCTTTTGCGTCATCCATAAAGACACGCGACTCCTCGAAAGCGGCGAAGGTCTCGACCGGCCGCTTTCCTCGCTTACTCGAGTCCGCGGTTCCTAAGGAATGTTCGCAGCCTTTGAATCCAATATTCCACTGTCTTGCGCGGCCGTCCCAGTTTTTTCGCGACGGAGCTCGTGTTGCCCTCCTCTTCGAAAAGCAGTGTGGCGAGTTCGCGCATCTCCGGCGTAAGTGCCTTCCAGACTCGGTGCAAGTCAACGCGCCAGTCCAGTGGCTCCTCCGGCACTGCGAGGTTTCTTTTCAGCAATGCGGACACGCCCGCGTCCGTCTTGTCTTCGGTTTCAAAGGTTGTGATGTGGCGACGAAGGAGGTCCTCATGGCGGATGAAGTTCTTGGCGGCGTTGTAGAGAGACCGCGCCAAGAATGCTTGCCAGTTCTTGATGCCGGTGAACTTTTTCGCCTTAAGCTCAACAAGACGCTTCAGTAACTCCGCCGCGAGCTCCTCATCGCCGGGCCGGTATGATCCGGCAATCCGTGTGGCCATTTCCATTTCCCATTGTTCAATCCGTAAACGACCACTGCCGTGTTCTCCAGACACGAGCCACCTCGCGCGAAAGACACGGTCCGCGCGAGGTCAGCAGGTCGGACATAGAAAGAGCCCAGCCGCTAATCGGGACGCGTGTCCCGAGTAACGACCAGGCTCAAGCAGGGCAGTGGCCCGCATGGGGCGCTTGCCAGCTACGGTGGCTCTGTTAGGGTCGCCGGACGCCGGTAGCCGTGGCTACCGGGCCGGAATAGGATCATTATTTGCTGAACTTGGAAGGGTTGGCCTGATTCGCGTTTGGCGCGTCTGATTCGCCGGAGGATGTTTCGCCCCGGTCGCAAACGACATCCGCGTAAGGTCCGATCACCGCTTCAAATTTGTAGTTGCACCGGCGGCATTGCATCTCGATGTCGCAGGTTCTCACCTTGACTTCCAGGTGTCCGCACTGCGGGCAATAGATGGCGCTTCGACGTTTGGCTTTATCGGCGGCCATAGCGACCCCTCTCTATGGACTGCGCCATTTCATAAGGCCGGCGCAAGGCCTCGAATGATGATCGGACGACGTTGGCTTTGTACATCATACGTATGTATGTCCCCGTGTCAAGTAATTTCTTTCTGATTCGCCATCTTAAAGGGGTCGCGTGTCTTCATGAATGGGAAGCAATGAAATGGACGCCTTGTTTCACTCTCACCGGTTCGCATATCGTCGTTGTTCGATTCGCCCCAAGTCGGAAGAGGCAAGCGCATTCAATCGCCGGTTAGGACGCGCGGCGCAGGTTTTGCGCCGGGCGCCAACGGAAGACGTGCATTGACGAATGTGGCTCTACGTCCCTTTAGCGTGCTTTCGCTCTGCGCCGGATATGGTGGGATCGACCTGGGACTGCGCATCGCTGAGCCGTCGGCTCGAACGGTCGGCTATGTGGAAATCGAAGCGACTGCCGGCGCGATCCTGGCGGCGCGTTTTCAAGACGGCACCCTGGACGAAGCGCCTATTTGGTCGGACCTTCGAACCTTTCGCGGCCGGCCATGGCGTGGCGCAGTGGATCTCCTCTGTTCGGGCTACCCGTGCCAGCCTTTTTCCTGCGCCGGTAAGCGGCGCGGCGACAAAGATCCCCGGTACCTCTGGCCAGACATGGCGCGCATCATTGGCGAGGTCAATCCCGAGTGGGTGTTCCTTGAGAACGTCGCCAATCATCTGCGCATCGGCTTTTCTAGAGTCCATGCGGACCTACGAAGACTGGGTTACCGCGTTGCGTGCGGACTCTTTAGCGCGGAGGAAGTCGGCGCGCCTCAGCTTCGCCTGCGGTTATTCGCGTTGGCCCACGCCGAGAGCCAACGATCCAGAGAAACGCGGAAATTTCACTCCGAATCATCGGGCCGGATTGCCGGGCGTTGTCAAGAACTGGCCGACGCCAAGCGTTCCCAATGGGGGACGGACACTCTCCAAAGCCGATATCGCGGCGAACGGATCGACGGCGAAAGGCAAGCGCCAGGTCGGACTAGAGAACGTTGCCAAGATGTGGCAAACGCCGGACGCGGGGACGCGAAACCGCAAGGTATCGATCGGCAAGGGTTATCAGGTGTCCCTTGGCGAGCAGGCGGAGCGCTGGCCTGCGCCCGTGGCCAGCGGCGTTCGGTCCGGCGGGTGGAGCGATCGGACTTTCCCAAGCAACTCTCGGCCGCTATGCGAAGTTCTCCTGCCGATCTTCTGTCCGGGCCCTAACGAATACGCACTTTGGCGGGGTCTCCTCGCCCAACATCCCGAAGTTGAACCGGCGATTGAATCCGGAGTTTGTCGAGCTCTTGATGGGACTGCCGCTGGGTTGGACGAGCCAGAGGCCTCTGCCACGGACCGCCTTCGCGCATTGGGAAACGGCGTCGTCCCGCTCGTTGCGGCTTTTGCTTTCCGCACGCTGCTCGCGGAGCACGGCCGTGGGCGTGGCGTAGGGGAGACGTGATCTACCTCGGCGACGCATTGAGCGTTCTTCAGAAGATGGGCGAGGCCAGCGTCCATACTTGCGTGACGAGCCCTCCGTATTGGGGCCTGAGAGATTACGGCGTCGCGCCCATCGTATTCGGGGGCGAGCCGGGACATCGGCATCAATGGGGAGCGCCTATTATTGGGAACGCGACGAATCGACGTGGACAAGCGCCGCTGGAACCACGCCTACAACGGGCGCGGAGAAAAACAACCCGCCGCTAAGCGGCCGGACCGCAGCGGACCGAGACGCGCCATGGCGAGTTCTGCGCGTGCGGAGCGTGGCGCGGGGGCCTGGGACTCGAACCCACGCCGGAATTGTACGTGGAGCATTTGGTGGCCATCTTCCGAGAAGTGCGGCGGGTGCTGCGCGCTGACGGCACGCTCTGGCTCAACCTGGGCGATTCTTACGCCGGCTCTTGGCGCAACCAAGGCCGCAAAGCCGCACGAGGAACTCAGCGGCCGATTCATGGGCCGATGATCCAAAACTTTGCAGCCTATCCGAAGGACGAAACGAAGACGGGCTCCTGGGTCGATCAACATCCGGTTCTCAAGAGTAAGGACTTGATCGGCATTCCATGGCGGGTCGCCTTCGCGTTGCAGGAGGACGGCTGGTATCTGCGTTCGGACATCATCTGGGCGAAACCCAATCCCATGCCGGAATCGGTCGGCGACCGCCCCACCAAATCCCACGAGTACCTCTTCCTGCTATCGAAAAGTCGGCGCTACTTTTACGATGCGGCCGCCATTCGAGAACCGTTCAGCCAGCCAGGGCGCAAGTTCAATTCCAACACGCTCGGCCATAAAACCGTCCGGCTCAAGGAACAAGGTAATCGGTGCACGGCCGGACTGCACGATGGCCGCACGCGCTACGGTCACCCGGAGCTCGGGCGCAACAAACGCTCGGTCTGGACTATTGCCACGGAGCCTCATGCGGAGGCCCACTTCGCCACCTTCCCCAGAGCCCTGGTCGCTCCCGCTATCAAAGCGGGCACAAGCGAGCGCGGCTGCTGTCGGCGCTGCGGCGCGCCCTGGCAGCGGATCGTTAAAAAGACGTCGGTCGATCCGATTGATTATCGCGGCAAGTGGAGCGCCGAAGGTCGCAACAGTAGTGGCCGCCGGATGCTGGCCAATGTGCGCGCTCGCCGCCAGGCTGGAGAGAGATCACGACCATCCCTTCCCACCGCCCGTCACGCTCGGTTGGAAGCCCCTCTGCGCGCACCGAGGCGCGCCCGTTCCTTGCACGGTGTTGGACCCGTTCTGTGGAATTGGCACGACCGGCTCTGGTGTCAAGGCGTTTCGGGCGCCGGTTCCTCGGGATCGAACTGAATGCGAACTATGTCCAGATGGCGCGCCGACGCATTGCGGCAGAGGCTTCCTCGGCGGGACGCGGATAACAGAGGCCGAGCTTGCGCCTGACCCGCCAAGCATCAAAGGCAATTCCGGTGTCTCGCGCAGGAACGGGCGCGTGATAGAGGAATTGGAGAGAGGAGAAATGATGAGCGAATCCACCCTGATGACCATTGAGGAGCTCGCGACGCTCCTGCACTACAGCACGAAGACGATTTACAAGAAAGCCGCCAAGGGCGAAATTCCGTCCGTTCCGCTGAGCCGACGCAAGCGACTTTTCAACCGTGAAGCGATCATGTACTGGCTAGCCAACAAGCAAATGGGAAATCTATAATAAGGCCGCGATGGTCAATCCCTCCTATTGGACGTTTCGGCGAGGTCCCAAATGGCACAGCGGCTGGCGCGACGAAAACGGGCGAGTGTCATTCAAAGGCGCATCCCGTGGGCGCCGGGAAAGCGCTCGCCTACGAGTATGCCCGCAAGATGGCCCTTGAGGCGTGTCAAGTGCGCGCCGGACAGGCCGGTGCAAGGCAAAGAGTTTCGAGGCGGCGCTTGAAGCGTTTCTGTCGCGCGAAAACGTCAAAGAGGGCACCCATGAATTGAATCGGCGTCATCTGGAGGCTGTCATCCGCCACTTCAGACTTCAGACGGTGGATCAACTGACTGAGGATCTGATCAATGGCTGGCTCGGGCATCTGAAAGCGTTGGGATACAATCCCGGCGGCCAAAGCCTATCGCTTCGCATCTTGCGCACCTTCTGCCGGTTTTGCCGCAAGAAGAAATGGCTGTCGCTCTACCCGTTTGAGTCTTTCAAAATTCCCAAGTCGGAGTTCGTCGGGCAGTATCTGACGGAGGAGCAGCGCGAGCGTCTGCTTTCGATTAATCCGCGGTACGACGTGGATCGCCACTTGAATCGCGCGCTCACCTTTGGGCTGTACTCGCTGCTTCGCATCAGCCAAGTCTTTCATGCCGAGTGGCGCCACTTCAAAGCGCCGGATCAGCTCTGGGTCCCGGGCATCAAAGGGCAGGAGGGCCGCTGGATCACGCTTCATCCCGAAGGCGCTGGCAGCGATGGGCGAACCCAGGCATCTGGACCGATTTTTGATCGTTGGGAAAGCCTGCCAGCTTTTCGCGAGGCCGTCTATAAAAAAGCCAAGCGCGAAAAACTGCATGGCGTGCGCTTTCACGAGACCAAGCACACGGGCATCTCGGCGCTTCTTGAAGCTGGCTACTCGATCCCGGAAGTTTGTAGAATAAGCGGGAACTCGTACCGGACGATTGCGCACTACGCGCACGTGAACGAGCAACGGGTCTTTGAAAAATGGAAAGCCTTTGAGTACGGCACACGTGCCGCGACGCAGCCTCAAATCGTACAGCAGCTGTACAGCAAAAAATGGCGAAAGCAGGGGCAAAAAGGGCTTCAACGGACTCTGAGGGCGCACCAAGGCGAAAATGCAAATCGCATCCAAATCGCGACGAATTCTTCACTTTAGACGGAGGAGAATTTATCGCGGGGTGGAGCAGCCTGGTAGCTCGTCGGTCAGACCACATACTAGCGAAAAATCAATACGTTTTGATATTCGTACAGCAACTGTACAGCAGAATTGGATCCACCATCTCTTTTTCGTGGTACGCTTACCGCCATCCCTACGCACATGTCCGAAGCAAGTGACAATTAGTGGCAATACTCGTATGAGCGCAGATAATCAATCTAACACGCCATTACGTCGTCTCATAAAATATGTCGGCCCATCTTGCGATTGCACTGGCCCGCCTTGAAAGAAATGACTGTGTTGTCGGAAATCGCGTGCATTCTGACCGCCCGCACGTGCAGTAGGGCCGGCGCGTCTCCCAGCCCAGGTACAAAAGAGATATTCTTTTGCACGAGTCATCGCAACGTAGAGCAGGCGCCGTTCTTCGTTCAAATCCGCATCCGGTCGTGGCACAATGCCGTCGTCCAGCCCAGCCAGAATCGTGGCTCGGACTGTTAGCCCTTTCGAGCCGATCATCGTCATGACTCGTACACCTCTGCTCTCGGCGAGTGCTCGATCTTTTCCAAGAGGCGTGATTTGCGATAGGAATCGGCCAAGATCTTGATCTGCGTCAACGAGAGCATCGAGAGCGAGTAGCAAATCGCGACACGGGTCGCTCGGCGCAGGTACAACGTCGCCGCCAGCCAACCCGACCATCCAGTGTCCCCATCCGTTTTCTGGTGTTTCCCTAGGCAGTTGATGTCCTTCCAGCCACGCGGTGACATTTTTCAGCAATGCTGCTACGCGAGTCGACGTGCGCGGAGCACCGGGAAAACCTGTATCGTAAGCTTCCCACAGCGCCTGCCCGAATTGTACGCGCCGCTCACGGGCGCGCGCATAGACGTAATCGGAACAACTGGGGCCGATGCCCGGTGCTAGATTCAAGAGGGTGGCCCAGGCAAGGGAATCTCGATCATTGACCAACAGCCGCATGGTCGCAAGCATTCGGCGATTGGCCGATTCCCCGAGCATTCGGATCACGGCATCGGCGTCCGAATACGCGATCTCTCGGTCATCTAGTGCTTGCTTGATTGGTCGGCTGAAGGTGCCATTGTGATCGCCACGCAGCAGTACCAAGATTTCCTCTGGTGGAACATGATCGTTATGAATGAGCTGATGAATGATATCGGCCACTCCGCGCGCTTCGGATGCCTCACCAGCAAACGTGAGTAACGCTACTTCTCCAGGTAGCGAACCTACGGCACTGCGCAGCGGCGGGCGATCTCTTGGCCGCCCCAAATCGCCTGCAATGACGTACGAGGCCCATTCGATGATGCGACTCCCGCAGCGCTGGGTCACTGAAAGCGGATATGTGGCCGAGTCCGGATAATCCTCGCAGAAGCGGCGAATACCCGCGGGCGCGGCATAGCGAAACGAATAAATTGACTGATCGTCATCGCCTGCCGCAATGATCGCGCAATCGCGGTCAGCAATCAAACGAAGCACCTCCAGGTCGCACGCGTTGAGATCCTGATACTCATCGACGATCAGCATGTCATACTGGACGCCGTCCAGGTCGATGTGATCATGAAGGGCTTGTCGCAGCGCGAACGGCAGTTCAGCCAGCAGCGTGTAACCGTATACTTCACGATGTTCGTGCCAAGCGGCGATAAATCGTGCGCGGTGCGCCGGATCGACGTTGGGCAACTCGCGCGGCTCCAGAAATTTCCAATTCGATGCCAATTCGCGGATGAGGTTGTCCAGCTTAGTTACCCGAACACCGATCTCTCGAGCAAGCGTTGGTTTGACGATTTCGTCGTCTTCCCACGTATCGGCAATATGCAACGGTTGTGGGAAGTGACCGGTGCCCGGATTCCGCAGGAGCACGGAAATTGAAAATGAGTGCATCGTGCTCGGCCGTTCAGCCGCGGCAGCCGGATGGTCAGAGACCTTTTTTGCAAGTTCTGCGGTAGCTGCTCGCGTGAACGTAATCAATTTTATCCTGGGTGCTGGATTGCCGACGAGTAGTTGATGGACTAGGGCTACGACAGTGGCGCTCTTCCCAGTGCCTGGCCCTGCAAGTAATCGTGCGTGACGATGCCGATCGTGGGCAAGAATCCGACGCTGCTCTGCTGTGGGTTCATACGGCATTTTGGGCTTCTGATGTCATTATCTACTTATAAATAGGAAAACCGCAAGCGCTGCAACTGTAAATCTCAAAGGGACGGCTGCGTGCCGATTAGGCGCACCCAAGAGATATCCATTTGACACGGATTATGCTTGTGTTCAGCTATAGGCGCCGTATGCGCTTGTGTGGCTTGACGACAATCGGGGTCGGCCGGTCGTTTGGAACGACAACGGCATCATTCGATCCGGCGCACACACCGAAACCAAGGATAATTCGATATTGTTCTCGGGACAGGATTGTGATCGCAGCAGTGATCACTTATTACGAAAGTCTTTGCGGTATCGCTGGGCGACGTTGTCCAGGTCGGTCAGCCACCCTTGGAGCTTGTTCCGGTGGTTTGGCCCTCGGCGAACGAGAATGTTCGGAATGGCATACAGGTACTGGAAGAGGGTAGTCTTACTCACCGCTTCGGATGCGGCGGCGGCTTCCATATACCAGGATTCGTTGCCGCGGTTAGCGCTACCGTGAACCACGTCGTTTCGCTTCTGATAAACCAGCGATAGATCTTGTGAGCGCTTTTGAAATTCTTCGCAAGTGTTAGAAGACAAAACGGCTGCCCGGACAGAGATTTTGCTGGTGTGTGAAATGCTCAGCATCCTTTCGATCCCGGTCCAAATTTAACAATTCTTGCACCCAGGTCCGGTTCGGAAATAGCATCCGAATGCCAACCCAGCCCGTCCAGAAACCTGACTTGAATCTCGTCCAGGTTGCCCCAGGCTGTCCAGTAATTTGAAAGTAGTAACTGCAGGAGCCGCCATGCTGGGCCGGCGATGACCTGTTCATACCAATGGTGGTTCAAAATGGCATCGGGCAGCCTGCTGCCGGTCCGAACAGAGAACGATCCGGGTACCGACGAAACGAGGTCTACATAGTCGGAGGGTGCCGTCAAGTCATATGCCTGTTTTACATGACTCGCCCGTTGACTGCCAACGAGAAGCTTAAACACATCCAGCGTTTTTTGAATACCTGCGTGCGCACGGCGCCTCGAGATCTCCGAATCGCAAGGTGGAACGGTAATGGAAGCGATCCACTGAAATTCTGAATAGAACGCTTGCATGCGAGCAAGTATTACTTCGCCGACTCGGGAATTTGTGAAGTCAGATAGACTGTGTTGTATCGCCGACCCATTCTGTTCGAAAAACTGCTCCCTCAGTCGGAATGTCACAGGTCCGATAGTGAAGCTGGATGGACTACGCTCTGCGACGACTGAGCATGGGACATGGTATGTCAACGCCAAGTACCCTTCCTTGAGCTTCAGGATCGTAGAGTTGAATACGTGGTGGGCATTTGTAGCGCTCACATCGAAGCCGCCGAGAATATGGGACAGGAATTCGGTTTTCAATGCTTCGACGACCTTCTCTGGGCGATGCTCTTGAGCGGCTATGCCTAAATGCTTGAGACCGCGAGCAACGATTTGGTTAAAACGCTGTTGACCCTCTCGTGATAGAGGCAGATGACGGCCGCTCGCTGTCTTAAGCTCGATTAAAGCACCCATGGATCTTCGCGAAGGCGCTTGAGCTGCTGCTCCGGCGAAAGTTCCACGATGTGCTGGATGTCCATACAAATGAACTCGTAATCTTTGTAGTCCTTCTCAGCGATAGCGAAATCGGATCACGCGGGTCTTGGTCCGGCACACTACTATTTTCGGCGAAAGCGCCTATATGCGCAACCGTGCACAACGGAAGGCCGCCCCTGTGCGGAAACGTGCGCGAGTCGCATTCCTGTGTACCGCAAAGCGCCCACTTAGCACGACCGTAGACGTGCCCAATACGAATCGAGACTGAATGGTCGGCAGGTATGTATCTTTAAAAATGCGAAGACGCGCTGCAAAGTCATCTCTCTGAGGGTCAATTGCGGGTCCGGAATGTGATCCTAGAGAAAACTCCGCCGCCTGAGATACTACCGCTGATCGTCTCCAAAATCGTTGCGTTAAAGCGGCCCTATTTGCATCACCGATTGACGGCTGCTTGAAAATCCCTAGCCAATCACCTTGTTTTTAGTCGCGGAGAATGGTAATCATAAGCAGCCATGAATGTAAGACTTACCCCGCACAGCGAAGATCTTCTCCGAGAGCATCTCGCGCGGGGAGGGTATCATACGCCTGAAGAAATCATTGAACGTGCGCTTGAAGTCCTGGCGGAAGCCGTTCCGCCGGATACCACGCGAGAAAATCGCATCAGCATCCTTGAACTGCAGGGTTTGGGAAAGAAGATCTGGCAGGGCGTGGACGCGCAAGAGTACGTAGACCGCGAACGCGCCTCATGGAATGGACAGAAGCTCTTCGCGGCACCATTGCTGGTCTGGAGCATCCCACTTACCTTGCCCTTGTTCGCGGCGATCGCTGATAACGCTGCCCCACTCGGTAGCGCACTCGGGCTGGCGTCCTCGCCGAAGATGGGGTGATTAAAACCTATCGGTAAATCAATCGGTTTCCTCTTCTGAGCACATGGGAAAAATTCCGATCGAAGAATTCCGATCGATAACCCGCTAAATGCAACGTGTGCTATACTTTACGTGGTGTATTGATTCCCTTTTTGAGGAGGTTCCCTATGCAAAGTGGCGCTTTACTTAAAGTAGCGGATTTATCCATGGATGCGCGGCATGCCATGGAGAGCCTTCTCGGCCGTCCGCTTCGCGACGATGAAGCCGTCTCCGTAAACGTCTACAAGCCTGCTTTAACGGGGGCGGCCCGGGATGAAGTTTCCCGGCGCCTGCGGGAACGTATCGATAAAACGGCTCAAAAAGCACAAGGAATACCCGAAGCGGAGATCGATGCCGCCATCGACGAAGCAGTGGATCATGTGCGCCATCACCCTGAATGAGGATCACGCCCGATACCGGGATTCTGGTTCGCATGAACAGCGTGGCTAGCGGACCAGCCCGTCGGCTATTGGACGTAATTTTCGATGGTCCGCACGAGCTTATCTTGTCAGAATTTCTGCTCAAGGAAACGGCGCGAGTGCTTCGCTATCCGCGGATGCAGACCCTGTATAAACTCACCGAGAAGGACATCTCCGAGCATGTCGATTTGCTGCGAGCGCGTTCGGATTTGGTCGATCCAGTTGTGCATGCACCGGTGGTGCTAGCCGACCCAAATGATGACCCGGTCGTGTATACCGCGGTGGCAGGACGGGCCGATGTGCTATGCGCTATGGACAGAGATTTCTATAGCCCTCAAGTGATCATCTTTTGTCGAGAGAACGGCATCGAAGTTATGAATACGTTGAGTTGCTCCAGAGGCTGCGATAGATCAGGACCGACCCGACCTGTGTCTCGGTATTCTACTCTTTCCACGTTCGATCAATAGGATTTCGTCGTCATCCTGACCATTTCTGTGGTTCACGCATGCGAGTTGGCGAGCGACAGGGCGGAATAGCGCATCTGCCCCTGTGGTGGCTTTGCATCAGGTCACCATGCTTCTGCCGAGGACGCGCGCAGAATCCGTTTGCAGTTGAAGATACGGCTAAGCACGGTTCCTTGTTGTGGCACGCGGTGTCTCTGCGCAATCTGCTTCACGGAATAGCCGTGAACGAATTGATTGACCAGCGCCCGACGGTACTTGGCTGGGAGATACGCCAGCGCGCTGCGAAGCCGAGCGCAGCGCTCGGAAAGCTCCAGCGCCCCTCCTGGTTCGGACCGTTCGGGGAACGAGGCTTCCACTTTCACCTACTCGCGGACATCGTAAATGGGTTGAAGTCAACGTTGAAAAGACTCGTACCTTCAATGAGGCCGCGATCGATGATCGCGGAAAATTAACGACATCGCACGGATTGCGCTACACCGCAGCTATCTTCAATGAGGCCGCGATCACCTGATCGCGGAAACTGCACATGAAAACCGCACTCCAGTTTCTCAGAGACGTCCTTCAATGAGGCCACGATCACCTGATCGTGGAAACCGGAACGTCGCGGTATCTATGCCACGAAGAGCAATTCCTTCAATGAGGCCGCGATCACCTGATCGCGGAAACGCGAAGATCCGCGACTATGTGAAGCCGGTCCTGCCGGTCCTTCAATGAGGCCCCGATCACCTGATCGCGGAAACGGCGCAGTCCCCGCCCCACGACGTATCCCCTACCATGACCTTCAATGAGGCCGCGATCACCTGATCGCGGAAACCCGAAGAGGCTGCTTGGCTGACGCAGGTATTGAAGCCTTCAATGAGGCCGCGATCACCTGATCGCGGAAACAGCTGTCCCTCAATCGTATTCTATTTTCAAAAATCTACGACAGCTCTTTCGAGCGCCTCTATCGGGAGCCGAGCGCAAAACGGAAATCGAGGTCCGCTCTAATTCTATTCCTTTGAAAGATAAGGGTGCGAGCGCCTCCCCGCGTTCTTTCACCACCCGAGCCCTCGGATCGCAGGCGCATCTTCCAAGCGCGTCGTACTAATCGCCTCGAGCGCCGGATGTATTCAAGCTGGGCCGGTCGCACGGATCCGGCCTCATTATTATCGTTCGCACAGTTCTCTACTCCGAGTAGGCCATGTACGCTGACCGAAAGGTCGTCATGTACTGATTCGGCTTAAACCGCTCTGACCGGTACACGGCGGCGATGCCGCGAGCGCGCATCTCGGCCCGCTTTGGTTTTGGCGCGTCTTTATACACTCCAACCCATCCCAACAGTATGGCAAGCTCTTGCAGACTGATCGGCGGGCGCCAGATTGGCCAGACGAGCGTTGTCTCCCGCCTGTTTTGCATGAAACCGCGGGTTCGCAGACCGCCGGCATAAAAGCACGCAAATAACGGCAGACTTTGAAACGCCAGCCAAACCGCAGCCCGCACACCGGAGTTCACCATGTCGGTGGGCGCTTTATATGTGAATGCTCCCAGCCTAATAGTCGTCGGGTCCCAACCCAATGAATGCTGGTCATCCCGGTACTTCCACGGCCCGAACAGCGCCTCTCGATACTCATCATCGGAACCCACCGTCGCCGAGAGGCGGCGCGCATCCGTAAGAAACTTCTGCCTCGCGACGCTCATATCGAACGGCGTCGATTCAAGCTTTCCATCGCGGCTCACGGATAGCTCGGTTGTAAGGCATCCAATCCAATCGCAGCGCTCCCGGTTATCCGGCAAGGATGTTGATACCGAATCCGTCGCAACTGGACGGAACTCCTCCGGCGTCAGTGTTTTCACTTGCTCCCAATCCGGCCAGTCCCGTTTGCGGTGAACATCCGAAACGAGCGCATGTAGTAGATCCTCCGCGCTGACATCGTTCTCTGTTTCGAGAGCGGCGCGAAAGTCTCCCACGTCACCGGACCAGCACAATTTTGCTCCGGCGATCCGTTCACTACGACTGCAGATTCTCAAGACCGCCAACGCCGCCATCGCCCCAATCGGCAGGTCGCCCCGCAACCCTGTTAATTCAATCCTCCTCACGGTTCTGTTCCTCCTCTCTGGAGGCCACGCAATCGGCCCGGCGCAGGATCGCCTCCAGATAAGCCAAACCCCAATAGCCATACCGCCGATTCAAGGCGCAGAAGGCATCGATCCAGCCCGATCCGAAGGCCATAAGCCCCGTGAGGTCGTTTGCCGTGATTGAGCTTCCGTTATGCTTCGCCGTGACGCTCCGGGTATCTTCCCAGAACGGAACGAGCGGTCGTCCATAGCCGTGATGAGCTCCAACTAAATGCCGGACAAGATCGCCGAACTCCTGATCAACTATCAGTTTACCGGCGTCGATCAGTGCAACCGACCAGAACTTCGTGCCGCGCCCCCGCCGGATAGCCAGCGTATTCGCGGCGGCGCCTTCGCTCGGCAGGCGATCCCGAGCCGCTGCTCTTGGCCAGCGGCGGTTTGTACGGATCTCGTCCTGGATTGAGCATCTCCTGGAAGCGGCTGTCCCATTTCCCAAGATCGTGAAATTCGGCAGCCTCAATCAGTGCCTTCCGAAGTTTTTCATCCAGCCCACAGTTCTCTGTTACGATCTCCACTTTGTTTACGACATGCCTTACGTGTCGATGGAGTTCGATCTCGCCGGCTCCGAACGACGCCGAGTCGTCATCGTTCGAATCTTCGCTTGCGGGCAGCGGTTGTTTGTCAGCCTTGTTTGCTTTTGGCCATTTCGAGATTGCGCAGAGTCCACCATCATATCGGGTCAGTCGCCAATCCTTCGCCACAGGGAAGCGCTGTCGCGCTAATTCGATCAGTTCCTCCTCGGCGTCCGATTCGTCTTCCTTCACAGCGGCCAGCAGTCGTTGCAGTCGCGCCGTGCTCTCGTCGTCATTGGGTGCGAAAACGGCGGGATGCAGTCGTACTCTGTATCGCCCACTGCCCAGTCTTGCTCGCTCGTTCGCGCTATCGTCACCGATATCTTTAACCGTATCCGCGCAATCGGGGAACCAGCCGAAGCGGTCGCTACCACCCTCCATTGAGCGCACCACAACCGTATCCCCCGGCCGTAGCCTCCCTAAGCCCGAATCCTCCGGCCCGCGCCAGATCACATGTGGCCGCGTGAACTCTTCATTTGCCTCACCGCACGTATCGACGTCGGCAAGTTCGGTCGTTTTCTCTTGAGAGAGCCACTTCTTCGCAGCCCAGATAGGGACGGGCAACGCTTCCGCACTCAGTGGCGGAGCGGCTTCAACGACGTTGCGCCAGTCTTTCGCATCGTCGCTAAGGTCCGCCCTCCAAACGATGTTCACGTCAGGAGCATCGCGTTCCAATCCATGGAGGAATGGCCCGATATCCGGGTCCGGTTCCGGCGCGGGATTGGTCTGAACCAAACTCTCCACGTGCGCCGGAAACATAATCGGTCCGTTCTTTGCGCCGGAGTTCACATTCGCTTTCTCGTCCGATTTATACAGTGCCTTCATCCTCAGCGCGCCGAAGTCAATCACGTTCCGCTCGGCGTGCCGATTCAACCATTCCCAGGCTTTGTCGAGCGCATCTCCATAAATACTGTCCGCCTCTCCCTTCTTCCGCGAGCGTTTTAAGATCAACGCGGAACTTGCAGGCTGGTTACCCAGTCGATTCAAACGCCCGAAGCGCTGGCGCAATGCATCGAGCGGTGCCGCCTCCGATATGAGGGCGTCGAAATCGAGGTCCGCGCCCACCTCAATCGTTTGGGTTGCCACTACGAACAGCGGGCTCAGCGTTGGATCGCGGCCAGCTCTCATCCGGTCCAGAAAGGTCTCGATCAATCTATCGCGATCAAACGGGCGAATTCGTCCCGTGAGAAGAACCGCGCCATCCTCGTTGTCACAAAGATTGTCCCGAATGCCCTGGAAAATTGCGCGCGCCGTGTCCACGCGGTTCACGACGATCCCAACTACGTTGACGTTAGGCCGGCTCATCATTCTCATAGCCTCGACGCTCGCCTCCACAACGATGTTTGCGGTCTCCCGAAGTTCCGTGCGTTTTTCTGCGTTTAAACGGGGGCCCAGTTTCTCATCGCGCTCGTAAACGTCTGCCGGAAGTGCAAATCCGCTCTCCCGCTGTGGCGTAGCCGTCATTTCTATGACACGCGGGGGCGGCGCCGGAGGCCGCTCGGCCCAACGCGCATATTTCTGTACCCACTCCAATGTCTGCAGAAAAGGCGTCGACAGATGTGCCTCGTCTACAATAAAGAGCGAATCGCATCCTAGTAATCCCGCATCAATTGGCCTGCGGCGTTCGTTCAATCCATAGCCGCGGAACAATAGCCGCGATCCAACCTGATCGACGGTCGATACGCAAATCAAGGGCTGGTTTGGCAGATCGGCCCAGGTTTCGTCATGATACATGCCACCGCGCAACGTTGTGATCTCGATTGGACGCGAACCTCCAAAGCTGCGCAGCCGCTCGCAAATGTCCCGCAGTTCGGGCCTCTGCTCAATTGCTTCCAAAATTTTGAGGCCATGGCGTGTTACGTCGTCCACTACCAGTCGGCGGTCGGTCACGAAGAACGTCCGCAATGGGGCGCTCCGTTCCAGAGCAGGCAATCCATGTTGCGCGGCAAGCACATACACAGCAATGTCAATCATGGACGTCTTACCCGATGCGGTGGGCGGATCCAAAACCTCGCGGCTTGGCCACCCATTCGCCAGAATGCGATTGGCCACGAACTCCTGCCAATTAAACGGAGCGTAACCGTGAATCGCTTTGTAGAAATCGCGGAACTCAATCATCGGCAGGCCTCACTGGTTTCATCAGTCCCATTCCAAAGAACCGTCCGGCACCGAGCAGCACTGGCCCTTCTATGGGAACGGGGAACGCCATCTCCGCATGTACGCCCCATCGTGTCCGCTCCTCCTTCTTTCGGTTGAGCCGGAACTGAGCCACCGGCGGCACTCCGCGAATGTTCGAAAACGACGAATGGTTAATCATCTTTGGCTTGGGCAGCCCGATCCGTTCGCAAGACGTACGCAGAATGTCCTCAACGGGGACATTTTTTTTGGGAAAGCGGTCTAGAAGAATTGGGGTTACAGTGGCCCACCTCAGCGATGGGCGGGTCCACGTGCGAGAAGAAAGTGTTTGGGCCAGCGCAGCCATTTCCGGCTCCACAAACCATGTTCCAAGACACCCTTGTAAGGCGATTCGATTCTCCTGCAAACGCGCGCAGGCACTTCGAATCGCTTGTCGATCTTCCGAACTGGCATGGCGGGGGAGAACTATGCCGAACCCCATCAAATGTCCGTCTGCGTGCTCGGCCCCCGTATAAGGTAGCCCGATGATCGCAACATGGGGCTTGTCGCCATGGCCATTGATGACATCGGGCGTTGGGTTCCCGTCGGCGCCATATCTGAGGAGCGCGCCTCGTACTGCATCGGTTAAGGTTAATGTGGCTTCAATCGGCATACCAACGCCGCTCGTTTTCCGAAATACCAGCATCTCTCCGAATACGCTTTCCACGGCTTTGGCGGTAGACTGATCCTCATCCGTGCAGCTGTATTTGTGCTGGGGCCCCGGAGTCGGGCGCTGGTCGGCTTCAAACAAACACGCGAGTTCAACTAGCCGGCCTGGACGTATAACACGTAGCGCGTGATTGCCAGCGGGATCCGGAAGCCAGTTCGGTTCAGGCGCCGTCTCGGCGACACACATGCGAATGAGCGAAGCCGCCTTTCCCAAATAGGCTGTCCGACCTGCTAAGCCGTCGAGCGCGGTCTTCATGGCCCCATTTGGCTGCGCGGATTTCCAGATGAAATGGACTTTTGCCTCCGAAGGCCCTTGCGCCGGGAAGGCGCGCGGCTGTTTCCCGCGGAGCGGACCATCTCCGGGATAATTCGTCGGCACGTACGCGACGGTCCGCACCGGTTCACCGGGGCGTCCGGCCCGAATCAGCGGCGGTTCCTGGCGCTCGAGCCATTCGAGCGCGCGCCGCTCGTATTCGTTGCTGCCGTGATCGAAATACGAGGCCGCGAGCGCCGTGTAAAGCCGTGACGGATGCGGCGGCCACTCCGTCTCGGAGCGGTCGCGAAAGCTTCCAGCGAATGCCCGGCCGAGAAGATATTCCACTTCAAATGCCAGCATTTACTTTTCCTTCCCCGCGTCTTCTTCGACCGACTGAACCGTTTGATCACTGTACTGCACAAGCTTGACCAGGTCGGGCTTGGGTTCGAGTGCGATTTTGCCTCCGCGCCATTCCAGTCCCTGTTTGGCCGCATGCTTGATCGCGATTTTGAGAGCCTCTTCTGCCGCCTTCGTATCGAAGTTGGCCTCCGTTTCCTCATTGGCTGTTCTTCCAATGGCCCGGAAGGACGGATACTTCACCGGGATCAATTGACAGCGCGATCGAAGTTGAAAACCGTCTTCCCACTGCAGCGCCGCCGCGTATAGACCGAGTGCGCCGATCACCACGCGCCCCGCCACATCGCGATCAGCATTGCCGTGTCCTTTGCTATCCGCAAAGCGCAGCTTCCGAAGCTGCGTGAATGACAATACCGTTGTCTGCTCAACATAGCGGCAGGTGATGCCGCCCGCCCCCGTTTCCGGATCGGTAATAGAAGGGGCGATGTTGCCGTGATTGATCTCGCTCGGCCGGACCGTTTTGAAGCCTTCGCCCTTTTTTGCTTTTTTGCCGTCAGTCGGTGGTTCCTGGAAACGCCAGACTTCGCCGGAACCATCAAGCTTCACAATGACGTCCCGCACCAATTTGATCCCCAACGGATCGATTCGGGATGACGTTCTCACGCCCCGAACAGCGCCGAACGCAACGATCTCCGAGACAAGCGCGCGCGCGATCTTCGCGGTGTTTACACCTCCGCCTCCCTGCGAATCCCAACCGCCGAAAAGTAGAACCGTAGGCGCGTATTCAAAAAGTGCCGTGGCGTTCCACGCACGGGCCGTAATCAAACGGCTACCCTGTTCCGATTCTCGAAACGGCTTGCCGCCCCAGGACGCATCGCGCAGAATCGCATCGTAGACGCGGTGAGGAGCAGTCAGAGACGTGATCGTTTCATGACCCGGAAAGTTCATCTCAAATACGGGGATTCGCAGGGAGCCCGCTTGGTAGGCGCGCAGCAAACACTCCTCGAAGCGGTTGGCGCTCGACTGAACGCTGTCGAGCAAGACCGTTTGGATCTCCTGCCCATCGCGCACGCGTTTCTCGAAGGCATAAGTACTATCCGCGTATGTCGGAGGATAGATCTTTCCACCTTCGCCCTCAATCGGCTGCAATTGAGTGATAGCCCGCATCGCGGCAATGCCATCGTGCGAAGCTCGCAATAATAAATCGAACAATTCGTCAGCAGTCAAGACATTCTCCTTGTGGGTGTAGGCGCACGACACGCGTGCGCGAGTTTTCAACTGTTCCACCTCGCGTATTGGCGAAGCAGTAACATGGGGGTCTTCGAAACCGCACTCGAACAATGCGGCCTCGCGACATGCATCACTGGCGGTCTTTCGTTCGTCAACGGCGTTACAAAACGGGCTGGCTGTCTAGCGTGGCGTCAACTTGGTGACGCGCGCCTCCTTTATACGAGCGCAGCGCGGCGGGTAATGAATAGGGTTGCTTGGGACGCCCCGCGGGCTGTCCACTCGAGAACAGTTGTGTCCGAGCACTACTGCTCCTTTGCTCTATAGTACGCTCGTCGCAGGGGCTGTCAATAGTAAATAACAACTTTATTTCTCGATGATCTCGTTTAGCACTACAACGTAGCTAGAGGGTGCCTGGGCGAGTAGCATCGGAAGACCCTGTGGTGCGGCGCCGATCTCGCGCGAGAGTTTATGTCGCCGAAAGCGTTGCAGGCCGTCTCCAATCAAATCCAATCCGCAAAATAGAGTTTTCATTCCTGATTTGCAAGTCAGCACCGGAGAGCCCGCGCGGAGGCGGGCTCTGTACCCGAGAATGGTATACGCTACATCAGGCGACCTCCAGGACTTCGGGCTGAGCGCCATTTTGTTTCCAGCTTCGGTCGAGTTTGACGATGCGGAAGACCCGGATCTCGGTGATGGACTTCGCCACCGGCGTGCCGTTCTGGCCCGAGGTTTTCTCCGTGTACTCGCGGGTGCGGAGTTCGCCCTCGATTTGCACGTGCGCTCCCTTCAGCAGGGTGGCGGCGAATGCGGCCGCCGGCCCGTAGATAACACATCGATGCCAGGTGGTCTGCGATTCATACTGGCCGGTCTCCCGATTCTTCCAGCTGCGTTTCGTGGCGACCGACAGCTTGGTGAAGGTGCTGTCGTTGCGAGTGGTGCGGGTCTCGGCGTCGCGGCCAAGAAAGCCCGTGATCATTACGTGATTGCTATACATTTGCGGTTCTCCTTTTCTGCTCCCGTTTCTCGCGGGGCGCCCAGAGGCGAGCGGGGACGCTTCCAAGCGATACGAAGTGCTTTGTTGGGGGGACCGGACGGGATTCTCGCGAATTGTTACTGAGCCAACCGGCAAGACAGAATCCTGGACGGGGGAGCCAACAAAGCAGAACGCAGGAGAGCGCTGGACGCGGCCAGGCCGCTTTTGAGGCCGTCAAGCGAAGCGGTGCCCGAGAGAACCGGAGGCAGAATATGGAAGCCCGCAGTGGGCAATTCGCGTGGAATAACCGGGTTTTTGCATACGGGAGGTCCCGTCGTCATCACAGCCGAAAAGACTTCACCGGCAAGGTTGCGGCCAAATCGCATGGCCATAAACCGTGGGACGAAGAATCGCCGGCAAGCGGCGTTCGAGATGTGTACCGGAAAAGTCCATCGGATCCCGCTGCCGTGCCTGGACCGGTGCATCAGATCGAGGGCGCTCCCCGGACGCCGGGCCAAGTCATTTACAGGACGCGCCAAGAACTTCTCCGCGGCGAGTTCCCGCCAGTCCGCAAGCGTGATCCGTCGATAATCGGAACGCGACCGGCACCTGCCCAGATGAACCACGGCGGGGGTCATCAAGCCCAGGCCGGAGTGGTGGGGCTCGTAGTTGTACCAGCGGAAGAAGGACTGGCAAAACCCGCGGGCGTCTTCGATGGAACCGAAGCGGTCCGGGAAGCCAGGGCGGTACTTCAAGGTGCGGAACTGACTTTCCGAATAAGGATTGTCGTCGAAAACATGAGGGCGGGAATGTGTTTTGGTAACGCCCAGGTCGGCCAGCAGCAAAGCCACTGGTTTGGATTTCATGGACGAGCCACGATCAGCGTGGATGGTCAGCTGGCCGGGCGCGATGAGTTGCTTGCTGCAGGAATGATCGATCAAGCGCTTGGCAAGTTCGGCGCTTTCGCGATAAGCGATCATCCAGCCCACGACGAAACGGCTGAAGACATCCAAGATGACATACAGGTGATAGCAGGTCCATTTCGCCGGGCCGCGCAGTTTGGTGATGTCCCAGATCCACAGCTGGTTGGCTTGGGTGGCCAGCAGCTCCGGCTTCTGATAGGGCGGGTGAGTCAGCTGATCGCGACGCTCGCGGTTTTCCCCCCGCTGTTCCAGCAGTCGGTACATGGTGCGAATCGAGCAATGAAACTGGCCCTCATCGAGCAGCGTTGCATAGACCTGGGCGGGCGAGGAGTCCTGAAAACGATCCTCATGAAGGCACGTCAGCACGGTTTGCTGTTCGGCGTCCGTCAAAGCCCGAGGCGAGAACCGCGGTAAGTGTCTCATCGATATTGGCACGGAGGGAAGCCGCCCACAGAAGCCTATCATGCGACGTGCCCGGCGGACGCCATTCCGGAAACAGAGCAGGAGAGGACATGCCGGGGAAGAAGGTAAATGACCAGTTGTGCAGAATGAATCAAGGTTTCGATGAGGTGCGACGCAGCCTGCAGGCACTGTCTCGCTATGCGCTCCTGCAGCCCCAGGAAATCCAACGCTTTGAGCGCCTGGCCGCGGAAGCTCGCGCCGCGACCAATTCTTTTCTGCTGCAGGCATTCGGCACGCTCGAAAGCACGGAAGCGGGCCGTCTCTTCGCCCGCCGCATCGCGCAGGAGCGCAAGGAAGAGCAATAAACACCCCGCGCTGAGTCCACGAATTTCGTCGGGTTCTGTGAGGATTCGATACGGTGCTGCGGAGCGGATTGGCGTTCGTGGCGTATTCAGCCGCGAATATCATCCGGCACTTGGGGCGGCAGAAGCCGACCAGGATGGACGAGGGGAAACGCTATCATCGAGCCGCCTCAGGAACTGGTTTGTCGATTGCGAAAGGCATCGGCCAGTGAAACACTGGCTTTCCATTGAATAAGAATCGCCAATCTATGCCGTACGGCATGTATAGAGTCGGTTCCATTTCTTGAATGCGTATTGAAACATCATATTGTTCAACGACGACGCCATTGATATGCTTTAGCTCAATTTCCTTGGCATTGTACTCAAGGGAGCAATGTTTGATGATGGAAAGATACAGCTCGATAAAACGTAGCCACGCGGTTGAGCCTCGAAGGGCTTTAGGCGTGATCCCATGCACATCGAACACTTCGTTTAGTTCGCGGGAAAACTCAATCAGCGAGACCATTCGGCCCAACGCTTCCTGATCTTCAGGACGCAAGAATCCATCGGGCGTCCGATTTCCATACGCTTCATCGAATGGTCGCAACAGCAGCCCTGCATTTCTTTTTCTCAACTTCGTGTGCAACGCCCAGTCGCAAAAGAACTGAAGGACTACATACTGATCCTTCAGCCGTGAAATTTCCAAGAGCTTTCGCATTTCAACGAGGATGTACACGACCTGCGATTCCCGCTCTATGTGCGATGTAAGTTCATCCTGAAGTTTCTGGACAATGGCTGGTTTCACTTCGCTACCCATGATAGCCAATGCCATCGCACTCCCTATCCCCACCGTTGAAAAGCCCAAAAGCGGCCATCCGCAGCGGAGTAGGGGAGAGGGCTGCTTCAGAACTTCAAAAAACGAAGTCCATAGTTGTTCGGGATGATAATGATGTGCTCGTTCTGGTCAGCTGGATCAAAATAGGCACTTCCCTCCCTTCCGTACTCCTGGTCGAGCAGCTGGCTGGCAAGGGCGTTGTAGACAAACCCGTGGTCAAGGCCGCTGTCCTGCTCAACTTTGAAAATATCCACCATGACATCATGATCAGGCCGGGACGTCACGTATCCGCGCAGTGTCGCAGAAAGCTTCGACATCTTCCCGGCAAATTGGGAGTCTTTGGTCAGGCCGAGAAGCTCAACACCTTTGAGCCACCCGTATTTTGTGAGCCGATACTGTCTCCAGCCCAGATCATCGATGTACAGACGATTCAGTAATTCTGTCCATGTCGTGTCGTGAGCCGATTTGTACGCACGTTTGTCCGCATCCACTATTGGCTCGTTGAACTGGTTGTTGCCGATTTCGTTCATCATCAACGTGAGAACTCGTTTGGCGTCGTCCGTGCGGTCTTTTTCGGAAAGCGACATCACTCGCACTTTACCGCACTCGGCTGAGCAGAGACAATCCATTACCCCGCCTGAATGTCGCTGATTCCAAGGGCTCCTGACGCCGATTCGTCATCTCCAAGGTCGTATGTCCCCGGAATCTTTCTGGAGATAGAAAACGTTGCCGCCGCGCCGGAGATAGTTGATACAGAACGTGAGCCGGTCGTAGATTGTCCAATGTCCGATTTTTCCAGCCGCTTGGCGCCTTCTGGGCTTTGTACTTGAACCGGTCGGAGAAAGCAGAGAGAGTGGATTGGCGGGTGTTTCCATGTTGCACCAAGGACTACCTTGAGTTACATGCCGGGTGTTGGAGGGATACCCTTGCGGCGATGCTCGATCTCGGCCATAACCCTGTTGACATCCGCGCCGAAGAATTCCCTTATCTGGTTGACGGACTTGGAGTCGGGCGATAACAGCACCGCCTTCAGCAGAATCCTCTCCGTGACGCTCGAGGCTTGCTCCTCCATCGCGAATTGCTGAGCGCGGCGCACATCATCGCAGTCAAATCAGTCGAACTCCTGAAATAACCCTGGCGCATTCGCTGGCAGTTCTTCGGCAAGATAGCGACGGAACCGGGCGCGAAGCTCCTTCGCGGAATCACGGCGCACGGAATTGAAAACGGAGGATGCAAATCCGTTCTCGTGCAGCAGGGCCAGCAGGAGTGCGGGGGTGAAGTAGGGCAAGTTTCTGCCGCGCACGTCCTCCCTTGAGGCATGAAGCAAGTCCTGAAGATCCCTCACAAGAGGGGGCCCGTAGTGCCGTGGCCAGAATTCCACTAGCAGCTTGTGCGCTGGGTGATCCCGGTTCATTGAAGGTTTAACGAGCACAGTAATTCCATGAGCCGTGCCGCCATTTTCGTGATGATGCGATCGCGGCCTCATTGAGGCTCGGAATCGACGAGGCCGCCACGTTCGCCGCGGACGAGATTCACCGGAAGAAGGCAGCCGAACCGCTTTTGGATATAAGCCGAAGGACTCCCTCTTGCCCGTATGATTCTCGATGTGTCACCACGTCGATCACGATCTGGCGAGTGCCGTTACCTGTTGACAGAACCAAGGATTTGCTCGGACGGGCAAGGGGGCCCCCTCGCCGGCCGATGTGTGTCAGTACGTGTGCCAGTAAACTGTGCGGAAGCGGGTCATCGGGCGGCGCCCGACGTCGGGCGATGTCGGCCCAAGTTATTGAAAATAACAGGGAACTCCTGTCGTATCAGTCCTTGCTCTTGGGCCTGTCACGTCGGAGGTCGCGGGTTCGAGCCCCGTCGTCCCCGCCATTCCTTTAAACGGCTTCTAAGCCTTCCTCAATCGATTTTTCCCGCATTTTCATGTCTGCAACAGTTTTCGTGATAAGGTACTGACGCCAGTTTTCTTACGCGAGGGCTTGGCTCGAAGCTCGAAACAATTGCCGTCAAAGCGTTTGATCGCGGCGCCTCGATTCCCGGAATATCGTGCGCAGTCGGCAATACCGCTCCAGACGATCGCCCTTGAAAATGTCCAACTCGCCTTTGATCGCCGTGGAAAAGGTGGAACACCAAAAGCAGGTTTCCCACTTTTCCACACCGCCGCTCGCGATGAGAAATATTATTTCTCCCTCAGAACCCAAACCATGAAAGGAGTCGGCCGCTACGCGGCCCGCTCATTCTCCTGTCCCGCTCTCGGCGCCCGGTGTGGCAGAGCCGATTTCATGCTCATCTTTCAATTGGAAAATGCTGTCCCGGGCTATTCGCGCGAGGCATACCGCGCCCGCGCTCTATCTCAAACGAATTTTCACTGGCTCATTCTTTCGCGCCAAACCTGCGTTGCTTAAATCCAGATGAACAGAACCAGCACCACGACAATGCAGGTCCGCACCGCCGCTATGATCGACCACCACGGGATAGATCGCGGCTGAGCAGACCCGCAACTCCGGCGCCCGTCCGGCTCGTGGTCAGCGCCGGCATCACGCATCCAAACAGCGCCGCCACGACCGAACAGGACAACAATCGCATGTGCCGCACTCGACTCTGCGCCGCCCGTGTCAGGATTCTTCCGAGCAGCAGCGCGGTCTAGTACAAGGGATTACGAATGCAGCTTGCTATGACTTCGCGGCGGCCCGCAAAAACGACGGCGAACTTAAGCTTCGCCGCGGCCCGTGCCGGAGGCATTGCAGGCGCTAAGGTCGAATGTTGTATGTCAAAACCCAATCCGGCTCGGCCGCTCGCTGCGCGGGCCGCGCGTACTCGTTTATCCTCAAACTTAGGAGCGCTATTTGAGAATCCTGTACGCTTTCAGCGCCTTTTTTTCAATCCTCTTCCGCGGTCGAATCCCGCCCCAGATCGCGGCCATTTATGGCCTCGTTCCTAAAGAGCGTCAACAGGCGGCCAAGCCCGCCGCGCAGCCCAAGCCCGTGCCACAGCTCAAACCCTCCGATGGAGCGCTCCAGATGCTCGCGATTCTGCAACGCGATTCGCGTCTGATCGACTTTCTGATGGAAGACATCGCGCCGTATTCCGACGACCAGGTTGGCGCCGCCGTGCGCTCGCTGCACGACCAATGCCGCGAAACGCTGGAGCGCTACGTTCATCTTTCCCCCGTGATCGACGGGGTGGAGGGGACGTTCACCAAGGTTGAGACGAACGATCCAAACACCGTGAAGCTGCTGGGCAATGTTCCAGCCAACGGCAAGGCTCCGGGCGGCCTGCTGCGGCACAAGGGATGGCGCGCCGACCGTGTGGACCTGCCGCAGCTCGCCGCGAGCCAGAACGCCGCCATCGTCGCGCCCGCCGAAATCGAGGTCGAATAGAAGTTGGCCGGCAAATTCGTCATTGGAATCGACCTGGGGACGACGAACTCGGCCATGGCGTATTCCGCTTTAGACGCAATTCAGGATGCGCACGCGCTCCCTCCGGTCTCGCTGCTGCCGATTCCGCAGCTCACGAATCCCGGCGAGGTTCGCGAAGAGGCGCTGCTGCCGTCATTTCTGTACATTCCGGGGCCGTCGGATTTTCCCGCCGGAACGCTCGACCTTCCCTGGGCGGAGGGTAATGGCGAACCCATTGTTGGGACGCTAGCGCAGAAGCGCGGAGTCGAGAATCCCGGCCGTCTGGTGGCGTCGGCGAAATCGTGGTTATCGCACGCGGGCGTAGATCGTACGGCGGCCCTGTTGCCCTTGGGCGCGCCGGCGGGCGTCGAGAAAATGTCGCCCATTGCGGTCTCGCGCGAATATCTCGCGCACTTGCGCAACGCCTGGGATTCGAAATTTCTCGAGGCGCCGTTCGAGCAACAACAGATTTTCGTGACCGTGCCCGCGTCCTTCGATGCCGTCGCGCGCGAGCTCACACTGCAGGCCGCCGAGCAGGCGGGGTACAAGAACCTGTTGCTACTGGAGGAGCCGCAGGCGGCTTTTTACGCCTGGATCGAGCGCCATCCCGATTGGCGCGAGCGGGTCGAGGTCGGCGATCTGATCCTGGTCGTCGATATCGGCGGGGGAACGACCGATTTCACGCTAATCGCGGTGACCGAGCGCGCCGGCGAATTGCAGCTCGAGCGCGTCGCCGTGGGCGAGCATCTCCTCCTGGGCGGCGACAACATCGACTTGGCGTTGGCGCGATTCGTCGAGCAGCAGCTTGCCGCGAAAGGCACGAAGCTCGATTCGCTACAGCTTTACGCGCTATGGCAGCAGTGCCGCACGGCGAAGGAGAAGCTGCTCGAAGAGAAAGCCAAGCGCGACCAGCCCATCACGATTCTCGGTAAGGGCACGGGGCTGGTCGGGGGAACGATCAAGACTAAGCTCGAGCGCGCCGATCTGGATCGCATCCTGCTCGAGGGATTCCTTCCGCTGGTCTCGAGCAACGACCTGCCACAGCGGCAACGAAGGATCGGACTGGCCGAGATCGGGCTGCCCTACGCGGCCGATGCCGCAATGACGAAGCATTTGGCGCGGTTTTTGCGGCAGCAGGCCGCGACGGCGGAACACGGCAGCGTGCGGCGCGGGTCGAGCGGTCTGGCGTGTCCCACGCACGTGCTGTTCAATGGCGGCGTGTTGCGCGCCGCGCTCGTCCGCGAGCGCCTGCTCGAAACGCTGAACGCGTGGCTGCGCGACGAAGGCCTGCAGCCGATTCAGCCCCTGCTCGGCGAAGATTTGATGCAGGCGGTGGCGCGCGGCGCGGCTTACTACGGATTGTCGCGTGCGGGTCAGGGTGTGCGTATTCGCGGCGGCGTGCCGCGAACCTATTACGTCGGCATCGAGACGGCGATGCCGGCCGTCCCGGGGATGCCCGCGCCGCTCAAGGCGCTGACCGTGGCGCCGTTCGGCATGGAAGAAGGAACGGAGCTGCGCTTCCCCGAGCGGGAATTCGGACTGGCCGTGGGCGAGCCCGCCGAGTTCCGCTTCTTCAATTCCGCAAGCCGTAAGAACGACGCTCCGGGCGCGATGCTCGAAGACATTGGCGGCGATCTCGAGGAGCTTTCGCCTATCCAGGTCGAACTGCCGGCCAACGGCGACTCCGGCGATTACGTGCCCGTGACGCTTGAAACGGTGGTGACCGAGACGGGCATGCTGCAGCTCTGGTGCGTGGCGCGCGACGGCCGCCGCTGGAAACTGGAGTTCAACGTGCGCGAACGCGTGCAGCAGACTGCATGAACGCCGCATGAATGTTGGTATCGACCTCGGGACCACAAATTCCGCGCTGGCCTACGTGCGCTCCGGCGGCGAGCTGACGGATTATCCCGACATCGAGGTCCTCCCCATTCCACAATATGTCGCGCCCGGACAGATCGAGGCGCGCCGCACGCTGCCGTCATTCGTGTTCCTGGGCGATCAGACATATGTGGGAGCATACGCGCGTGAACAAGGCGCCCTGGTGCCGACCAAGTCGGTCCATTCGGCGAAGAGCTGGCTGTCAAACCCGGAGGTTGATCGCACGGCTAAGATCCTGCCGTGGGATGCGCAGGAAGCGGGCCGAGTATTGTCGCCTGTCGAAGTCTCGACGCTCATACTGGCGGCGATCCGCGATGCCAACGACAAGCTTCATCCCACGCAGTCCTTAGCGCGGCAAGATGTAGTTTTGACCGTGCCCGCATCCTTCGACGAAGAGGCGCGCGAGCTGACCGTCACCGCGGCGCGCGAGGCGGGCATCGAAAAACTGACGCTCCTTGAGGAGCCCGCGGCGGCCTTTTATTCTTGGATCTCGAACCACCTGGCGCAATCGCAGAAGAGTCTCTTCGATGGACAGATGGTGCTGGTGTGCGATGTGGGCGGCGGCACCAGCGACTTTACGCTGATCCGGGTGAACCGCCAAGGCGATCGCGTGGAGTTTACGCGGACCGCCGTAGGTAGGCATCTACTCCTTGGTGGCGACAATCTCGATTTGACGCTGGCGTGGCTCGTCGAAGCGAAGCTCGGGACGCCGCTTTCGATCCGGCAGCGCAGCGCTCTGCGGCGGCAATGCGCCGCGGCTAAGGAAAAGATGCTCGCCGATCCCACCATTCCAAGCGTCGAGATCACGGTGCTGGGCGGGGGATCGTCGCTGATCGGCGGGATGCTCAAGACCGCGATCACGCGTGAGGAGGCGTTGGAGCTGACGCTCGATGGCTTTCTCCCGTTCTGCCAACTTGATGAAAAGCCCAAGGAAGAAAAACGCAGTCTGTTCCGCGAACTGGGGCTGCCCTACGTTTCGGACGCCGCCATCACGCGCCACCTCGCGGCTTTTTTGAGCGGCAATGAAAACTCCCGGCCCGACGCGGTGCTATTCAACGGCGGCTTTTTCATCCCCGAGATTTGCCAACAACGCGTTGCCGATGTCGTCGAGCACTGGTACGGACAACGTCCCCTCGTTCTCGAAAATCGCGACCTCGATCTGGCGGTCGCCGTCGGCGCGGCCTACTACTCCTACGTGCGCTCAACCGGCGCGGGGCTGATCGTCCGCGGCGGTCTGCCGCGCGCTTACTACATCGCGATTGGCGATCAAGCCGTGTGCCTGATGCCGCGCGGAACCGAGGAAGGGAGCAGCCTGGAACTTGACCGCGACGATCTGCGGCTGGTGGCGAACAAACCCGTATCGTTCCGTTTATATAGTTCTTTGACGCGCGTCGACGACCAGCTTGGTCAGGCCGTGAGCCTCTCCGATATTCCCGATGCGCACATGCACGCGCCGCTCAACGCCGTGATCCGGTTCGGGAAAACGGGCGAGCGCCTGGTTCCCATAAAACTGCGTGTCCGTTTGACCGAGGTCGGCACGCTCGAGCTATGGGCCGATTCGAAGATCAGCGAGCATCAATGGCGGCTGCAGTTTGAGTTGCGCCGCGCGGCGTCGCCGCGGCGCAGCGGTCCGTGAAGCCGGCCGCGGTGGTGAGCGACGAAGCGCTCGTGAAGGGCGAGGAATTGATCGAGGCGACGTTCGGCTCGGGAACGGTTCCCCCCGAGGAGCTTCCGGCCAGACTGGAGCAGACGCTCGCTCTGGGGCGTAATTCATGGCCGTTGAGCGCCATACGGCGGCTAGCCGACGCCATGATTGCATTGGCCGGCGCGCGGCGGAAGTCGGCGGCGCTGGAGATGCGATGGCTCAACCTGTGTGGCTTTTGCCTGCGGCCCGGATTCGGCTTCCCCGGCGACGATTTTCGCATCGAGCAGGCGCGCCGCGTGTACGCCTCCGGTCTCGCGTTTCCCAACCAGGTCCAAAACGAGATCGACTGGTGGATCTTCTGGGGCCGCGTAGCCGGAGGAATGAACAAAAACCAGCAATACGATATTTTTCAGCGGCTCTCGCCGAACCTGCTGCCGCGCGGAAACAAGCGTCCGCCTCGGCTGAACAATAGTCTGCTGCGCGAGATGTGGCGCACGGCGGCGAGTTTGGAATATTTGCCTATTCAGACGAAAACACAGCTCGGCGATGCGCTGCTGGCGAAGATCAAAGCGGGCGAAATGCGCGAGACGGCGCTGTGGTGCCTGGCGCGTTTGGGAGCGCGCAAGCTCTTTTATGGCCCTATCAACCAGGTGATCCCGGCGACTACGGCGACGCGCTGGGTCGAAGCGCTCGTCGAAGGCGCAGGGCTCCGCGGACGCAGTGGTCGCGATCGCGCGCGTTACAGGCGATTCGACGCGCGACCTCTCGTCCGCGACGCTCGACCTGGTGCGGCGCTCGATCCCCCAACATCTCCTCCCGTTGCTCGAAGGCGATGCGGAAGAGGATCTCGGGAAAGTATTTGGAGAGGAGCTCCCGTCCGGGCTGGTCATGGCGGAAGCCGTATCGTGACCGAGGACAGCCTGCTTCGCAAGCTGCCGCGCAAGCACCGTAATCCTCTGCCTCGCATAGGAGGCGATGCTGCAATCTACCGGCCCAGCGCAATTCAAGATGTGGCCGCCACGACGAACTTCGCATCGCGGCTGGTCATGGCGGAAGCCATTATGACCGAAGAAAGCCTGCTTAGAAAGCTGTCGCGCAAGCACCGCAATGTTCTGCTGGGCATAGGGGGCAATGCCGCAATCTACCGGCCCAGCGCTACGGAAATTCAGGTCGCTACGAAGGGACCTCGCATCGCGGCTGGTCACGGCGGAAGCCGTATCATGACTGAAGAGACCGTTCTTCGCAAGCTGCCGCGCAAACATCGCAACCTGCTGTTGGGCATCGGCGACGACTGCGCGATTTACCGGCCCAGGGCAAGTGAAGATCTGGTATTTACGACGGACTTCTTCATCGAGGGAATTCATTTCCATAAATCGCTTGCGCCCCCACAGGCCGGACGCCGGGCGCTCGCCCGGAGTCTCAGCGATATTGCGGCCATGGGCGCCACACCCCGTTTCTGCCTGCTCTCCGCTGGCCGTGCCGGAGTGGGTGGACGAACGCTGGATTGCGGCATTTTTCGGCGGCCTGCTGCAATTGGCGGACGAAACGAACACCGCGCTCGCGGGCGGCGATCTTTCACGCGCCAGGCAAATTGCGTGCGACGTCATGGTGTGCGGGTCCGTGGCGCGCGGCAAGGCTTTGCGGCGCGATGGCGCGAGAGCCGGCGATATGATCTATGTCTCGGGACCGCTCGGAGGATGGCGCCACAAAACGGCCATTATGCCGCGCCTCGATATAGCGAAGAAACTCGCGGGCAAGGCCAGCGCCTGCATGGATATTAGCGACGGTCTGGCGCTCGATCTCCACCGCCTCTGTCTGGCCTCGGGAGTAGCGGCGGCGCTTGACGAAATTCCCCTGCTCGAAGGCGCCTCGCTCTCGCAAGCCCTGCACGACGGGGAGGATTACGAGCTTCTCTACACCGCGCCGCCTCGCACGCGCCTCCCCGGCATACGCGTCGGAACCATCGTGAAAGGAAAACCCGGCGAAATGACGCTTGCCGGAAAATCTCTCCAACCCAAAGGCTATGACCACTTCCGCGATCGTCCTTGATCTCATCGAAGCCTTCCGCCGCTCGAAGACGATGTTCGTCGCCACGGCCATCGGCATATTCGACGGCAAACGTCCGCCTGAGTACAAGGAGCTGCTGCGCCTGCTCGACGCCTGCGTGGCGCTCGGGTTACTCGTGAAGCGCGACGGCGAGTACGTCAACACGCCCGAAGCCGATCGCTATCTGCGGTCCGGCAGCCCCGAGACGTTGAGCGGCTACATTTTGTATTCGAACAGGGTGCTATACCCGATGTGGGCCAACCTCGAAGACGCCGTGCGTGAAGGAACGCCGCGTTGGAAGGAGACGTTCGGCGCTCGATGGCCCGCTCTTTTCCGCCTTTTTCCGAACGGAAGAATCGATGCGCGAGTTCTTGAAGGGCATGCACGGTTTTGGGCAGCTCTGCTCTCCAGCCATCGCGGCGGCATTCGATTTGAGCCGCTTCCGCCAATTCGTCGATCTGGGCGGCGCCTCGGGACACTTGGCGCAGGCAGTGCGCGAACGCTATCCTCACACCCATACCACCGTATTCGATCTGCCCGCTGTCAAAAAAGCCTACCCCGATACGGTCGCGGGCGACTTCTTCAGCGATCCCTTGCCGCCCGCCGATATTTATGCGCTCGGCCGCATCCTCCACGACTGGGCGGAGCCGAAGATCCGGACGCTGTTGCGCAAAATCTACGACGCATTACCGGCGGACGGCGCTGTGCTGATCGCCGAGAAGCTGCTCGACGAGCACAACCTTGCCGCGCATATGCAGACGCTGAATATGCTGGTCTGCACGGAAGGCCGCGAGCGCACGGCGGAGGAGTACGCCGCGCTGCTCCAAGAAGCGGGATTCCGCTCGGTCGAGAGCCGCCGCACAGGCGCTCCCCTCGATGCCACCTTGGCAGTCAAGTGATCCAGTAGACTAAGGCCATGCCCGACACGCTCGCGCAGGCCGCGACTGACGCCGTGCATCACGTGCCCGGAGCGACGGGTGGATCCGCGCCCAGCACCCCGGTCAGGCCCTCGAAAAGACTGGCGTACCTCGACTGGCTGCGCGGCTTCGCCGTCCTGGTCATGATCCAAAGCCATGTGTTTGAGTCCTTCATGAAGAGGGACTTGCGGTCCGGCGGCGCCTACAATCTTTCGCAGTTTATCGGCGGCTTAGCCGCGCCGCTATTTCTCTTCATAGCCGGAATAATGGTGGGCTTCCGCATCGAGAATCGCGACGACAAGGGCCTCGGCCCAGGCGCCCGCTATGTCGACGTTCTGAAGCGCAGCGGTTACGTATTGCTGATCGCCGAGCTGATGCTGCTGCAGCAATGGGTGTTTCAGTGGAACCTGCGCGCCTGGGGACACCTTCTGCGGGCCGACATTCTGAACTGCATGGCGCTTGCGATCGCCGCGTCGGCGGTAGTCGCGCTTGCGCCGCGTCACAAGCGCCCCGGCATCGCGATCGCGCTTGGAGCGGCCATCGCGGTTCTGGCGCCTGTGGCCGGCGCTTGGGACTGGCACGCCGTCCCGCCCTGGGTACGAGCCTATCTGGTCCCCATGCCCGGCCGTTTCGCCTTTTTCCCCGAAGCCGCTTACGTTCCCCTCGGTTGCGCCGTGGGATTTGCAATCCGCCGCGCCGCAAGCGGGGATACCGAGGGATTAATGCGCTGGCTGGCCATTCTTGGGTTCGCATTGTTGTACGGGGGCGAATTCGCCTCCAACCAGCCGTACTCGCTATACGCACACTCCGAGTTCTGGCTAAACAGCCCCGCGCTGATCGTAATTCGAACGGGCATCATGCTGGTGGCTGTGGCGGGGGCTTTTGCGTTCAGCGAGTTCGGCCTGGGACTGGGAATCGTGCGGCAACTGGGGACGACGTCGCTGCTGGTGTATTGGGTCCATGTGGAGCTGGTCTATGGCCGCTGGCTCAATATTTGGAAAAAGCACATGACCGCCTACGAGGCGGCGCTGGCCATGGTCGCGGTCACGTTTCTCATGTATGGGCTTTCGCTTGCCAAGACGCGCTTTACGGAGCGCCGGCGAATTAAGCGTCAAAAGGCGCGCGATTTCTTGCGCGGCCGTTACGAACCTGTCATAGAATAGATCGGTTCCCTCGACGAGATTGTATGCGCGGAATCCGGTTGTTCTTTATTTGCGGCCTGCTGTGGGCGATTGTCCCTACCAGCGGCTGCCGTCAGGCCGATCCGCTCGATTCCGAGACCGCGGTCGGCCTTTTGAAAGACCGCAACACGGAGCCCATTAAGCTGGTGTTCAGCGCCTCTCCGCCCATCTCCGCGGAGGGGCGCGCCGTCGAAGCCTACGACCGCTTAATCGACGCCCATGTGCTCACGTGCAGCGCGACCCAAGCTATGGGTAAGATTTGCCAGCCCGGCCCCGCGGGCGACGTCCTAACGCAGGAAGGCACAAGCGAACTTTCGCTGACTGCCGGGCGTTGGGTTCCAGCCACGATCCTGAGCATCTCCCGATCGGGAGATAGTAGCGCCGCCGCGGAGGTCCGCATGAAGTTTGAGCCGAGTCCGCTGTACCGCGATTTCGAGACCGCCTTCGACCAGATCCAGCTTGGGACCGGTTCGAGTGGGGCATCCGTCGCGGATTACAAGAAGGAAGGCAAGATCGTGCACGCCATGTATCAGAGGTCCGACGACGGATGGCGCCTGGAGAGCCTGAATTGAACGCCTATTGGAAATAGCCGGCGGCCAGCTCCGGCTTCACTTCTACCGCCTGCTTCCAATATTTGCGCGCTTCGTCGGGATGCCCTTGCGCCTGCAGCGCGTGTCCCAAATTGAGGAGGGCTTCCGCGAATTCGGGGCGCTCGTCAACCGCCTCGCGATAGAGCTTCACGGCATCTTCCAGTTGACCCGATTTTTGGAGCAGGAGACCGGTGTTGTAGAATAGCTCAGGGGAGCGTTCGCCCTGTTCGATCAGCTTGGCTTGGTACTCGAGAGCCTGTTCCCACTGTTCCCGTTCGACCGCCAGAGCGGCCAGCCCGCGTAGCGCGTCGAGGGAATTGGGTTCCTGGGCGACAACCGCCTGGAAGGCCTTCCCCGCGCCGTCCCGGTCGCCGGATTGCCACAACGCCAACCCAAGATTGAACTGCGCCTCCGGCCATTCGCGTTTCTTATGCACGCAATGCTCGTAGGCCTCCACCGCCCCGCGGTAATCGTTATTTTGAAGGCGCAGAGCGCCAAGCTGGAACCACGCGCCTTCAAGGTCGGAATTGCGGCTCAGCAGTTTGGCATAGGTCCGCTCGGCTTCTTCTTTCGCGCCTTCGGCCTCCAGCACGCCGGCCAGGTTGTACATCACGTCCTCCAGCTCCGGGGCAATCTGCAAAGCGTGCTCGTAAGCGGCGCGGGCCTTCCCGGGATCGCCGGACTGCTGGTATAACACACCCAGGTTGACGTGCGCCTGCTTGGCATCGGGCCGGATACGGAGCGCTTCGGCGTAGGCCTTGACGGCCGCGGCGGTTTGCCCCAGCTTTTGATTTGCGACCGCCAGGTTGAACCAACGATCGAAATTGTCCGGCGAATATTCGACTAGTTTGGCGCAAAAGCGCTCGGCGGCGGCGTGGTCCTGCCGGGCGAAGGCCGCGGCCGCGAGTGCCTCGAGGGCGATCTCCGAGGCTGGCCGGATTTTGAGCAGCGCTTCGGCGTGTTCCTGCGCCAGATCATGGTCCTTGCGCGCTAACGCAATACCAGTGAGATTCGCCAGGCACTCTTCGGACGCCGGTTGGCGCCGCAATATGTCCTGGTAGATCGCAGTGGCTTCATCGAATTTCCAAAGGAGCTGCAGCGCCACGGCCTTCCCGAACAGGGCTGTGGCGTTCTGCGGATCGGCTTCGAGTACCTTTCCTAAACCCTTCAGGGCATCGTCCGGCCGTTCGAGACGCAAATTGCAGATAGCACTCCCCAGGAGCGCTTCGAGCCGGCCGGGCTGCAGCGCCAACGCCTGCGAGAAGGCTTGGCCGGCGTCTTCCCATTTGCCTGCTTTTTCTAGCGACAGCGCCAGGTTCAGAGATGCGTCCGGGAATGCCGCATCGAGCTCGAGAAGTTTGCGGTAACTGACGGCGGCTTCCTCGTATTGCTGCAATTCGTATTGCACATGGGCCTTGGCCGCATGAAGCTGGGGCGTGGCGTTTCCCGCAGCGAGGGCACGATCGATCTCCTCGAGTGCTTCCGGATACTTGCCCTCGAGATGCAGGCCGACCGCCTTGCCGAATGCCGTGGCTGCCGGCTCGCCGGCCGGGCCGTGATCCCGCGCGTTCTTATTGCTCATCTGTTCCGTTCCTTCCCGCTGTTATGGCTGGCGGCCGGCGCGGTGCGGCGCAATGAAAGCGCACAACCGTCCGAGAGTGTCGTTCTGATGCGTGATTTCCACATCCCGAATCCGCGCCAACTCGCCTCTTCCGCAGAAAAATCCGATTCCGCCGCTGCCCGAGCGGGCATCTGTCCAGAAATCGGCGATTTTGTCCTGCACCATTAGAGTGAATTCGCCGCCGCGCAGGATCAATCGCACGTCGAAGAATGTATCGGCGGGGATGTCCACGGGCAGTGGTTTGCCGGACTGCGGACCCTCGCGGCCCTCCCGCACGGCGTAGTGTATAACCCGCAATTGGGGCAGCGGCGCGGGCCTCGTCATGACAAAGCGCACGACCTCGTAATTATGCATATCTTTCGCGCGAAAGACGAATCCCAGACCTTTCCGCTCCACGCGCGCTGCAAATTGGACGTCATAATCGGCGAGCTGCATGCTGGACCGCAGCAGCGCCAGATTGCCAGGTTTTACGAAGCCGACGCTATCATAAGACCAGTTCGCCGCGCCGCCGGACGCCACCGTCCAGGCATCCAGGCCGGAGTGAAAATCGTCGGCATATTCGAAGCCGGCCCGCTGCGCGATGCTCCCCCGGACTTCCCGCCAATGGCGCGATAGGGCGCCGCCAAAATTCGATTTCCCCGCGACCTTGGCAACTAGGGGGCTGCTGAACACGCGCGGCCCAGCCGCGTCGAGCGCCAGGAGCAGAATCGTCGGGGCCACTAAAGCGATCAGCTTCAGGCCCCCCGGTATCCGCCGCCGCGCGACACCCCGTTTTTGGGCCGCGCGATCTAGGGAGCGCGCTGCTCCAGGAGCATTCGTCGCTTCCGTCCAGACCGGATCAATCCGCAGCCGCGGCACGATCGGGCGCGGAGCGAATCGAGCTGCCACTGGATCGCCGTGGGGAGGGCCTGCGCATGCGGCAGGGGCGGCCGACGCCAGCGCAAAAGGGATCGGCACTCTATCGCCGTGCTGTAGCCGAGCGCCGCTTCGCCCAGCCGCGGCGGGCAACGACGGCAAGAGCGGAGCCCAATGACGCGGCAGTTCCGGCGGACGCGTTGATCGAAGGCGGGTTTGCAGGCGTGCCGCGGGAGGAGGCACGGGAACAACGCCCGCCATCGTCGGCGCCGCCTCGATCGTCCCGCTGCCGAAGCAGCCGGTGCTCGTCGGAACAGAAGCACCCGTGGCTGAGCGTGCGCAGAATCGTTAACGGAGTGCCGCAGTAAAGACACTGCATCTCTAAATTCCTGATCGGACAGGGGCCGCTAAGAGTTTATGGGGGAAATTACCGATTCGGCGTCTCAGAGCGCCGCCGGCAGACATAAGGACGCCTTAGCGAGCGTCTTGCGGAGCACATCGACAGCCTCCAATTCCTTGAGCGCCATGGATGTAGATAATTCCGTTACGAGCATGAAGCGGGCCCGGTCGAGCATCTTCTTTTCTCGGAAAGAGAGCGGTTTGCCGGTCTGAAGCAGGACGAGGGTTTTTAGCACTTCGGCGATTTCGAGCAGGCCGCCGCTGCGCATTTTTTCCGTATTTTCCTTAAAACGATCCTTCCAATCGGCTCTCGGCTTTTCCATTTGCTCGCCCAGGTACGCCAGCACGCGCGGGATTTCGGCGTTCCCCGTGACCTTCCGGAGTCCCACCTGCCCGACGTGTGAGAACGGTACGATAACGGTCATGCTGGTGGCGGTAATCCGTAGTAGATAAAAGCGTTCATAGTGGTCGCCGAAATCGCGCGTGCTGATGTTCTCGACCGTTCCGACGCCCTGATTCGGGTAGACAACCTTCTCGCCAATTCGGAAAAACTGTATAGCGTGCAAGTGGCACCCGCCGGAATGTTATTTAGCCTACAACCCCGGATACAGAATGTTAAGCCGAAGTTGCACGTTTGTCAATACGGGAAAATAGGCAGAAGGAAAAACGAACCCTAGGCCTCGACTACTCAAAAATTGATGCAGAGAGACGGCTCGAGGTGGCCGAAGAAAATAACCCGAAGCTTATTGCGGACCCTCCGATACCCCGGCCAAGGCTGCCTTGGCGCTGAACGCCTCTGGCGAGTAGCCGCAGCCTCGCCACTCCAGGCTGATCCGAACCAAAGCGTATGCTTGATTTTCTCTTTTTTTTCGCCCATAATAGACCCGTGGCCCTCACCAGAAGGCAAAAAGAGGTTGTGGATTTCATCGCCGGCTTCGTCGAGGAGCACGGCTACAGCCCCAGCTACGAGGAATTGGCGCGGGGGCTGCAATTGGCTTCCGTGGCTACCGTGCATAAGCACATCCAGTCGCTCGAATCGCGCGGCTATCTGCGGCGCGGCTTCAACCAGAGCCGCTCGCTGGAGATTTCGCCAAAATATCTGCAGGAGCGGCGCAGAACGCAACAGGCGCAGCAGACGCAGCAGTCACAAGGGGGCGTCCCGTTGGCCGGCCGCATCGCCGCCGGAAGGCCGGTCGAGGCTATAGAAAATCGCGACGCGCTGCACTTTGCGGATTTCACCGGCAAAGGCGAGACCTTCGCGCTCGAAGTCAGCGGCGAATCCATGATCGAAGATCATATCTGCGACGGCGACTTCGTTCTTTTGGAAAAGACCAACCATGCGAACCCCGGCGATATCGTGGCCGCGCTCGTGGACGGCGCGGAAACCACGTTGAAAAGGTTCTATCTCGATCCTGGCGGAATCGTTCGTTTGCAGCCGGCCAACAGCTCCATGCAGCCCCTGGCGCTCGATCCGGCGCGCGTTCAAGTCCAGGGGCGAGTCCTCGCCGTTCTGCGCAAATATCGCTAACGGCTCCATCCAAACTGTTAAACTGGTCCCGGTGGGCAGCTCCGGCACAGCACTCAAGCGCTTTATTTTTTGGGATTATCCACGCGCCGGCTGGCAGTACGACATCATGGTCGGGCTGATCCTGCTGTTCATTTTCGCCACCCCGCGCGATTGGTTCCGGGACCAACCGCGCGCCAGCGGCGTCGTCATGGTGCCATCGCCCGGACGCGGCCTGAGCGAATTCTGGATTGAGCCGGAACAGCTCGAAGGCACGCCCGAGAACGCCAGGGGGGCAAAGGCGAGCGCGCTGCTGAACGCTCATTTCAAGAGAAAAAAGTTGGTGCGCCTGGAGCCCATCTTCGATTCGGAGCGCGAGATCCGCGGCTACCTGGCATTTACGAAACCTTAGAAACGCCCCCTCCGGCAATCGAATCCATGAAGTTAGTGTCTCGAACCCGCGCGCTTCTGCTGCTCGCTCCGGTTTTAACAGTGGCGTCGACGGCGCAACAACTCAAGGACGTTTTGGCGCGACTTGATCAGTCCGCCCGTGTTTTCGTAAGTATGTCGGCCAAAGTGTCCCGCACCAAACACACCGCCGTCCTCGACGAGAATACGACCTCTTCCGGCATGGTTTTCATGCACCGCAACGGTCCGCATGAGACTCGAGGGTCTCATGAACATCACGGCGCCGCCCGACAGCCGCAAGTCCTACGCCTTTGCGGGCCGCGAAATCCAGGTCTATACGCCCAACATAAACGAAGACGACATTTACGATGCCGGAAAATTCGGCGAGCAGGTCGAACAATTTCTGTCTCTGGGCTTTGCGACCCCGGCCGCGGACCTCCAGAAGATGTACAACATCACCGTGGCCGGCCAAGAGGACATCGGCGGCGAAAAGACGGTGCGCCTGCAACTGACTCCCAAGACGGGCGAAGCCAAGAAATATATCAAAGAAGTAGACCTGTGGATCGGGAATGGCAATTATCCCGTGCAAGAGAAGGTCGTCGAGCCTTCCGGAGATTACACGCTTTACGCGTTCTCGGACGTGCGGATCAATCCGCCGGATCTGAAGCCCGCGGACGTGAAACTCAATCTTCCCACCGACGTGCACAGAGTTCATCCCTAGTATTCGTTGTCCAAAAATGGCCAATCGCTGTAGCTCCATGCCGGACCCCTCCGTCCACGGCGAGCAGCCGGGCCGCAACCCGTCGGCGCGACTCAAGTTCCTGGACTGGACCCGCGGAGCGGCGGTTCTAATCATTCTCCAAGGCCACGTATTTCATTCCTTCACCAAGCCCGGCCTGCGCAACGACGGCCCTTATGTGATTTCGCAGTTCTTCGGCGGCGTCGCGCCGGCCATATTCCTGCTTCTCACGGGCATCACGCTGGCGTTTCTGATGTACCGCGCCGATCGCGCGGGACTGCGGCCGCGCGGCCGCTGGTACGTGGCTCTGCGCCGCTCCGGCTATCTGTTCCTGCTGGCATTTCTGTTCCGCATTCAACTATGGATCTTCGGTTTCCCATCGAGCCCCACGCCGGACCTGCTCAAGGTAGACGTTCTCAATTGCATGGGATTCGCCATCGGTCTGCTGTCGCTCCTGGCATTCGTTTCGACGGCGGCTCGCGCGCGCTGGGCCGCCGGGATCGGCGCCGCCATCGCCTTCGCGTCGCCGCTGGTTTCCCTGCTCGACTGGACCTGGCTGCCTCCCCAGCTTTCGAACTATTTCGTCCCCAGCTACACGGCTTTCGCGTTTTTCCCGTGGGCCTGCTTCATCGCATTTGGAGTAAGTCTCGGAAGCCTCTTTCGCCTCACTAAACCGGAGCACATGGGCCGCCTGATGCAGTGGATCGCTCTGGCGGGATTCGCGCTTTTCTTTCTGGGCCAATACTGCTCTAATTTCCCCTACTCTCTCTATGCGCGCTCCGATTTCTGGCTGAACAGCCCCTGGCTGGTGGCGATGAAACTCGGCCCCGTTCTGCTGCTCCTCACCATCGCCTACCTGTGGAATGAATATGGCACGCGCGGCTGGAGCCCCTTGCGCCAGTTTGGCGTGACCTCGCTGCTGGTCTACTGGGTTCATATCGAGCTCGTGTATGGCCGCTGGTTCTGGTTCTTCAAAGACAGCTTGAACGCCGCCCAATGCGTCTGCTGCGCCGTGATTCTGATACTCTCGATGCTAGGGTTGTCTATGTTGAGGACGCGCTACAAGGGCCGCCGCCTGCCTTCGCTGTCGTTCTCGTTTCCGTATCTCACGAATCACGAACCTCGCCGCGTTTCGGGCGACTGAGCGAATCCTTAATGAAAATCGCGCGCTTGTTTCTCGCAGTTTGTCTGCCGCCGCTGTGCTCCGCGCAAAATACGCCACCAACGGCCTCCGACGTGTTGATTCTCGTCGACGGCGAGAAACTGATCGGCCATCTCGAACGCGTGGAGGGGAAAATCGTCCGGTTCAAGAGCGATATGGCGGGCGAGGTGACGCTCGATTGGAGCAAGGTCAAGGAACTCCAATCGGCCGGCCGTTTCGCCGTCGTGCCCAATACCTTCCGTATTGGCAGACATGGAAATCCCGCCGGAATCCCGCGGGGAACCATTTCCGTAACGGACCAGAAGGTTGAGATTTCCCAGCAAAACGCCCCGCCCCGCGCCGTGGACGCCGGCGATGTCGCCGCCGTGGTTCCCGAGCCGGAGTTTGAAAAAGCCATCGGCAAGCCCGGTTTTCTCGAAGACTGGAAGGCCAACGTCACAGCGGGATTCTCGCTGGTCGAAGCGACCCAGAACGCCCGCACGCTGACCGTGAATTCAAGCGCCGTGCGGATCGTTCCGGGTGAAACCTGGGCCGATCCGCGCAATCGCACCTCGCTCGATTTCGCCGCTTCCTATGGAACCGTGTCGCAGCCGGGGCAGCCAACGATCAAGACGGACATCATTCATGGCGACGCCGAGCGGGACGAATATTTCAGCGCCCGCTCCTACGGCTTCGGGGCCGTGGCCTACGATCACAACTATTCGCAGGGCCTCGATCTGCAGCAGAACTACGGCGGCGGCATAGGGCGCACTATTCTGAAGACGGCCTCCGAGCAGCTCGATCTGAAGGTCGGCATCAACTACATACGGCAACAGTTCCAGTCCGGACCGGCGCAAAATCTGTTTGGCTCCATGTTCGAGCAGACCTTTCGCCGCGGCTTCCGGCATGGCGCGCTCTTGACGGAGCAGGCGGAGATCACGCCGGCCTGGAACAACTTGAATGCCTACACCGCCGCCGCGACGGCCACGTTCACCGTGCCCCTCACCAAGCGGCTTTTGCTGACCTTCGGTTCGAGCGACGCATTTCTCAACGACCCGCCGCCGGGTTTTAAGAAAAATTCCTTCCAGCTCACGACCGGAATCACGTACCCCATCCCGTGATCTTGCGGCTTAGCGGTCCCAGCAGAGCCCCGCTCGCGTTCGCCGCCGCGCTGGCCCTCGCCGCCCCGGCCCCCACGGACCCGCTGGCCGCCGCCGCGCAACGCAAGTTCGACATCCTGGAGTCCGGGAAAGCAAAGCCCGGCGCCGTTTATGTTTTCAGCTCGCAGGAGCTCAACGCGTGGGCGCGCTACAAAATCCCCACGGTTGTGCCCGAGGGCGTCACCAATCCGCGGCTGGAGCTTTCAAACGGATCCGCCACGGCCTACGCGACCGTCAATTTCCTGAAGATTCGCCACGGCCAGGGAATTGAAAGCAACTGGCTCATTTCGAAGCTGATCGACGGGGACAAGCAGGTGGTGGTGAACGCCCGCATCGCTTCTTCCGGGGGCCGCGCCACCGTCTTTCTGCAGCGCGTCGAGATTTCCGGTCTCGCGATCAGCGGCGGCACGCTCGACTTCTTCATCGATAACTTTTTCATGCCGCTCTACCCCGACGCAAAAATCGGCCAACCGTTCGATCTCGCTGCCAATCTGGACCACATCGAAGTACGGCCCACGGAGGTCCGCGCGGTCGTGAAGGCGGCGGCCGCAAAGTGATCTTCTATGCCGGCAAGATCGCCGCGCTGCTGTTCGGCCCGCTCGGCATCGCCATCATCCTGCTATTCATCGCGCTGTTCGCAACCCGCCGGCTGCAACTGGGGCGCGCCGCCGTGGCCGCCGCCATCGTCCTTCTATGGGCCTTCAGCACCCGGCTGGTGTCCCAGGCGCTGCTTCACGTCCTGGAATCGAAGGTCCCCGGTTACACGGTGGAAAACGCGCCCCGCGAGCCGGCCATCATTGTCCTGGGCGGTTTCATGCATCCCCCCACGGCCACGCATCGGCATGGCGAGTTGGCCGAAGCGGGCGACCGCCTGCTCCACGGCTTCGAGCTGTATCGCGCCGGCAAGTCGCCGCTGATTCTAATCACGGGCGGAGACGTGCCCATGTTCGGCTCCGGGATCGCGACCGAATCGGAAGCCGCGCGTACGATTCTCGAAGAGTGGGGCGTCCCCGAGCCGGCCATCATGGTTGAGACCCGCTCCAAAAACACCGAAGAAAACGCCCGCTTCTCGCGCGATTTGCTGGCGGCGCGCAACATCCATAGCGCGCTGCTGGTCACCTCCGCCGCGCATATGCCCCGCGCCGTCGCCGTTTTCCGCAAAGCCGGACTCGAAGTGTTTCCCTCCCCCACCGATTTTCAAACCGGCTGGCCAACCCCCGACCTCCCCTTCGAATTTCTGCCCGAGCCCGACGCCCTCAGCAATTCCGCGAACGCGCTGAAGGAATACATCGGCCTGTTTGTGTACCGGCTGAGGGGCTGGGCATAGCCGGGCCTGGCTGGTCGAACTGCGTGGCTTCTTGTCCCTTTCCGAACGCGGAAATTGCGGAAACGAACACTAAACCCGATGCGGCCGAAGCGAACGGCCTTTGTTTGCAAACCCGCCACGGGCGACAGACTTGCTCGAACCGACCGAACGAGTCATAACAGAGGTAACGGCATGATCGAACTTCTTGCATCTTTTCTGAGGGAGCTGAAAGTCGCCACGCGTTCCCTGGGCCGCGCGAAAGGCCTCACGGCGGCCGTTATATTGACCCTGGCCCTAGGAATCGGAGCCAATGCCGCGATGTTCAGCCTGGTGCGCGGCGTACTGCTGCGCCCTCTGGTCAACCGCGGCGAAGATCGCCTCATTTACATTCGCCAGAGCGCGGACGGCGGCAACGCCAACTTCTCAATTCCGGAAATCGACGATTTGCGCTCGAGCGTGAAAACGCTAAGCTCGTTCGGCGATTTCTCCACCATTGGGTTCACTATGACCGGACTCGGAGAGCCTCGTTCGGTCCAGGCCGGGGTGGTAGGAGGGTCGTATTTCCAGGTGATGGGGTTGCGCCCGGTACTCGGGCGGCTGCTGGACGATCACGATGACGGTCCCAATGCCGCGGGCGCCGTGGTATTGACGTATCGCTTCTGGTCGACGGCGCTGAAGAGCGATCCCGCGGTGATCGGCAAAAACGTCCGGCTCGATTCGTTCTTGGACGCGCGCGCGGCCAAGGTCGTGGGGGTATTGGAGCCCTGTGTCCCCTATCCCCAAGACACCGAGATCATTGCCAACGTCGTGACCAGCGCGCATCATCTTTCGGCGACCATGGTCACCAGCCGGATACACCGCATGACCGAATTGTTCGCGAGGCTGGCGCCGGGCGTGGACCTCGAAACGGCGCGCGCGGAATTGCGCACGGTATACGGCGCCATGAAACGGGCGCATCCCGAAGCCTATCCGGCTAAAGCCGGCTACACGATCGGCGCGGTGCGGCTGCGCGACCAGCTCACCTCGGGAGCGCGAACCATACTCCTGGTGCTGATGGCGGCCTCGCTGCTGGTCTTTGTCATCGCATGCTCCAATGTCGCCAACTTGATTTTGGCCCGGACCATGCGCCGCGAAGGCGAACTGGGCATCCGCGCCGCGCTGGGCGCCGGCAGCGGCGCTTTGCGGCGCACCTTGTTGGCCGAGAGCCTGCTGCTATGCGCCGGCGGGGCCACTCTCGGACTGCTGATCGCCGGCCCGATGGTGGCTCTTCTAGGGGGTTACATTTCCCGATTCTCAATACGAGCCCTCGATCTCACGGTCGATTCAAGCATGCTCTGGGTGGGAGCGGGACTTGCACTGGTTGCCGCGGCGCTGCTGGCATTCGTTCCGCGGCTGCCGTCCTCGGGCGGCGCCCAGGGATTCGGCCTGACCAGCGGAAGCGCCCGCGTGACTAACGCCGCGAACCGGAGATTGAGGATTTTCGCGGTTGTCCAGATCGCCGCCTCGTTCGTGCTTGTGGCGGCGGCTGGCGCAACCGTAAAGACGCTCCTTTCGCTGGAGGCGGCGCGGACTGGCTTCGATACGCGCTCGGTGCTCGCGTTGAACGTGCCCGTGTTGCATTACGGGAAAACGCCCAGCCAGGTGGTGAGCTATTACCGGGAAGCGGCGCGGCGAATCCGTGAACTCCCCGGCGTTCAGAACGTTGCCGCCGGCGGGGCCGTCCCGTGGCGCGATGCTGGCGACGGCAGCTTCGGGCTGCAACTTGCGGCCGACGGGCACGTTCCTGCCGCCGGCGAGGAAAGTCCCCACGCCAAGTTCCGCGTCATCTCACCCGGCTTTTTCGCGACGCTTGGTCTGCCGATCGTGGAAGGGCGCGATTTCAACGACGGCGACCGCGAAGGCGGCGAGCCCGTCGCGATTATAAGCCAGAGCGCGGCCCAACGGATCTTCCCCCACCGGGATGCGCTGAACCATCATTTGATGTGGACCGACCCAATCCTGAAGGCCGTCCCCCTGATCAAGGCCGAGCCGATGCGGATTATCGGTGTGGTACCCGATATGGACGACGTGAACCTCGTGCCGCGGCCGACCATGACCGTGTATCGTCCTTTCGACCAGGAGTCGGTGTTGGGAGGAGGGCGTCTATTCGTTCACGCGAGCTCGAATCCTTATGCTCTGGTGACGCCGATCACGCGTGTAATTCACAAGCTGTCCGCGGACCAGCCCGTGGAACAAGCGGCGACGCTTGCCGACGTGCGCGCGGAAGTGCTCTCGCCGGAGCGGCTCAATGTTATGGTGTCCGCTGTTTTCGCGGGGGTGGCGCTGCTGATCGCGGTCGTAGGCGTTGCGGGCGTGCTGGCGTTCTCGGTCAGCGGACGCACGCGGGAGTTCGGCATCCGGCTGGCCGTGGGATCCCAGCCGCGCCATCTGCTGCTGGGCGTGATCGCCGAAGGCGCCGCCATGGCCCTCGGCGGACTTGCCGCCGGGGTTGCCTGCGGGTTTGCGCTGGCGCAACTGGCCGGCGCCTTCCTGGGAGATCTGAAAATGCCGGGCGCTCTGGCGGTGGCCGGTTCGGCTTTGGTGCTGCTGCTTGCGGCCGTTATCGCGTCCGCCATACCCGCCGCGCGGGCGGCGCGAGTCGACGTCATGCAGGCGCTGCGAACGGAATGAGACATCGCTCGCCGGCAAGCGCGGACGCATTAATGTAGCCATCGCTTCCCCGATCCGTCAGCCTCGCAGCGGCTCGCGCAAGCGTTCCGCGGCCAAACCTAAAGCCCGGTACGTCCGGCGCCGATGCTCCATTCGTGGCACCATCGCAGCAATCGCTTGCCGCGCCTTCACTGGCGCGGCCGGCCACGGGAGTATCGGGGCGCCCGCTCGCCCAGGCGTTGCTGCCGTCCTTTGCCGACTGCTTCTTCATCGCGCTGATTATCTGGACCTTCGCCGCCGGGCCGCACGGCTGGGACGCGCTGCTGGGCGACGCCGACATCGGCTGGCACATCCGCACGGGCGATTGGATTCTCGCCCACCACTCCGTTCCAACCCACGATTTGTTCTCGTTCTCAAAGCCGGGCGCGCCCTGGTTCGCCTGGGAATGGCTGTCCGATATCGTATTCGCGCTGCTCTTTCGCGCCGCCGGTCTGAAAGGCGTGGTCTTGTTTGCAGCCGCCGTCTTAGCGATTTATTCGACCCTCGTTTTGCGGCATGCCTTCTGGCGCGGCGCTAACGTCCTGATTGCGCTTCCCGTGGTCCTGCTGGGCGTGGGAGCTTCTACCGTCCATTTCCTGGCGCGTCCGCACATTTTCACCTTCCTGTTTCTGGCGATCGCGTTTTGGATGCTTGACGCGGATCGCCGCGAGAACAGCCGCTATGTATGGCTTTTGGTTCCTCTGAGCGTTTTGTGGGTCAATCTGCACGGGGGATTTTTCATATTCCTGGCGTGTGTGGTGTTGTTGGCGCTCGGCTCCACGATCGAAGCGCAGTGGGCCGCGCGCGGCTGGGGGCCGGCGCGGAGATATTCGTTGCTGTGGGCGGCGTGCGCGGCCGCCTCGCTCGTCAATCCTTACGGAATCAAGCTGCACCTGCATGTCTTCGAATATTTGCAGTCCGGCTGGATCCGCGACAATGTACAGGAATTTCTGGCGCCCTCGTTCCGCGGCGAAGGAGAGCTGCAATTCGAAGCGATCCTCATGGCCGGGCTGCTGATCGCCGCTCTCCTGATTGCAGCGCGGCATTTCAGCGAGGCGCTTTGGATCGTCTTTCTGGCGCATTCCGCCTTGACCAGTCTGCGGCATGCCCCGCTCTTCTGCATCGTTGCCGCGCCGCTGATCGCCGGCGAGCTCAGCTCGCTGTGGGGCGATTGGGCCTCGAAGCGGCCGCGCCAGTCGCTATCGCGAACTCTGCATGAAATGGGATGCGACCTGGCGGGGCCTTTCCGGCGCAATACCGTCTGGGTTCCCGCGCTTCTCGCGGCGCTCGCGCTGGCGCCGCTCGACTGGCCGCGGGATTTCCCGCAACGGCTCTTTCCCGTGTCGCTGCTGGCGCGCCACGCCCAGCGTCTTGCGACGGAGCGCGTGTTAACCACGGACCAGTGGGCCGATTACTTGATCTTTCGCAATTATCCGCTGCAACGCGTGTATCTGGACGGCCGCAGCGACTTCTACGGCGAAGCGCTCGGTAAAGAGTATCTCGCGGTTCTACAGCTCTCTTCAAACTGGCGCGAGGTAATGGAGCGGCGGCGCTTCGACGCGGTGCTGTTGCCGCCGCGCTGGCCGCTGGTCGAGATGCTGAAGCGCAGCCCGGAGTGGAGCATCGCCGCAGACGATGGTAAGGCCATCCTGTTTCTGCGCCAAGACAAAGGCGCGCTGGAAGGCGCTCCCTCGCACAGTCCCCCGGAAGCCTTCGTACTAAAGAAAAACCGGCCGGAGGCTAATGAAAACCTCCAACCTCGCCGAAGTTTATATACAGGAGAACGCCGCGATGCGAGGGGCTAAGCCGGAGCTTTCGTTAGGGATGAAGCAGAGCAGCAAACGACTTGTGGTCGCGCCGGTTCCCGCCGGTTGGGGAGAGGCCGCCAGTTGGCGATTGCCGTCCGGCAAAGCGCTCGCCGAGTTCGCGCTGCAGGCGGGATTCGTGGCGCCCTTACTTTTCGGTCCGGAGAGCTTTGCGCGCGGTCTCGCGGCGCGAGCGCCGCACCGCTCGACCGGACCCGGCAAAGCGGGGCGGCCATGACGCCGCAGGTCTGGATCGCAATCGTAATCGGGATCGCCGCGACCGTCGAGGACCTAGTTCACCGGCGAATCTCGAATTGGATTTGCGCCGCCGCGTTCGTGGCCGGGCTGGCGCTGCATATCGTTTCCGGCGGCTGGCGCGGCGGAATCGCCTCCTTGCTCGGCGCGGTCGCGGGCTTTGCCGTTTTCATTCTGTTCTATGCGCTCGGCGGGATGGGCGGAGGGGATATCAAGCTCATGGCCGGTTTTGGGGCCGTGCTGGGCGCCGGACGGTTACTCGAAGCGGCCCTCTGGACGGCCGCTTGCGGCGGCCTTTTCGCGGCGCTGGCAATCGCCTGCGGCGCTGCGCGGGCATGGCTGCGTTCCTTGGGGAGCGGGGCGGGCTCCGGCGCCGGTTCCGCGGCAGGGCGCGGAGCGAGCGCCGTGCGCTCGATTCCCTATGCCCCGGCCATTGCGGCGGGCGTGTGGTTGAGCTTAGTCCCGAAGCCATGACCGGGACCCCATGCGGCGCGGAAATACGATAGCGATGCGAAGCGGAAATCGGATTCAGGTCGTGACCGGGAGCGGACGAGGAGAGGGATATGGATCGTAGATTCTTGACGGTGCTCGGCGTGAGCCTCTTGTTCGCGCTGGTCATTTCGACGGTGCTCTACCAGATGACGGCGCGGGGCAACACCAAGGGTCCCGATGCCGGCCCCGACCGGGACGTGATTATCGCCGCGCGGCCGCTCGGCATCGGCGCCACCGTCAGAGCCGCGGATATCAAGATTTCGAAGCGGCCGGCCAGCGCGTTTCCGAAGGGCGCGTTCACGCGGCCGGAAGAGGTGATCGACCGGCCGGTGATGGGCGCCATATTAATGGACGAGCCCATCATGGAAGGCCGCCTCGCCGCTCGCGGCAGCGGCGTCGGCCTCGCTCCCATCATTCCGGTGGGCATGCGCGCGGTCGCGGTGCGCGTGAACGATGTGGCCGGCGTGGCCGGTTTCGTTCTTCCGGGCATGCGCGTCGACGTACTGGTGACGGGCCGGCCGCCGGAGATGAACGGCGCCGTGACATCGACATGCCTGCAGAACATCGTCGTGCTCTCGGCGGGCACCACCATGCAGGCGGACGGCAAAGGGCAGGCCATCCAGGCTCCCACCGTCACTCTGCTGGTCAACCCGGAGCAGGCCGAAACGCTGACGCTCGCCAACAGCGAGGGTCACATCCAACTGGTGCTGCGCAACGGCGGCGATCAGGGGATCGAGAAGACGCCGGGACGCGATATCAGCGAGCTCTACGGCATGCGTCCGCAGCGTTCCAAACCGGCCACGGAGCCGCGGCCGCGCTTCCGGCCGGTGCTCAGCGCGGCGCCACCGCCGCCACCCCCGCCGCCTCCGCCGCCGGACCAGATCGTGGTGATTCGCGGCACCCAGAAAAGCATAGAAGTGATTGGCGGCCATCCCGCCGAACCGGGCAGGTGAATATGATTTTGAGAAGAAAAGCTTCCATTCTAGGCGTGTCGGCGTTGGCTGCGGCGATCCTTCTCCCAGGGCTTACCAAGGCGCAGTCCGGCCCGGAGGACATCAAACTCACGGTCGGCAAGAGCATTGTCGTCGATTATCCCGCCGACGTCTCCCGCATTTCGACCAGCAATGCCGATGTCGTGGATGCCTCTCCCGTTACGACGCGCGAGATCCTGATCCACGGCAAATCCTACGGAACCGTGACGCTCGTGGTGTGGAGCAAGTCCGGTCAACGGAATTTCTACAACATCACGGTCGAGCAAAACCTCGATTCCTTGCGGCGGCTTCTAAAGGACACCTTCCCGGGCGATACCATCCGCGCGCAATCGTCGCGCGATTCGTTGGCGCTAACGGGGCTGGTTTCGAACAAGGACGACGCGGACCGCGCCACCGCCCTGGCGACGCCTTTCGCCAAGAACGTGGTCAATAATCTCCAGATTGTGCCGCAAGCGGCGGACAAACAGATCCTGCTGCGGGTCAAGTTCGCCGAGCTGGACCGCACCGCCAGCTCGCAATTCGCCGTGAACGTCGTCTCGACGGGAGCGGCCAACACCATCGGACAGGTGAGCACCGGTCAATTTGGAAGCACCTCCCCCAGCCAGGTCGGTGGAGGCGCGGGGGCTTCCAACCAATTTTCGATTACGCAGGCGCTCAACATCTTTGCGTTCCGTCCGGATTTGAATCTGGGGACGTTCATCAAGGCGCTGCAGGCGCGCAATCTGCTGCAAATCCTCGCGGAGCCGAATCTCGTGACGACTAACGGCAAAGAGGCGAGCTTCCTGGTAGGGGGCGAGTTTCCGGTGCCCGTTCTGCAAGGAGGAGCAAACGCCGGCTCCGTCACCATCATGTTCCGGGAATTCGGCGTCAAGCTGACTTTCACTCCCACGGTAACGGCGAATCACACCATAAAAATGTACGTCAAGCCGGAAGTCTCCACGCTCGACTACACCAATGCGCTCACTCTGAACGGGTTCACGATTCCGGCCTTGTCCACGCGCAAAATGGAAACCAATATCGAGCTGGGCGAAGGACAGACCTTTATAATTGCCGGACTGATCGACAGCCGCGTTACCGACAGCGCCTCGCGGCTTCCCGGCCTGGCGAGTATTCCGATTCTGGGAAATCTGTTCAAGAGCAAGGACGTGAGTAAAACGAAAACTGAATTGGTCGTCATGGTCACGCCCGAGATTACCCAGCCGCTCCTGGCGGGCGACGCAAAACCCATTCCGGCTATGCCGCGGGAGTTTCTGACGCCCATTGTTCCGGAGCAGGAGAAGAAGTCGGGCAGAAGATAGACGGCGGCGCGGAAGACGAGTTCACATCCATGAGGGCGAGCGCAACGGAATTAACGGCATTGCTGGTGGCCCCCGGCCGGGAGCTGGCGGAAGCATTTCTGGCAACGCTGCCCCGGACGCGCGCCTTTGAGATCCTCAGCGATCTGAAGAGCTATCCGTCGACGCAAACGCTGGATATCCGTATACGGCAACTGCGGCCCGAAGTGCTGTTGATCGATCTCGCCTCCGATCTCGCAGCCGCCGCCGAGTTGATCCGGTTCGCGGCCGCGCTGCCGCACTCCCCCCACGTCGTGGGCCTGCATACGGAGAACGACTCGCGCGCCATTCTCCTTTCGCTGCGCATGGGCGCCAGCGAATTTCTCCATGCCCCCTTCGACGCCGACATTCAGCGCGAAGCGATCGCGCGCCTGCGGCGGATGCGCCAGCCGGAAGCGGATATGGCCTCCGACCCCGGCAAAGTCGTCGTCTTTTCAAGCGCCAAGCCGGGCTCGGGCGCGAGCACTCTCGCCATGCAGACGGCCTTCGCGCTGCAGCGCGCCTCGAAACAGCGCGTGTTGCTCGCCGATTTCGATTTGATGGGGGGCACTGCCGGGTTTTTTTTGAAGCTGCAGCACGACCGCTCCGCCATCGACGCGCTCGAAAGCGCCGACCGGCTGGCGCCCTCGCTATGGTGCGCGCTGGTATCCGAGAGCGGCGGGATCGATGTGCTGCGCGCTCCCGACGCCCCCTTCGCCGGCGCCGTCGATCCCGGCCGTCTGCATGCCGTGCTGGAATACGCCCGCATGAATTACGACTGGATCCTGGTGGACGTACCGGTGGTCTTCCAACGGCTCAGCCTGATGGCGATTTCAGAATCCGATCGCGCCTTCCTGGTCTCCACCGCCGAGCTTCCCAGCCTGCACCTGGCGCGTAAGGCCGTCAATCTGCTCGATCAGTTGGGATTCCCCAAGGACCGCTTCCAGATGATCATGAACCGCGTCGAGAAGCGCGACGAGCTGGGCGTTCCAGAAATCGAAAAGCTTCTAAACTGCGCGGTTTACTCCCGCGTTCCAAACGACTATTTCCCGCTGCACCGCGCCGTCACGCTCGGCCAGCCCGTCGATGGCCATAGCGACTTGGCGAAAGCGGTGGAGGCGATGGCCGGGCGGCTGTGTCACACGGGCCCGGAGGCGAGGGCCAAGACGCCGGACCTGAAACCGGCGCTGGCGCGGGTATAAGCGAATAATTCCATGTTTCCCAACCTCGATTCCAAATCGGCCCAGCAGATCACCTGGGAGCAGCGTCTGCTGAAGAATTCCGGGCGCTCCAAAGCGCTGCTCAAGCCGGAGTATCAAGAGCTCAAGTTCACGCTGCACCGCAAATTGGTCGACAAGATCAATCTCGAAGCCCTCGCCTCGATCGACAATCAGCGCGTGCGCAGCGAGGTCCGCCAAGCCCTCATTTCGCTGATCGACAGCGAGCCCACGCTGTTGAGCTCGCTCGAAAAGCAACAGATCTGCGACGAAGTGCTCGATGAGGTTTTCGGCCTCGGTCCGCTCGAGCCTCTGCTCCAGGATCCGACCATTTCCGACATTCTCGTCAACACGCACAAACAGGTCTATGTGGAGCGCAAGGGCTTGCTCGAGCTGACCAGCGTGGGATTCCGGGACGACTCTCATCTGTTGCGCATCATCGATAAGATCGTGTCGCAGGTGGGGCGCCGCGTGGACGAATCGACGCCCATGGTGGACGCGCGCTTGAGCGACGGCTCGCGCGTGAACGCCATTATTCCGCCGCTGGCGGTGGACGGTCCGCTTCTCTCCATCCGCCGCTTCAGCACCGACAAGCTGATGCCCGCCGATCTGGTCGAGAAACAGGCCATGACGCCCGGCATGATGGAGCTTCTCGAGGGAGCGGTGAAGGCGAAACTGAACATCGTCATCGCGGGCGGCACCGGCGCCGGAAAAACCACGCTTCTCAACGCCCTCTCGGCCTTCATCGGAGCCAAGGAGCGCATCGTCACGATCGAGGACGCGGCCGAACTGCAACTCAAGCAGCCCCACGTGGCGCGCCTCGAGACGCGCCCGCCCAACCTCGAAGGCTCGGGCGCGGTGCGGCAGCGCGAGTTGCTCGTCAACAGCCTGCGTATGCGTCCCGACCGCATCGTGGTGGGCGAAGTCCGCGGCGAAGAAGCTCTCGACATGCTGCAGGCCATGAATACGGGCCACGACGGCTCGCTCACGACGGTGCACGCCAATAGTCCCCGCGACGCCGTGTCGCGCCTGGAGGTCATGGTCTCCCTCGCCAACGCCAATATGCAGTTGACTTCCATACGCCAGCAGATTGCCAGCGCCGTACACGTGCTGGTGCAGGCCTCGCGCATGAGCGATGGGTCGCGCCGCGTCGTGAACGTGACGGAGGTGACCGGCATGGAAGGCGACGTCGTGACGCTGCAGGACATCTTTGTGTTCGAGAAGCGCGGGATGAACCCGGACGGGCACGTGGTGGGCCGCTTCGCCGCCACCGGCATCCGCCCCAAGTTCTACGAAAAACTCTTGGCCGCCGGTATACGGCTGCGGCCCGATTTGTTCGATGAAGTGGTGGAGGTCTAAGCCGTGTTTCTGTGGGTTGCCATCGCGATCTGGTTGGGCGCCGTACTGGCATGGTGGATCTGCTCCAAGGCATTCCGCCAAGCGGACCTCGAACGGCTGAAGACGCGCCTTCTGGGCGTCGCGAAAACGAAGAAAAAGAGCTCCAAGGATGCCCCCGCGCTGATTCAATCGGAGGCGCGCGGCGGCCTCCTCGTGGGTCTGATGACGCGCTTTCGCCTGCAGAGCCGCACGCGGGAGCTGCTCGAGCAGGCCGGCCTGAAGTGGCACCCCTCGCGTCTGATCCACCTTGTCGATGTTTTTCTTCTTGGCCGGGGCCCTCGCGGGATGGATGTTCTTGCCGGCCGAGCTGCGCCTTTTGTCGATCTTGCCGGCCCTGGCCGGGAGCGCTCTCCCGCTCCTCTTCGTCACGCGCAAACGCAAAGCGCGGTTGCGGCGCTTCGAGGAGCTATTCCCGGAAAGCTTGGAATTCGTGTCCCGCTCCATGCGCGCCGGACACGCCTTCTCGGTATCGCTTGAAATGATTCACCGTGAATTTCAGGAGCCGCTGGCGGGCGAGTTCCGGCGCACCTTCGAGGAGCATAACCTGGGGCTGCCCCTGGAGGTCGCCTTACAGAAGCTCGCCAAGCGCGTTCCTTCGCTCGACGTTCATTTCTTCGTTTCGGCGGTGCTGCTGCAGAAACGGACGGGCGGCAATCTCGCCGAAATTCTGGACAAGCTGGCCTATGTCATCCGCGAGCGTTTCAAGCTGCGCGGCCGCATCCGCGCCATCAGCGCGCATGGCCGCATGACGGGACTGGCTTTGACGTGCATTCCCCTGGGCGTCGCGGTTTTGATGTTTTACGTCAACCCCGATTACGTGCGTTTTTTCTTTCTCGACGACGTGGGGCGGATCATGATGGGCGCGGCGGTGCTGCTGCAAATCATCGGCTACATCGTGATCAAGCAAATCGTGAAAATCGAGATCTAAGCCATGGCCATTGTCCTTAGTTGCGCCGTATTCCTGCTCCTGGCAGTGCTGCTTTCACTGCTCGGAATGAAGTTATACGTGCGCCCGCGCGAAGCCATGGAACGCGTCGCGGGCACGATCGCGGAGCGCCATGAGGAGGCTCCGGCGCACCCCAGTCTGCTGTTCCGCGATCTGGTCAAGCGTTTGGGCGCGCTGGTGCCGGCCTCGCCCAAGGACGTCACCGTGATGCAGCGCCGGCTGATCCGCGCCGGCTTACGGCAGGAGAACGCTCTGAAGGCCCTGTACGGCGCCAAAGCCCTCTTCGGAGTGGCGCTGCCGGCGCTCGCGCTGTTTCTTCTGGCGGGCACGCAGATGGATCCCTCGAACAAAATCATCGGGGTGCTGGTGGCGGCGGCCGCCGGGTTTTTCGGCCCCAATGAGTACGTTCGCCTGCTTTCCAAGCGGCGTCAGAAAAAGATTCAGTTGGGCTTGGCCAATGCGCTCGATTTGATGGTGGTGTGCGTGGAGTCCGGACTCGGTCTCGATCAGGCCATTCTGCAGGTCGCCAAGGAACTCGAAAAGGCGCACCCGGAAATCAGCGAAGAGTTCGCGATCGTGAATCTGGAGCTGAAGGCCGGCAAACGCCGCGCCGAGAGTCTGCGGAATCTGGCCGACCGCACGGCGGTCGAAGACCTCAAAAAACTGGTGGCCGTGCTCATTCAGGCGGACCGCTTCGGAACCGGAATTTCGCAAAGCTTGCGCGCTCATTCCGAGTATATGCGGGTGCAGGCCCGCCAGGTGGCCGAAGAAAAGGCCGCCAAGCTGGGCGTCAAGCTGGTGTTTCCAATTTTCTTTTGTATTTTGCCTTCCCTGTTCGTGGTCACGGTGGGACCGGTGGCGATGAAGATCATCCGGGAGCTGCTCCCCATGATGAACAACATGTAGGCGCGGCGGGAGTGGAGCCGTGGCAGGTTTTTAGACGGAATATTCGATGAAAGGAGAGAACCAATGGATAGCTCGACGATTCGCATCGTTTGCGCGGTGCTCGCAATCCTGTTCCTCGGCATCATAGTGCTGCGCCGAAAAAAGAGCCCGGAGTAGTTCGCGCGAAACGGAGCGCGCGAGGAACGGAATGCCGCATGGCCCGCGGCCGCTTCCGGAACGCGCCCGGCGCCGCCGGCCCCGACTGTTACCGGCGCGGGGCAGCGCCGGTTGCAGGGTAATGGGTGGGGCGCCGGACCTCGCCCTCGCGCCTCAGGGCGCCGCTGGAGTTCGGCATGCGCCGGGCAGCGTCCGCGATTGGCGCGAGACGTCCAGCGCGTGGTTTGTAGTGCGCGTGGTTTTTGTAGTGATGGACGAATAGAAATCTGACGAGTGGAGTGCATTTATGCTGCTGAAGCGTTATTGGTCGAAGATTGTTGCTGGCCGCGCCGTTGGTCTGCGCGGCGTGGGGCGGCACGTTCGGAACCCCGGTCGCGATCGGGGGACAGGCCTCCGACATCGCGCTTGACGCCAACCGCGGAGTTCTCTATATCGCCAACTTCACCGCGAACCGGATCGACGTAATGTCTCTCGCGAACAATACCATCCAGACCTCGATTAACGTAGCCGCGCAGCCCAGCTCGCTGGCGTTGTCGCCCGACGGGCACTATCTGGTCGCCACGCATTTCGGGAATTTTCCCGCTCCGGCGCCGCCTGCCAACGCGCTGACCGTGATCGATCTCACCAGCAATGGCCAGCAGACCTTTGGGCTCTCGAATCCTCCGTTGGGGGTTGCCTTCGGCATCGATGGACGGGCACTGGTGGTGACCACCACCGATTATCTTCTCTTCGATCCCGCCTTGGGCACGACGCAGGAGGTCGGAACAATCTCGGGCGTGGTGGCGAACACGCTTCCGGTGGCCCCCGCGAATTTTCCGGCTCAAGTGACGTACGCCTCCGTGGCGGCTTCGGGCGACGGCTTCACGATTTACGGCATTGGGGGATCGACCGGCGCCTTCACGTTCCGATATGACGTCGCAACGCGGATCGTCCGCCCGGGCGGCGTTGTGGTCGCCTCCGGAGCGTTCGGCCCACGCGTGGTCAGCTTGAATCAGGACGGTTCGCTCGTCATGGCCGGCTGGGTGATGCTCGATAACTACGGACGTTTCACTCACCTGCTGCCCTCCTCGAACCAGATCAATGTGGGAAGCACGGCCTTCGATACCAACCGCGGCCTGGTGTACGCCCAGATTCCGCAGACGGCGGGGGAGCCTCCCGTACTGAAGATCCTCGACCGCGATAACCTGGCCGTCCTCGAGCGCCTGCAATTGCCCGAAAACCTGGGCGGCAAAAGCATTCTTTCCAGCGACGGCAATACGCTGTACGCCGTTTCGGCGAGTGGGGTCATGGTGATGCCGGTTGGCTCCCTCAATCGCCTGCCGCAACTGGCGCCCGCGCAGCCGGACCTCATTTTCCGCGGCAACTCCTGTGCCCGCGGCGTTATCTCGCAGAGCGTCGCCATCGTCAATCCAAACGGCGGCGCGGCGACCCCCTTTACGATCACCAGCGCCACGCCGGGCGTCACCGTGTCGCCTTCCTCGGGCGTTACGCCCGCGACGGTGCGGGTGAGCGTCGATCCCTCCGCCTTCCAGAACCAGAAGGGCACCTCCGTAGCCATGCTTCAGATCTCCTCGGCGCAGGCCGTGAATATACCCCAGAGCATTCGCGTCCTGGTCAATAATCCCGATCCGGACGAGCGCGGAACCATCGTGGACGTTCCGGGCACGCTTTCCGATCTCCTGGCGGATCCCGTTCGCAGCCGCTTCTACATCCTGCGGCAGGATACGAATCAGCTCCTGGTCTTCGATGCCGCCAATAACTCCCAAATCGCCACGCTAAAAACCGGCAACATGCCGATGGGCATGGCCGTCACGTTCGATCAGCGCTATCTTTTGGTCGCAAATAACATGTCGCAGCTCGTCAGCGTCTATGACCTCGAAACGCTCCAGGCCGTCAGTCCCATATTCATTCCCGGTCACACGGCGCATTCCGTCGCGGCCTCGGCGAGCGCCATTCTCGCCGCCACCACCGATTACCAGGGGAACGGCCGCGTGATGGCGCTCGACCTGAATAGCGGAACCGGCTCGGAGCTGCCCTCGCTCGGCATATTCACCAACACAATCAATCCGAATTCGGTCGTCGCGGCCTCCCCCAACGGCTCCTCGATTCTGCTTGCGGAGGCCGATGGCAACACCATGCTGTACGATGCCAATGCCGGCTCCTTTTCCGTCTCGCGGAAAGATTTCACCTCTCTTTCGGGAGCCTATGCGGCTTCCTCCTACGGGCAATATGTCGTAGGCAATAATCTGCTGAATTCCTCTCTGGTTCCGCAACTGCAGTTCGGTTCCGGATCGAACTCCTCGTCGGGATTCTGGTTCGTCGACCAGACCGGATATTACACCGCCGTGCCCGTCGCGCCCGCCACCCCGGCCGCAACCCCGGCCACGGGAACGGGTTCGAGCGGCACGAGCACCGGATCAAGTTCCACAACCAGCGCCGTCGCGGCGCAGTATGCTTCCGTGCCGGGCGTTATTCAAAGCGTCAACCTGGGCGCTTCGACTCCCAGCATGAGCCTGGCCACGCGCATGGTCGAAGCTCCTCTGCTCGGCAACGCGGCCAACTCCTTCTCGCGCACTGTGGCGCCCCTGTATGGACGGAACGCGATCGTGAATCTGACGGTGTCGGGCTTCACGGCGCTGCCCTGGAATTATGCCGCCTCCGTGGCGCCTCCCGCCATTCGGAGCATCGTCAATGCCGCAGACGGCGCTTCCGATATCGCCCCCGGCGGGCTGATCTCCATCTACGGCCAGCAGCTCAGCCCCGTGAACATGGCCAGCAGCGAAATCCCTCTGCCGACCGCGCTGGCCGATAGCTGCCTCACGGTCAACGGTCTGCCGGTGCCGATTCTATTTGTCTCGCCATCTCAGATCAACGCTCAGATGCCCTTTGAAATGGGCGGCAATGTGACGATGATCCTGTGGACGCCCGGCGGGGTTAGCAACAACTACAACATAACGGTATCGCCGGGAGCTCCCGGCGTGTTCCGGGCGAGCGTCGAGGGCGTCGGCTCCGGCGTTCCCACCATCATACGCAACAGCAACAACGAGATCGTTACGCCCTCGAATCCCGTGCATAAAAACGACACGCTGGTGATCTATCTGACCGGCTTGGGGATTACAAATCCCGCAGTGCCGGATGGCCTGCCCGGCCCCTCGAATCCCTTGGCGTCCGCGATTGTGGCCCCGCAGGTCACTCTCGGTGGAATGAACCTGCCCCTCGCCTATGCCGGCATGGCGCCCGGCGAAGTGGGCGTCTATCAAATCAATGCGAACGTCCCGTCATCCACCCCGTCCGGGTTGTCAATCCCGCTGATGATCGCGCAAGGCGCCGTAAGCACCACGGTGCAGGTGCGCGTAGTCGATTAAAGGAACACAGAGAAATGAAACGATTGATTGCGGCTTTATCCTTGCTGTGCGCGCCCGCGTTGTGGGCGCAAAAGTGGGAAGCGGGCGTCGGAGTCGGCGGCGCATTCTACACGTCACAAACCTTCACCAACGGCGCGGCGAGCGCCAATGCATCGCTCGCCAACGGCTTCGTCGCGAGCGCCTGGCTGGGAAATAATTCGAGCGGCCGCCTCGGCGGCGAACTGCGCTACGACTACGAGAACACCGCTCTGAAGCTTTCCTCCGGCTCGGCGAGCCCCTCGTTTGGGGCGAATACGCAGGCCATTCACTACGATTTCCTGTTCCACTTCACCTCGCAGGAGTCCACCGTGCGTCCCTTCATCGCGGTCGGCGGCGGCGTCAAAATGTATCGCGGAACGGGTACGGAAAGCCCTTCTCAGCCCCTCCAGGGAATAGGCCTGCTCACAAAAACGATGGACACCACCGCCCTGATCTCTCTCGGCGGCGGCGTGAAGTTCAATATCAACCACGCTCTACAGCTACGCGTCGAGTTGCACGATTACCTGACGCCTTTCCCGTTGAAAGTGATTGCGCCCGCGGCGGGCACGAAAACCGGCGGTTGGCTAATGGACTTCGTGCCCATGGGAGCTCTGGCCGTTACGTTCTAGAAGCCTCGCTCGGCGGAGCGCGCGCCGCAAACCATGGGATTCAATTCCAGTCCCTTCAACGTCTCGACGATGCTGCTGCTCGCCTTCGCCTGTCTGGTCGTCTACCTGCGGATGAAAGGCTATAGCGACAGCAACATCCCGCTGTTCTATTACGCCATTGTCGTGTATTACGTGATTGCGTACCGCGAGTGGACCAATCTGCCGCCCCTGCTCGTTTACGCCTCGCTCGTTCTGGCCCTGATATTACGATTTGAGTTCATGAACACGGCGTGCAGGAAGACGATCGGCACAATCGAATGCGCCATGCTGGCGGGAATCATGTATTACAACCTGGCCACCGTCTTCGGCTGGAGCTGACGCCGACCGGATTATTCGAGCGGCAATCCGGAAGACTGCAGGGCGCGCCAACCGCCGTCGAGAGACATGGCGTTCGAATAACCCATTGTCCGCAGGGCATCGGCGGCCAGCGCCGAGCGGAACCCCCCGCCGCAATAAAGCACCAGCTTCGCGTCTTTCTCCGGAACGGTCTTCTCGATATCGCGTTCGATGATGCCTTTGCCCAAGTGCAGCGCGCCCGCGGCGTGTCCGGCGTTCCATTCGCTGTCCTCGCGAACGTCCACCAGCAGGTGAGGTTCGCCGGAAGCGGCCATCTTCTTGTAATCCTCGATGCCGATTTCCTTGACTCGCGCCTTAGCCTCGTTCACCAGCTTGAGAAACTCGGGATTATGATGCTTGGGTTGCGTAGCCATGGTCCGATGCCCTTTTGATGCGCGCTCCCACGCGCTGCAGTTTCGTCTCGATTTTCTCATAGCCACGGTCGAGGTGATAAACGCGGTCGATCATGGTCTCGCCTTTGGCCACCAGCGCCGCAAGCACCAGCGAGGCGCTGGCGCGCAGATCCGACGCGATCACTTGCGCCCCCGATAATCGCTCGACGCCCGCCACGATCGCCTGCCGTCCTTCGATGCGGATGTCCGCGCCCATGCGCGCCAGCTCCAAAGCGTGCATGAAGCGATTCTCGAAAATCGTTTCGGTGATCGCCGCCACTCCTTCGGCGCCGGTCATCAGCGCCATGTATTGCGCCTGCAGATCGGTCGCGAAGCCGGGATACTCCTCGGTTATGATGTCCACGGCCCGGGCGCGACCCGCGCAGCGCACGCGCAACGCGTCGCCACCAAGCTCCGTGATCTCCGCTCCCGCCTCTCTCATTTTCGCGATCAGCGCGAAGAGATGCTCCGGCGCGCACCCGCGAATCGTCAGGTCCCCGCCGGTCATCGCGCCCGCGATCAGAAACGTCCCCGCTTCAATGCGGTCGGGAATGATGGAATGCTCGGCCCCATGCAGCCGCGCGACTCCCTGGACCCGAATCTTGGACGTACCCGCGCCCTCGATCCGGGCGCCCATGCTAAGCAGCAGCGCCGCTACATCCTGCACCTCCGGCTCGCGAGCGGCGTTTCCAATGATCGTTTCGCCGTCGGCCAGCGTGGCGGCCATCAGAACATCCTCGGTGCCGGTCACCGTGATGCGGTCGAAATAGACCGGCGCGCCCTTGAGACCCTGCGGCGCCACCGCCTCCACATAGCCGTGCTCCTGGCGGATTACGGCGCCAAGCTGTTCTAAAGCCGAAACATGCAAATTAATGGGCCGCGCGCCGATGGCGCAGCCGCCCGGCATGGAAACGCGCGCCCGCCCCGTACGCGCCAGCAAAGGCCCCAGCACCAGGCTGGAGGCGCGCATGGTTTTCACCAGATCGTACGGCGCTTCCGGTTTCTCAATCGCGCCGGCGCGCACCGTTACCCGCGAACCCTTGCTGTCCACGGAGGCCCCGGTATAGGTAAGCAGCTTTTCCATGGTGCGAATGTCGCGCACGCGAGGAATGCGATCTAACTTCACCTCCGCATCCGTCAGCAGGCATGCGGCCAGGGATGGCAGCGCCGAGTTCTTGGAGCCGCTGATGGGAATCTCGCCCTCCAGCCTGGCGCCGCCTTGTATAAACAGTTTTTCCATCAGGTCCTCAACGCTTCCGAGATCCGTCCGTGCGCCGCACGCAGGCGCGCCGCGGCGCTCTCGCGATCCAACGACAACCGCGCCATCAGGATTGCGGCCGGCACGCTTCCGCGCGCTTCCTCTAACAGCTCGGCGGCGCGCTCGAACGACACTTCCGCCGCTTCGGAAATAATGCGCCGCGCGCGGTCCTCGAGCTTGGTGTTTTTCGGCTGTACATTGATCATCAGATTGCCGTAAACGTATCCGAGCCGAATCATGGCGGCCGTGCTGATCATATTCAGCACCAGCTTCGTGGCGGTGCCGGCGCGCATGCGAGTGGATCCGGCGATAATTTCAGGCCCCGGCAGAGGCTCGATCGGGATGTCGACGGCGCGCGAGAGCTCTGAAGCGGGGGTGCAACTGATTCCGATCGTCAGGGCTCCCATGCCGCGCGCCTGCGCAACAGCGCCCAGCACATAGGGTGTGCGCCCGCTGGCCGCTATGCCCACCAGCGCGTCGCGCGATTCGAAGCCGTGCGCCAGCAGGTCCCGCCGGCCGAGCTCCGGGTCGTCTTCGCTCGCTTCAGTGGCGTGCGCCAGGGCCGCTTCGCCCCCCGCCATAATCCCCTGCACCAATCCCGGCGGAACGTTGAACGTGGGCGGGCATTCCGCTGCGTCCAGGACGCCGAGCCGCCCACTCGTGCCCGCTCCAATATAAAAAAGGCGGCCGCCTTTTTCAATCGCCGCTACGATTCCCTCAACAGCTTTCGCGATATGGGGAATCTCGACGGCGACCGACGGGGCCACCTTCGAATCTTCGCCGTTGATAATTTCAAGAATCTCGATAGTAGGCCGCGCGTCAATCCCGGCCGCGGCCGGATTGCGCTGCTCGGTCAACAGTCTGGGGAGCATCCAGCGCTTTGACGCTGCCTAGACGCTGAATGAACTGCCGCAACCGCAGGTGCTCTTCACGTTGGGATTCTCGAACTTGAAACCGGAGCCTTCGAGCGTCTCCACGTAATCAACCTGGGCGCCGTCGAGATAGAGCAGGCTCGCCTGATCGATGAAAATCTTCAGCCCGTCATACTGGTAGGTTTTGTCGAGCATATTGGGCGTGTTCTCGAACGCCATGGAATAGCTGAAGCCGGAGCAGCCGCCGCCCACAACGGCAATGCGCAGTCCGGTCGGCTGCGGCTCCTGGCTTTGAAGGATCTCTTTGACCTTGCTAACGGCGGTGTCGGTAAGGGTAACCATGCTCAATTCTCCTCAAGGAATCCGATCTCGAACTTTTATTATCGCGTAAGTCGCGCAATTCCGGCAACTTCCCTCGGCCATCCGGAAGCGCGCAAACTCCACTTTTTAGATGCTACACTCGCCGGTAGGATGCGGTCGAGATGCGTTAACGTGTCTGCAACCAGTTGTAAATTCGGCGCGTCTCGACAATTGTATGGATGGCTTGAGCGGCGTTCTCCCCTTTCCCGCTTTGGGCGGTCAAACCCGGACAAGAACCAGAGTGGATCACAGGGCGACTGAAGAAGCGGCCCTTGTTCGCAGGGTGCAAGCGCAGGACGAGCTCGCCTTCCGTGAGATCGTGGAGCGCTATCAGGCCAAGGTCTTCTCGATCATTTTCGGCATTTTGCGCAATCACAACGACGCCGAGGACATCGCGCAGCAGGTTTTCGCGAAGATCTATTTCTCGATCAAGAATTTCGATTTCCGCAGTTCGCTGCTCACCTGGATCTATAAGATCACGGTGAACGAATGTTACGACTATCTGCGCAAAAAGCGCGTGCGGAAGCTGGTATACGAGAGTGATTTCTCCGAAGAAGATGCACTGCGGATGGAAAACAGCGAGACCGTAGTCGACCACGGGCAGCCCATGGACACGCGGCTGGCGCAGCGCGACCTGGTGGTCAAGCTGCTTGAAAAGCTGTCGGTCGAGGATCGCACGCTCCTGCTGCTCAAGGAAGTGGAGGGGCACTCCGTCGAGGAGCTGTCGCAAATGACCGGCATGAACGAGAATACGATTAAGGTAAAATTGTTCCGCGCGCGCCAGAAACTCGTGAAGGTTTCCCAGCGAATTCAGCATGGAAGCGGGCGCGGAACCGGACAAGGGACCGGACGATAAAGCAAAAATAGACCGGACGCAAGATCCGGGAGAGTCGAAGTTTTTTTGAGGGAAAGACGTATGCATCAGCCTGTCAAGGACAACCTGGAAGAGTACCTCCGGGCCAAGGGCGGAGATTTCATTGGAGCGGTTCCGCCTGGTATGGAAGAGCATTTGCAATCCTGTAGTGAGTGCGCCGAAGAGATGAGGGACCTGGAGCGGCAGTCGGCGGCCCTACGGACCCTCCGCGCCCCTGTCGTCCTCGAGCCTCGAGCCGGGTTTTACGCGCGCGTCCTGCAGCGTATCGACGACGCTCGCGCGACGAACTCGGTTTGGGCCGCGTTCCTCGATCCCGCTTTCGCGAAACGCCTCGTTTTCGCCTGTGGCGCGCTTGTGGTGGTGCTGGGGACTTACCTGATTTCGACGGAGCCGGGGAATTTCCGCTTCCAGCAGGCATCCCCCGCGGTTACGGTGGCGCAACAGACCGCCGCATCGCCCGACGATGCCGATAACGGCACGACGGCCCAGGAACGCGACGCCGTGCTTGTGAATCTGGCTGCCTACCAGCAGTAGCTTTCGCGCATGTTTCTTAGCGATGCTCGATAGCGATGCTTGACACTCGCCGCCCTTCCTGGCGCAACCCCCGCGTAGCAGCGGTTCTGGCCGTGGTTTTTCTCGCCGGAGCTGCCGTGGGAGCTCTCGCAATGCGAGCCGGTATTCATGAGCGTCTGCATCGCCAGACCCCATTTTGGAATAGCGATTCGCTGTTGTCCTACGAAACCTGCACCAAGGAGCTTCACCTCACCCCGGAGCAGGGGCGCAAGCTGAAAATGATTCTGGACGATTACGCCCGCTATCACCAGGATTTGCAGGCGCAGTTGGACGACTGGCGCGCGACCGGCAAGAATCAGATCCTGCAACTTCTCGACCCCGGCCAGCGCGAGCGGTTTAAGGAACTGACCCGCGAGCGCTAGCTGACGCGCGCGCGGCCCCTTTCGCCGGCCCATTGTCTGCTCTACGGGCCAGATCCAAATCGTACGTTTTGGGGTATCCGGCGACGCCCCCGGGCCGAGCGTCACGCAGTTGGATCGGCGATCGAGAATTCAATATAGCCGCGGGGCGGGATGGCGTCTAAGGGCAGACCGTCGTCGACGAGCGTCAAGTGGAAGCGAATCGTCTCGCCGCGCTCGACTTCAAGCGCGCGTAAGGGAACGCCGATTTCAAGGATTTTGTCGCGCGCGATCTCGACGTCGGGATTGCGGAGCAACGGCAGCGCGACCTTATCGGTGGCAAGATTGATATCCGTGAAAGAAGCGTCATCGATTAAATCCAGGCGCAGATACAGACGGCTTCCATCGGAGCCGTACATAAGATCGCGGACCAGCGGGATGCGGCCGTGCATGGAGCCGGAGCGCACGTCGACGCGATAGTGTCCCGCCCCCATCCACTCGTAATACGACGTGACCTCGCCGTCGATGGTGGCGCGGATGGGGCTTACCGGAGGCTCGTGCTGGTCCGCGTGAGCGGCCTTCAGGATGGGGCGCGCGAGCTCGTCGGGCACGCGGGCTCCGAGTGCGCGATAGACGTTGGCGAGGTGATCGCGGTAGAGCTGATCGAAGTCGGCGCGGTTCTCGGATTCATGCTCCGGGCCGTACCACCAGCACCAATCGCTGCCTTCGGCGATGAGAAGCTCCTCATGAGCCAGCTTGCGCCGATCTTCGGGGACGGCGGCGGCCAATTCGTCATAGGTCTGGCGGGCGCGCAGCAGAAATTCCCAGGCGGCATTGTCTTCCGCCGCGCCGATCCAGATATCGAAATTAGCGTTGATCCAGGAGCCCGGAAAGATGTGATCGAGCCGGCCGGGCTCCATGCGGCCGAGCGCTTCAGAGACGGTGAGAGCGCGCATATGGGGATCGGCCGCGATTCTTTTATATAGCTCGCGCAGAAAGGGGCGGCCGTTGCGATCGTAATAATCCCAGGCATTTTCGCCATCGAGGATGATAGGAACCAAAACGTCGCCATGGCCCGCGGCATTCATGCGGATGTGTTGGAGAAAGTGCCCGGCGGCTTCCTCCGCGTCCATCTTCGAATAGACGAAGCCGATGAGATCGCTCAGGTAATGATCGCGGAAAATGACGGCGATTTCATGGCTGCTTTGCGACCAGATATAAGGACGATAGCTGACGTCGGGAGTCGCGGAACGCTGTAGCGTCCGCGCGAGCACGCCGTTATCGGCCGCCAGCCAATGAAACCCGGCTTGAGCGGCGAGTAGGAGCGCTTCGTCCGAGACGGAACCCTCGGAAGGCCACAGGCCCAGCGGCGCGCGGCCGAGTTCTTTTTCGATGTAGTCTCTGGCGCGTTGAAGCTGCTCGGCGGCATCTTGCGGGTAGCGGAAACGGCTGGGCAGCGGGACGTGCGGGTGCGAGACGGCGGCGATGTTCGAATCGCATAGCAGCGGCAGAATGGGATGATAAAACGGCGTCGTCGAGATTTCGATTTGCGCGCGCGCGGCGGCTTCTTTGTATGCGGGCAGCACGCGGGCCATGATCTCGCCTTGTTTTTCGCCCATGAGAAGCTGATCTTCGCGAGTGTAGCCGCGGCCCTTGGCCGCCAGCGCCGCGACGCCGCGATCATGCTCTAAGAATTCTTCGTCGAACCAGACGAGCTGCGATAACACTTGCAAATCGCGCAGATCGCCGTGCGAAAAGAAGCGGCGTGCGCGGCTGGAGACGCGTCCCGAAGCGAACCAGGCGTCGTAAAGCTCGCGGTAGCGCGGGAAGCGGTCGATCATGCGCGCGGACGCGTTGAAGTAGTAATCGAGCAGGAACTCTTGTTCCTTTTCGGTCAGATCGCCGGCCGGCGCGAGGGCTACGCGCAGAAAAGGATCGGCGGCGGCCCCATTGGCATAATCCTCGATTTGCAGCGCCACGGAGGGGACCAGATTAAACGTCTGGTGGATGGCGGGAAATTCGTCCAAAATTTTGACCATGCCGTAGTAATCTTTGAGCGCGTGAAGACGCGTCCAGGGCAGGCGGTATTCGCCCGTCGCGAGATTCTTGTAGAAAGGCTGGTGCATGTGCCAGACGAAGCAGAGATAGATGTTCGGCATCGTTATTTGGCGAAGAAGCTCCGTACGGGCGTAGGCGGCGCGGTGTGGCGGATGGCGCGCCACAGGATGTCGTTCAATTCATCCTCATCGGCGCGATCGGCGTCGCTGAAGTCGAGTTGCGCGGAGCGGGCAGCGCTGGCGGTGGCGGCCGGGTTGCGTTCGTCGAGGCGAATGCGCGGCTTCTCGGCGGTGTAAGGCGCAAGGTTGGGCCGGGGCGCGAAGGCGTTGAACATGGGGCGCGCGGCGGCGTCGAATTGGGTCATGGGGCGCAGGCCCAGAATCAGCTCGATGGTACGCAGCATCGAGGTGGTGTTGTACATCGTGCTGTCGACCGCGCCCGTGTGCGTATAGGGCGAGATGACGAAGGCGGGCGAGCGGTGTGAATCGATGTGGTCGGGACCGTTCTGGGCGTCGTCTTCGAGAACGAAAATCGCGGTGCTGCTCCAGAAACGACTGTGAGATACGGCTTCGACGATCATGCCTAAGGCGTAATCGTTATCCGCGAAGGAGGAGAGCGGGGCGATCTTCCCAGCCGCGGTTCCGGAGGTATGATCGTTGCCGAGGCGCATCACGGTCAGCTTGGGCATCTCGCCGCTCGCTTCGAACTTTTGTAGATCGTCGAGGAACACGCGGGCGCGCTTCACGTCCGGATAATCGAGATCGAAGGAGCGGTAATACATGTTCGTGACCGGCAGAAGCACGGGATCGCGCACGGCCTCGATCTGCACTCCGTCCTCGCCGGGATTTTTCTTGCTGGAGGCCATGTAGCCGTAATTCCGCAGACTAATGCCGCGCTGGGCGGCGTTGGTCCACAGATAACCTGCGGCCGGAATGGAGGCGGGGTCCTGTTCCTCGTAGTCGTAATGTTTGCGGCGCTTCCCGTAGCTGTTCGGCCACAGCTTCTGGACGTAATCGGGCGCGATGGCTCCCATTGACCAGTTATGACCGTCGGCGCTGACGTCGGCATTGACGTAGAAATTATCGAGGAGAACGAAGTCCCGCGCGAGCTTGTGGTGGTTGGGCGCGGCTTTCTCGTCGAAGAGGACTAGCGCCGGCGAGCTTTCTCCTTTCCCGATGTCGCCGAGGACCTGATCGTAGGTGCGATTCTCTTTGACGATGTAGATGACGTGCTCTATGGATTTCGCGAGCGGCCCCGAGTTGTCGATCGTGTTGACAAGCTTGTCGTCACTGTATGGAGAGTTAGCGAAGGATTGCGCCGTGTACTTGTCGAGCGCTTCATCGTCGATCGCGGGAATAATGGACGCCGTGCCTTTTTGTTCCGCGCCGACATACTGCACGCTGGGGACGCCCTCATGCACCGGTTCCGGGCGGCGCGCCGGACTGGGACCTTGCGGATTGGGATAGCTGCGCAAGCCGCGGCCGTTCAGGACCACGATGCGGCCATCCGCCAGAGACTTTACCGCCGTGGGATACCAACCCGTGGGCACGAATCCGAGAACGTGGCTCCGCGCTTCGGTGACGTCCACGACGCCGAGCACGTTGGCATCGGAGCAGACGACGTACAGCTTGCTCCCGTCGGCGGTGAGCGCCAGGGCGCTGGGCGTCATGCCGAGAGGCTGCAGCGGCGTCATCGCCATATTGATCGTTTCGAGGCGGCGCAGTTCTTTGCTTTCGGTCACGCCGACGCTGTAGACGTTATTGGTGTTGGCGGCGGACACGAACAGGCGCGCGGCGTAGGCCGGCTGCTCGCCGCCTTCTGCGGTGGGGCGGCGAGCGCTCCACACAATATCGGTCGGATGCGACCCCAGCGGCACGGTATCGAGTCGATTGCCGTTATCGGCCTGATAGTGAATGAGCGTGCCGTCGGCCCAGCTCGTTACAAACAGCGACTTGCCATCGGGATGAAACAGAATACGATAGGGCCGCCGTCCGGTCTTGAATTTGTCGACGATGATCCCGGATTGCGGATTCACGATCAGGATCTGGTCGCGATAAAGATCGGCGGCGTAGAGCAAGCGGCCATCGGGAGCTAACGGCGACGTCGCCGATGAAATCCTGCCAGGCGCGCGATGCCGCGGGGACCAGCTCGAAAGTGCGCGAGGGTTGCAGAGCGCCTTCGTCGTTGAAAGTGAATTCGAAAATGCTCGCGGTTGATCCGCCGCCAACCCACAGCGTCTTGCCTTGCGGAGAAAGAGCCATGCCGAGCCACGCGTCGCGAACGGGAACCCGCTGGATTTCACGGCCGGCCTGAAGGTCAATCACGCTCAAAGACGGTGGCCTGTAGCCGGCGTTCATGATAATCAGGAATCGGCCATTGCGCGAAACCACGGCCGACATCGGGAAAGTATCGAGCGGCAATTGTCGACCGGCGGGGTTGATTTTCCAACCGCTGTTGAGAAGAAAGCCGCCGAGGACGGGTCCGACCTGCTCGCGCGGCGGCGGCTGCGAGGTCGAGATCAGGGCCAGGGCCAAAAAGCCCGCGGCGGCTGCGATTTTTTTCATTCGGAAAACCTTTGGGCGATGGGGAAGCGTCGGCCGATGCCGAAAGCCTTGGTCGTTACTTTCAATCCCGGAGCAGCCTGCTGACGTTTATATTCGTTGCGATCGACTTTGTTTATGATGTCGCGGACGAGCTCGAGAGGGACATTTTGCGCGGCCGCGATTTGCTGCGGCGATTGATACTGTTCTACGTAAGCGCGGAGGATGGGATCGAGAACCTCGTAGGGCGGCAGGAAATCGGTGTCCTTTTGATCGGGCCGCAATTCCGCGGAAGGCGGCTTCGTAAAAACGCTTTCGGGGATAGCGCCATCGTGGTGCTGGTTGGCGATGCGGGCAAGCTGGTAGACGAGCACCTTGGGAACGTCGCTGATCGCAGCCAGGCCGCCGCACATATCGCCGTAAAGGGTGCAATATCCGACAGCCAGCTCGCTCTTGTTGCCGGTGGTGAGCACCAGCGCGCCCCATTTATTCGAAAGAGCCATGAGCGTGACGCCGCGCAGCCGCGATTGCAGGTTTTCTTCAGTCACGTCCGCGGGGCAATCGCCGAACAGCGGATCGAGGACTTCGAGAAAACTGCTATACGCGCCGCCGATGGGGATGGTTTCGAATCGAATGCCGAGATTGTGCGCCAGGGCGCGCGCATCCGAGACGCTGTGCCCGGACGAATACGGGCCGGGCATGCCCACCCCCGTGACATTTTCGCGGCCCACGGCGTCGACCGCGATAGCCGCGACGAGCGAGGAATCGATGCCGCCGGAAAGGCCGATCAGAACGCGGCTGAAACCGCATTTACGAATGTAATCGCGCGTTCCGAGGACCAGCGCTTCGTAAACCGCGTCGCATTCGCCGGGGAGATTCTCGCGCTGCTCGCCGGTAAGTCGATCGCTGTCGAAGAGGACAAGATCTTCGGAGAAAGATTTCGCCGAGGCGATCGTGTTCCCCTCCGCGTCCATGGCGAAGCTGCTGCCGTCAAACACGAGCTGGTCGTTGCCGCCGACCTGATTGACGTAAACGAGCGGCATCTTGAAATGACGCGCGGTGGTTGCGAAAATGTCGCGGCGCAGCGCGCGCTTGCCCATGTTATAGGGCGATGAGTTGATGCTGATGAGGATCTTTGCGCCGCCGCGCGCGAGCTCCTCCACCGGATCGCGGCTGTAGCGGCGGCGCTCCCAATATTGTTTGTCGTTCCAGGCGTCCTCGCAGATGGTAAGCGCGACTTTGGCCGACGCGATCTCGACGACGGACTGCTGCGCGGCGGGATGAAAATAGCGCATCTCATCGAAAACGTCGTAAGTGGGCAGCAGCATTTTGTTCTGACGGAACTGGACGACGCCGCGATGGAGCACCGCGGCGGTATTGAAAATGTGATTTCCGGTCGGGAGCGACGCGGAAGTTACGGTTCCGCAAATCAGGGAACAGTCGAGGCCCGCGGTGGAGGCGGCGAGCTGTTTGAGATGTTCCTCGGTCTGATCGAGGAAGCTTTGCTTTTCGAGCAAGTCGCGCGGGGGATAACCGATAAGCGAAAGTTCGTGAAAAACGACGACATCGGCCCCGGCGTCGTTGGCCTGCCGGGCGTAGTTGAGCATCGCGCCGGCGTTGCCGGAAAGATCGCCGACGGTCGAGTTCGTCTGAGCGAGTGCGATGCGCATCGGAAATACCATTTTATGCGGCGCTGGTTTGCGGCGCCTGCGCCGCGCGATGGCATCCTCTATCCAAGCCGGCCGCTGCACTCGCACAGCCATTCACATTGCAGGCTGGCCGCAGGTTCGATCATACTGGTATTTCCGTGCGCAAGAAAGTCGTAATTTTTCGCATTGGCGCGCTAGTCTCCTTTGGTCAAAACGGCGCGGGACGCAGCGCTGCCCGAAGCACCGCCAGGGCAACGCCAGGGCCTTTAACTCCCTTGCTCCACACGCTCAAGGAAGCGGTCCATCCGGACCAGGCGGCCGCCAGGAATGTAGCGGCCATGATGCGTCGCGCCGGCCTGGAGGATGTCGAAATCGGCAATGTGCCCGCCGACCGCGTGACGCACGCCGGATTTTGGACCGAGCCATTGGCCTGGGATGTTAAAGAAGCCAAGCTCGAGATCGTAGAGCCGCAAGTTCCAGCCGATCAGCGCTCGCCGATTATCAAAAGGTCCCGGCGTCCGTCTGTATGTGTAGCGGTCCAATCCCAGCGGGTGGAGTGGAAACAGAAGTGGTTCCGTCGACGGGAAATTTGGCGAATCAAGATCTGAAGGCAAGCTGATGCTGGGCAGAGCCTCGAAAATTGCGCTCGCAAAGGCCGGCGCGCTCGGGATGATCAGCGAGAACACTGAGAATCCCGATCTGGTAGACGAGCGCGGCTCGCATCTTTTGCGCGACTTTCTCAAAAAGGGGCCGGTGAAAGTACGCGCCGCCGTCGACAGCTGCTATTATCCCGGCGTTTATCCTTATGTCACTGGCGTGATTCGTGGAACGGATGGGGCCCGGGCCGAAGAAGTTTTATCGCTCGCTCATTTGTATGAACAAGGGGCGCACTATAAACCTACCGGTTTCGCCTCCATTCTCGGGCGGCCGAGACGATCAATCGACTCATCGACGAAGGCAAGTTACCTGCCCAAACGCAGCATTCGGGTCCTGGGCATGGGCGAGTGCTACGGCACAATGTATTATCTGGAGCACAACATCCTCGGCAATCTGACGCCGATCATGGAATCCCATCACGTTGGCCATCGCGCGGCGAACTACGGCGCCGCAAGCCACCCCCAATGAAGACACCCGGTAAACTGTTGTTGCTCTTCTGCCTCGCCGCGGGGCGGATGTGGGCTCAGGCCGACGAGACGCCGGAGGGCATCCTCGGCAACCTGACCCCGATCATGGGATCCATCCAGCGGGAGCGCGGCTATGCATTCGATTACGAGCATAAAGGCAGTCTCGACACGGAAGCATGGCGCAAGCGCGGCCGGGACGCGGTAGAGAAGGCGCTGTCGTACGAGCCGAAACCGGTGCCCCTGGACGTGCGGATCGAGCGCACGGAAAAACGCCCCGGCTACGAATTGCGAACGATTTCCTTCGCCGGATCGGAGCACTACCGCATTCCCGCCTATCTCCTGGTTCCGGAGGGCGGGAAGCCGCCGTATCCAGCCGTGGTCGCGTTCCACGACCATGGCGGATATTTCTATTTTGGCAAGGAGAAGATCGTCGCAGTCAATCCCGAGCATGTCTCCCTCACCGCTTTCAAGAAAACCTATTATGGCGGCCGATCTTGGGCGAGCGAACTGGCGCGCCGTGGATTCGTGGTCATGGCGATCGATGCGTTCTACTGGGGGGAGCGGCGGCTGCAATATGCCGATCCCGCGCCCGCGGCATGGCTGAAGGCGACGGCGGGGCTCGACCCTGCATCGCCGAAATATATCGATGCGGTTAACCATTACCTTGAAGAGCGGACACCCGACCTGATCGCGCAACTCGCCTTCGACGGCATTAATTGGATCGGCATCGTCAACCGCGACGACCGCCGCAGCGTGGACGTATTGGCATCGCTTCCGTTCGTGGATGCGAGCCGGATCGGCTGCGCCGGGCTCTCCGGAGGCGGGTTCCGATCGACCTACTTGGCGGGCATGGACCCGCGAATTCGAGCCGCCGTCGTGGTGGGCTGGATGTCGACGCTACCGTCGATCGGGCACATTCCGTACTCGACGCACTCCGATATGTACCTTGCCTATGGGTTGCATGCCGTGTTGGACCATCCCGACGTGGCCACGCTGGGGGCGCCGGGAGTGGCCCTTATGGTTCAGAATTGCGCGCGCGACAGACTCTTCACGGCGCAGGGCATGGCGGACGCCGCCGCCAAGATCCGGAACGTATACGCGAAGGAAGGTCATCCGGAACGGTTCCGCGCGCAGACTTACGACGTGCCGCACAGCTTCAACGTGGCGATGCAGGAGGACGCCTTCGCCTGGCTCGAGAAATGGCTCAAGTGAAGGTGGGCTACAAAGCCGGCGCGACCGGCTGCGCCATGCACTCGGCGAACAACGACAGTGTCTCCTCGATCATTTCCTCCGTGTGGGCCGCCGAAATAGAACATTGTTTGGTGGCGACCGGAAAGAAGAAAATTCCACGATCGATCATCGCCCGCCGCATCCGCACGTCGGCGTCGAAATCGTGATGGGCGGCGAGATCGTGCCAGTCCACCGGCGCGTGGTCCATGAAATAGACGCAGAACGCGGATCCTTGGCGCACCAGGGTCAACGGAATGCCGCACTCGCGCGCGATGGAGGCGAAGCCGTCTTCAACCATCTGGCCGAGACGTTCGAGACGGGAGTAGATCCGGCCGCCGCCGGCGCGCAGCGCTTTGATGGTCGCGATGGCCGCGGCCACGGGCAGGGGATGGCCATTGTAGGTTCCGGCGAGGAGGACGCGCTGCGCCGGGTCCGGGTGGCTGAACAGTTCCATGATTTCGCGCCGTCCGGCAATGGCGGCGATGGGATATCCGTTCGCGATGGCTTTCCCGTAAACGGCGATATCGGGCGGCACTTCGCAAACCGCTGCATAGCCCCCCAGGGCGTGCCGGAAGCCGGTCTTCACTTCATCGAAGATCAGAACGAAGCCATAGCGGTCCGCGAGCTTGCGCAAGCCCGCGAGATAGCCGGGCCAGGGCTTTACGACTCCGATGTTTTGCAGAACCGGCTCGGTGATCAAAGCGGCGATGGGGCAGCGCTGCGCCACAAATTCGACCGAATCCAAGTCGTTGAAATTGACCGTGTGTACCAGGGCGCGGTGCGATTCCGGAATGCCCGCGCTGAGCGGGAGGAACGGATATTCGCCGGGGCTGCGGCGCGGGCCGATGACCTCAAGAGGCGTCATCAAATTGCACGCCACGTCGTTGTGCCAGCCGTTATACCCGCCCTGCATGACGATGATGTGATCACGGCCGGTGAACGCGCGAGCCACACGGATGGCCTGGTAGGTGGCCTCGCTGCCCGTGTTCAGGACGCAAGCGAGATCGGCGAACGGCGCCGCTTCGCAAATCAGCTCGGCTAATTCGCCTTCCGCCAGTGTTGTATTCACGCCGAAGAGGCTGGAGCCGTCGCGCAACGCGAGCTCCACGGCGGCATTGACGTCAGGATGGTTGTGCCCCAGAAGAAAGGGGGCGAAGGCGCCGTGATAATCGATATAGCGGTTGCCGTCTACGTCCCACAGGAGCGCTCCCTCCGCTTTGGAAAAGACTACGGTGGGATCCGTTTCCCGGTTGAGAGAAAACATGCCGCCGGGTATAGAGCGGCGATTCCGTTCCAGGATGTCTTTGGAGCGCGGGTACGTTCGCATGACATAGCCAGCATAGATCGCGGCCGCCGGCTGGACCGAGCCTGCGGAAATATTTAGGGCGCTTGTGTCCACATGGCTGGACACCGCGCGGCTGATTGCAGGATTACCGCCGCAGCGAATCGAGCGGCGGCAGCGGTTTGCCTTCCTGAAACGTCCGCCGCACGTCCCACAGCGTGGATTGAAAGCGGCGCCAGTATTCGTACTCGGCATCGAAGCGGCCCAACGCCGCGCCCAAGCGGTAGGACGTGTATTCCATCTCCCACTGCGTTTTATAAAGATCGCGTAATTCCGTGACGAGGTCCATGAGGTCATCGATGCGGCTATGGTTACGGTCGCTCGCCTGCCGTCCCAGCCAAAAAGATACGTCCGCTCTTGTGGACGAGGAATTCAAGTTGGCATAGATGTCCGCCATCTCGACGGAATATAAAAATTTCATGCCCGCATAATCGAGCAGCCGCGCGCCCAGTAGCAGACAAGAAAGGGATTCCGGATCCTGCTGTACCACGCCGGCAAGGTTCGCCTGCGCCCTCTCGGCATCGAGCCTGGCTTGGCGCAGCTCGGCGACGTGGGAGCGGATGCGGGCGAGGGTCCGAGGCGCGAACGGATCGTCCCACAGCCGGAACATATCCTCGGCGCCGAGCGCGGCGGTCATCTCCTGCTCGGCGGCGGCCAGGGATTCCAGCGCCGTTGCGACAGTGGGCGCCGCGCCGGAGCCGTATAGGATCGCCGAGTAACTTGGGAAGAACGCGGCGCGGTCCACTGGGCCGCTCTGCCAACCCGCAACGGCGCCGTAGGCGACGCCGGGCTGCGTCATACGGTACAGAATTTGGGCGTCGTCGCCCCAATTGGTGTTGATGATACCGAGCGTGCCGTCACGGCGCCCCTCGCGAACAAAGCCGTCGATATTTTCAAAGGTGACCCCGAAGTTGGGGACAATTGTCTCCCACGCCCAGATTCCGGTCGCAATGATTTCGGGAACCCGCGCCTTTTCAAATGGCTTGAGCATCATCGAATAATCTTTCGCCACGTGGTAATACCAGGGGACGGGAATGGTACCTTCCGGCAAGCCGGAGGCGAGCTGGGGATATTTCTCGAACAAGTTCGCGCCGCTCGCCACGTCAGCCCAAAACAGCACGCGCTTTCCCCGGCGGCGCACCAGGGCGGCCGTGCGTGCGAGGTGCTCGAGATACAGTTTGGCGGGATCGATAGCCGCGGCGGAACTGTTGGCGCGCTCCAGTTCCCAGGGTTCGTCAAGGCCGATGTGAAACCAGGGACTCGGAAAAAGTGCGGTCATCTGGTCCACCCAATCCGCCAATATCCGCTGCATCTCGGGATCGCGCGGATTCAGATCGCCGCCGTGCGGCAGGGCCGCCAAGTTGGCATAAAGCTCGATGCGGAACAGGTCGTGCAGGTGGCCGAAGAACTCCAGGCAAGGCACCACATCGACGTGCCGCATACGGGCATATTCGACGATGCGGCGCACCTGGTCCTGGCTGTAGCGCCCGCCGGGGTTGATAAGCGGATAACCCTTCATCTCGATCGAAAGCTCGGAGTAAAAATAATACTGGTTGCCTTTCCAGCGTGCGAGAAAGTCGATCTGGCGCTTGATTTCGTCTTCGGTGGGCAGAGGACCGTGACTGAGGTCGTACATGACGCCGCGATAAGCGAGGGAGGGCCAGTCGTCGATTTCAACTTCCGGCAGCGAGGCGTCCGGGCCGCTTCCTTCGATCATTTGCAGGAGGGTCTCCGCCGCGTAAAACAGACCGGCCGAGCTGGGCGCGCGCAGTTCCCCGCCCTGCGGCGTGATACGCAGATGATAGGATTCGCGGGAGTCCGGCCCGGGCCGCTCGCCGTCGCGCGGCAAAGCATCCACGGCGCCGGTGCGAGTGAGACGAAGCGTGCGCGCGCCGGAGATTGCGCCGCGATTCGCCAGACCTTGCGAGAGGCGCGTTACGGTGAAATCGTCTTCGGGCGACGCCGGGGAGGTGAGCGCGACGGAAAGCCCCTTCAGCGCCAAGCGGCCGGAGCCGTAACGGACGGCTTGGGGCTGAGGCAGTAGGGCGTTGTGGCCGGCCGCGAACAGCGACGGAACGACGAGGAGAACGAGGCAGGCGGTCTTCACGCGATTGCGATTTTCGCTTACTGCGGTGGGGCGTAACAAGGCGCCAGGCCCCAAAACCGCGCACCCATCCAGCATAATGGATGGTTTGGAAGAGTTATGAAGACGCCCTCGGTTCCGGCTCTGGACCGCGGCCTCGCCGTGCTGGAATTGATCGCGAACTCGCGCGCGGGTCTCACGCTGCCCGAGATCGGGAGGGAATTGGAGCTGCCCAAGAGCTCGGTTCACTGTCTGCTTGTTACGTTGGAGCGCCGCGGGTATCTCCGGCGCAACGAGCGTACCAGCCGATACCTGTTCGGCTCAAAGCTTTTCAGCCTCGCCAATTTATCGCTTAGCGGGCTTAAGGTGCGGCAATTGGCGGCGCCGCACATGCTCGCGCTCACGGAGCGGACCGGCCTGACTACCCATTTGGCGGTGCTCGAGCGGAACGAGGCGGTGCTGGTGGAGAAGGTCGAACCTCGCGGCGTGTTCAAGCTGGCTACATGGCTGGGGAAGCGTATGGATCTGCATTGCACCAGCCTTGGGAAAGCGCTGCTCTCGCACATGCGGGAGGAGGAACTGGCTCGCGTGGTCCGCGAAACCGGTCTGCCGCGTCACAACGACAACTGCATCGCCTCGCTTCGGAAACTGAACGAGGAGCTGGCGCGCGGACGGCACTTAGGCTACTCGATCGACGACGAAGAAGACGAGATCGGGCATCGCTGCGTGGGCGCTCCAATCTTTGAGGAGGCGGGGCAGATCGCGGGGGCGGTCAGCATTTCGGGCACAACGCTGCAATTGCGGGAGGACAACTCCCAGGCGCTGGCCCAAGAAGTGGTTCGGACCGCGCAGGCTATTACGCGCTCGTTTGCGGAACGCGGGGCCGGCCCGGGCCGGGACCTCGATAGCGTGTCGTAAGGATGGCGCTCCGCGCCGTTGGGGATTTGCGGCGGAGCGATCAGGAAATCGGAAGCGGCGCACGATACCCGCGCCAGGGAGTGGGCGATTTGGGCAATGCCGCTCGGCGCGCTTCAAGTGGCGCGGGTGGCTGGTATCGTTGACCAAAAGTGTTCCACATTGCAGTTGAGAGGCGGGCTCGCCGTTGAGCGAGGCGGATCGCTTCTTTGCGCGGCCGATTCTGAACTCCCCGTACGGTTGTCCAACCCGGCACTGGGAGCTTGACGAGCAGGGGCAGCCGACGCAGGCCGTCATCGAACGGCGGCGCGAGGCGAAGTATATCTCGCCGATCCCGAAGCCTCGTAAACAGAAGGGCAAGCCGCGTCAAAGCAGCTTAAACCTGGGGGTTGGCGATGGGTTGTCTACTCCCGCGCAGCAGTACGAGCCTACGCCGGTCATCAATGAGCTGCGCGTTCACGTCGCGCAATGGCGGAAATTCGCGAATCCGGCGGATTGGGGAGTTACGCCTGAAACGGCTCGGCTGCTGGACCACTGGCGCAATCATCCGTTCAGCGGCATTCGCCCGTTCTTTTGCCAAATCGAAGCCGTTGAGACCGCGATTTGGTTGACGGAAGTGGCGCCGAATATTGGCAACGCGGCAAGCGCTTCATCGAACATCTCGCCAACGCCAATAAGGAATCGAATCCGGACCTGATGAGGCTGGCGCTGAAGTTGGCGACGGGGGCGGGGAAGACCACCGTGATGGCGATGCTGATCGCATGGCAGGCGATCAACGCCGTCCGCCGCGAGGGAAGCTCGAAGTTCACGCGCGGATTTCTGATCGTTTCGCCGGGCATTACCATTCGCGACCGGCTGCGCGTGCTGCAGCCGAACGACCCGGACAGCTACTACGCGCACCGCCAGTTGGTCCCGCAGGATATGTTGCGCGAGATCGAACGCGCCAAAATCGTGATCACGAATTACCACGCCTTCAAACTCCACGACCGCTTGGAGATTTCGAAAGGCACGCGTGCGCTGCTACAGGGGCGCGGCGAGCCCCTGGCTACGCTTGAAACCGAAGGGCAGATGATCCAGCGGGTGATGCCCGAGCTGATGGGTTTGAAAAATATCCTCGTGATCAACGATGAGGCCCATCATTGCTATCGCGAAAAGCCGGGCGAGCCGGACGAAGAGGACTTGAAAGGCGAGGAGCGGCAGGAGGCCGAAAAGAATCGCGAGGCGGCGCGCCTGTGGATTTCGGGCCTTGAAGCGGTGAATCGCAAGCTGGGGATTGCGCGCGTCCTCGACCTCTCGGCCACGCCATTTTTCCTGCGCGGATCGGGCTATGGCGAGGGCACGCTGTTTCACTGGACCATGAGCGACTTTTCGCTGATGGACGCAATTGAATGCGGCATCGTCAAGCTTCCCCGCGTTCCCGTGGCGGACAATATCCCGGGCGGCGAGGTCCCCAAATTCCGCAACCTGTGGGAAAACATTCGCGCCGACATGCCCAAGAAGGGCCGGGAAAAGGCGGCGAGCTCGACCCGCTCAGCCATTCCCGTGCAACTGCAAACCGCGCTCGAGGCGCTCTACGGGCACTACGAAAAGACCTTTCATCTGTGGGCGGACGAAGGCATCCGCGTGCCGCCCTGCTTCATCGTGGTTTGCAACAATACCGCCGTTTCGAAACTCGTTTACGATTACATTTCCGGCTTCTATCGCACCAACGCCGAAGGCGCCCAGGAACCTGTAAGCGGCCGCCTGGAGCTGTTTCGCAACTTCGACGAGCACGGCACGCCGCTGGCTCGTCCGCGAACGCTTCTCATCGACAGCACACAGCTTGAATCGGGCGAGGCGCTGGACGATAACTTCCGCGCCATGGCGGCGCCCGAGATCGAGCGATTCCGCGGCGAAATCGTGTCGCGCAGCGGAGATATTCGCCAAGGCGCCAACATCCGCGACGAAGATCTGCTGCGCGAAGTCATGAACACGGTCGGGCAAGAAGGCCGGCTCGGCGCCTCCATCCGCTGCGTGGTTTCGGTTTCCATGTTGACCGAAGGCTGGGACGCCAACACCGTCACACATGTGCTGGGCGTGAGGGCGTTCGGCACGCAGCTTCTGTGTGAACAAGTGATTGGCCGGGCGTTGCGGCGGCAGTCTTACGATTTGAATGAAGACGGGCTTTTCAATGTCGAATACGCCGACGTTCTCGGCATTCCGTTCGACTTCACGGCCAAGCCCGTGATCGCGCCGCCGCAAGCGCCGCGCGACACGATCCAAGTGCAGGCCGTTCGGCCGGAGCGCGATCATCTAGAGATCCGTTTCCCGCGCGTCTCCGGCTATCGCGTGGAGCTTCCGCGAAGAGCGTTTGAAAGCCGAGTTCAACGACGATTCGGTGCTGGAATTGACGCCCGAGCTGGTCGGCCCGACGATCACGAACGTTTCCGGCATCGTAGGCGAAGCCGTCGATCTGAAGATTGAACACCTGGGCGACCTGCGGCCCTCCACGGTTCTCTACCACCTGACGCAGCGGCTTATTTATAAAAACTGGCGCGATCCGGGTGAGGAGCCGAAGCTTATTCTCTTCGGCCAATTGAAGCGCATCGCGCGGGAGTGGCTGGAGACGTGTTTGAAATGCAAAGGCGGCACCTATCCGGGGCTACTGCTGTACCAGGAACTGGCCGACCGCGCCTGCGACCGCATCACGGCCGCCATTACGCGCGCGGAAGTCGGACAGCGCTATCCGGTCAAGGCCGTGCTCGATCCCTATAATCCGGTTGGCTCGACCATGCACGTCCGCTTCACGACATCGAAGACGGACCGCTGGCAGACCAGTGCGGAGCGCTGCCATATCAATTGGGTGATTTTGGACAGCGAGTGGGAGGGGGAATTCTGCCGCGTAGCGGAGGCGCATCCCAAGGTCCGCGCTTACGTTAAGAATTACAATCTCGGCTTCGAGGTTCCGTATCGCTGCGGTTCCGAGACACGCCGCTATCTTCCCGATTTCATCGTCCTGGTCGACGATGGCACGGGGCCGCTGACCTGCTGCATCTCGTCATTGAGATCAAAGGCTACCGCCGCGAGGATGCCAAGGAGAAGAAGTCGGCGATGGAGACCTATTGGATTCCCGGAATCAACAACGACGGGCGTTACGGGCGCTGGGCGTTCGCGGAATTCACGGACGTGTACGAGATCGAGTCCGGGTTTGCGGCCACGGTCGCGGAGCGTTTCAACAAGATTGGTCGAATCCGCCGCCGCAGCGGCCGCCTCGGCATAAGAAAGAAGTTTATGGCTGAGAAAACCGCTTCGGCGAAAGCACTGAAAAGCGTGGAGACGCTCATCCACGAGGAAGCCTCGAGGAAGAACATCCCGACCGCCGAGCTGCAGTCCGTGATGCGCAAGGAAGAGCAGAACCCGGTGCGCATCGCCTATGAGCGCCGCAACCGCGATCTGGACCCGCAACTCGTTTGGCGCGGCAAGGACGAGCAGGATTGGTCCGACCTGGTGGTGCAAGCTCCGCCGCTCTACATTCAAGAGAAGGTACACCCCAAGGCGCTGATCGACGATCTTGCGGCGCCGCAGCGCGGCCGGGGCGCGGGACGGGGAGGAGCAGTTCAACTCTGTTCGCCGATTTCAACGGCGTTCCCGAGCGACGACGCCCGCACGGAGTTCTACCAGCACGACGCCAACTGGAGCAACCGCATGATCCTGGGCGACAGCTTGCAGGTGATGGCGTCGCTCGCCGAGCGCGAGGGCCTGCGCGGGCAGGTGCAGTGTATTTATCTCGACCCGCCGTACGGGATCAAGTTCAATTCGAATTTTCAGTGGTCGACGACCAGCCGCGATGTGAAGGATGGGAACGTGGATCACATCACGCGGGAGCCGGAGCAGGTGAAGGCGTTCCGGGATACGTGGCGGGATGGGATTCATTCGTATTTGACGTATCTGCGGGATCGGCTGACGGTCGCGCGGGATTTGCTGGCGGATTCGGGGTCGATCTTCGTGCAGATCGGGGATGAGAATGAGCATCGAGTACGGGCGTTACTGGATGAGGTTTTTGGAGCAGATAACTTCATCGCAACGATTACATTTAAGAAAACCGGCAGCTCAAACGTCCAACTTAATTCCACCTGTTGGCGACTATATTGTCTGGTTTGCCAAAGATCGAAACTCAGTGAAGTATCGCCAAGCTTTTCGAGAGGTAAGGGCCGGAGAGGGTCACAGCACGGGTGAGCGGTACGACCAAGTGCTGCTAGGTGACGGCTCGATAAAAGCAGCAAGCGCCGTGGCGGATGGGGAGGCGAGCCAGCGCGAAATTCTTCAGGTACGTCAGCGCTTTCCTCGAATCGGCCCGCGAAAGAGCACGAACGCACGGAGCTCGTTATTCCGCGGCAGGAAATTTCTCCCGCCAACAGGCCGAACATGGACGACTACCGCAACGGGGCTGATGCGAATTGTATCGCGCTGGCCGGATGCATGGGGGCGACCGTAGCGTCAATTATGCAAAATTCCTAGATGACTTCCCCGCATACCCCGTTAGGCAACCTCTGGGACGATGTCAGCGGGAGCGGAGGAACGTTGGTATGTAGTTCAGACAAGCACTCGAGTCATCCAGCGTTGCATCCTCATGGCCACCGACCCCGGCGACCTCGTTCTCGATCCCACGTGCGGCTCCGGTACCACCGCGTACGTCGCGGAGCAATGGGGGCGGCGCTGGATCACCATCGACACCTCGCGCGTGGCGCTCGCTCTCGCTCGCGCGCGCATTATGGGCGCTCGTTACCCTTACTACCTGCTCGCCGACAGCCCCGAAGGGCAGCGGAAAGAAGGCGAGGTCGCGCGCGGCGGCGCCCTCGACTACACCGACTTACAACAGAATCCGGCAGGGGTTCGTCTATGAGCGCGTTCCGCACATCACGCTCAAGTCCATCGCCAACAACGCCGAAATCGACGTCATTTGGGAGACTTATCAAGCGCACGCTCGAACCGCTGCGCGCGAGCTCTCAATAAAGCTCTGAAGGAAAACTGGGAGGAATGGCAGATCCCGCGCGAGGCTGCGGGATTCCTGGCCGAAAGACGCCAAGACGCCTGCACGCCGAGTGGTGGGAGCAGCGCATCGCGCGACAGAAAGAGATCGACGCTTCGATCGCCTCCAAGGCCGACACCGAATATCTCTACGACAAACCGTACGAAGACAATAAAAAAGTCCGCGTCGCTGGGCCGTTCACGGTCGAGAGCCTTTCGCCGCACCGCGTGCTGGCGTGGATGAGAACGACGAGCCGATCGATCCACGGACCGAAGTGCCCCGAAGCGGCCGGACTTCGCCGAGATGGTTCTTGAAAATTTGAAAACGGCGGGCGTGCAGCAGGCGCATAAGCAGGACAAGATTTCCTTTACCTCGCTGACGCCCTGGCCGGGCGATTTTATCTGCGCCGAGGGACGGTATCTCGAAAACGGAAAAGAACGGCGCGCCGGCATTTTGATTGGACCTGAATTCGGCACCGTTTCGCGGCCCGATCTGGTGGCGGCGGCGCGGAAGCGGGCGACTCCGGCTTCGACGTTCTGATTGCTTGCGCTTTTAATTACGACGCGCACTCGTCCGAGTTCACAAGCTCGGGCGCATTCCGGTTTTGAAGGCCCGCATGAACGCCGATCTGCACATGGCGGACGATCTGAAGAACACGGGCAAGGGAATCTCTTCGTCATTTTCGGGGAGCCCGATATCGAGATTCTGCCGCGTTGAAGACGGACGAGGTGCGGGTGAAGGTCCACGGCGTAGATGTTTTTCATCCCAACACGGGAGAAGTTCGCAGCGATGGGGCCGAGGGCATCGCGTGCTGGTTCATCGATACCGATTACAACGAAGAAAGCTTTTTTGTGCGGCACGCTTATTTTCTGGGCGCGAACGATCCGTATAAATCGCTCAAGACCACGCTGAAGGCTGAGATCGACGAAGAGGCCTGGGCGACGCTGCACAGCGATACTTCGCGGCCGTTTGAGAAACCGAAATCGGGGCGCATCGCGGTGAAGGCCATCAATCACCTGGGCGATGAAGTGATGAAAGTATTTCGAGTGGATGATGGAGTTTCGCATCGCCGATACTTTTACCGGCAGCCTGGCGCGGCTGAGCGGCGAAGAACAGAAGGCGGTCGAAGACCACAGCCTTCGATCTGCAGATGAATCCGGCGCATCCCGGCTCTGCAATTCCATAAGCTCGATAAGGCGCGGGACAGAAATTTCTGGTCGGTGCGCGTGTCGAGCGACATCCGCATGATCGTGCATCGCACGGCGGCGAGCCTGCTGCTGTGCTATGTCGCATCATCACGATGAAGCGTACCGCTGGGCGGAGCAGCGCAAGATCGAGACTCATCCGAAGACGGGCTCGGCGCAGTTGGTCGAGGTGCGCGAGACGGTGCAGGAAATCGTTGTGCCGGTCTATGTCGCAGACGCGGAGGCCGCTGCTGTTTCGGGGCGCTTTCGGATAGACGATCTGCTGGGCTATGGCGTGCCCGCCGGAGTGGGTCGCGGACGTGCGCAGGCTGGCGGACGAAGATGCTCTGCTTGAAGCTGCTGGATCATTTGCCCGACGAGGCGGCCGAGGCGCTGCTCGATTTGGCGACGGGCGGCGAAGCCGAAGGCCGCGGCAGGCGGCGGCGGACGGCGATCCGTTCGATCATCCGGACGCGCAACGGCGGTTCCGCGTCGATGAGCAATGTGGAGGAACTCGAACGGGCGCTCGAATTTCCGTGGGAGAAGTGGGCCATTTTCCTGCATCCGGCGCAGCGCGTTGCGGTGGAGCGGGATTATAACGGGCCGGCGCGCGTAGCGGGGTCGGCCGGAACCGGCAAGACCATCGTCGCGCTGCATCGCGCGGTGTTTCTGGCGCGGGCGAATCCGGAGGCGCGGGTGCTGCTGACGACGTTTTCCGAGCCGCTGGCGAAGGCGCTCGGCGGGAAACTTGCGAGCGCTGGTACACAACGAGCCGCGGCTGGCGGAGCGGGTGGAAGTGCAGTCGCTCGATGCGGTGGCGAAGCGGCTCTACGAGCGCAATTTCGGACGCGGCGCGGATCGCGGATCGGGAGACCATCGCGGCGTTGCTTTGCGAGGCGGCAGCGGGCGTGGAGGGACAGCGGTTCTCGCCGCGCTTTCTTGTTATCGGAATGGGAGCAGGTGGTGGACGCGTGGCAGCTGGAAACGTGGGAGAGCTATCGCGATGTGGCTCGGCTGGGACGTAAAACGCGGCTGCCGGAGACAGCAGCGCGCGGCGCTGTGGACGATCTTTGCGCGGGTGCGGACCGCGTTGGCGAAGCGGGGATCTGACCACGCTATGCGGGCATGTTCGGGCTGCTGGCGTCGAAATTCGGAGCGGGCTTGGCGGGGCCGTTCGATTTCATCGTGGTGGACGAAGCGCAGGATATCGGCGTGGCGCAACTGCGATTTCTGGCGGCGCTTGGCGGGAGATCGCGGCGCGAAGGCGCGCTGTTCTTCGCGGGCGACCTGGGGCAGCGGATTTTTCAGCAGCCGTTTTCGTGGAAGGCGCTGGGTGTGGATGTGCGCGGGCGGTCGTCGACGCTGCAAGATCAACTATCGCACGTCGCATCAGATCCGCACGCAGGCGGACCGGCTGCTGGGGCCGGAAGTGGCCGGATGTCGACGGAAATAAAGAAGAGCGCAAGGGAACGGTCTCGCTTGTTCAACGGACCGCGGCCCTCGATTCGCGTTCTCAAGACGCGAGGGGAAGAGTGCGGGGCCGTGAGCGAGTGGTTGAAGGAGCGCCTGGCCGGGGGCGTCGCGCCGTGCGAGATCGGCATTTTCGTGCGCTCCGCGCGCCGCAACTTCCGCGGGCGTACGCGGCGGCCGAGAGGGCCGGGCTGCCTTACGCCATACTCGATGAAAAGATGGACATGGAGCGCCGAACGCGCGTCGATCGGAACGATGCATTTGGCGAAGGGGCTGGAATTCCGGGCGGTGGCGGCGATGGCCTGCGACGACGAAGTGATTCCGCTGCAGGAGAGGATTGAGACGGCCGACGATGCCGGGGAGCTGGAGGAAGTTTACGCGACGGAGCGGCATCTTCTGTATGTCGCGTGCACTCGGGCGCGGGATGATTTGCTGGTGACGGGTGTTGCGCCGGCATCGGAGTTTCTTGACGACCTGGGGGCGGGCGGGTAGCGGCGTCCCCAAAGAATCGATCCCGAGGCGATAGGTTACCGCGTCACGTTGTGTTCGAGTTCGTCTCCGGGTGTATGGCAGAAGCGCGTCCACCCGCAGGGCCAAGCAATGCAGGGGCGAGTCCGCGGACTTCCGAGCGGACATTCTAACGGCCAAAAGGAACCTTGAATTAACGTTATATTATTGAAAGGCCGTGGTTTCAATCTCGCAAAAGAGTGGTCATGGAAGCGGACATCAAAGCGGACGACAGAGGAGAACAGGTGTCCATTATGGAGCCGCTTTTGATCCCGGACACGTCTCGACATCGGGGCGCGCTCACCGACCTCGCGCTGCGACCTCACGCAAAAATCCGCCGGCTTCCGCCGCAGCCTGCCCCCTGGCCTTCTCGCTTCGCTCGCCGATCTCGTGCGGGCTATGAACTGCTATTACTCGAATCTGATCGAAGAGCACGATACACACCCCATCGATATCGAACGCGCCTTGAAAAGCGAGTACAGCCAGGACCGGCGCAAGCGCGATCTGCAACTGGAAGCCAGGGCGCACATAACGGTCCAGCGGTGGATCGATAGGGGCGGCCTTTCGGGCGCGCGCGCCATCACGGCGGAGGGCATATCGGAGATTCAGCGGCGCTTCTGCGAGCTGCTGCCAGAAGATCTGCTGTGGGTGGAAGATCCCGAGACCAAGGAGCGCGTTCGCCTTATTCCAGGCGAGTTCCGCAGGCGGGATGTCCGCGTGGGCGATCATATCGCAGTCAGCCCCGGCGCCCTGCCCCGCTTCCTGGAGCGCTTTGAGCAGATCCATCGGCATCTGGGCAAGGCGGATTGGATCATCTCCACAGCGGCCTCTCACCATCGATTGCTGTGGATGCATCCGTTCATGGACGGCAACGGCCGCGTGGCTCGGCTGATGTCGCATGGGATACTGCTCGACATTATCGACACCGGCGCGGTCTGGTCCGTGGCGCGTGGGCTTGCCAGAAATGTGCGCGAATACAAAGCCCTCCTCGCCAATTGCGATCTGCCACGTCGAAACGACCTCGATGGGCGCGGGGCGCTGAGCGAAGAGGCCTTGGCCGAGTTCACGCGGTTTTTTCTTAGCGTCTGCATCGATCAGGTGAACTTCATGGAAAGCCTCGTCCAGCCGGACCGCCTGCGCGCCCGAATTCTGCTCTGGGCCGAAGAGGAGGCAAGGCTGGGGCAGCTGCCCGCAAAATCCGGGAACGTCCTGGAAGCGGTGCTGTACCGCGGGGAACTGCCCCGAGGCGACGTCCCCTCCGTGGTTGGCGCCGGCGCACGGCAGGCCCGGCGCATTGTTTCCGCCCTCCTCGATAAGGAGGCGCTTGTATCCGACAGTCCACGCGCCCCGCTGCGCCTCGCCTTCCCGGCCGCGCTGGCCTCGCGCTGGATGCCGGGACTGTTTCCCGAAAAGCCGCAATAATCGTCACCGGGCACGCTGAATCGGGCGCCATTGAACCGGCTGTGATAGATTCCGACTTAGGCGGCCTAATCATGAAACGCATCCGCATCGTCCTCGTTTTCGCAAGCGCCGCGCTGGCTCTGTTTACGCCGTTATCGCGCGCGCAAGAGGCGGCGGCGCACAATCATGAGACGCACAATCATGCGGCGCGCGAAGCAGTCATTCCACTTCAGCCCCTGGCGCAGCAGGTCCGGCGAATCGAGACTGCGATGAGCTTTCTCGGCCAGCCCTTCCCGGCCGGCGATCTGAAACGGATCGACGCCGCGATCGCGAATCCCAGCGAGGCCGCGGCGGTCCAGGAGATTGAGCGGGTTCTTGATAAATCCGCGCTCGCCATCGTGGAGATCAATGCCGAGAGCCGGGTGAAGGTCGAGCAAGGCGAGGCCAAGCCCGAGCTGGTGGAAGGCGGCACGCGCCTGTTTCTCGTGAAGGTGATGAATCTAGCGAACGTAACGGCGCCGCTTGCAGTCGACAGCCCCAACAGCGGCAAGGTTTATATTCCATCGAATGGCTCTCCCGAGCCGCCCATGAAACTATCGCCGGCGGAAGCGCGCGACCGCTGGGCCGATATCGCGATCTATAACGCGCCCCCCATGACGCGGCGGCTGTCGGGACTGGCGCTCGAATACGTAATACTCGAAATATCGAGCCGCGATCGCGGGCAGCGCTCCGCGGAAATCGGGTTCAATGTCGGACAGGGAACTCAGGACATCGGTTACCGTAATGCGATCCCGATTCTGTTCACGGCGCTTCCGGCGCGCGGGATCACGCTGCACGTAAAAGATGAAAATGGAAGACCGGCGATGGCGTCGTTTCTTATCCGCGATCGGTTGAACCGCATTTACCCGAACCCCGCCAAGCGGCTGGCGCCCGATTTCTTCTTCGAGCCGCAGATCTACCGCGCCGACGGCGAGAGGATCTCGCTGCCCGACGGATATTACACCATCGCTTACACCGGAGGACCGGAGTACCGCACGCATACGAAAGAACTCCAGGTTGACGCGCATGGCCCGGCGGAGTTGTCGTTCCAGCTTGACCGCTGGATCGATGCGTCGAAGTACGGGTGGTATTCGGGCGATCATCACATTCACGCCGCGGGCTGCTCGCATTACCAGAATCCGACCGAAGGCGTTCTTCCCTCGGATATGATGCGACAGGTCCGCGGGGAAGGCTTGAATATCGGGGCGGTGCTGAACTGGGGGCCGTCGTATTATTACCAGAAACAGTTCTTCACCGGCAAAGACAACCCGCTGTCGACCTCCGATCACATTGAACATTACGATCTGGAGGTATCGGGGTTCCCGTCAAGCCATGCCGGCCATCTTGTGCTGCTCGATCTGAAAGAGCAGGATTATCCCGGAACAAAACGCATCGAGGATTGGCCATCGTGGGATCTGCCGATCCTGCGCTGGGGCAAGTCGCAGGGCGCGGTGGTTGGCTTCGCGCACTCCGGTTGGGGTCTCCAGGTGTCCGGACCGGATTTGCCGAACTACGACATGCCGGCCTTCGATGGGATCGGCGCTAATGAGTACATCGTGGATGTAACCTACCCCAACACGGTGGACTTCATCTCCAGCGTGGACACGCCGGCGGTCTGGGAATTGAATATCTGGTATCACACGCTCAACGTGGGGTTTCGCACGCGCATCAGCGGGGAGACGGATTTTCCGTGCATTTACGACAATCGCGTCGGACTGGGGCGCAGTTACGTGAAGATGCCGGACTTATCGTATGAAAGTTACGTTAAAGGCATCCAGGCGGGGCGCAGCTACGTTTCAGACGGCCGCAGCCATTTGATGGATTTCAAAGTGAACGGCTTGGCCGTGGGAACGAATGGCAGCGAGCTTGATCTGAAAAGTCCCGCCACTGTGCATGCGGAAGCGACCGTCGCCGCGTGGCTCGATCCACTGCCCGACGAAGCGCTGCGTAAACTAGCTTGGGACCAAAAGCCGTACTGGAATATCGAGCGCGCGCGGATTGGCGATTCGCGCGATGTTCCCGTGGAGTTGATCGTGAACGGCAAGGCCGTGGCTCGCAAGACCATCACCGCCGATGGGCAGGCGCGGCCTGTTTCGTTCGATGCGCCCATTGAAAAGAGCAGTTGGATCGCCATGCGGATTCTGCCCTCGTCGCATACGAATCCAATCTTCGCGGTGATGGGCGGGAAGCCGATTCGCGCCTCGCGCCGAAGCGCGGAATGGTGCCTGAACGCAGTGAGCCAGTGCTGGACACAGAAGGCGATCTCAATGCGCGCCGCCGATCGTATTGAAGGCCGCGCGGCGTATGACCACGCGCGCGAGGTCTACCAGAAGCTGGTGGGCGAGTGTGTTGGCGAATAGTTGCGCGCCTAGCGGGCGGATCCGCCAATCGTCTTGATCGCCGGCCCGACGGTCGAACCCACTACCTCGAACCCACTAACTCGAACCGCAGGCAGGCGCGCTGCCCGGTGACACAGCGGCACGGCGGCGGCAGGCTTCGATCCAGAACCACATCGCCACGAGCTGCGCTGCCGGCGGCTTTTCGAATCGGCGCGGGACGGCATCCTTCGAGTGGACGCGGAGAGCGGCCGCACGCCTGTTCTACCCGCGCCGTAACCGCCGGCGCGAACACTTTCAGTCCGCGGGTTCGAAGCTCCAAAGCAAAGTTCACGATTCACGCGGGAGAGCTCGGGCGCGAATGGCCGCGGCCGGCTGCGGCGAAACCTGCCGTGCGGGACGCAGCTCCTCCCAAACCGTGATCAGAAAGGTCGAGCCGAGCACCAAAATGCCTCCTGCGATGGCGGCGGCGCTCAGTTTTTCGTGCAGCCAGATGGCGGCGATCGGCAGGCCGAAAAACGTGATGAGGTAATTCGAAAGGGCGGCCTGAATCGCATCGAGATGTTTCAGCGCCTTCAGAAAAAGGATCATGGAAAGGAAGTTGTGAAAAATGGTGAGCAGCCCCATGCCGATCCAGGTCTGCGTCGTGAAATGGGGAATTTGGCCGAAAACGGCGTGTTCCTCGACCAGTACAACCGGCGCGATCATGAGGCAGACCGCAACGTAGGTCCAGAACAGCATGCGGATTGGGGAATGAAATTCGAGCGCCTTTTTGCCGTAGGAATTGTAGAAGGCGCTCCCCAGGGTGGCGGCGAAAATCAGGATGTTCCCCGCCAAATAGGAGCTCCCGAAACGGAGCGTCCGAAAATCGATCCCGGAGCATAACAGGACGCCGGCGACCGCGATCGCGAAACTGATCCAGCGGACCGGGGTCATGCGCTCGCGAAGAAAGAGAACCGCGAAAAGCGCGGTGGCCACCGGCAACGTGAGGTTGATCAGGGCCGCGTTGCTGGCGAGCGAAATGCGGGTGCCCCACGTCATGAGAACCTGGGCGGGGAAAACGCCCAAGGCCGCCAACAGGAAATAAACTCGAAAGGCTCTTCCGGTGGTGACTTTGGTCTCGACAGGGCGATCCCGGACGACGAACGGAATCAGCATGAACATCGCAATCGTCATGGGGGCCCAGACGGTGAACATCGGCCCCACCTGGTCCTGCACCAGCTTGATGCAGGTGAACTGCAGCGCCCACATCAGATTGCAGCAGAAGAGAAAGATCCAGGCGCGCATTCAGATTTTCCGCTCGTCGTAACGGTCCGCCAACTTGCGGATCTCGTAGGTAAAATCGACCCATGCCGCTTCCCAACGGCGGGCGCTCGCTTTCGTGTAAGGATAAAATCCCTGGGCGTTGCCGATGCCTTGCGCTCCGCTGTCGACCTTCTCGCGCATGAGTTGCGGAACCTTTGTCGAGTTGCACAACTGGGGTAACAGTCCTTCCATTACGGCCGCGTAGGCGGGAATTCCGGTGAGATCCATCCAACGGAACGGGCCGGCGAGGGTGGCCCAATAACCGATGTCGTTGCGGAAGGAGCGGTCCACCGTCTCGACGTCTGCAATGCCCGATTCGACCAGATGAAAGGCCTCGCGGATCATCGCATACATCATACGATTGGAGATGAATCCGCGGATATCCCGCCTCAGGAGGGTCGGCTCCTTGCCGCAGAGATTTCCCAAATGCAAGGTAAGGCCGATGGCGCGGCGCGAAGTCTGGTCTCCCGGGATGACCTCCAGATAGCGCATGATATGCGCCGGCTCTCCCCAGTGCATCCCTATGAACCGCTCGGGAGCTTTACGGCCGCTTTGAAGCGCCGATATCGGAAAACTGGAGGTGTTCGACGCAATGACTGCATCGGCGGCAACGGCATCTTCGAGTTGCCGATAGAGACCGCGTTTCAGATCGAGATCTTCCTTGACGGATTCGATGATGAATGGCGATGGACCCAGGTCGGCGATGGAGCCGGCCAGATGCAAGCGCTTGCGCCAGTTTCGGATTCGCGAGCGCGGCACGATCTTGCGGCGCGCCAATTCTTCGAGCGATCGCTCGATGTGGCGGAGGGCGCTTGTGGCGCGCTTAGCGGTGCGGTTGTAGGCGATTACTTCGAGCCCGTGCGCCAGCAGGCATGTGGCGATTCCACGGCCCATTAATCCCAAGCCGACTATAGCAGTGGGCTGGATCGTAGGAGTCTTTGCCCGCATGCGATTCATTGTTTCGTTTTGGCGGCGGATAAGCAACAGCGGGGCGCGGGCGCGTCCAATACGCTGAACAAGATCGGGCGCGCGAGGTTTTGCATTGTTTGCCCGCGGACGCCGTAGGGGCATTCCATAGCCACATTGGATTGGGTTTACGAGCGAGATTGGAATTGAAGGCGCCGTGGCGGAGCAACCGTTATGCAGCCTTCCCCCACGCCTAGAATAGGGGTGATGGAACAACGCGTGATCGTTATCGATCCAGATATTATGAACGGAACGCCGTGCTTTCGTGGCACGCGTGTCCCGTTTAAGAATCGGATCGACTACTCGAGGGCGGCCACTCGCTCAGCGAGTTTTTGCGGCAGTTTCCGACCGTCACGCACGACATGGCTGTTCAGTCGCTTGAGGACGCAAAGGATTCCCTGTTAGCCCGGATAGCGTGAAAAATCCCGCTGGACGAGTGTCTGCCACTCGATTTCCGGCATAGCTGAATCGCCACCATACAGCCGAGTGGGCCGGGCTGAAAGGCACGAAAAATGGAGAATTGCTCCGCTCCGCCGAGGCTGCCGGGTACGAAGTGCTGCTGACTGTCGATCAGGGAATCCCTCACCAACCCTCCCCAACAAGGCCGCGCGGATCGCAGGATTTCCATCATCCTCATCCGGTCGCGTACCAACCAACTGGAAGACCTTGTGCTGTTCGCGGATGAGATTCTTGAGACAGTCGAAACCATGGTCCCGGGCAGACGGCCGTAATACCGCAGCCTGCCGATTGACGGTTGACTTCACCCTATCCACCCTGCGCGGGCGACGGGCAACTCACTCATTGATCGACGCTTGTTGATCCGCACAGGCGAGAGGGCCGTCCAATACGCTGAACAAGATTGGACGCGCCGCGGGTTTTTGCGTTCTTGGCGGCCGGAGGCCGTGATAGTTTCAGCCAAGCACATTCGGTCAGGAGGTTGCCGTGTTGAAGCATATTCTTTCGATGGCGGTGTTTGCGGCGGTCACTTTAACAGCGCAGGAGTTTCGCGGGACCATCAGCGGCAGTGTTACCGACCCGCATGACGCACTGATTCCAAACGCGAAGGTTGAAGCCACCGAGATCCGGACCAGCACTAAATCCGTGGCCGTCTCGGATGCGGCGGGCAAGTTTGCAATTCCGTTTCTGGCCCCTGGAACGTACCGGATCACCGCCGAAGCGGCAGGGTTTAAGCGCTTCATCCAGGACAATTTTGTGTTGAGCACGGCCGCGCACCCGGTGCTCGATATTCACCTGGAGCTTGGAGATACATCCCAATCGGTTTCCGTGACGGCGGAGGCGCCGCTGGTGGAGACCGAGAATGGCTCCGTGGGTCAGCCCATCACGACCAGGGAGGTCGAGGATTTCCCGCTGAATGGCCGCACGCCATATCTGCTATCGGTGCTGGCAATCGGCGTGGTCGCGGAGCCAAACGGCAGCGGTCAACAAGGGGATTTGAAGGCCAACCCGTGGGACAACAGCGCGTCGACGACGTTCAGCTCGGGCGGGGCGCCCACGGGGCAAAACGAAATGCTGGTGGACGGCGTGCCTAATAGCAGCTACAGCCTGGGCATTGCCTACAATCCGCCCGTAGATGCCGTGCAGGAAGTGGAGATGCAGGTTTTTCAAGCGGACGCGGCGTATGGCCATACCGGCGGCGGCATCTCGAACCAAATCACGAAGAGCGGCACGAACAGTTTTCACGGCTCGATTTATGAGTTCAACCAATCCACCCCGCTGCAAGCGAACGCGTTCTTCATCAATAAGGCGGGCCAGAAGAGAGCGACGGACATTCTCAATCAATACGGCGTGACGGCGGGAGGGCCGGTGATCGCGCCCAAGCTGTTCAACGGTAGAAACAAGGTCTTCTGGTTCTTTGCCTGGGAGGGGCTGCATGAGCCAACCGCTTCGGCCCATACCACGAGCGTGCCCACGCTCGCCGAGCGCAACGGCGATTTTTCGGCGCTGCTGGCGCTGGGCAGCCAGTATCAGATTTTCGATCCGGCAACCGGAACCATCTCCGGATCGCAAGTCGCGCGCCAACCGTTCGCGGGCAATATTATTCCCGCGAGCCGCCTGAACCCCATCGCGCAAGCTTATATGCAGTTTTTTCCCGCCCCGAACGCTACGGGCACGGCGGCGGGCCTGAATAATTACGTCTCCGATCCCATAACACACCGCGCGTTTCGCAATAACTTCGGCCGCATGGATTTTAATATCAGCGACAAGCAAAAGTTGTTTTGGGATATCCGGAGCACGGAATACGATGCGACCGGCGATTCTAATTACTTCAATAACATCGCCACCGGCGATGAGGGTCCATTCCGCGTAAACTGGGGCAGCATGCTCGACGCGGTACACACATTTGGTCCCACGCTAGTCGCGGACGTTCGGCTGAATTGGACGCGCTTTGTCGAAGACTATGTCAACCCCAGCGCCGGGTTTAATCCCACGACCCTCGGGTACCCGCCATATATGACCAGCGTTTCGGAATCCTTGCAGATGCCTTCTATCAGCTTCCCGAGCTCCACTTTTCAGAACTTGGGCAACACCTATTTTTGGTACCACAATCCCAGCGATTCCTTTCAGATTTTCGGCGACGCCGTCAAAATAAAGGGAAACCATACGTTCAAGTTCGGGGGCGATGTGCGCGAGTACCGCATGAGTTATTTCACCACCGGAAACTCAACCGGCAACTTCACTTTCGGATCGAGCTGGACCAATGGCCCGTTGGCTAGTTCGGCCGCGGCGCCTCTTGGCCAGGAGTTCGCCGCATTTCTGTTGGGCCTACCCTCGAGCGGCAGTTATGATGAGAATACTTCGGGTTTACTTGTATCGAAATACATCTCCGCATTCTATCAGGACGATTGGCGCGTAAGAAGCAACCTGACTATTAATCTCGGGCTGCGATACGAACATGAAACCCCCGCCACGGAACGGTATGGCCGTACTGTAAACGGCTTCGACACGTCCCTCCAGAGCCCTATCGCCGGAGCGGCGATCACCGCATATGCGCAGAATCCCATTCCGCAAATTCCGCCTGGCCAGTTTAATGTCCCGGGCGGCCTCACGTTCGCGACCCGCGGCAGCCCGGCCGCTTATCAGACTGAGTCCCACATGTTCAGCCCACGATTTGGATTCGCGTGGACGCCCAGGGCGCTGCATACTCAGACGGTGCTCCGCGGCGGCTTTGGAATTTTTGTTTATCCGATCGGAATTGAGGGAGGACTACCTCCTTCATCGTCGCAACCGCCCATCAATCAGGAGGGTTTCAGCCAAACCACGCAAATGGTGGTGACCAATAATAACTTCCTTACTCCAGCAACCACGCTAACCAATCCGTTTCCGAACGGGATTACGCCGGCAGGCGCGACCCCGCCGGGGCTAGGCACATTTCTCGGCCAGAGCATCACGTTCTTCAATCCCAACGTGCGCAACCCGTATTCCATCCGTTGGAATTTCGGACTGGAGCGTCAACTACCCGGCGATATGGTTATCGAAATCGTCTATATCGGCAACCACTCCGTGCATCTGCCCGTTACGACGAATCTGAACGGTATTCCACAGCAGTATCTCGCGACCGGCTTGGCTCGCAATCAGACCATCATTAATCAACTTAGTTCGACGGTCCCGAATCCGTTCGCCGGGCTGCTTCCGAGCAGCACTTCGCTTAACGGGAGCACGGTGGCGCTTTCGCAACTGCTGCTTCCATATCCGCAGTTCGCAAATGGCGGAGTTACCGAGCAGTACAATAACGCGGGCAGTTCCTATTACGAAAGCCTCAACGTGGGAGTGCAGAAGCGTCTGTCCTACGGTCTCACGTTCACGACAAGCTTCATTTGGAACAGCTTGATCGACAGGCGAATTTACCTGAACGCGTTCGATGCGGCGCCGGAGAAAGCCACCTCGGTCGATTCGCGGCCGATCCGGTTCGTTACCGCCGGAAGCTATCAATTGCCGATCGGCAGGAACAGGTTGGTCGATCTCGGCTCCGGGTGGAAGAACGCGCTGCTGGGCGGGTGGGTACTGAACGCCGTTTACACCTGGCAATCCGGCGCTCCGCTCAGTTGGGGAAACGTAATTTATAACGGAGGCGATATCGACCTGAACGCGCGACAGGTAAATGGACCGGCATTCAATACAGCCGCGTTCAATACCGTTTCCTCGCAGCAGCTCGCCAATAACATTCGGACATTTCAAACCACGTTCAATAATCTGCGCGCGGACGGCATTAACGTTGTGGATGCATCTCTTTTGAAGGAATTCCATTTCACGGAGCGCAGCTACCTTCAGGTCCGCTTCGAGACGTTTAACACGCTCAACCGGCCGGCTTTCGCGGCGCCGAATCTGAGCCCCACCAGCTCGAGCTTCGGACTGATTACGGCGACGACCATCAATCCACGGAATGTCCAAATTGGTGGGCGGCTGGTCTGGTAATTGAATAAAACTCGGCTTAACGCCACGTCAGGAGCTCGGGCGAATCCAGATGCGGGAAGGCGTTGAAGGTGGCGAGCGAAAAGCGGTCGCCGGAGAACAGGAATTCGGAATAGCAGCCGTTGCGCGGGGCCCAGCTTAGCTCGAGTGTCCGCACGGGCGAGAGATCGAGGGCGATGCGCGCGGCGGCCGCCATGACCCCTCCGGAGCTAAACACGACGGCGCGTCCGCCGCCGCGGCGTACCAGCGCGATGCCGCGGGCGACACGGTCGCAGAAGGCTTGCCAGGATTCGACCTCGGGTGAGACGAGCTCGCCCGCGACCCACAGTCGCGTGACGCGCTGGAACATTTTCTCGAAGGCGCGAGCGGCCGCGGCGTGCTCGGCGGCGGCGTGAAATTCCTGTTCGAGCAAACGGATATCGTGGTGTTGTTCGATCAGCCTGGGCAGGAACGCGCGCATTACTTCGATGCCGGGGTATTCGTCGAACTCGGGAAGACAGGCCGGCTCCGGCCAGTCGAGCCCGGCGGCGCGGTAACGCTCGCGTACGATCTCGCCGGTTCCCGCCTGCCGTCGCGCGGGGCCGTAATAAACGCGGTCGAAGCGGACGCCGCGAGCGGTCCAATAATCGCCCAAATTGCGGGCTTGCCGCTCGCCGAGCTTGGAAAGTTTGTCGTAATCGGCTTCGAGGAAGGACGCTTGTCCGTGCCGTACGACGGTCAGCAGGCCCATGGGAAAGACTAGAGTAACTGAAGGGGATTAAAACAATGCCGGGCAAGAATGATGTTCCGACCGCTGCGCCGTGGGTTCCATCGCGTCCCACGCTGCCGAAGCTGATGGCGGCTTCGAAGAGCTGCGAAGGGTGCGAATTATACCGGCATGCCACGCAGACGGTATTTGGCGCGGGGCCGGCGCATTCCCCTGTAATTATGGTGGGGGAGCAACCGGGAGATGCGGAGGACCGCGAGGGAGCGCCGTTCGTGGGGCCGGCGGGGCGGCTGCTCGACAAAGCCTTGATCGAGGCCGGGATCGACCGGCAACAGGTTTACGTCACGAACGCCGTCAAGCATTTCAAGTTCGAAGAGCGCGGCAAGCGGCGCATTCACGCCAAGCCGAACGCGATCGAGATCGCCGCGTGCCGGCCGTGGCTGGAGGCGGAAATAGAGGTTGTCCGTCCGGAGCTGATCGTGTGCCTGGGGGCGACCGCAGCGCAGGCGATTCTGGGGCGCGCTTTCCGGATCACGCGCCAGCGCGGCGTTTTCTTCCCCCACGAGCTGGCACAATCAGTGATGGCCACCGTACATCCATCCTCCTTGCTGCGCGCGCCCGATCCGGAACAGAGGCGTCAGGAGTACGGTTTGTTTGTGAAGGACCTGGAAGCAATTCCCGAGAAAGTCGCCGCAATCCGGTTAACGGGTTAGTAAGCATTACCGGCAAATCTGACCAGCCTGGGACTAAGTGATTGTAAATGCGTGGCGAGGCGGTCTGGAACGGAGCGTGCATCCTAACCCGGCGGAGGTAGGACAAATGCTCTGGTACGTTTGGGTGTTCCTGGTGATCGCGATTCTGGCAGCGATTTTCGGATTTGGCGGTATCGCCGCGGGCGCAGCGGGTATCGCGAAGATTCTGTTCTTTATTTTCATCGTGCTGTTCGTCATCAGTCTTCTGTTTGGACGACGCTCGGTGGTTTAAGCCGCAGCAATGCGGCCCCTTCCGGGCGGCAGCGCCAATGTTGCCGCCCTTTGACTCCCTCCGCTAAAGTTGTTCATGCAGATTCTGGCCGGAATTGCCGGCGCTCTCCTGATAATTACCGTTCTTTGGGACGCCTTTGAATCCATTGTGCTTCCGCGGCGGGTGATGCGGAAGTGGCGCTTGGCGCGCGGCTTCTATCGCGCGACCTGGACGGTTTGGTCGAGCGCCGCCAAACGCTTTGCAGCCGGAAAGAAGCGTGAATCCTATCTCAGCTTTTTCGGCCCTCTGTCCTTGTTGCTGCTGCTGGCGGTGTGGGCGACCGGTATTGTAATTGGATTCGCAACGATCTATTGGTCGCTCGGGTCGCCCCTGGCTGGGCATGATCTGGGACGAGGTTACGCGTCGGATCTCTACTACAGCGGGAGCACGTTTTTCACTTTAGGAATGGGGGATTTAACGCCGCAAAATGGCGCGGCGCGGTTCATCAGCGTTCTGGAATGCGGCCTCGGTCTGGGATTTCTGGCCATGGTGATCGGCTATCTTCCCGTCATTTATCAGGCTTTCTCGCGTCGCGAAAGTGACATTACGCTGCTCGACGCGCGTGCGGGATCGCCCTCGGCGGCGGTGGAGCTGTTGATCCGGCACGCCAGATCCGGCGATTTCGCGCAGACCTCGACGGAATTTTTCTCGCATTGGGAGCGCTGGTCGTCGGAGCTTCTCGAGAGCCATTTGTCATATCCGGTGCTGGCGTATTACCGGTCGCAGCACGATAACCAGTCCTGGCTGGCCGCGCTCACGACGGTGCTGGATGCAAGCGCGGTGGTGATAGCGGGGTCGGAGGGGCGCACGGCGTGGCAGGCGCAACTGACGTTTGCGATGGCGCGCCATGCGGTGGTCGATCTGTCGCAAGTCTTCGGCGCGGCGCCGGACGGTCCCGCCGAGGACCGCTTGCCGCATCGCGATCTGCGGCGGGCGATGGAGATCCTGACAGGCGCGGGAATCGCGCTCGAGGACGGCGAGTTCTTCGAACGCAAACTCGCGGATTTGCGGCGCATGTACGAGCCGTATGTCAACTCGTTGTCGCGGCGGCTTATCATGTCATTGCCGCCATGGCTTCCAACGCCGAAGCGCAAAGAGAATTGGCTGACCAGCGCGTGGGAACACGCTGGGACGCCGGAGAGCGCGATCAGCTCGGAGCTGCGCCGGGAACGCCGCTCGCGATAATCCCGCAGTGCGGGTCGATGCCGGCGTTGACATTGGACGCCGTTTCGGGCCGCCGTCGGGAAGCCGTCTGGATCGCCGATGGCAGCAGAAACACGGGCTGAGCTCGGCTACGGCGAGGGTATTTCGCGGTATGCGTTTCCGAGTCGCGTTGGCCCTGAACGGACCTGCCGCGCATCTGGCGCGTTTTGTGGCGGGTTACTTCGGCCGGCTAAATTCCGAGTGAACCGGAATTTGGGAGCAACCACGTCACTAGCTTAGGACGAGTTTCGGGCAAGCGATTCTCTCGCGGCGCCCTCAAGCGCATATCGGCGCGCGCTCAGCCAGTTACAGGCGGCGAGTAAATCTCCTGTTCCCTGCCTTTATCAGGAACACCGCGCCTGCCAGGATTCGGTTTGAGTATGAGCCGGTTTCGCGAAGAGCCTTGGCGGCAAATCCTCGGCCTCCTGCTCGTCCGCGAAGCCTTATTGACCGGATAAACACCCTTTCTGTCCGGAACTGTTGGGATAGCCGGAGCCGGCGTTGTAGGCGGCATTGGACCACTCGCCCTGGATCTTCCACTGCGTTTGGTTGGCGAAGGTCACAAATGGCGCGCCAAAAGTCCAGGCGCACTTGTCACCGTTCTCCTCGCCTGAGGAGTCATACCAGCCACCATTAGCTGGGTCGGTGCGGGCTTCCGATAATTCGTGTCCGCTGACGTTCGCCAGCGCCGCTAGTCCCTGCGATTCCCCTGAGACGGTACTTTGGGGGTCACAACCTGGGTCACCATCGAGATCAAAGAAAAACGCGAACTGTACCGGTTTGCCGCCGCAGGTTCCGGCGCTGTGCCAAGCGCAGTATTGGGCGTGGCCGCGCGGAGTGTCCGTATACACGGCGTAGTAGCCGTTGCCATTCGGGTTCGGACTGGTGATCACTTTGCAGACTTCGGTCAGGATGGTTGAGGCCGAACCGCCGCCGGTGGAGGGCGAGGCGTCAACAATGTGACCCAAGTGGGTCGTATAAGGCGTCACAAATCCGTTGTTTCCGGAGTATTCGTCGGAAGTCATTGCGTAATGGGACCCGTTGAACCCCTCATACCACAGGTCCATACCCGTGATCTTGTCGCCGGTGTAGTTCGCCCAACTCGTTCCCCAGAAGATAGCCTCAGTGACCGCGGTAGTCAGAATCTTGCCGCCGTGGTAAGTCATATCGGGGCTGCCGCCGCCATGATGGCCAGCGCCGTTTTCAAGGCCGGGGGGGTTAACGCCGTGGATCCAGTGAATGCCCAGCATGGGGGGTTCACCGGGACTTTGCGGAGTTGTTACCGGCGGTTGTCCAAACGCCCAGACCGGGGCACAAAGCACGGCCCCCAGGAGCTTCCAGTTTCGCATGTTAAAAATCCTTTCCTTATCATTTCGGCGGAATCAGCCGCCCAGATTACAGGTGTTTCCAGATATTGCCTCCGATTGTATTCTTGCCGGCCTGGAAGTGTCAACGGAAAAGAAAATCCCCGCTGCATTTTGCGTGAGGAAAATTTCCCAATGTAACACGAAGGGGCGGTCGTTGCGTTTAATCCCAGCTCGATTGCGCGGTCTGATATCGCTCGCGTCGCTTGCATGCGGATTGGCCACTAGACGTTTTGATCAAATTCCCTGTTGTTCTGAGCGCGGAGCTGCGCATTGACCGCCGTCGTTCCATCGCATCTGCTCAATGGTTGCGCGGCCATCCCTTTGCTGCATTGTCATGCGCGAAGCCCGCATCGGAACTCTGAGCGGGTTCTCCGAACAGCGAGAGATCCGCAAGTGGGGGGGTGCTGCTAGCGCCCGGCGGCTACAGCAGCGTGTTGGGTCAGTTCTGACGCGGTATCACGACGCGCTACCTGATTCCGGATGCATGGCCGGCGATTGGAACGAATCCGACAGCATGCTGGGGTCCAGAGGATCTCAGCTGGCGCTCTGTCAAGGGGCAAAATGCGAGCAGACCGAAGATTCACCGGCCACTGTTTGAGATCGCTGAGAACAAGGGCTGGAATCACGGCATAATGGTCCGAGCAGGCAACCTTTCCTAACGAAGGCCAAACATGATTAATCCGCGCCGTATTTTTATTCTCCCGATCGCGGTTTTCCTGATCGCCGGGACGGGCGTCTGTTTCGCCGCTCCTGCCTCCGATGCCGGGCGCTGGGAGAAAGAGGCGCGAAACGTCACCATTATTCGCGACGATTGGGGCATCGCCCACGTCTACGGCAAGAGCGACGCCGACGCGGTCTTCGGAATGATCTATGCGCAGGCCGAGGACGACTTCAACCGCGTTGAGACCAACTACCTCAATGCCATGGGACGCCTGGCCGAAGCCGAGGGTGAAGCGAAGATTTACCAGGATCTTCGCGCCAAACTGTTCGCTGACCCGGAGGCTCTGAAAAAACTATACGTTACCTGCCCCGAGTGGCTTCGGAAGCTCATGGACTCCTGGGCCGACGGTCTGAACTTCTATCTTTATAAACATCCCGGCGTGAAACCGCGCGTCATCGGGCGATTCGAGCCGTGGATGGCGCTCTCGTTCCCCGAAGGCAGCATCGGCGGCGATACGGAGCGCGTGAATCTCAGGCAGCTTGAAGAGTTCTACGGAAAATCTTCCGGGAGCGCGCCCGACGCGGATCAAAACGGCGGAAAAGGGGAGCCGGGCGGATCGAATGGCATCGCGATCGGTCCAACGGACAGCGCGGATCGCCACGCGCTGCTGTTGATCAATCCGCACACATCGTTTTTCTTCCGCTCCGAACTGGAAATGTCGAGTGAAGAGGGTCTGGACGCCTACGGCGCCGTGACCTGGGGGCAGTTTTTCATTTACCAGGGATTCAACGATCGCGCCGGATGGATGCACACCTCGAGCGGCGTCGATGCGATCGACGAATATCTCGAAACCGTGGTGAAAAAGGGCGGCCAGTATTACTACAAATATGGCGGCGAGGAACGAGCGGTGACGGCGGAGGAAATCACGGTTCCGTACAAAACCGATCGCGGGATGGCCCAGAAGCACTTCACCGTTTATCGCACGCATCACGGACCGATCGTGCGCGACCTGAACGGAAAATGGGTGGCGTTCCGCATTATGCAGGAGCCGGTGAAGGCGCTGGAGCAATCATTTTTGCGGACCAAGGCGCGCAATTACAAAGCGTATCTACAGACGATGGAGCTAAAGGCGAACTCGTCCAACAACACGATTTATGCCGACGCCGATGGCAACATCGCCTATTTCCATGGCAATTTCATTCCCCGCCGCGACACGAAATTCGATTGGACCAAGCCGGTGGACGGCAGTAATCCAGAAACGGAGTGGCACGGGCTACTCTCGATCGACGAAACGCCGCACCTGTTGAATCCCAAGACGGGCTGGCTCTTCAACGTCAATAACTGGCCGTGGAGCGCGGCCGGTCCGGACAGCCCGAAGAGGGAGAATTATCCGCCCTACGTCGAAAACGGCGGCGAATCGGCGCGCGGTTTGCACGCCCTGCGCATCCTCGAGAACACGCGGAATTTCACGCTCGATTCGCTGATCACCGCCGCCTTCGATAGTTATCTGCCGTGGTTTGAGAAAACGATCCCCGCTTTGGTGAAGGCCTGGGACGACGCTCCGCCCTCCGATCCGCTCAAAGCCAAGCTCGGCGGCGAAATCGAAGCGCTGCGCCATTGGGATCTGCGCTGGTCGGCCTCTTCGGTTCCCACTTCGCTTGCGGTGTTCTGGGGCGAAGACGTCCGGCGCCGGGTTCTCGGGGGAGCCGACGGCCGCCGCCGAGGCGGAAAAATGCAGCAAGATCGGATCGCCGAGGCGCCCCCGAAAAGCTTTTGGAATCGCTCGGGGCCGCGTCGGACAAGCTGACGAAAGATTTCGGCACATGGAAAACACCGTGGGGCGACATCAATCGCTTCCAGCGCCTTACGGGCGACATCGTCCAGCAGTTCGACGACGCCGCTCCCAGCATTCCCGTTCCCTTCACATCGTCGCAATGGGGATCGCTCGCGTCTTTCGGGGCGCGCCAGTACCCCGGGACGAAAAAATGGTACGGAACCAGCGGCAACAGCTTCGTCGCGGTAGTGGAGTTCGGCGCGAAGGTTCACGCCAAGGCGGTCACGGCTGGCGGCGAAAGCGGACATCCCGGCTCGCCGCATTTCGACGACGAAGCCAAACGCTACGCCAGCGGCAATCTGCGCGAGGTTTATTTTTATCGCGACCAACTGAAAGGCCATACCGAGCGCGAGTATCATCCCGGCGATTGAACGGGCCGGCGATTGAGCGGCGGGCTGCGCGGATTTGCGGGCGGCGCGTATTCGGCGGTTGCGGCGCTCGATCACAGGCTGCAGTTAGTTGCGGGGCAGGCCGATTCGCTTAGCGCCTTTAGGGTATTGCAGAGTGAAATCCGCGGACGAGGTGTCTGCGGCGACGGAGACGTTCCCTTGCGAATCGACCGCGACGGCATTCGCCTGGTCGCTCCTTTGCCGCTGAGCGTGGCCGAGCGGCGGCCCGCATAGGATTGCTCGCGGATCAAGGGTAATCTCGGCCACCTGGCACACATTCGCGTCTGCGATGAAGTTCGTAAAGCCGGCCGAGTTGGGCGAGGCGAATGCGCCGACAACCGCACGCAGGAGAACGAATCGGTCAGCGGGTCGAAGTCAGCGCCTTGAGGTACCGGTAATAAAATTCCACGCCTTCGTAATAGGCTGCCACGCGCACGCGCTCGTCTTTGCCATGGGCGCGGATGTCGTCCTGATCGATCGCGACACCCGAAATGCCATAGCTGGGCAGTCCGGCGGCGACGGTGTAAATGGAGTCCGAGGCGCCGGTTTCCATTTCGGGGATAACGGGCGCGCCAGGCCACATTTCGTCCGCCACGCGCTCCAGCGGCTTCAAAATCTCAGGCGGGGGGAGGATGGGAGGAAACGCTTGCTTGGCCGGCGTCCGGTCGTAGACATTCCCGGCATCGTCCACGTACCGCACCTCGACTTTGGGATCGGCGAAAATGCGGACGAGATCCTGGCGAACCTCTTCGGCGCCGTGGCCGGGCAGGATGCGGCAGTTGACGTTGGCTTGCGCGAGCTGCGGCAAAGCGTTATTGGCGTGTCCGGCGCTCAAGCGCGTGGCGACGCACGTGGTGCGCATGGTGGAGTTGTAGCGCGCATCCTTTGAAAGGCGCGCGATCGCGGCCGGATCGGGCGGATCGCGCAGAATGGCGCGCATGTCCGCGGCGGAGCTTCCTGTTTCCAGCGCAGCGCGGCGCTCGAAATAAAGGCGCGTTACGGGATTGAGCTCGAAAGGAAAAGGCGAGTGCTCCAGACGCGCCAGAGCGTCAGCGATGTGGTAGATGGCATTGTCCGCCACGGGAAGCGAACTGTGCCCTCCCGGATTGGTCGCGGTGAGTTGGAAATCCGCATACAGCTTCTCGCTTGCCTCCACATCGACGTTGACGGGCTTGCCGTTCATGGCCGTAACACCGCCGCTGTCGGCGTTGAGGACGAACGCAGCGTCGATCAGATCGCGATGATTCTTGAGCAGCCAATCGACGCCGTTCGATTTACCTCCTTCCTCATCGGCCGTGAGCGCCACGATAATATCGCGATCCGGCCGGTAGCCCTCGCGCTCAAAGCGGATCAACGTGGTCACCAGGACCGCGTCGTTGACCTTCATGTCCTGCGTCCCGCGGCCGTAGAAGTAGCCGTCTTTTTCGATGAACTGAAAAGGATCGGTGGTCCAGTCCTGGCGGCGCGCTTCGACGACGTCGAGATGACCGATGATGAGGATCGGCTTAAGGCCGCGCGGGCCGCTTCCATGCAGCCGCGCGACCAGATTGCCCTTGCGGCCGTTGGGCCCGAGCACTTGGACATCGGCGGCGGGAAACCCGGCATCGAGGAGCCGCCGGGCCATGGCTTGGGCCGCGAGGGTAGTGCTGCCCACGGAATCAGTGGTATTGATTTCAACTAATTGCTGGAATATATCGCGTGAGAGCCGGCGGGTAGCGTCGTCGAGGGAGGCGGCGGAGGCGAGTGCGGTCAGAACCAGCATTGCGCCCGCCGCGCGGAACTTCTGATATGGCATTGCTTGTGTCTATGCTGGCAGAGGAGCGCGGCTAAAGTAAAGGCGTCGCGCGCGGGACCCCTGTAGAATCGTTGAAGGTTGAATTTCATGAGATCTCTAGCAAGCCTTTTGCTGCTGATGTGCGCCGCGGCAAAAGCCCAGTGGCCGGTCCCGGCCAACTCTTCGCAGGCCTACGATTTCGTTCAGGAACGGCGCGAAGAGGCGGCTAAGCTCTGGCCGGCAAGAGATCCGCAGGGCATTGTTCTTCTCAATGACCTGCTCGCCTACCTGGATCAGCCTCTCGTACGCGACCTCGGCGCCGGGGACCGGCCCTTAGCCGCGCGTCGGCTCAATGTCCTACTCGATCTGGCTCAGGCATACGCAGTGCGGGAGAACAACGGCGAGGCTTTGAGGTGTCTTCGGCAAGTAGCAAAGCTGTGGCCGAATCCGGATCTTGCCCGCTTCATCGACGGCACGAAGGAATTCACCGCACTGCATTCATCGAACGAATATAAACAAATCCTCGCTGAGTTCCGGCGTTTCGAGCACCTCTGGGATTCGGAAGAATTGCATACCCCCTTCCGCGCCATGCTCCCGGATGCGGAAAAGCTTGCCGGATTGTCGAAATTTTGGTCGGAAGTCAAGTACAACTTCGCCTATCCAGAGAAGCTGATCGATCTGGGATGGGATCGCGTTTACCTCGAGTCGATTCCCAAAGTGCTCGCGGCTCGCACAACCGCTGAATATTACCAGGAGTTGATGCTGTTAGCGGCAAAGCTCGGCGATGGGCATACGAACGTATACCCTCCCGATCAACTGGATCGATCTGCGAAACCTCCGCTTCGCACGTTGAAAGTCGAAAACAGCGTCATGATCGTGGCAGTGATGAGCCCAACGCTCGAGAGCCAGGGAATCCACGCTGGAATGGAGATCGTGACGGTCGACGGCGAATCTCCGATCGCGTATGGCCGCCGGGAAATTGAGCCGTTCCAGAGCGCGTCCACTCCGCAGGATCGTGAGCTGCGAACGTTCAGCTATGGCTTCGTTCGGGGGAGCAGCGGAAGTCCCGTTCGTCTTTTATTGCGTGGCGTAGACGGGAGCGAAAAAGAATTCGTCGTCGCCCGAGGCGGATACAACGACGTTCAGACCACGCCCGCATTGGAGTGGCGCATGCTGCCCGGACGGGTGGCCCTCGTGAATCTCAACAGCTTCGAAAGTGACGGCACGGCGGCCAGGTTTGCGGAAGAATTACCACGATTTATAAACGCGTCGGCCGTTATTCTCGATCTCCGCTGGAATGGTGGGGGCAGCAGTAGTGTCGGCTACGAGGTGCTTCGACATTTCATCGATAAGCCCGTAAAGACCTCCCGCGAGGTGATGCGCCGGTACAACCCAACGGATCGCGCGAGGGGCACACTGCTGGAATGGGAAGAGGTTCCGGCGGGAGCGATCCTTCCCGGCGCCGTGCCACGTTTCAAAGGACCAGCTATCGTTTTGACGAGCGCCGCGACTTTCTCCGCGGCAGAAGATTTTCTCGTAGCGTGGCGAAATAGCGGACGAGGCAAGGTAATAGGCGAGACTTCGGGCGGTAGTACGGGTCAACCCCTATTCTTTTCTCTTCCAGGAGGGGGAACTGCGCGAGTTTGCACAAAACGCGACACGTTCCCCGACGGCCGCGAGTGGGTCGGCATTGGTATCCACCCCGATATCGAGGTACATCCAAGTATTCGCGATGTTTTCGCAAGGAAGGACACGGTCCTCGAACGCGCCCTTAAGTTCTTGGCCAGCGGAACGTGATTGGCTCATGCTTTAGATGCGTACTCCGTTCTGTCTCGCGCCAGCCGGACTCGGGCAGGAAAGAATGGCGCCGTGCCCGGTCGCCCCGTGGCTTGGACTCTCCCCAACGCGCCGGCGCGAACCCTGGCCCAGAAGGCGCCCGACAGGGGGCCTGAACCGCTATAACAACGGCCCCAACCCGAGTGAGAGCTTGCGGGCGCGTATCGCACTACAATTTCATGAACGTCCCTGCCATCGGCAACGACGAACAACTGCATTGGCTCGCCTTGAAGCTGGTTCCGGGGCTGGGGACCAGGCGGGCCGGGCAATTGCTCGAACGCTATCGCACGCCGCAGGCCATCTTCCGGGCTTCGCCGTCGGAGCTGGAGGGCGCCGGGGTTTCGGGCAGCGTGGCGCGCTCCATCGCGAGCGGATGCGCCTTTGAAGAGGCGGTGGACCAGCATCAACTGCTTCTCGACGGCGGCGCGGAGCTGATCCCCATCGGCGATCCCCGTTACCCGCCGCTGTTGCGTCAAATCTTCGATCCTCCGGTGATGCTGTTCGCGCGCGGCAGGATCGAGCTGCTGCAATCGTTGATGCTGGGCGTTGTCGGGACGCGGCGGCCCACCGCTTACGGCATCGCCGCCGCCGAACGCCTGGCCGCCGATCTGGCGCGCGCGGGTCTCACCGTCGCAAGCGGTATGGCGCGCGGAATCGATACCGCCGCGCACAAAAGCGCTCTGGCAACCGGCGGCGATACCATTGCCGTCTTCGGATGCGGCGTCGACGTCCTCTATCCCACGGAGAACCGCAAGCTCATGGAGGAAATTGCGTCGAAAGGACTGCTTTTATCGGAGTTTCCCATGGGAACGCCCGCCTATCCGCAGAATTTCCCCGTGCGCAATCGTATTATCAGCGGCATGAGCGCCGGCGTGCTGGTCGTCGAAGGCGCGCAATATAGCGGGTCATCCATCACGGCAAAAATGGCGCTGGAGCAGCAGCGCGAGGTATTTGCGGTGCCCGGCAGTATCATGTCGAAAATGAGTTGGGGACCGAATCTGCTGATTAAACAGGGCGCCAAGCTGGTGCAGGATTGGAACGACGTGGTCACCGAGCTCTCGGCCGAAGATCGCCGCAAGCTCATCGCCAAGGCGAAGGCGCGGCAGGGTGGACTCGATCTGGAAGAGGGGCCTCCGGAGGGGACCGACGCGGCCGCAGATGCTGCGGATGCCGCCCCTGAACTCTCACCCATCGCTCGTAACCTCCTGAAAAAGCTACGCCCGGACGTTCCGGCCCAGATCGACGCGCTATTAGAATCTTTTGAGGTCTATTCCTCATCTGAAACTATTGCCGCCCTCTTCGAGCTGGAGATGATGGGTCTCGCCCGCCAACTCCCCGGCCAGAACTTTGTTAGAGTGTGGTAGGTTTTCATAGGCCGCAAGGCAGTTCATCGTAACGGAATCTCACAATGGCAAAATCTCTCGTCATCGTCGAATCGCCGGCGAAGGCGAAAACGATCGGAAAATATCTTGGCGGTCAGTTCATCGTCAAAGCCTCGCTCGGACATGTCAAGGACCTTCCCAAGAAGGACCTGGCCGTCGACGTGGACCGCGATTTTGAGCCGCATTACGAGATCATCGAAGGCAAGAAGAAGCTCATGGCCGAGCTGAAGCAGGCCGCCAAGAAGGTCGAATCCGTTTATCTGGCGGCCGACCCGGACCGCGAAGGCGAAGCGATCTGTTACCACCTTCAGGAAGAGCTGGACGGCGTTTCGGCCAACGGTAAAGCGCGGCCGGGAGCGCCGCGGGTCTATCGCGTGATGTTCAACGAGATCACGCAAAACGCGATCAAAAAAGCCTTCGAGAAGCCCGGCGTAGTCAATCTGCATCTGGTGGAGGCGCAGTGGGCGCGGCGCATTCTGGACCGCCTTGTGGGATACAAGATTTCGCCGCTGTTGTGGGACAAAGTCCGGCGCGGTCTCTCGGCCGGACGCGTCCAGACGGTGGCGCTGCGTCTCATCGTCGAACGCGAGCGCGAGGTCCGGGCATTTCAGAAACGCGAATACTGGACCATCGACGCGAACCTGACGGCGAAGAAGCCGCCCGCCCTTGCCGCGCATTTCAACAAGCGCAACGACGAAACGCCTGAGATTGCAAATGAAGCCGCCGCCCACGGCATTCTGGCGCAGCTCGAGGGCGCGCGCTACATCGTGCAGTCCGTCTCGACGCGCGAGAAGCGGCGCAACCCGGTTCCCCCATTTATCACTTCGACCTTGCAGCAGGAGGCCGCGCGCAAGCTGCGCTTCAGCGTGAAGCGCACGATGGGACTGGCGCAAAGGCTGTATGAAGGCGTGGAGCTCGGCGAAGAAGGCTCCGTCGGTCTCATCACTTATATGCGTACGGATTCGCCGCGCGTATCCGCCGAAGCGCTCGACGAAGTTCGCGCCTATATCGTGGAGCGCTATGGCGAGCCATTCCGCCCGCAGACGCCCAACGTTTACAAGAGCAAGAAAGAGGCGCAGGAAGCGCACGAAGCCATTCGGCCTACCTCCGTCAGGCGCACGCCGGAGGAAATCGCCAAGTACCTCCAGGAAGACGAGCTGAAGCTGTACCGGCTGATCTGGATGCGTTTCACCGCCTCCCAGATGACCCCGGCGGTTTTCGATCAGACCACCATCGACATCGCGGCGGACGGAAAAGACGGCGCCAAGTATTGGTTCCGGGCGACCGGAAGCGTTCCCAAGTTTAAGGGCTTTCTCGAGATTTACGAGGAGGGCAAGGACCAGAAGGACGAAGAGGACGAGGAGCTGAAGCACCGCCTGCCGGCTGTTACCGAAGGCGAGGAGCTGAAACTGAAATCGCTCGATCCCGCGCAGCATTTCACCGAGCCGCCGCCGCGCTTCACCGAAGCAACCCTGGTAAAGGAGCTTGAAGCCGATGGCGTCGGCCGGCCCTCCACTTACGCGTCCATTCTTTCCACCATTCAGGAACGCGAGTACGTGAAGAAGGAAGGCGGGAAGTTTACGCCCACCGAGCTCGGGATGGTGGTCGCGGACCTGCTGCTTGAAAGTTTCGAAGACCTCTTCGACGTGCGCTACACCGCCCGCATGGAAGAGCAGTTGGACGAGATCGAAGACGGCAAGATGGACTGGCGCGCCTCCATGGCGGAGTTTTACGACCGCTTCCAGAAAGACCTGGAGCATGCCGAGCGGCACATGACCGACATCAAGCGCATGGAGAAGCCCACCGACTTGGTGTGCGAGAAATGCGGCAAACCCATGGTGATCAAGTGGGGCCGCCACGGGAGCTTCATCGCGTGCACCGGGTACCCGGAATGCACCAACACGCGCCAGTTGACCGTCGATCTGCCGGACGTGGACAAGACCGATCTAACAGAGCAGGGCGCCGAGGAATATTGCGAGAATTGCGGGCGTCCGATGGTGTTGAAGAAGGGGCGCTTCGGGACGTTTTTTGCGTGCTCCGGGTATCCGGAGTGCAAAACGACGAAGCAGATCGGCGGGGCGCAAAAGAAGCCCGACGTGCCGCTCGAGGAGAAGTGCCCCAATTGCGGCGGCAATCTCGTCATGAAGTACGGGCGCTTTGGGGAGTTCACCGCCTGCGGCAACTACCCCAAATGCAAATACGTCAAGCAAAAGACCATTGGCATGCCGTGTCCGAACTGTTCGCAGGGTGAAATTGTGGAGCGGCGGTCCAAGCGCGGGACGTTCTACGGATGCAACCGCTACCCGGAATGCGATTTCACGACCCGCGGCAAGCCGCTCAACGAGAAATGCCCGGATTGCGGCAGCAGCTACCTGGTTGAAAAGTGGCTGAAGGCCGGCGCCGAAGTGCAGTGTCCCAACGCCGAGTGCAACTATTCGCGGCCCCTTGAAAGTACGGGGCCGGAACAGGCCGCGTGAGATGGCTCGGCGTATGCGCGCGCTGCTTCTCGCACTCGCCTGCGCCGCGCTGAGCGGAGCTCAAACACGGCCGGATTTCTCCGGCTCTTGGACTCTCAATCTGCAACAGAGCGACATCGATGAGCCGCATCTGAAAGGCGCGGTGTTCACCATCGAGCACCGCGAGCCAAACTTCGCCATCACGCGCACGCTGCTCTATCCGCTCGAAACCAAGAACATGAAATTTGCGCTGCGGACGGACGGAAAACCGCTTGTCGTCCCCTACGGAGAAGAGAAGCTCGCCGTCTCCCTGCGCTGGGAAACGAACGTTTTGGTCTGCTCCATTCGCGACGCCCTGGAGGCCGAGAACTCCGCCGACCGCGTGGAGTATGCGCTTTCACACGATCGCAAAAGGCTTACGGTGCGCGGCCGCGAACAGGGCAAGCCTCGCGTTTGGATTTTCGACCGGCGCTGACTTAACCCACTTTAATAGCAACTTCACGTCACGTTAATCGCGGCGCGCGTCTTAATGGATATGAAACGCTTACTTCCGATCGCTACAATCGCCGTCTTCTCCCTCGCGGGAATCTTCGCGCAGGACACCGCCAAGCAGGATCTCAAGAACGCCGGCCAGGATACCAAAGAAGCCGGAAAGAATTCCGGGAAGGCCGTGAAAAAGGGCGCCACAAAGAGCACCCACGCGGTCAAGAAGGGCGTCCACAAGGGCGCGACGAAGGTCCAGGAAAAGACCCAATAATTCCAGCAGGGGGGCTGGGCCGTTACCGGCCGCGGCTCGGAATAGGCGCTTCCGGGCCGCAGGTAGCGGTATACCCGCCACGCCGCGGGCGGCTATTGCGCTTCCGCCAGTTCGCGCTTCAACATGGCGCGGGCGCGATGGAAACGGGTTTTTACCGCTTCGTCGCTCAAGCGCAGACGTTCGCCGGTCTCGCGCGTGGTCATCTCATCGAGCGCCCGGCAGATCACGACGCTGCGATACCCCGCCGGGAGCCGGTGTACGGCGGAACGCACCATCTCCTCGCGCTGCGCGCGGAGCGCACGCTCTTCGGGCCCGATTCTCTCGTCCGGCCCATCGCTCAAAAGACTAAAGGAGCGGCGCCCACGCACGCGCCCCAGGGCCTCATACAGCGCGATCCGGGATAGCCACGTCGAGAATTTCGCCTTGCCCTCAAATTGATCGAGGTGTTGAAAGGCGTGCAACAGCGCTTGTTGCACCACGTCTTCGGCTTCCGACTGCTCGCGCACGATGGGCAGCACGGAGCGTATCAGAATCCTGCGATATTGCTGAGAAACGAGCTCGCACCAATCCGGCGAGGGGGAATTATTTGTCGATTGAATGTCCATCGCAATTCCATTCTAAAGAGAGGCTTTTCTCGAGTCGTCGGCGATTTGTAAAAACGCGTGTGAAAAGCGCGGCGCTCATACGGCAACATCGGCGCGAAGCAGTGGAAGACGCATGAAAAAGCGCGCTCCGGGTCCATCTCCGTCCGTCCACATATCGCCGCCATGGTCGAGAAGAGTTTGGCGCGAAAGCGCCAGGCCCAAACCAAGCCCGTTCGTTTTGCCCGCGCTCACAAACGGCTGAAAAAGTCTGCCGCGCAGTTCGGGACGCAAGCCGGGGCCGCTATCGGCCACCGAAATCAGCACGTGCTCGCCTTCCCTGACCGCGCTTCACGGTGATGCTGCCTCCCTCGCTCATGGCCTCGATGGCATTCTCGAAGAGGTTCAAAAACACGCGCTCCATGCGGGCGCGCTCCATGGGACATTCGAGATGCTCGGGGATGGCGGTCGAGAGTCGAATCGCGCGCGGCTCGGCAATCACGGCCACCCCCGCCCAGGCGGCGTCGATGAGCTCGCGCACATCGCACGGCTCGGTCGAGCTCGATTTGCGGCGGGAGACGTTCAGCAACTGTTGCAGCATGTCCTGAATGCCGCGCGAGGCGCGATAAATATTTCTCGCCAGACGCGCGATCTGTTCCGGCTTCAGATGGCCGTCCATCAGCATTTCAGCCCCGGCATACACGGCCGCCAGGGGATTGCGCAAGTCGTGCACGATGGAGGTGGAGAGCCGGCCGATGGTCGAAATGCGCTCCTGGCGAATCAGTTCTTCGCGGCTGCTTTGAATCGAAGCGCACATATTGTTGAAGGTTCTGGCGAGGCGGCCGATCTCGTCATCGCCGTGAACGGCGACGCGCGTATCGTAGTTGCGGCGCGCGATTTCGGCGGCGGCGCGATCCAATTCCGCCACCGGTCGCATGATGCGGCGCGCCACGGCGTAGGTGACCGCGAGCGCCGCGGCGATCGCGCCCAGCCACAATAGAAGGATTTCGCGCCTCAATGCGGCTATGGCGCGGCGCGTGTCTTCGAACGATCTAGCGATGATCAGGTCGCCGATCCGCGATCCCTCGATGTTCAACAGCGGAGTCGCCAGCGTGATGTAATCGGGACTCCTCGAGATCGCTTCCGCCGAGTGCGGCGCCAGAGCGGCGGCAACGGAGCGGGGCAGCGTGGAAGTCAGCACCTGTCCTCCGGCCGTGAATGCGAAATCGCTGCCGCCGGTCGATTGCTTCAAGTGCGCCGCAACCAGGGAATCGACTTTGTAGCCCGCCACCAGCACGTCGAGAAGCGCCAGACCGCCGGCCGATTCCACGTACACGGGAGTGATCACGATCTGAAACAACTCGCCGGAGCGGAGGAGAAAACCGGACGCTTGCCCGGGAAACTGGCGCCGCGCCTCGCGGACGGCTTCGATATCGTTGTCTTCGGAAAATGGCGCGGGCGCGCCGGAGGCCGCAATCATGCGGCCGCGCGGATCGGCGACGATGAAAAATGCGTCGGTGTTTGATGTGCGATCCCAGATCTCGCCGGCGGTATCGCGGATGGTGGCGCGGTCGCCGGTTCCGAAGGCGGCGCGGACGTCGGACATGGCGCTCAGCAGCTTGCTCTCGGACGCCAGAAAGTCGGCCCGCGCTTTCCATAACGACGTGTACGCCGCGAAGCTGGCCTTGGCCTCGCGCTCCACGCTGGCCGATGTCGTTCGCGCCACGGTGTCCTGGATCAGCCAGCCCGCCAACGCAAACACGACAGTGACTACGATGGAAGCCGGAAGCATGATCTTCCAGAGCAGCGAGAGCTTCGAAAAACTCATGGCTTCATGCCCGCGTAGCGGCCAGAGCGGGCTTCGGGCGCATAATCGTGTCCGAATTTGTTCTTGTGCGGCAGAGGCAGGTAACCGCTTTCCGATACCGTGATAGGCGGGAGCGCGAGACCTTCCGGCGGGATCTCGACGGTGCGGGCGAGCGCGGCAAGCGTCTGCTCGGTGGCGCGTTCGTGAAACAATTTCAAACGATACGATCCCGCCGGTACATTCGCGATCTGAAACTGGCCGCGCGCGCCGCTGACGGCAAAATAGTCCGACCGCAGCACCACGATGACGGCGCTCATCTCGGGATGAATATTGCAGAAAACCCGCACGATGCCTTCACGATGAAAAAGCACCGACTGCGTTCTGCCGGGCGCGTACAGACCGACGTCGAACAACTGCCCGTCGTAATTCGAAAAGGCATTGTGGAAAATCGGATCGTAATTCGGGAAGTCGACAGTGGTTCCCGCGGCGATGGCGAGAATGTGCGGCGAGAATGTCTTGTGCTTTTGGACCATGCGCACGCGGCGCGGGCCGCCGATGGCTACGGCGCGCGTGGCGGGTTCGAGCGGATCAAGCCATGCGACGACGCCGGAGTAATCGAGGCGCTTCCGCACGCTGGGATCTTGCGACGAGGCGAGATTCACGCTGCCGGCGAGGGTGGCGGCTGCAGCGGGCAGCAGCGCATTGGCCCAAAGCGCAATGGCGCAAAGGACGAGGTTAAAACAGATACCCGATCGCCACATCGTAGTGATTGTTCAAGCGCCGGCCCTGTACCACGTACGCCGTCCTGACCTGTCCGGCTTCAAGACTCAGGATGACGTTGGGCGCGATCCGGTACATGGTATTCGCAGCATACATCAAATTCCTGCCGATTTCGCCCGTTGTTAAGTCGCGGTTGCGGTCGTCCTCTTCGCCGCCGTACAGATGCGCGGTCAAGCGCGGAGTCAATGTGAATTGCAATTGCGACCAGCCGCCGAAGCTGTCTACCGGCACGACGCGGTAAGGGCCGTAGAAAATAGTAAAGCCCTGCGGCAAGCCCCCCAGTCCTTCAACGTTTTGGCCATGATAAAACGCTCCGGTGAAATCGATGCGGCGCACGGGCCGGATGAGCCAATCGAGCGAGAAAATGCGCGAGGGCACGGCGTCGTCGCCAACGTAAGCGCGGCTGTAATGAAAACCAGGCGCCAGCTCGATACGGGCCGTCTCCCCCCAGCGATGCCAGAATTCAAATCTGCCCTCCAGTCCGGGCCGTTGGCGCTCGGCGGGAAGACCGGGAACGCCCGCGACATAGCCGCTGTAGGCGCCGGGCGTACCCAGAACCGCGGTCTGAAACACCGCTGCTTGGGCGCGCAGACCGCTATCCTGGCCGAGGCCGATGCGCTGCTCGAAGCGGACCTGCGGCTGCCATAACCACAGGTTTCCGGCGTCCGTCAGCGGCGATACGCCAACCTGCGCGAGGGAGTCCGGCTCGCGCGGGGAAATGAGCGGTTTTTCCTGGCCTACCATAATGCCGCGATTGGACCAGTCCAGGTCGATCTCGGCGGTTCGCAGCCGCACCAGGTGGTTGAGCGATGCCGTCGAGCCGCCGAAAAAGTCCATGGACAGCGAGCCGCTGGCGGTGGCGCCGAAGAGCGTTTGAGCGCCCCTATATTCGAGGCCAATCGTCGTTTGCCGCAGCGTCGCCCCGCCGGTTTCCTGCCCCGGGGTCGCGGAGGCCACCGTGGGATTGCCGGCATTCCCATTCGCGTGGCCATTGACATAGGCGTTAAATAAGGCCATGCCGGTGATCCGAAGGGGCAGCTTCTGGGAAGCCTCAACGCGCGTCTGCGCGAGGTCGTCGATGCGCGTTTCATCCACCGACGCACGCTCCTCGAGCTTTTCGGCGGTGGGATTCTCAGTGGTGGACGGGTTCGCCGCCGCGACCTGTTTCCGCAGCTCCAGAATCTGCCGCATGAGGTCTCGATTTTCCTGCTCCAGCCGGTCCAGGCGCGTCAGAACTTCACGCAACTCCGGCGTAGTTTGGGCCGCCAGCGGCGCGATGACGAAGACGGCGGCAACGGCGACAGCAGAGGCACGATTATTCCGGATTTTGAAAGTCATGATAGAGAAGCTGCTCCATTCTCTCCCGTAACAGGGCGGGCGAATAAGGTTTTGCGAAGAATGCGTGAGCGCCGGCGGATGCCGCTTTTGCGGACGTTTCCTCGTCGGTGCAGCCGCTGACGACGACAATGGGCAGGCGCTCGAAGCACGCCATGAGCGCGGATGCGGCGGATGAGATCCAGGCCGTCCATATCGCGCAAATGGATGTCGGTGACGACGGCGTGAAACGGGCCGCCGCGGCCCTCGAGCAGCGCCCATGCTTCTTCCGCCGACGCGACCGTCAAGGTCTGGAGGTCGCGTAGATCGCTAAGCGCCAGCTCGATCGCGCAGGCGCACATGGCTTGGTCCTCCACGATAAGAACGGTCCGCGGCATAGGCTCATTATGAGAGAGAAGGGCGGGGAAGTGGCCGGAGAGCTGTAAAAGAATTGTAAAAAGCCGTCGAGATTAGGGCGGCTGGATTGCCGAGCCGAGGTCCAGAAACAAAAATCGCGCACGGAGCCGGAAAGCCGGTGCGTGCGCGATTTCTAAAAAGTACGAGTGAGGTTATCGCGCCGGGGGCGGCGTGGTCGACGTCGTCATCTTGTCCGTCGACTTCTTCTTGTTCTTCTTCGTCTTGCTCTTCTTTGTTGTAGTGCTGGTGGTGTCCTGCGCGAAAGCGACCACGCCCGTCAAGAGCGACAGGCCAAGCATCAGGCTCATAATCTTCTTCATTGAATTCAGTTTTCTCCTTGGGTGAATTGCAAGTTGATCAAGCAACTATGCCTACATCATTGCAGTCGGACATGAAGTCAGCCTTAAGCGATTATTAAAAGCGCTTAACTTCACATGCCCCTAAGGCGGCGTACAAAAAATACCCGATTCACGCCTATTTTGCGAAATTTTAGTGTCCGTAAAGCAAAGCAGTCGTATGCAGTTACGCCCGCGACACAATTTTGCGCAGGTCGCGATTGCGACAGATCCGCTAGTTTTAGGCGTATGGGTAAGAAGGATTTCACGAAAGAATTCGCCAAACAAACGCGGTCGACCCCGGCGGAAGCGGCCGATCAGGTGGATCGCATCGTAAACGGTCTTCTGCGGCGCTTGCGCGCCGGTAAACCCGCGTTGCTTCCGGGCTTCGGCATCCTGAATCCTCGGGAGCAGTCCGAAGCGAAATTCGAACAGCCGTCGCGCAAGATCAAGGCGCCAAAGGACCCGCGTTGAAACCCGAGCAGAACCCATCGCTCAAATGTTTTGTCGATCTGCTGCGGCAAAATCTCGAAAAAGAAGAAGTGGTTCAAATCGACGACCTCGGCATTTTTATGCCGGGAACGGCCGGAAAATTTCGCTTTGTCCCCAACAAGGCGCAGCGGATTTTCATCGCTTACGTGCAAGAGGATGCGGTGCTTGCGAGGAAGCTCTATGCCGATCTTTCGGCGCGGGGATTCAGCCCTTGGATGGACAAGAAAAAGCTCCTGCCAGGACAGAACTGGCCGCGGGCGATCGAAGCGGCTATCGAGACGTCCGACTTTTTCGTGCCCTGCTTTTCTTGTAATTCAGTCTCGAAGCGTGGAGTGTTCCATAGCGAGCTGAGGTATGCGCTCGAATGCGCCGCGCGTATGCCCGTAAACAAAATCTTCGTGATCCCGGTGCGGCTCGATCACTGTCCGGTTCCGCAACCCATCCTGGAACAGCTCCATTACGTCGACCTGTTTCCGGAGTGGCGGCCGGGCGTGGATGCCATTGTCGCGGCTATCCATGAGCAAATGACCGAACGGGGGAGGAAGCGCCGTCAACTTTTCCCGATCTTCTTTTTGAGGCGCTCGGCGTCCTTGCTATCGGGCGCGAGATCGAGGTATTTGCGATAGGCCTCCCTGGCGGTAGCTTTGTCTTTCATTTTTTCCGCAGTCTCGCCGATTCGCAGATACGCCTCCGCCATGTTGGGGTTCCACTTCGTGGCTTCCTGGTAGCGGCTTAGGGCCGCGGGATACCTGCCGCGCTTGAAATAATAATTGCCGATCCTGATGTCTCGTGCGGCTTCGAGCGGGTTGAAGCTATATTCGCGAGGCTTGAGCGCCTCGTCTTCCTCGGGCGGGGCTTCCTCCTGTTTTTGGTCCTTCGGCGGCGGCGGGGTCTTCTGCTTGGAATCCTGCGCCCACAACGCAGCGCATATCAGAAACAGAACCGCCCACGGCCGCATGACCGAAGTCCTCCTCTACAATGAAAGTATAGCCCTCGTTTCGCATGGACCTTCGCGATAAAGCAGCGCAATAACGGTCCCCCCTTCGAAGTTGCTACAGGGCTGCATCAATGAATATGCCGATTGTGCGAACCTGGAAATTCTTACACGCGGCTTTCGGCGGTGCACGCAGGAAGTCAAGTCAGAACCGATGGAACGCTACGATTTGTAAATGTTGGGCACTCGCGTCGACCGTGACCGTTCCGCCAATGTGCTCACAACTATGACGGAAGCCGGCGACACACACCCACGGCATGGAGCCGGTGTCGACGTTTCAGTCATCGTTCCGGTATTCGAAAACCTGAATGAACTGACGTCCTCTCTTAGCGCACTGTCGAGAAGTTCCTATCGGTCGGCTGAAGTACTCGTCGTCGACGATGGCTCGACGGCCGGAGCAACCGAAATCGCCGCAGCCTGCAAAGTGCATGGCGCTCATTATTTGCGCCTCGAAACCAACGGCGGACCGGCGAAGGCGCGCAATGCCGGCGTGAAGGCGTCCGCAGGCAGGATTCTTGTCTTCCTTGATTCCGATGTCGTCGTGCACGCAGACACACTCGAGAGGATGGTAGAGCGACTGGAGGAACGGCCGGATCTGGATGGCGTATTCGGAGCCTACGACGACACGCCGGCTGCTCCTGGCACAGTGAGCCAATTCCGCAATCTTTTGCATCACTATGTTCATTTACACTCCGCCGGGAAGACAACTACTTTCTGGGCAGGGTGCGGCGCGATTCGCCGGAGAGTTTTCGAAGCCGCGGGCGGCTTTCCGGAATTCTATTGTCAGCCTTCGATCGAGGATGTAGAGTTCGGTCACCGTCTTCATAGCGCGGGGTTTGCAATCGAACTGGAACCGTCCATACAAGTCACCCACTTGAAGCGCTGGACGTTTTACGGGATGTTCCGAGCCGATTTATCCCAGCGAGCCGCGCCGTGGACGGAGAAATTGTGGGAGTGGGGTGGCGTGCCCCAGAGCTTAAACTTCGGCTGGGCGAACCGGCTCTGTGTCATGTTGACCGGACTCGGCCTGATAGCGCTGCCGCTGAGATGGCCTCTGCTATCGCTGCTCGCAGCCGGGACCCTCCTGACGATCAATATTCCCGTTTATCGCTTCATTGCCAAGAAATTGGGCCCATCGGCTGTTCCCGTTTCGGCGGCAGCCCATCTACTTCATTACTGCGCCGCATTCCTGGGATTGCTGCTGGGATCGTGGCGCTATTTGCAGCGGCGTGATCCGGCAGCGACACGCGTGGCGCTAAGCCTGCTGGCAATCGCAGGCTCTCTACAACTTGCCTCCGGAGCCTACACAGCGGATTTTGCGGGAAACTCAGATGAATCGAGTCACTTTGTAACCTCGATAATGGTGAGCCGGTTCATGGAGCAGCCCTTTCAAGATCCCCTGAAATTCGCTACGCGCACGTATCTGGAGTATCCGAAGGTTGGGATAGGGCACTGGCCTCCCTTCGGCTACCTACTGCAGGGACTATGGATGCGGGCCACGGGCATTGGCCGGATACAAGCTCTGCTGCTGGTTTTGGTTTTTGCGGTCCTCGCAGCGTTTGTTTTGTATGAACTTCTGTGGCCGGATGCCGGACGGCCACTTGCAGTAGGAGCGGCGATATTCTGGCTACTCGAGAACGCGACGATGCGGAGTTACGAACAGGTCATGATGGATATTCCTGTCGTCCTGGCATCTCTTCTCGCGCTCGTGATCTTTCGGCAGTACATCACGCGTCCTCGAATGGGAACCGCCCTCGGTTTCGGCCTGCTTGGGGCGCTTGCACTCCTTATAAAAGCCAACGCGATTATTCTGGCGCTCGTGCCGCCCTGCTACGTTGCGCTGGCCAACCGGTGGAATTTGCTGCGAAGGCGCGATTTCTGGCTCTCCGCGGCGCCTGCCCTGTTTCTTGCCGGACCGTGGTACGCGTTTACGACATTTCATTTCTACCGGAATTTTGCCGCGTGGGCGGGCTTGCCCGGGACGCGGGGCACAGCGTTGTTTGTCGTCTCGTCGATCTGGTGGAAGATGGGGGGATCCCTGCTTGCCATCGCCTCTCTTATCGGTTTGGCTGTCGCACTCAAAAGAAGGGGCCGCTGCAATCTACTTTGGGCCGCGGTCCTGGTTAGCAGTATTGTGACCAGTTCCCTGTTTCGGGCCATGGGGGAGCCGCGGCATTTGCTGCTCGGGCTCGCCGCAATGATCGCGCTATCGTTTTTGGCATTGCGAGATTTTCCATGGCCGATAGCGTTGTTGTTCGCGGCGATTATGCTCTTTTGGAGCTGGCGCTGGATCCCGGCGCCGCACCTCGGTTATACCGAAGCGGCTATCGCCATCGATAAAGGTCCGTACGGAAATGTATTGCTTTCCGGACCCCGCGACGGAGCTGTCATCGCCGCCGCTGCCGCAATCCACCCCGACGTAACCGGGGAGCGCCTTTGGCTGCGCGCCAGCAAATTAATGGGTAACGTCACGTGGTCGGGTCGTGTCCTGTCAGCCACGGTGACCACAACGCAACAAGTTCATTCCATGTTGACCGCCTATGGGATCAATCAAGTCTTTCTCGACCCGCCCAGCGGCAAATCCGCCGAGTTCGACGGTCTGCTGAGACAGGTCCTGGAAGGAGCAAGCGAATGGCGCGTGATCGCCCTGCCACGGGCTAGGGAAGGAACTCGACTGTTTCGAAGACTCGAACCGATTCCCGCCGGGCCGGTTACGTTTTATCTGCCGAGGCTAGGTCGCCGGATTGGTGAGGTCGAACCGGCAAACTGATCATTTCCAAAACGACTTGCCGGGTAGATCTCCGGCCGGTAGATCGAGACCGTGAATAAGAGTGGCCGGAATATCCTCAATTTGCATGTTCTCGTTGAGCCGTGCATTGGGCCGGTTTCCATCGGCCAGAATCGCGAAGGCTCCGGGACAATGATTGCCGGAGCGGCCGACGATGTCCGCCGAGCGTCGAATGTTGCCGAATTGCACAGATGTCACGACCCTGGCTCGATTCGCCTTGCCTCTGTTTCCAGGTAACGATCAGATCGGGAAAGCGGTGGATGTTGCGCCCCTCGCCAAAGAGGTCTTGCGGCGAGAGAACGCTTTCGACGCAGGGGTGTCCATCCAAGCTGGTGAAAGTCCGAAGACCCGCGGAAATCTCTTCCCGAAGTTCCTGCGATTCGCTCTCTTTGATAATCCCATGCCGCTCCCGCCCGGCGACATTGAAGCGGATGAAGCCCAGATGATCGGTCGGCAGGCAGAACGCGCGCGTTTCACCCCACACCGCGCGAGGTGTTGAAAGCCGGGCCATTGTCTTCAGCGCGTTTTGATCGCTCATAGACCGCGCACCCCAGCGTCGAATGGAGCGGGGAAGGAACCGTCGAAGCAGACTGATCGGCTGCCCTCCTTTCTTCTGGCGAAGGACACGCCGCAACATCTCCGCGAGTAAATCGGACCAATCAGTCACTCGCCCCATGCCCTTAGCATAGAAAACAAAAACGCGCGACCTACGCGGAAGCATCTCGAGGAGCGACCCGATCATTTGGTCATACCCTCGAGCCAGTTGCAGCCGGGTGCCCTCGAGTTCAGCGCGTTGCCCGGAGTCTCGAATCAATGGAAGGTGGAAAAATTGATGGCCCGCCACGTGTAGGCCGCAACAGGTCACCCACAGGCAATCCGGCGGATCTTGGTTCAGGAACTCGCGAGCGGCCGTTGCGAGGCGGGCGGGCGCCTGCAGGAGAGCGGACCGCAAATAGCGCAGATCCGCAGGGGCGAACTCCCCAAAAATTTCGTCCGCGCGCGGACCCGGCCCCAGCCTTCGCACGGTTCGCTCGGAAGCGCCGCCCCGGAAGACCAGGATTGCAGAAGAACGCGGGCCCGAAACTGAATGCCGCTCGCGCAAAAACCATTGCTGAGCTGAAAAGGTTGAGACTCCGGCGGATCCAGGACCACGATGCGTTTCCCCGCATTGTCGATACGCTCGAACAATCTATCCGGGGCCGGAAGCAGATCCCACGGGATAACACTCTGCTCTTCCGGTTCCCACTGAAGAGGAAAGTAGAACCCGAGATCCGCTGGCCGTTTACCGGTGTAGAGCGTGGGATAGGCGGTTCCTGCCAGCGTCGCCGCGGTTACGTCCACGCTCGCGCCCAATCGCGCCAGCGCGGCCAGATTCGGCAAATTGCCGTTGGCCATGTGTTCGCGTAACCAGGATGCATTTTCCGAATCGAGGCTCACCACCAGTTGCATCTCTTGCATGGTACATTCACGGCTTGCGATTCCCAGAAGACGGCGGCTTTGATGTGCTGATCGCAGGCACCGGCGCCGGCGGAGCCACATTTGGCTACGCACTAGCCAAAGCCGGACGCAGCGTACTCTTCCTCGAACAGGGACCCGATCTGTGTAGTCCGGAGTCATTGCGGGGGTCTCCTCCGGAAGCAAGGCCGCAATACAGGTCCGCGGATGCGAACCAGCGTCTCGAGACGCTGATCCGTTCCGGCCGCAATCCGGAGAGTTACGATGACGCGGCGGCCGGCGAGCCGTTTATTCCGTTCATCGGATATGGAACGGGCGGCTCGACGAGTCTTTATGGAATGGTGCTGGAGCGGCGGTATCCCCATGATTTCGAGGGATGGCCGATTGCATATGAAGACTTGGCGCCATGGTACACCGCGGCGGAGCAGCTTTATGAGGTCCAGGGTTCCACCGACCCTTTGCGGCAAAACGAGCCTGGCTGCTCCGAACCGGAGATCCCTCTATCGCAGGCAAATCAGGTGTTGTTTGCCCATTTGCGACGCGCCGGCCTTCATCCTTACCGGCTGCATCTGGCTTCACGCCGACTGAGCCGATTGCAGGCTTTGCCAGGGCTATCTGTGTAGTTCGAACGAGCCGTTGTAAAAACGATGCGCGCATCACATGCCTGGAGCCTGCGCTCAACACTGGTAATGCCCGTTTGTTCGCCAATGCCCGGGTAGTTCGACTCGAATCCGCAAACCGGCGAATTAACGCAGTGATCGTTCAGGCCGACGGAAAAGAGGTCCGATTAATGGCGAAGGTCTTTGTGCTTGCGGCCGGCGCGCTGTCCACACCGCGAATCCTACTCAGTTCGGAAGTTGCGAATCGCTCTGGGCTCGTGGGACGGCGGCTTATGCGGCATGCGATCGATCTGTTCGCGCTTGCGCTGGGACCCCGATACCAGGAGGCCGGAGAGTCCAAGGAAATGGGCCTGAATGACTATTACGCGCGCCGACCCGGCGAGTCGCTGGGAACGGTTCAATCCTTTGGTATGACGCCAACGCTCAACTATCTACGCAATCAGCCGGGCCGTAATCCGTGGCGAATACTGGGACCCGCAGCCGTTCCGATCTGCCGGATTTTCAGCAGGGCGCCCATTATCGCGAGCATTCTGGAAGACCAACCCGCGGCGGATAACCGTGTGGAATTTTGTTGTAAGCGCGCTCGCATTCTCTACCGCCTTCCAGCCGCGGATATCGCACGCCGGATCCATCTTCGACGCGCCGTTCTGCGCGCGTTTGCGCGTTTTGCCCCGATTCCTGTTTTTGGAACGACAGATCGCCAGGCACTGGGGCATGTTTGTGGCACAGCAGTTTTCGGCGAGGACCCGGAAACGAGCGTTCTGAACTCCAATAACCGGGCGCATGAAGTCGAGAACCTTTATGTTGTCGATGGTTCTTTCTTCCCCACAAGCGGCGGCGTAAACCCTGCGCTTACGATCATGGCCAACGCTCTTCGCGTGGCTCATCACGTACATGGCGAGATGCTGTGACCACCGGCATTCCGCCCATTCGCGTCCTGACACTGGCGGATGACCGATATGCAATGCCTCTCGCGGTCATGGGCCGATCTCTACTGGAGAATCATCGCTCGAACCGGTTGCTGTCGCTAAAGGTGATCGATGGCGGTATATCGTCGGCAAACCGGGAACGCATAGAGCGGTCCTGGGCGGGCGCGACGATCTATCCGGCAAGATGGGAATGGGTAACGCCGGTGTTTGGAGAAATATCCAGTTTGCCTGTGTGGGGCAGAGTGCCGGCTCTGACGTATGCAAGGCTGTTCCTCGACTCTTACTTCGAACCAGCCTGCGACGGCCGAGTCGTTCTGCTCGATTCGGACACCCTTGTTCTGGGGGACCTCGGGGAGTTGCAGGATTCCAGCTTGGACGAAGCGATCATAGGCGCGTGCGTCGACCCGTTTATCCCAACTGTTTCCTCGGTTGACGGCCTGCCCGGCATCGTCCGCAGGCGCCTGCCGGATCACGCACCGTACTTCAATGCGGGGATCATGGTCGTGGATTTGCGGCGTTGGCGGGAGGAACGAGTTGGCGAGCGCGCCCTTGAATACATCGAGCGCCTCCATCGCCGCCTTCGACAATACGACCAGGACGCGCTGAATGCCGTCATGGCCGGACGCTGGAAGAAGCTGGACGGAAGCTGGAACACGCAACCGAGGACGCCCAACGCATTGGGAATACCGCTGCCCGAGCAACCGCGCATTGTGCATTTCAGTGGGCGCCTCAAACCTTGGGAGTATGACGGGGGCACAGAACTGGACCGGCGTTTTCGGGAGTATCTCCGGCGCACGGACTGGGCGGCGAGCGATATGCCGGCAACGTGGAAATCGCGTGCCTGGAAGTTGTACGATTCCCCGCTCCGCCGCGTGTTACACCGCCTGGAATGCAGGGTGATTGCCTTGCAGCGGCGGTTCATGCTTGCACGCGCGCATGATCGCCCCTTTGCACGAGAGGCAACAGCTCCTACCCAAAGCCCGGCATCGAAGCGAATAGAGTGATTGGTAAGCATGGCTGGCATTTCGATTGCGCCGGCGTACGCCACTCAGTCGACTATTGCTGGGTTCAAAGCCACGGCTGAGTCGTCGCAATTCCGGTCAAAAATCCCTCGTTTCGCGGCTGAAATTACCTAAATAGGGTCTTCGTCGAGCGCTCTGCTGGCTCGATCTGGCGGGGCCGGTAAGCCGTAGAAAGCGACACCCCTTTCGCTCAGGATGATCGCGCAATTCGGCGCAGCGGGTTCACCGGCCGCATGACCGAAATCCTCCTCTACAATGAAAGTATAGCCCTCGTTTCGCATGGACCTTCGCGATAAAGCAGCGCAGTTGCCTCTGCTTCCAGGCGTCTACCTTTATAAAGACGAGCACGGAACGGTGATCTACGCCGGCAAGGCGAAGAACCTGCGCAGCCGCGTCCGCAGCTACTTCAACGACGACCGTCTGGCGGACGCCAAGACCGGCACTCTGATCTCGGAAGCCCGCGACATCGAATACATCCTCGTCGACAACGAGAAGGAAGCGCTGGCGCTCGAGAACAATCTCATCAAGCAGTGGAAACCGCGCTACAACATTCTGCTGCGCGACGACAAGACGTACCCGTATGTGAAGCTGACGAACGAGAAGTACCCGCGCGTTTACGTGACGCGGCGCATCTTAAAAGATGGCGCAACGTATTTCGGGCCGTATTTTCCTGGAAATCTGGCGCACCGTTTGGTCCACTTCATCCACCGCCATTTCATGGTGCCGTCCTGCAAAGTGGACCTGAACCGGCGACACACGCACCCTTGCCTGCAATTCCACATTCATCGCTGCTGGGGGCCTTGTGTCGAGGGGCTTACGACGGACGAGCAATACGCGGTGGCGGTGCGCGACGTGCGCATGTTCCTGGAAGGCCGGCTGAAGGACCTGGCTGGCGAGTTTCGCGAGCGCATGGAGAAAGCGGCGGAGGAAACCCGCTACGAAGAAGCGTCGGCGCTCCGCGACCTGACTATTACGGTGGAGGAACTGGAGCAGAAGCAGCGCATCGCGGCGGCAGAAGGGGAAAACACGGATATTTTCGCGTATTACGCCGAGCCGCCGCTGGTAGCGGCGAATCTCTTTCACCTGCGCGGCGGCAAGATCGTGGACCGCCGTGAGTTCTTCTGGGAGGACCGCCTGGAGTTCGATCCGGAGGAATTTATTTCCTCGTTGCTGAAGCAGATCTATCTGGACCAGCAGTACATTCCCGGATTGATCCACGTACCGGTGGACTTCGAAGACCGTGCGCTGCTCGAGGAATTTCTAGGCGAGCGGCGCGGCCGCAAAGTCGAGATCCACACGCCGCAGCGAGGGCAGAAAAAGGCTCTACTGGCGCTGGTGGAGACCAACTCCAAGCACAGTTTTCACCAGCGCTTTCGCGTTTTGAAACCGACTTCGAAGGCGATTGAGGAAGCGCTGCGCGATGCTCTGGGGCTGGGCGACGCTCCACGGCGGATCGAGTGTTTCGACATTTCGCACATTCAGGGGGACGAGAAGGTCGCCAGCATGGTGGTCTGGGAAGACGGGCGAATGAAAAAATCGGACTACCGCAAATTCATCATCCGGACCGTCGTGGGTAACGACGACTTCGCGTCCATGAGCGAAGTGGTGACGCGGCGGTACTCGCGCCTGAAAGAGGAAGACAAGGCGCTGCCCGGACTGATTCTCATCGACGGCGGCCTGGGGCAGTTACACGCCGCGGCGGAGGCGCTGGAGGCGATCGGCATCATCAATCAGCCACTCGCGTCCATTGCCAAGCGCGAAGAGATCGTTTACGTTTACGGCCAGGAGGACGAGCCCATTAAGCTGGACCGTTTTTCGCCCGTGCTCCATCTGATCCAAACCGTGCGCGACGAAGCGCACCGGTTCGCCGTGACATTTCATCGCACGCGCCGCAATGCCGCGCGGCTCGCCTCCGAGTTGCATGAAGTCGGCGGAGTCGGACCGAAAACGGTCGAGAAGCTTCTACGCGAGTTTGGGAGCGCCGAGCGTGTGCGCAACGCCTCCGATGCGGACTTGATCAAAGCAATTGGCGCGGCGGCAACGCGGAAAATCCGCGATCATTTCGCGGCGGCGAATGCGGCCTTCCCGATCTTGTGAGTTGGAGTGCTCGAAGCGCGGCTCACCCGCCGGCTGCGGCTCACGAGTCGTGAGCGCGTTTGCGCTTGCGGGCTACGCGTTCCGGCTCCACGATGCCGAACTGAAGTTTCCGCTCGATGGGATCGATACGGTCGAGCCGCACCGCGATCTCATCGCCGATGGAGAATTCGCGCCGCGTACGCTGGCCGATAATCTTGCGCGTGTTTTCGTTATAGGAGTAGCGGTCGCCCGGCAGCGTGTCGATCGGAACTAATCCTTCGATGAACAGATCGCCCAGCTCGACGAAGAAGCCGTATTTGGCGGTGCTGATGATCAACGCCTTGAAATCTTCTCCGACGCGATCTTCCATGAAACGGACCTTCTTCCATTCCACGAGCTCGCGCTCGGCATCCGCGGCGCGGCGCTCGTTTTCCGAGCAGGCCTCCGCAATGGCGTGCAGACGCTCGGGCGCGATCGTGGCCCCCTTGCCGTCGAGCGAGGCGCTGAGGATGCGGTGCACCACCAGGTCGGGGTAGCGGCGGATGGGCGACGTGAAGTGCGTATAGCTCGCCGCCGCGAGCGCAAAATGGCCGCGATTTTCCTCGCTATAGCGGGCCTGTTTCAGGGAGCGCAGCATCAGATAGCTTAGGATGCGCTCTTCCGGCTTGCCTTCGATGTTGGCGATGAGCTTGCGGTAATTGCGCGACGTAATCGCGATACTGCCGGGTACGACGATGTCGCGCCGGGAGCGGCCCCCATTGCGACGACGATCGGCCGATTGTTGGGCAGGGCGGCCAAAGCGCTTCACCGGAATGGCTCCGATGCCCAGCGAATACCCGAAATGGGCCGCGATCTCCTCGAATTCCATGACGCGCTTAGGATCCGGCGGATCGTGGATACGGAAAATGCTGGGAATATCGGCCTGCTCGAGATGTGAAGCAACGGCCTCGTTGGCGGCCAGCATGAATTCTTCGATGATGCGGTGGGCGATGTTGCGAGGAGCGCGGATGACTCCGGTCATCTGCCCGAACTCGTCGAACTCGATCAGCGGCTCGGGCATGTCGAAATCGATGGAGCCGCGCTTAGCGCGTTTGCGGTTCAGGATGAGAGCGATCTCCCGCATCAGCTCGAACCGGGCAACGAGCGGACGATAGCGCTCGCGCAAACCGGGATCGCCTTCGAGCAGCAGGTGAACGTCTGTGTACGTCATGCGTTCGACGCTGCGGATGACGCCGCGCGTAAATTCCTGCGACACGACGCCGCCGCTATGATCGATTTCGAGCAGAGCCGAAAGAACCAGGCGATCGACCCGCGGATTCAAGGAGCAGATTCCGGTGGACAGCTCCAGCGGCAGCATGGGAACGGCGCGATCGGGGAAGTAGACGCTGGTGCCGCGCAGGTACGCCTCTTCGTCGATGGGGGCGCCGGGGCGGACGTAATGGCTGACATCGGCGATGTGGACGTGGAGCGCGTAATTGCCGTTCGCGAGCCGCTCCACCCATACCGCGTCGTCGAAATCGCGCGCCGTCTCGCCATCGATGGTGACCACGTCCATGCCGCGAAAATCGCGCCTTCCGGCGATTTCGCCGCTAGGGATGACGGACGGGTACGATTGCGCCTGCTCCAGAACTTCGGGCGGAAAGCGGTGCCGCAAGTGATGCTTGCGGATTACAATCTCGACGTCCACGCCGAAATCGCCGGGACGGCCGAGGATCTCGATAACGCGCCCGGCGGCGCGCTCGCCGTCTTCGGGGAACTGCAGGATCTCGACGTTGACGATCATGCCGTCGAGATCGTCGACGCTTTGGATTTCGACGGGCTTCACGCCGGAGCGGTCCACGGTAGCATCGCGCTCCGGCATCTCCATGCCCGCGGGGATCTCGATCCATTGCTGGATACGGTCGTCATGCGGAATGACATAGTTGCGGCGGCCCAGGCGGAACTCGCCCACCACGGTGAGATGCGCGCGGCGCAGAATCTTGACGATCTCGCCACTGGCGCGGCCGTCGTTTTCGATCCGTCCAATACGGACCAGGACGCGATCGCCGTGCATCGCCTGCGAAGCCGATTCGCGCGGGATGTAGAGGTCGCCGCGGACGCCTTCGATAGGGTGATCGGGAATGACGAAACCGTAACCGTCGCGGTGCATATTGAGCCGGCCAACGCTGAATTCGCGGCTGAGCGACGTTGCAATGTACTGGCCCGGGCGTATCTCGATCAAGCCGCCGCGCTCGACGAGGTCTTCGAGGGCACTCTCCAACGCTGCGCGCGTTTCCCCGCGCGCGCCGAGCTCGCGCACGAGCTGTTTGAAAGTCGCGCGGCCGTGCGGCAGCCGCGAGATATGCTCGAGGACCTTCGCGGGACTCACGAATCAGTATGGTAACAATCGTCCGCTTTCCCGATCGCGTATGATAAAAAGACCGATTCTATGAATAGAAACTTGGCATCCGCCTCACTTGTATTTGCGCTGTCCGCCGTCTGCATGGTTTCGAATCCCGCCTACGGCCAGGGTTCCGGTTATGTAAAAGCCCTGGGAAAACCGGGAAGCGCGGGCGTGTTTATCAATGGGACCTATGCCGGACCGGCGGAGCGTTTTACGGTGCCGGAGAAATATCCGGTGCCCGCCGGAGAGGTCGAGGTCACGCTGCGCGATCCACGATATGAGGATTTTACGGCCAAGGTCACGGTGCGCGCGCATAAGACCGCCAAAGTCCGTTATAAGATGATTAAGCGCGAGATGCCGCCGCCGCCGTTTGGCCGCTTTCGCTTCAGCGGCGGAGAATCGGAATCGTTTATGTCCGTGGCCGCCGGCGACACGGCGCCGGTTTACATAAACGACCGCTTTGTGGGTTATATCGACGAGCTGAACAATCCCGGCGGCGGTCTGCTGCTTAAGCCCGGTACTTACGAAGTTCACGTGGTCTCGCCTATTTTCGGCGATTTCAAGCGCACCATTACCATTGAGGCGAACAAGGTAACGACGATTCCGCTGAAAAAGGAGTAAGCGCGGCGGCCCGGGATTACCGCGATCCCCGGCGAGCCAGTCGTGATATACTCTTCCCCAATATCTCTGTTCACAAATCTCTGTTGGGGAGGACTCTGTGAAAGACTTCTGGCGCATTGCTGCACTTGTTTGCGCGTCTACTCTAATCGTTCCATTCGCGTCGGCGCAAACGCCCACCGGAGCGATCGATGGCTCCGTGACGGACCCGTCCGGAGCGATCATGCCAAACGCCACGGTTGCCGTCGTCGAGACCGCGACCGGGCGAACCATCAACACGACAACAAATAGCTCGGGCTATTACGAGGTCCGTAATCTCTTGCCCGGCGATTACACCGTCACCGTCAGCGCGTCCGGCTTCATCACGCGGCAGATCAAGAATGTCACGGTCAATTCCGGCGGAGTTACCAACGCCAACGCGCAGTTGGAAATCGGGAAAACGGGCGAAGTGGTCGAGGTGCAGGCACAGGCGGTCCTGGTCGACACCGATCGACAGACGGTAGATACCGTCATCACGGAACAGGAGATCAAGGAACTGCCGCTGTTCAGCCGCAACTTTCTGGACCTTGCGGCGTTGGCGCCGGGCGTCCAGGTCCGGGACGGCGGCGCGATCGATCCCACCAAAAACGGCGCTTATCGCGCGGTCGGAATCAACGGGCGCTCGGGAACCGGAACGCGCGTGCAGATCGATGGCATCGACGTAACCGATGAGACGGTCGGCACCACCGTCGCGAATATCTCGAACGAAGCCGTGCAGCAGTTCCAGTTGACGCGCTCGTCGCTCGATGTCTCGACGTCGCTGACGTTCGTCCGGCGCCATGAATATTATCAGCAATAGCGGTACGAACGCGCTGCATGGAAGCTGGTTTTTCGATTATTACAACCAGGACATGGGCGCGCGCCTGGCAGTATCAGGCGGCGGCCAACCCTTTCAACCGCAAGCGCACCGGTGGATCCGTCGGTTTCCCGATTATAAAAAACAAACTCTTCGGATACGCGAACTGGGAGAAATGGTGGCAGAACACGAATTACGATATCCGTGCAGCCGCTGTTCCCGCAATTTAACGTCGTGCAGCCGGCATCGCAGAGTTTGCAGGAGCTGCTCGGGCGGCTCGATTGGAACGTCACGCAGAATATCCGCATGTTCTACAAGTTCCAGCACAACGACGACAACAGCCCGGCCGGCACCGCCATTTCGCCCTATAACAACATCGACTGGACCAACGTACACACCATCGGCTTCGACTGGGCCAAGGCGCACGCCACCAATTCATTCCGCTTCGGGTATACCAATTTCAACAACAACATCACTTCGGAGCAACTCAACACCAAGTTTCTTTACCAGGACGGAACTCCGATTCAGTTGAACTTCGGTCCGGGGCCGATCAGCTGGGGTCCCAACACCAACGCTCCTCAGGCGACGTACCAGGATAATTGGCAGTTTTCCTACGACGGCAGCTATGTCTGGAACAGGCACACCTTCCGCTACGGCGGTTCTTTCACGCACATCCGCCTCGGTGGATTCGCCAACTTCGCCGGCCCGCTCTCCGTCAGCACTCAGTACGATGCCGGCACGATCGCGCAAATGCAGCAGCAAGGACTCAATCTCCAGGACCCGACGAATTACCCGCTGACCGATTTCACGCTGGGACCGCAGAACGGCTATTTCACGCTCGCCGGCTGCGACAACCTGCCCCACGGGTGCCATATCAACAACCGCACGGGCGTGTTTGCGGCCGACAGCATTAAGCTGACGCGTAATTTTACTCTGAACCTCGGCCTGCGTTTCGAATACGACTCCGGGTACTTCAACAACGAACCGGACGTACCACGCGATCCGATCCTCAACACCTGGGGCGCCGGATACGCCGATCGGCAGCAGCCGCCCAAAATGTGGAGCCCGAATATCGGCTTCGCCTGGGATCCCTTCGGAAAAGGCAAGACCTCCATTCGCGCCGGCTTCAACCGCGCCTATGAGATGAATATTTTCAACAATCTCATCTTTGACGAGTTCGTGCAATTGCCTCCCGGGCATCGGTCCGGATTCATACGACATGGTGCAAGTCACGGGCCCGGACGGCACGCCCATCAACGTGGACGGCAAGCATCCCACGGGCAATTACTCGGACCTCGTCGGCCAGCCCGTCAAGACCGTGCTGCCCACTATCGCGGCCGTGAACGCGGCGCTGCAGGCCGATTACGCCAATTACAAATTCAATCCCAAGGTCGGCAAGCCGGACCTGGAAATCCTCGGCCACGATTTCGACGGCGTCTTCCCGGGCAATCAGTTCAAGGCTCCCTACTCGATCATGGCCAATGTCGGCGTGCAGCACGAGATCGCTGCCGGGCACAGTGATTTCGGTCGATTACATCTACAATCACGGCATCGGTCTGCCGTTCTTTCTGCAGGATTTTGAGCTGCGGCACGACGCCAGCACATTGAACGCCGCAGCGGCGCAGGCGCAAGTCGCGAAGGTGCTGAATGGCCTGAGCGTCGATCAATATATTGCCGCCAACCCCACCAAGGGCATTAACGCCTTCAGTCTCAGCTCCGACGCGATCTTCACCGGCAAGACGCCCAACTTCCAGTACATGCGCTTCATGCAGGGCGGCTTTACGAAATATCGAGGGCTTGCAAGTGGAAATGCGGGGCCGCATTCAAAGGGACCTGCACGCGCTGCGGAATTTGTCGTACACGTTCGCCTATTCGTATGGCAATGGGCAGTCTTCGGCGGCGGCATCGCGCGCCGAATTCCTGGCCGGTCCGCTCGATAACCACGATCCCAATAATCCCCTAACCTTCGGTCCCAACAACCTCAATTTCAGGAACACCGTAACGGCGAGCACCATCATGACGGTCCCGGGCGGCTTCGAGTTGAATTCCATCTGGACGTTCCGGTCGCCCGGCGCCCAGAACATCACCGTTCCGAATCTGCTCACCTTCACGTCCAGCTCCAACGGCATCTTTTCGACCGACCTGAACGGGGACGGCGGCACCGGCTCGGGCAGCCCACGAGCGGACATTCTGCCGGGCGTTAATGCCGGCCAGTTCGGACGCGATGTCAGCAGCTTGAGCCAGTTGAACCAGATCATCACCTCGTTCAACCAGAACTATGCCGGCAAACTCACACCGGCCGGCCAAGCGCTGGTAAATGCGGGCATCTTCACGCAGGCGCAGATGGTGGCGCTGCACGCCGTGATTCCCACGATCCCTCTCATACCCTCCACCGCCCCGAATCCGTGGCACGATCTATTCACCACGGATGTGCGCATCGGGCGGCCCATTCGCTTTAAGGAACGCTGGAAGGTGACGCCCTTCGCCGACGTAATCAACCTTTTCAACCATGCTCCCAGTGCCCTCTATGGCGGTCTCGGCAATACGTTCGGGAGTCTGAACTTCAATTACGCCACCGCCGCTCCCGGACAGCAGGCGAGCGACGAAACGGCCGCGCGCGGCAGGCTGAACGGCCTTCGTCAGGTGCAGGTCGGCGTGCGCTTCGATTTTTGATCGCCATTCGCGGCGGCGTGGACCATGCGGTTTGCGCCGCCTTTTCCCCCTCGCGCGAATCGCCCGCCGATTGCATTACACTGAAACCGCAAGGCTAGCCCGCAATGGAGTGGTATTTTGCCGAATCGGGCCAACAGATCGGGCCGCTTACCGATGAAACGTTCCACGGTTTCGTCTCCTCTGGCCGGATTGCGTCAGAAACGCTTGTATGGCGGGAGGGCATGGCGAGCTGGCAGCCATACGGCGCCGGCGCCGCTGAGCTTATACCCGCCGTCGCGCCGAACGCTCCGGCAATCCCGCACATCGAAATGCAGGCTTGCTCGGAATGCGGCCGCCGTTGCTTGAGCGACGACCTCGCCGCGTTCGGTCCCACTCTGGTCTGCGACAGGTGCAAACCGATTTTCGTGCAGAGGCTGCGGGAGGGCCTTCTGCCCCTTGCATCCGTTCCTTACGGCGGCTTCTGGATTCGCTTTCTCGCCGTTTTTATCGATGGCTTGATCCTCGCGGCGGTGTCGATGGCTTACACCCCGTTCTTCACCGTCACGGGGTTCGATCCCAAGCAGCCGGCGCGATTTTTTATCCTGATCGGCATTCTCTCCGGCATCCAGTTCGTCATTCGCATGGTCTATGAAACCTGGTTCGTCGGAAACCGCGGCGCCACGCCCGGCAAAATGATCTGCGGCTTGAAGGTGGTCCGTCCCGATGGCCGTCCATTGACGTACGCGCGCGCGTTCTGCCGCTATCTCGCCAAGCTGCTTGACGATTTTACGCTCCTGATCGGCTACCTGATCGCCGCCTTCGACGATGAAAAGCGCGCCCTTCACGATCGCCTCTGCGATACCCGGGTGGTGCGCGCATGATCCCCACCGCTCCGGCGGTCGCGTGTCCCGCCTGCTACCGCTCGCTGCCGCCGGACACCTGGAATGTCAGTTACGAAACCTACTGCCCCAATTGCCGCTCTCCCGTGACGGCCGTGGCTTTTCCAGCGCTCGTTCGCGATGCCGCTGTGCCCGTCCCATTCGCTGACGCCGCCGTGGAAGGAAGCGAAGCGACTTGCTTCTATCACGCGCGGCGCAAAGCGGCCGTTCCTTGCGATCAGTGCGGCCGCTTTCTCTGCTCGCTGTGTCACGTCGATTTCCTGGGCCAGAGCTGGTGCCCGGCCTGCATCGATCTGCGGCGGCGGCAGGGCACGCTCGCCGCGCTCGACAAGCGCCGCGTTCTTTACGACAACATCGCTCTACTGCTTGTGTTATGGCCTTTCCCCTTATTCGTATTCTGGCCTCTGATCCTCGTCAGCGCGCCCGCTGCTCTGTTCGTCATCGCCCGCTATTGGCGCGCGCAGCCGCCCCTGATTCCGCGCACCAAGGCGCGGTTCATCATCGCCGGCGCGCTGGCCATTCTGGAACTCTGCGCTATCGGTTACGTCTTTCTTAATATCGCCGCCGCATTCCGGCACCGCCTCGCATGAAGACCGGCATCACCTATCGCCGCCTTCCCGGCTGGGCGGGCCTGATATTCCGCAAGCGGCTCTATCTCGGTCCCGGCCACGTTCTCTACGTCACGTCGAACGTCGTCACGCAGCAGTACCGCCGCTTCTATTTCGCGGATATCCAGTCGTTCGTTATCGCCGAATTCGAAAATCCCGCGCGGTTCTACGGCGCGGTGCTGTCCATCATCACGGGCGTCCTGACGATCGCTCTGGTCTACGCACGGCGCCCGATTTTCGCGGCTCTCTTCGCCGTAGCGTGCGCCGCATTATCGGCGTTCACGCTGACGCGTTCCTCCGTCCGCTGCATCCTGCGGACGCGCGTCAGCGCGCAGCCGCTGCCGTGCCTGAGGACCCTCCCCACCGCCCTCGCGTTCGCGAACATTCTCAAAACCGAGGTCGTGAGGGTGCAGGGCGCGCTGCCCGCGCAAGCCCTGGCCTCCTATCCGCACGCGCCATACGCCACGGTTCCGCCTCCGTTGCGGCCTTATAGCGGGGCCATGCACTACGCCGCCTTCGCCGCGATGTTCGCGGTCGCGCTGCTCACCCCCATTCGTCTGAGCGAGCGTTCTGGAGCGTTCGCCAGCGCCTTCGCGTCCATCCACATCGGGCTGATCGTGCTTGCGATTACGGCCGCCGTCAAGCAGCACGGAACCGCAATCGCCCGCGCCGCCCGCATCGCCATCGCCGTCGCTCTCGCCTGGGCGGCCGTGTCCTACGTCACGGAGCAGATCATCGTTGCCTCAACCATTACCGAAGCGTTTCACAACCCTATGAAGTTCGATTACTGGCGCGATCCCGTACGCGACGTGGCCATTGCCAACGCCATTGCTTACGCCACTTTCGGGATGATCGGCGTGCTCGCGATGCTCTCGCAAAGACGCCCGGCGCCCGCGACCTAAGAGGAACGTCATCGCGCCCCTCGCCCAGCAACGCTGTTTCATTCACGACTTTCGCGAAGCCGTGGCGCGCTGCCCGTTATGCCGCAATTTCTACTGCCGCGAATGCGTCACGGAGCACGAAGGCCGCGTCGTCTGCGCCGCCTGCCTTAAGATCGCCGTCCAGCGGGCGCCGGGCCGCCGCAGCCTCTTGCGCTTTGCTTCGGGCGGTCTGCCGGCCGCTGGTCTGCTGCTTGCCTGGATGCTGTTCTACGCAATCGGGCGGGTGCTCATGCTCCTCCCCGCTTCCGTTCACGACGGAACCTTGTGGGGAAAATAGATGACCGGGGAAATAGATGACCGGGAAAATAGGATGAGCCCGCAGGCGCGCTCGAAACCGGCGCTCGATCTCCTTGAAGAGGCCGCTCTACTTCTGCGCAACGCTCCCGCCTCCGCGCTCGCGGCCTACTACGCCGGAACGCTGCCGTTTCTGCTCGCCTTTCTCTTTTTCTGGGACGACATGGCCCGCGGCGCTCTCGCATACCGGCACGGAGCGGCAGCCGCCTTCGCCGTTGCCGCGCTCTTTCTGTGGATGTCCGCCTGGCAGGGTTTTTTTGCGCAGAGGCTACGGTCCGCTCTCACCGGCTCTCCAATGACATCGGTACGCCGCATCGCCTTTGTGCAAGCTTCGCTGCAACCTTCGAAGCTGATTCTGCTCCCGCTCGCCGCTCTGGCCACCATTCCGCTCGGGGCCGTCTTCGCCTTCTATCAAAATCTGATCGCAGTGTCCTACGCCGACGCGCGCGGCCTGCGCGGCATCGTGCGATCCGCCCGCCGCCAGGCTGCTCTCTGGCAGCCGCAAAGTTGGACCGTTCTAGCCATTTTCTTCGCGCTGGCTATCGTTGTCTTTCTCAACATCGGAGTTCTGCTCTTGCTCATCCCGCAACTGCTGAAATCTTTTCTGGGGATCGAGACTGCTTTGAGCCGCGGCGAAACCCTGCTCTTTAACTCGACTTTCCTGGCCATCACGGCAGCGCTGACCTACGCCGTTGTCGACCCGCTCGTAAAGGCCGTCTACGTCCTCCGTTGCCACTATGGGGAATCGCTCGCCACCGGCGAGGACCTTCGGGCGCAACTGCAAAAGATCGCCGCGCAAGCGCTGCTTGTGACCGCGCTGCTCGGCGGCTCTGTCCTCCACGCGCAGCCGCCTCCAACGCAGGACCTGAATCGCGCCATCGACGCCACGCTCAAACACCCCGAGTTCTCCTGGCGTTTGCCTCATCGATATCAGCACGCGGAGAGCAAGAGTTGGGTGGTCCGCATATTCGACAGCATCGTGGACAAGGCCGCCAATTGGCTCGACGCTTTCTTCAACTGGCTGCACGAGCATTTTCGTCCCAGGCAGTCCAAGGCCGCCGAAAAGCATCGCATGCCTGCGGTTCGAACTTGGATCTACATTTTGATTGGCGCCGCGATCGCGATCTGTCTTATCCTGCTCGTGGCCGCGATTCGACGCCGTCCGCGTGCCCCGGTTGCGGCCGAAACCATCACGGCGGCCCTCCCCGATTTTGCGCTTGATGAAGCCTTGGCCAGTCAACTACCAGCCGACGAATGGCTCCGCACTGCCCGGGAGTGCATGGCGCGCAACGATCTCCGCCTGGCGCTACGGGCGCTCTACCTGGCCAACCTCGCTTATCTTGGCGCACGATCGCTGGTCGTGATCGACCGCGGAAAATCGAACGGCGATTATGCCCGCGAGCTGCGCCGCCGCGCGCGTTCGAAACCCGAGATCCTGCCGCTATTCAGCGACACCGTGCGGCTCTTCGAGCGCGCCTGGTACGGCATGTACGACGTCACTCGCGAGCAGGTAGCGAAGATCGAAGAGAACCTCGCCTCAACCAGGTCCTATGTCGAACAATAAGGCCGCTTGGGCGCTGCTCGCGGTAATCGGCGCCGGCTTCGTATGGGGCCTCGTCCAGCTCTACGATCTGCGCCTCGCCTCCGGCGATATTTATCCCGCGTACTCCTCCTTGCGCGGCGACCCGCTAGGCTCCAAGGTTCTCTTCGAGAGCGTCGCGCAACTCCCCGGATACTCCGCGCGGCGCAATTTCCAACCTCTGGACGAGCTGCACGGCGCCGCCTCCACTCTGTTGTGGATCGGCGAGGATCCATTCACGTTTGCGCTGCTCCCCGAAGAAAACCTCAAGGAGTTCGAGCAGCTTGCATCCGGCGGTTTTCGTATCGTGATTGCGATGACGCCGGTGAAACCCATCGCGCCCCATGCCCGCATGGAAGCGATCGACAGCGCCCTCGAGAAGCGCTGGGGCATCACGTTCGCTTACGTGAAAAAATCGCAGGCACAAACCGCACAACCAGAACCTCGCGGAGGTCTTCCCAAACGCACCGCCCTGATTATCAAGACCGGCGGCGCAGTCACGCCCATCGCCGAGAAGCGCTTCGGGACGGGCTGCGTCCTTCTCGCCGACAACGCTTATTCTTTCAGTAATGAATCGCTCGCCGGCGATCGCAATACCGCGCTGCTGGCTCGCGTTTTGGGACCAAACCGCACCGTTCTTTTCGATGAGCACCACCTCGGGCTATCGGAAACCTCCAGCATTGCGATGCTCGCGCGCCGCTACCGGCTGACCGGACTGCTAGCCGGTCTTTTGGTTCTGGCGGCGCTCTTTATCTGGCGCAACTCGTCGCCGCTGCTTCCGCCCCGTCGCGAAGCGGCCCCCGGCGAAGCGCGCCTGATAAGGGAGCGCGATTCCGCTTCCGCGCTCGAGCACCTGCTGGAGCGCAACATTCCGGTATCCGCCCTGATCCCCGCCTGCATCGCCGAATGGGAAAAGACGGGACGCGATGGCCGCTCCTTCGCGCCTGAGAAACTAGCCATCCTCCGCCAGCTTGCCGAGCCGGCGTCGAAACGAACTCCTGTCGAGATTTACCGTACCATTCAAAGCGTAATCACCCAACGAGAACGATGAACGCCAACCTGGAAAAACTGGCCGACGCGCTAGAGGACATTCGCCGCGAAGTGCGCAAGGTCATCATCGGGCAGGATGCCGTGGTCGATCAGTGCCTCGTCGTGATCTTCAGCGGCCAGCACGCCCTGATCGAGGGCGTGCCCGGACTCGCGAAAACGCTTCTTGCGCGCACGCTCGCCCATGTGCTCGGATGCGATTTCGCGCGGGTTCAGTTTACTCCGGACCTCATGCCCGCCGACATCACCGGCACGAACGTCTTCAATCTTCAAAAGAGCGAATTCATGCTCGTCCGCGGACCTATTTTTACCAGCTTTCTCCTGGCCGACGAAATCAATCGCGCGCCGGCGAAAACGCAATCCGCCCTCTTACAGGCCATGCAGGAGCGGGCCGTCACGATCGATCGCGAGACGCATCCACTCCCTTCCAACTTCACCGTCTTCGCGACCCAGAATCCCATCGAATACGAAGGCACGTACCCGCTTCCCGAAGCGCAAAAAGACCGCTTCATGCTCAAGATCTCGATGACGTGGCCCGCGCGCGAGGAGGAGCTGACTCTAGCGCAGCGCATGCTCGGCGAGGACTCTCCCGAAGACACTCTCGCCCGCGGCGCCGTCGAATGCCGCGTCGCCGCATCCGAATTGCCCGCGCTCCGCGCCTGCCTCAACGGCGTACTCATTCGCGAGGAGTTGATCGCCTACCTGGTCGACGTGATCCGCCGCACGCGCACGCACGAAAGCATTCTGGTTGGCGCGGGCCCTCGGGCGACGCAGGCGCTGCTGCTCGCCTCGCGCGCACAGGCCGCCATTGAAGGCCGCGATTTCGTGACGCCCGACGACATACGCGCCATGGGCGTCGCCGTCCTCGAGCACCGTCTGATCCTGCGCCCGGAATTCGAAATCGAGGGACAAACCGCGGGCGAGGTGATTCGCAAGATTTTCAGCGAGGCGCCTGTACCGCGTTGAGCGCGCCATCTATCAAGATTGTCCCTGCGCCCCTGCTGCTACTCTTTACGGCCGTGGTCGTCATCCCCTCATTGACGTTTGCATGGGCGGGGCTCTGGCCGGCGGCGGCCATCGCCATCCTGGGGGGCGCCGTCGCCGTGGCCGCGCTCGATGGCATTTTTGCCCGCCACTCGCTCCACGGCATCGGCGTCGCGGCGCCGGATCTCGTTCGCCTCTGGAAAGATCGCGAATCCTCCTTCGACCTCGTGTTCCGTTCCAACTCCCGACGGGCCCGGACACTTCGCATCGCGCCCGATCTTCCGTCCGAAATTGTCTCTCCATCCGAAGACAAGACGGTCGCTCTTCCGGCGGCCGCGAACTCGCGCATCGCGTGGACCTGCACACCCGTCCAGCGCGGGCGCTACGCCCTCACGCAATGCGCCGCCGAAGCGCCATCGCCGCTGCGCCTGTGGAACGCCCGCGCTCTCTTTCCGCTCGCGACCGAAGTCCGCGTCTATCCCAATCTCGCTTCGGAGCGGAAAAACGCGCCCGGCCTGTTCCTGCGGCGGCCACAGGCGGGCCTGCGTATACATCGTCAGGTCGGCAAAGGGCGCGAGTTCGAAAAACTCCGCGAGTACTCGCCCGGCGACGGCTTCGACGAGATCGACTGGAAAGCAACGGCGCGCCGCGGCCACCCCATCACGCGCGTTTTCCAGGTCGAGCGCACGCAAGAGGTCTATATCATCCTCGATTCCTCGCGCCTCACCGCGCGCTGCGGCGCCGAAAGCTCCGCGCCGATCCTCGAGCGCAACATTACGGCCTGTCTCCTGCTCGCGCTTGCCGCCGAAAAACGGGGCGACCTCTTCGGCCTTGTCACCTTCAGCGATCGCGTCCATGGTTTCGTCCGCGCACGCAGCGGCAAAGCCCATTACGGCGCTTGCCGCGAAGCGCTTTACGCCCTGCAGCCCCGCATCGTGACGCCCGATTTCGACGAGGTCTGCACACTGCTCCGTCTGAGACTGCGCCGCCGCGCTCTCATCGTTTTCCTCACCGAGCTCGACGATCCCGCTCTGGCCGAAAGCTTCGCGCGGAACGTCCACCTTCTTCGGCGCCGGCACCTCGTGCTCGCCGCCATGTCCCGGCCCGCCGCCGTCCATCCTCTTTTTCAAGGCGCGCCGCCCGGCGAGACTGCCGACATCTATCGAGACCTCGGCGGTCATCTGATGTGGAATAAGCTTCGCGAGCTGGGCAAGAGCCTTGAACATGACGGTGTCCATTTCGCGCTGCTCGATCCCGGCAACGCCGGCGTCCAGCTCGCATCGCTGTACGCTGAAATCAAGCAGAGGCAGCTTCTGTGATCGTCGACCTCGAACGTTTCGTGAAAGACGAGCGTCCCTATTGGGAGCGCCTTGAAACCATGCTCGACGGAATTGAGCGCGATCCGGAGCGCAAGCTGCCGCTGGCGGAAGTACTCGCTTTTCACGAGCTTTATCAACGCTGCTCGGCGAGCCTGGCCAAAATTGCGACCTTCTCAGGCGAGCCTGCCCTGCGCGGTTATCTTGAAGGCATCGTCGCCCGCGCGTACGGCCAGATCCATTCGAGCGCGCAACACCAACGCGCAACCAGGCGCAAGCTGAATCCGTGGCGCTGGCTGACGCAAACGTTTCCGCGTACGTTCCGCCGCCGCGTCGCGCCGTTCTACCTGGCGCTCGCCCTCACCATCGCCGGCTGCATCTTCGGCGCCGCCGCCCTGAAGTTCGACCCCGAAGCGAAGCGCGACATCATGCCATTCGACGCTCTCATGGAGACTCCAGCCGAGCGCGTCAAGAAGGAAGAAGCGGCCAAGAGCGACCGCCTCGCCGGCCAGAAAAGTCCTTTCGCGGCCATGCTCATGACGCACAACACCCAGGTGACCATCTTCACCATGGCGCTGGGCATCACCTGGGGCGTGGGGACGATGGTGATGCTTTTCTATAATGGCGTCATCCTGGGGGCCATCGCATTCGATTACGTCCACGGCGGCCAGACTGCCTTTTTATTGGGCTGGCTTCTACCGCACGGCGCCTTCGAAATTCCTGCCGTGCTTGTCGGGGGACAAGCGGGGTTTCTGCTGGCGAGCGCTCTCGTCGGGTGGCGCAGCCGCGAGACCCGCCGAGCGCGTCTGCGGCGAATCCTGCCCGATCTCATGACGCTCGTTTTCGGAGCGGCCCTGATGCTGGTATGGGCCGGAATCGTCGAGGCGTTTCTGTCGCAATACCATCGGCCAGTGATCCCCTACGCGCTGAAGATCGCCTTCGGGATCGCGGAGCTTGCGGCGCTCTCGCTGTTCCTGGCGCGCGCCGGAAGGACCGCGTGACCAAAACCGGCGCGATGACGCTGCGCACGCCCGAAGGCATCACGTTTTCGCTGCCTCTCGCGGGTCCGGTCAGCCGTTTTCTCGCCGTTGCTATCGATATGGCGTGCATCAGCGCCGCGTCCGCCGGGCTCGAACGCGTATTCGGCGCCGCCAAGGCCTTCGCCGCCGGTCAGGCGATCTTTGCAATCGCCTTTTTCGTCCTGTCGATCGGCTACGGCATCGCAGCCGAATGGCTGTGGCGCGGCCAGACCCTCGGCAAGCGCGCTCTTGGGCTGCGCGTCATGGATGAACACGCGCTGCGCCTGGAGTTCAGCCAGATCGTCGTCCGCAATCTTCTGCGCTTCATCGACGCGCTCCCGTTGTTCTATTTAGCCGGAGGCGCCTCCTGCTTCTTCACGCGCTATTCCCAACGCCTGGGAGATCTGGCGGCCAACACCATCGTCGTTCGCGATAGTAAGCCACCGCAGCCCGATCTCAACCAGCTTCTCAGCGGACGTTACAACTCGCTGCTCGAGCATCGCCATCTCGCGGCGCGCCTGCGCCAGCGCGTACCGCCCGAAGCCGCCACGATCGCGCTCGATTCCCTTCTTCGACGCGACCAGTTCGAGCCCCGCGCGCGCGTCGAACTCTTCGCACAACTGGCGTCTTATTTTCGCGATTTCGTCGAGTTCCCGCCGGAGGCCGTCGAGCAGCTCAGCGACGAGCAATACGTCCGGAACGTGGCCGAAATCCTGTTCGCAAGATATTCCCGCTAGGGCACCATTACCGTCACCTCGCCCGGGTACACGAAAGTAATCACGCCACCCCAGACGCACATGAGCTGCGAAACATTGTCCAACGTTGGCGCATTATCGAGCATCACGGTCGGCGCCCCGGCCACCCACGGCGCCGGCGTGTTCGGAATGCAAGGCATGGGCGTCAGGACTCCCAACGCCGCGGCTGTCGCCGCCGCCACGACCGGATTCGCCGGCGACATACACATCCCAAACGGCATGATATTGAGCATCGGAACGTGATCCATGATGTTGGCGTCCGGCATCTGGTCCGTAAAGGTCTTATGTAGCGGCAAAACGACGAGTTGGCTCGGGGCCATCCCGAACGTACACATCATCTGCGCGCCCATACAAACTTGCATCGGCATATCGGTCCCTCCATCAAAAACATAATTCTATCCTCCCGCAAGCGGCTCGATGTACCATATCGATTTCGTTGTTCGTATGGCCAGCGCTCCGATACAGCAGTCGATGGGCGATTTTGCCTCCCGCGCCCGCGAATCGTCGCGCGCCCGCACGCTTATTGTCGCCGCGTTTATTGCTCTCTGGTTCCTGGCGCAAGGCTGGCGAGGCCTCTTCGTTTACTTCTCACCCGACGACGTCATGAACATGTATTGGGCCTTCGACACGCCCGTCCGCAAACTCCTCCTCTCCAACATCGATCCCTTCACGACCGCCTACAGGCCCTTGGTGGCCGCCGTCTATCGCATTCTGTTCGCGATCTTCGGCTTTCACCCGCTGCCCTTCCGAATCACGGTTTACGCGCTCCTGCTCCTCAACATCGTCCTTGTTTACAAACTTGCGCGTTGCCTGACAGGCTCGCCCGAGATTGCCATCCTGGCCGCGTTCCTAAGCTCGTTTCACCGCCGCTTCACCGACATCTATCTCAACAATGGAACGATCTACGACGTCCTCTGCGGGACGCTTTATCTGACGGCGATGCTGCTCTACATCGGCGCCCGGCAATCCGGCTCCCAACCAAGCGTACGCCGTTGGATCGCCGTCTATCTCTTCGCGCTAGGCGCTCTAAATGCCAAGGAAACAGCCGCGACGCTTGCTTTGGCGCTCATTTTATACGAGCTTATTTACGCTCCGCCCCATCGCTCTTCCCTGGGCGCAATACTGCTAGCTCTCCTCCTTGCTATAAGCGCCGCCACGATTCTAGTCCGCCTCCGGCCCGAAAGCAGACTGGCCAACAACGAAGCATACAAGCTGCACATCGGAGTGAAGCAGTTTCTTGAAACCAGCGGCGCCAATTTCGATAATCTCTTCTGCCTCCCGGGCGGCGCGTTCCAGCCTTCATGGGTCGTCATAGCTTTCGCCGCCGCGCTCACAATCGCGTTCGTTTCGCGACTCAAGCATCTGCAATTTCTGGCTCTCTTTGCGCTGGTCGCGCCGCTGCCCGTTAACTTCATAACCACGCGCGCCCTCTACGCCTCTTACATCGCGACATTCGGATGGGCCATATACTTCGCCTCTCTTCTAGTGAATGGGCGCGACTGGATGTATCACCGCTTTTGGCGCCGCCCCAAGCTGCCGGTGAACACCTTCGAGCCGGAGCGAGTGCTGCTGTTCGCCTTTACAGCGGCCGTCCTGCTGCTGAGCTTCTCCTTCGATGGCCCCATGCCTTGGTTCGAAGCGGACCAGGCTCGCAGCCCGGTATTTCATCTTCGCTCCGAGCTACTGCGCCTCCATCCCACGCTTCCCAAAAAGGCCAAATTAATTCTGATGGACGATCCTTTCGATGCCGGCGATTGGATACCGCTCATGACGGCGCGTCTGACGTATCACGATCGGGATTTAAAACTCGAACGCGTGAAAATGATGTTGAGGCGCCCTACTCCCAGGGAGCTGGCGAGCTATGATTACGCCTTCGATTATGGTGGTAACCGCCTCGTCCCCTACACGCCGTAATGCGGTTACACGGCTGCAAGCGCTTGTTCGAAATCCGCCAGCAGATCGCGCCAATCCTCAATCCCGACCGATACCCGCACCAGCCCGTCGGTCACCCCCGCCACCGCGAACTCCTCTTCGCTGAATCCGGAGTGGGTCGTCGTCTTCGGATGGCACACCAGCGTCTCCACTCCGCCCAGCGACACCGCATTTTTGGCAATCTTCAGATTGCGCAGAAATTCGAATGCCGCCGTTTTTCCTCCGCGCAAAATAATCGATAGCATCCCGCCGGGGAAATCGCATTGCCGTTCGTAAATGCTCTTCTGCCCGGCATCGTCGAACAGCGCGGGATATAGCACCCGCTCCACCTTGGGGTGGTCGCGCAGGCGCATTGCGATCCGCTCCGCATTCTTGCTCGATCTGTTCATCCGCAGCGCCACGGTCGGCAATCGCCCATCCAGCATCCAGCACTCGTCGGGTTGCAGAATGTTCCCGAACAAACTACGCCAGCGGCGCATCTGGCGCACAAGGTCCGGATCGTTCGCGATCGCCACGCCGCCGATCATATCGCTCAGCCCGGACAGATACTTTGTCGCCGAATACAACGAAATGTCCGCGCCCAGATCAAGCGGATGCTGGAAGGCCGGTCCCATCAACGTGTTGTCCACCATTACGAGCGGCTTCGGCCGGGCGCGCGCCGCCGCCTCCGTCGCCCGCCGTATATCCGTCATCGTCAAATTGGGATTCGCCGGCGTCTCGATCAGCACGAGCCGCACGTTCTTCCCCGCTTCGATCGTCTCATCGAGCGCCGCGCCATCCCCCGCGCGCGCCGCTATGCCGTGGACCCCGAACGGCTCCAGAAAATCCTGTACAAAATGCTGCGTGCCCCCGTAAATCGGCACCGTGTAGACGACCGTATCTCCGGGGCGGGCGAAAGTCAGGATGGCGGTCATTATCGCCGCCATGCCGGAATTGAAAACCAGAGCGGCGCGCGCTCCGTTCTCGAGCGCCGTCACGCGATCTTCCAGAATCTCCGCGTTCGGATGATTGAATCTCGAATACACGAGGTCCACTTCTTCGCCCGGCGCACGCTTGGCGCGTCCCCCCATAAGGTCGAAGGCGCGCTCCGCCGCTTCGGGGCTGGAGAATACATAGGTCGAGCTGCGAAACACGGCCGGCCGCGCCGACCCCACCGAAAGACGTGGATCGAAGCCCCTGGTCAGGATTTCAGTCGGCGGCCGCAGCGTGCCGCCGGGGTTCTTGTCGGACATGGAGCACTCCGCCTCGATGGTAGCGCCCGGTCCGTTGAGCGCGCCTTAGAACGACAGCTTCAACGCTCCCTGAAATTGCCGCGAGGGCGATCCTTGCGTCGATATCACGCCGAAGTTCGAGCCGGTGACGGTCATGTTGGGAGCGTCGAAATTGGGGTGATTCAGGACGTCGTAGCACTCCGCGCGGAACTGCAAATTCCAGCGTTCGCCGAACTTGAAATTCTTAAACAGCGAGAAATTCAACTGCGACTGCCGTCTCGAAGAGCTCTTCGCAAAGAGCGACGTGTTGAACCCTATACCGGCTCCGTTTTAGGTAAACAACCGATAATTCGCTTGCTCCACACGACGCCGGCAAATGACATAAAGCAAGGCTCTATCAGCTATGAACACGACACGTTCCGCCAGCCTCCTCGCCGCGTTCATCTGGGCCGTGACAACGCCCTGGATGGCTGCGCAGATCACAACCACTAGCGTCGCCGGAACCGTGATCGATGCAACGGGCCCCGGTCGCGATGCGCATGTCACCGCTACCAATGCCAGCACGAATTTTCCGCGCGCCCCGATGACGAATACACAGGGCGAATACCGCATCGATTTCCTGCCTATAGGCAGCTACTCGGTCGCGGTCCGCGGAAGCCTTTAAGCGCTTCGTGCGCGATGGAGTGGTGCTGGAGGTGAACGTGACGGCGCGGGTGGATGCCTCGCTCCAAGTCGGCGCTGTCGGCGAATCCGTTAACAGTCACCGGCAGCGCGCCGCTGCTCAATACCGATAATCCCCAGATCGGCCGCACCGTCGACAACGCCGAGATCACGGACCTGCCCATTGTCAACCGCAACGTGCATATCTGCTGAATCTCACTCCCGGCGTGCAGTCGTCCTCCAACAATATCAGGGCTAACAAGTCGATTCCACAACTGCTTCTCAGGGCGAACATCCATTGCCTCGCGAGGGACTTGCTCACCCGGAGGCGAGCGTGCCTCCTCGTGGGAAATTTGAGGTTGGGATAACATGCGGGAGAACCATCATGAGATACTATCTTGATCGGCGCTATCGTACTTGCCGGACTGGCGGCCGCGGTGTTTGTTACGGGCATGCTGCTGCCCAAGGCTCATGTGGCTTCAGGAACGATCCATCTGCAACAGACGCCGGAGCGAATTTGGGATCTGGTGGCGGGCGATCAGTCGTGGCGGCCCGAGTTGACCAAATGCGAGAGTCTCCCGGACCGCGAGGGGCGGCGTCGCTGGAGAGAGGTCGACCGGCATGGCGGCGCGATCACTTTCGAGGCGATAGAAGCGGATCCTCCAAGGCGGCTTGTGACCCGCATTGCGGACCGCAATCTGCCCTTTGGCGGCGAGTGGATCTACGAGATACGGCCCGAATCAAGTGGCGCCGCCGTTCAGATTACCGAGCGCGGCGAAGTCTACAACCCGATCTTCCGCTTCGTGTCGCGCTTCATCATGGGATACACCGCAACCATCGACGCTTATCTCTCGGCATTGCGGAAGCGGCTGGAGGAAGAAGCGCCGCGCCGGAGTTAACGGCGCGCCAAGGCGGGCGTTTTGTTGGCTTCTAGCGACTCGCAGATGCGCTTGATCTCGGCGGGATCGGCGGGTTTGATCAGCACGGAGATATTAGTGGACTGAAATGCGCCCGCGAGTTTAGGATCGTAAGCGTCAGCGAGAAGGATAACGCCGTCCACTTCGTTGCGAACGCGTTCGAGAAAATCGGTCCAGCTAAGACCCGGAAGTCGGAACGCGCACACCGCCAGATCGAAATGCAGCCGCTCGATCAGGTCGGCGCCCTCGTCGGCGCTGGCTACCGGCACGACGCGATGGCCCAAGCTGGTAAAGGCGTTGGCGACGTGACGTTGGCTGCCCGCTTCCGGCTCAACCACCAAAACGGTCAGTTGGCGCTCCACCATTTGACGCTCCACAAAGCGCTCGCCGGGCGGGTCCCCCGCTGTTTTGTATTGGCCGGTTTCGTTTCCATTGCGAGGGTTTCGAGTGCCGGTAAATCCAGTTCAAAACGCAACTCGGCGCCAGGCTGGCAAACACGCAGTTCTCCTCCATGGCTCTGCATGATTCCGCGGCAAAGCGCCAGACTGAGTGCGCCGTTTCCATTCAAATCCGCCACCCCGCCGCCGGGATCGGCTTCGACCGCTCTTGCGGGCCAGGATATCTCGACAATGGCGCGGCGCGCCAACAGAACCGTAGTGATGCCGATCTCCGCGGCGCCGCGGGTTTCGGACAGGGACTGCTCGGCAAAGCTAATCAGGTTCAGCAACACCTGCGAAAGCTGTTCGCGCGATCCCAGCGTGATGGGGCGCTGCTTCGATAGCCGCAGCCGCAGCGGGATGTTCCTGGCGCGAGGAACGGCGCGGTGCAGGCCCGTAATTCGCGCGATCGTCTCGTTCAGATCGACGGCTTCAGGCTCCCTGCGATCGGGTGTCGAAAAGGCCAGGAGACGTTGGACGATACCGGCGGCCCGGCGCGCTTCGACAATCATCGGCGCGACGATCGGCTCCGCGGCGCCGCATTTTCCCCGTAGGCTGTCGCCAAGGCGCACCAGGGTCTCGAGCGGCGGCCGCAGCTCGTTGGCGATTCCAGCCATGAGCTGTCCCGCGGCGGCGAGCTTTTCTGTCCGCAACAGTTCCTCGCGCAGAGCTTGTTGTTCCTGCGCGCGCAAAACGGCGGCGGCCTGATTTGCGACGTGCTGCAGGACGGCTTGTTCGTCCACGGAGAACGATCGGGCGCGCTCGCGGCATTCGATTTCGAGAACTCCAGCAAGCTCCGATTGCGAGAGCATGGGGAGAAACAGCGCCGATCGCGGCGAGCGCAAATCGCCCGCCCGGAAAAACGGGCTGCCGCGCGAGTCCGGCACGCTCAGCGGGTCGCGAGTTCGTAAGACGGCCGCTGCGGCCTCGGCGATCGGATTCGATAATGGCTCCAGACCGGCATATTCGCGAGCCGTTCCTTCGCCGTGAAAGCTGTCGAGCAACTGACTCTGGCGGTTGTAAACGAAGATGCCGAGGCCCGAGATGCGCAGCGGCGCGCCGATGGCTGCCATCAATTTGCGAGCCACTTCGAGGGGCGTTGCGCAACCGGCCGCCTCTTCGCCCGTCAAAGCCAAGCGCCGCAAGAACTGGCGCCGGTTTCGGATAGACCGCTCACGAAAGGGCCACAACAGAAGGAGCGCCGCAAACGCGGAGAGAGCGGTCCAAAATGCCGGCGGCGCGATTGACGATGCCGTTTGCGCGAGGACCGGGATGCCCGGACCCGAGCCGCCTAGATCCGAGCCGCCGATCGGGGATTTCGAACTGCCTCCGGTCCCGAGCAGGACGCAACATTCGTCCGCCGCGATGGGGCGGGAAGGGACTTCGATCGCGGCCGTCGCCGTAAGACACAATGCGGCGGCGACTGTGATGACGCGCACGAGTGAGCCGAGCGGGTTCAAATCCGTCGTTCGGCTGATTGCGGCCATTCCTTTAGAGGCACGGCGCGGATAGAGGCGCGCTGCGGAAATCCCGGCCGTTTGCTTGGGCTAAGCTAGCAGGGTGCCGAGCTCTCATGACGCCGAAGTTCTCATCGTTGGAGCCGGCCCGACGGGCCTGGTCTTGGCTCTATGGCTGACGCGTGTGGGCGTGCGCGTGAGAATCGTCGACAAAACGGCGGAACCGGAGACGACGTCGCGCGCGGTGGCCGTGCAGGCGCGCACGTTGGAGTTCTACAACCAGCTCGGCCTCGCCGGCGCGGTCGTCGAGCGTGGACGGAAGGCCCTCGCCGTCAATCTCTGGGTAGCCGGCAAGCGCGCGGCGCACGCTGTCTTCGGCGATATCGGCGCGGGTCTCAGCCCCTTCCCGTACGCCCTGATCTTCCCGCAAGACGAGCACGAACGGCTGTTGGTCGAGCGGTTGGCCGAACTCGGCGTCCACGTCGAGCGCCGTACGGAGCTCCTGGGATGTGAGGAGTCGACTGGTTGCGCGCTGGCGCGCCTGAAAAAACCCGATGGAACCGTGGAAACATGCCAAGCGGACTACATTGCCGGGTGCGACGGCGCGCGTTCCACCGTGCGAGAGAAGCTCCAGATCGGTTTTCCGGGCGGGACGTACGAGCACCTCTTTTATGTGGCCGACGTCGAAGGGGGCGGAGCGGCGCTAAACGGCGAGGTGCACGTGGCCCTCGACACCGCCGATTTTCTCGCCGTGTTTCCGCTGAAAGGCGAGGGGCGCGCGCGGCTGGTTGGAACCGTGCGCGAGGAACCCGGACGCCAGCGCGACAACCTGTCGTGGGGAGACGTGAGCAGGCGCGTAATGGATTGGATGCGCATCGACGTGGAGCGCGTGAACTGGTTCTCGACCTACCGCGTGCACCATCGTGTGGCCGATCGTTTTCGCATGGGCCGCGCGTTCCTGCTCGGCGACGCCGCGCACATCCACAGTCCCGTGGGCGGACAGGGCATGAACACCGGCATCGGCGACGCGGCGAACCTCGGGTGGAAACTCGGCGCCGTGCTGCGCGGACGCGCCGGCGCGCCACTTCTCGACAGCTACGAGCCGGAACGAATTGCCTTCGCGCGCCGCCTGGTCGCGACGACCGATCGGGCCTTCACGGGCGTGACCAGCAGCGGGGCGATCGCCCGGCGAGTGCGGCTAGATGTCGTGCCGCTCTTCGTCTCGCCCCTTTTCAAGCTCGCGCCGGTGCGGCGTTTCCTGTTTCGAACCGTCTCACAGACAGCGGTGAACTACCGCGCAAGCAGCTTGAGCGAGGGGCGCGCGGGCGCCGTTCACGGCGGCGATCGTTTGCCGTGGGTAGAGCCCGACGGCGCCGGCGAGGACAACTTTACGCCCTTGACTTCGTTGGATTGGCAGGCGCATGTCTACGGCGCCGCCACGCGCGAGATCCAGGCACTGTGTGAAGGACGAAAATTGACGCTGTACGTCTTTCCGTGGCGCCCTGAAATGGGTCAAGCCGGCCTCGAGCGCGATGCCGTCTATCTAGTGCGGCCGGATGGCTACGTGGCCCTGGCGGATGCGGAAGGCCGCGCGACCGCCGTAGCGTCCTATCTCGACGCGCGCCAGTTAACCGCGGGGCGGTAGAGTTTCAGGCGCGGGAAAAGGCGGCCTCAGGTTGTCGGCGTGCGGTCCGAAATCCAGTGGTAGACGATGGCAACGGCCACCAGCGGCAGCGCGGCAAAGGAGAGACACACCGGCACAAAGCCGTAGCGCTCAATCATGCCGCCGAGAGGCCGCGAGATCACAGCCTGCATGGCGCCATAGGCAAACACCAGGCCGGAAACGGCGAAACCGGCGCGCCCCGAGCCGTAGATGTCGACCGGAATAGTGTAGAGATTCGTGCTCCAGGCGCCGATGCAGAGAAAACTGAAGGACATCCCGGCAGTGGCGGCCAGCGGCGTGGGGAACAGTGGGACGGCGGCCGTGGCGAGACATCCCGAGGCGGCCAGAAGGCATGCGCGCTTGCGCGCCCGCACCGGCGAGTCTCCGGCGCGCACAAATCGCCAGGAAAGCGATCCTCCCAGAAAGCCGCCGAAATAGCCGCAAATCGGCACCACCCAGGAGTAATTTGACGCTTCGGGCGGCGTCAGTCCTAAATGCACCAGGTAGGCCGGGCTCCAGTTTGTCCACAAGCTGTAGAGCGTCATGCCGAGCGCGTTCGCAGCCATCAACGCCCACAAGCGCGGGTCTTTCAACAAGCCCTCGGAACGAATTCCCGCCGAAGCCCCTTCCGGCTCGACCGCCGCGGGAATGGCGCGAGAGGTGGCCAGCCACAGCGGAATCCACAGCAGACTCAGGATCGCGGCGGCGAAGAACGTCAAACGCCAACTATAGCGATAGGCGAAAAATATGGCGAACTTGGGCGCCAGTCCCGCTCCCAGGCTGAGGCCGAGCTGGCTGGTGGCGTTGCCGACCGCTCGCTCTTCGGGCAGCAGATACATGCCGATGACCTTGCCGACGGCCGAAACCCCGGCCGCTTCGGCGATGCCGAGCAGCGCGCGCCACGCCAGCAGACTCGTCAGGCCGTGCGCCGTGCCCGTTCCCGCGCTGGCCACCGCCCACAGCGCAACCGATGTCGCGATTCCGCGATTCAAGCCGGCGCGATCGAGAAACAGTCCGGCAAACGGCGCGGCCGCCGCGTAGGCGATCGAGAACACCGACAACAGCAAGCCGTAGTCGGAATAGGAGAACGGGAACTCCGGCCGCGTTCGCCAGACATCGGCCATGGTGGCCAAAATCTGCCGGTCGAGGTAGTTCAAAACGGAAGAAAAAACAAAGACCAGGACCGCGATCCAGCGGAGGCGCACTCACTGTAAGCGTACGCTACTGAAACGCGGGGGCGTTCAACAAGGTGTAACCGAGGATGCCGACGGCGACCAGGAACAGCACGATTGCCAGCCGGTCCTCGAAAAGCAGCTTCTCCATCGGCGCCAAGGCGGAGTCGTTGCCGCGAACGGCGCGCGGTCCGAATCGTCTTTGCCTGACGCGCAGGTGGTAGTCGTGCGTTGAAAGGAGGCCGCAGATCCAGGCAGCTCGAAGCATGCAATTGAAGAATCGTCCGGACGCCGCAAAATCTTCAGTCCCGGTACTGTCCGGCGCGTGGTATGTGGAAATGTGGCGCTGAAATGCTGCTACCATGAAAAAACCTGGAGTCCCCTGAATGCTTTTTCGCCGCCGCCCCGCGGCCGGAGCCGCGTTTTTGGCTCTGTGCCTCTCTTTCGGCCTTTCGGCCGCCCCCCAATCGGACGACGAGATCCGCGACAGCCTCAAGAAGTTCGCCCAAGTCTATCGCACCGTCGAATCGAATTTCGCCGATAAAGTAGACCCCGATCAGACGGTCTATCACGGCGCCATCCCAGCCATGCTCCGCACGCTCGATCCGCATTCGAGCTTCTGGGACCCCAAGGCATACCAAGCGCTGCGCGAGGAGCAGGTCGGCCACTATTACGGCGTGGGCATGATCATCTGGGCCCCGGAACGCAAGGTGATCGTCAATTATCCCTTCAAAGGGTCGCCCGCTTTTCGGGCCGGAATTCATGCCGGCGACCAAATTATTTCGGTCAACGACAAGAACGTCGAGAAAGCGGACATTTCCACCGTGTCGAGCCTGCTGAAAGGCCCGCGAGGCACCAAGGCGACTATTGAGATCCGCCGCCCCGGCAATCCCGAGCCTCTGTTCTTTAACGTTGTCCGCGACGAAGTTCCGCGCGACAGCGTCAAGACTTCGTTCTGGATCAGCCCCGGTATCGCCTATCTTAAGATCGATTCGTTCAACGAGAACACCAGCCGCGAAGTGGAGCAGCACCTCGCGCGTCTCGGGGAGAGCCATATTGACGGCCTCGTTCTCGATTTGCGCGGTAATCCCGGAGGCATTCTCCAGGAAGCCGCCGCCGTCGCCGATCGCTTCCTGCACAAAGGCCAGATCATTGTGACGCACCACGGCCGCGCGTCGCAGGAGCAGAAATTCGTAGTACGGCGCGGCGAGCGCGGTCCCGAATATCCCATGGTCGTGCTGGTGGATCGCGGATCGGCCTCGGCCGCCGAGATCCTTGCCGGCGCGCTGCAGGATCACGATCGCGCCTGGATCCTCGGCGAGAACACTTTCGGCAAGGGCCTGGTCCAGGCGCCCTATCCGCTGGCTGGAAACACGGCGCTGCTTCTGACGATCGCGAAATACTACACGCCCAGCGGCCGCCTCATCCAGCGCGATTACGCGCACCAGTCGTTTTGGGAATACCTGGGCGGCCGCAACGCCAAGAATAATGAAGAGGACATGAAGAAGACCGATAGCGGACGCGTTGTGTTCGGCGGAGACGGCATTACGCCCGACGAGAAATACCCGACGCCCAAGCTGACGGCCCTCGAAGCGCAGCTTCTCGGATCTTTGTCGTTTTATTATTACGCCGCCGACTACTTCGGCAACCATCCCGAACCGCTCTCGAAAACGTGGACGCCGGACGGCCAGATCCTGGATTCTTTTCAGGCTTTTTCCGCCAAGCGCGGCGTGCACTTTGAGCCGGCCGATTTTGAACGCGACCACGACTGGATCGCCGAGCATCTCCGCGAGGAGTTTTTCGTGACCGCCTTCAGCAAGGACGATGCCGACCGTTTGGCTCTGGACAACGACCCGGAGATTAAGAAGGGCGTCGAAGCGCTTCCTCAATCGAAGGCTCTGCTCGATAAGGCGCACGCGATCATCGCAAACCGGCAAGCCGCCGATTCGACTGCGCGGCAGATCAATCCGTAGCGCGCGCGGCGCGCTCTACAACAACGTCTGGCTCGCCAGCAGGCGAAGCTTCAGGTTTGCATGCTCCCGCTCGAGCGCCTCGCGAGCCCGCTCCGCCAGGACGAAGCCGCCGTCCGCCTTGTCAAGCACGGATTGGCAGAAGCGGTCGGACTCGACCAGGAAATTCACGTCGGTGTTCGGATACGCCGCCCAATAGTCCTCCAGAAGCGGCGTCAGATCGTCGCCGAGGGCGCGGCACAGATCGGGCAAATTCAAGACCAGCGGGGCGAGACGGTTGGCGCGGTACAGCACGCAATTGCTGGTCATTCCCCGATGCTTCGCCATGGCAACCAGACGGCCGTGCTCGAGCTCCGAAAGATCGTAGCGCTCGAGCAGAACGCGCGGCTGCTCGCGCACGGCCCGGCAGAGCTGGGGCGACGCAACCATGTCCGCAAGCGCCTGTTGAAAGTCGATCAGCATACGAACGCGGCGAGGGAATGCAGCCGTTCAAGCTCCGCAACAATGCCTTCCATCTTGATCTTTTCGAAGTACGATTCGTGAAACTCGAACGTGATGGCGCGCAGGTTCTTCAGCTTCGGCGCGATGGAGAAAGCGTATTCCCAGACGTCGAGCGGAGTGACATCCGAATGCGAATCGGCGTAGAACCCGGCCATCATGTCGCCGCCCCCGAGATGGATCTCTTGTACGCACTCGGGATTGAGCTGCTCCAGATATTCGCGCGGGTCGGCGCCGCCGTTCCGCCAGGTGACATAAAGATTGTGCAGATCGAGCAGCGTCCCGCAGCCCAGCTCCGCGTGCAGCCGGTTTAGAAACTGCGGCTCCGTCATGGGCATGTCCGGAATGGGCGCGAAGAACGAGCCATTTTCCATCAGCAGGCCGCAGCCCGCGGCGTCGCGCAGCACGCGCAGCTTGGCGCGCAGGATATCGAACGTCTCGTCGTCGTACGGCGTCGGCAATCCCAGGCCGGCCTGGCTGTTCGGCACGCTGCCTTTGGGGACGATGAACACGCTCAGATGCTCGCTGTACCATTGAAATCCCAACTCCGCTCCCAGCGAGGCAACCTGCTCCACCTCGGCGATATCGAGCGGCATCGCGCTCGGCAGCGATAGTCCGATGCCGTGCCCGGCGACGACGCGTCCTTCCGCGACGCGCTTCAATTCGTCGATCGCTCCGTGTACGCGTCGAAAGCGCCGCGAGCTGGCCTCCTCCGAGCCGAAGTCATACCACAGGCGATCGGGTATGACCTCGACGTACTGCACCAGCTCGGGCGCGTAATCGACAATGGACGGAGCCACGGGGTTGTAGAGTAAACCAACCAGTGGCTTCATCGCAAACTTATTGGGCGGCGGCCGAGGCCTCGAGATTTACTTCCACCACCTTCTGCCAATCGCTTTCGAGCAGGACGCTGATCTGCCCCGAAAGGCAACTGCAGCCGGTGTGATTGCGAATTACGTCCACTATGGATTTGTTTAGATGCGCCAGCTCCCCGGCGTTGACGTCCCGGGGAACTTCAACCCGGAGAGTTGCGGGTCCCTGCGATCTGTCGAGTTGCATTGTCGCCATACGTTTTTGCATTGATATCTTCCTCTTTCAGCGACGACGTGCTCGTCGTCTGGTGGACTAGTGAACGTTCAGTCGAAACCGTATCAGGAAAGTTCGAACTTTACCGTTTCCGTTGCACATTTGGCGATTGGCGGACGGCAATGATGGTTCGGCATTAGAGCAGGAAAGGCATCTCGAGGAACTGTACGGAAGTACCGGGACTACCCTCCCATTGAAATAAAATCGGGCGGGCGGCACAATTCCCCAGAGAGGTCAAACACCGCTCATGGGCCTTAAGCGGCTTCGAGAGCGGTACGAAGGCCAGGACCAGGCTGAACCGCCGTCCAGAGGCGCTTTACGTGTCCTTACGACAGCCATAAACCAACTCGCAGCCGATGTCCTTCGCGTTGCTTCGGCACATGAGCACTTGTGCAGAATGAATCCGGGCTTCGACGACGCAGCTTGGTATCAGCACTAAGTGTTGCCCTGGATGTAGTACCCGAATGCAGCCGGTGAAATGCTCAGAGGCGCACTAAGGATGATATCGTATTGAAACCAGGGTAAAAGTGATATTTTGAAACAATCTCTTGTGTGCCTTCTTATTGCCTTTTTTTTTGGGCGCTCGGTTCGGACGATGTTGTTATCCGCTCTCGTCCTTGGAGTTGCGGTTGCCTCCGTTGAACCTCTTCGAGCCACCAATAATCTTGCGTTATATCAACACGTTCCTTTGATGTTCGAAAAGAACGCTGGACAAGCCCCCGCCGATACTGTCTTCCTGGCTCGTGGACGCGGATATCTCGTCCGGTTCTGCGATGACCGCATCCGGTTTCAACTGAGCGCGCATGGCCGGTCTAGCGGCTTGCAAATGCGCTGGGTGGGAAGTACGGCGCGCCCCCGAATCACTGGAATGAGAGCAATGGCGACCACGACGAATTACTTTGTGGGACGCGACAGCGGCAAATGGAGGACGGGTATCCGTAACTACGGAGCCGTAAAATATGAACATATCTATCCCGGTGTCGATTTGCTCTTCCACGGAAGGGGCCGTGAACTCGAATACGACATCCTTGTGAACGCGGGTGCCGATACATCGAAGGTCCGATTCGTTCTGGAGGGTTTTACTCGAGTTGGAGTGACCGAGGACGGAAGCCTCGTCCTTACCACGCCCGACGGGGTTTTAATGCAAGGAAAGCCCCTCGTTTACGAGGAGCACAACAACGATCGCCGACGGATTGAGGGCCGGTACGTTCTCCTTGGTGGATCGAAAGTCGGCTTCGCGATTGGTGAACATCGAAAGAGAGAACGCCTGATCATCGATCCAGTCCTGAGTTACGCGACGTATCTGGGCGGCGCGGGCGATGATGCCGCTACCGCGATTACAGTTGACCGGGACGGAAACACCTACATAACCGGATATACGGGGTCGCCCAACTTTCCGTTGTTGAACGCGTGGCAGGCCTTGAATGGCGGTGGTACCGATATTTTTGTGACCAAAATCAATGCCGCCGGAACGGCGATTATCTATTCAACGTTGCTGGGGGGATCCGGCGACGATCAAGGCATGGCGATCGCCGTTGACGGATCGGGAAACGCCTACATAACGGGATCGACTGTATCAAATAATTTTCCGCTGACGGCGGGAGCATTTCAGACGCACGGTAATGCATGGAACTATTCAAGCGCATTCGTTGCAAAGCTGAGCGCCAGTGGGTCTACGCTGCTTTATTCTACGTATCTTGGCGGGGATGGACCCGATCGCGGAAAAGCGATAGCCGTCGACCCAAGCGGCGTCTATGTAGCCGGAGATTCTGGCGGCCAACATTTCCCAACCACGCCGGGCGCCTTTCAAACATTTGCTTTGTATGGCGGGGGGTTCTTAGCCAAGTTCAATGCGGGCGGAACCACGCTGGAGTATTCGACTATGTTCGGAGGTACAGGTTATGGTCCTACGAATATAACAGGGCTGGCCGTCGATAATTCAAGTGCTCCATACCTCACAGGAGATACATATGACGGTTTGCCAACCACGCCGGGAGTGTTTCAACCGAATGTCATATTCAATAACGGCATTTTTTATCAGCACGCATTTGTAACGAAATTCAAACCCGATGCTACCGGCCTGATTTACTCGACTTACTTAGGCGGGAGCGATAGCGATCATGGGCGTGGGATCGCGGTAGACAGTGCAGGAAATGCGTATGTTTCCGGCGACACATTCTCTCCCGATTTTCCCGTTACTGCAATCCTTCCAGGATCATCTTCCGGCAACGTTTTTGTGTCAAAGTTGAACCCTACCGGGAGTGCGCTGGTGTATTCGACGCGCTTTGGTTCGAACGGGGCGACGCCGGCGCTCGGGGCGCCGGATACGCGCGTCGCCGGGATGGCGCTAAATTCATCGCTCGAAGTGATTGTCGCTGGGAGTACCGGTTCACCGGATTTTCCCGTGACAGCCGGCGCGCCAGAGACGATGGTTACGAACGGGGCGGTTTCGAGCGGCTTTGTCAGCAAGCTGAATGCTGCCGGTTCAGCTTTACTGTACTCGACGTTCCTCGGCGATACGTCTTGTACCAGCTCTGTCGTCGTGGACAGTGCTGGAAGCGCGTATGTCGCAGGCTGGTCGAGTAATAATTGCCCGGTGAGCTTGAATGCCCTTCAGGGCGGCATCAGTGAGGGCGCCGATGCCTTCATTTCGAAAATCTCGGATGGAACGTGCAGCGCCTCAATTTTTCCCACCGCGGCGGTGATAGGGGTCAATGGAGGCAGCGTCGATGTCGCCGTAACGTCCGACCCCGGCTGCAATTGGGTGACGGTTCTGCCCGGGGCCGTTGGTTATGGATCCAGAGCGAGAGTTGTCCTTGGCGGCTCAGGCGTTGGAAACGGTTCTGTTCAGCTCACGGTCGCCGGCAACCCAGGTGGCCTGTGGAATGAGATAATTTCGATCGCGGGTAATGCATTCACGTTATCGCAGCAGAGTAGTTGCGCCTATAATGTTTCCTTCATCCCATCGCCTTTAACATCCGAAGGTGGCCTCGCCGGATCATTCAAGGTATTTTCGGCCCCTACATGTCCGATTACAGCGCTAAGCAGCGCCAACTGGTTGATGGTTGGATATAGCTCACAAAACGGCGCCGGTTCGGGATCATTTACGGCAAACCCGAATTTCGACTCCGCAACGCGCAGCGCTACGGTGACCATTGCCGACCAAGATTTCACCATCACGCAGCAGGGTGGGTACGTGTGCAAATATAACGTCGCTCCTTCGAACCTTTCTACAACAGCTGCGGGCGGGATCTTTTCCGTTGCTGTCACGACCGCTTCTTCCTGCAATTGGACGGCGACGGCCAATGATTCTTGGCTAAGGATCATTTCGGCATATCCGTCCACTGAATCGGGCAACGTAGTGTTTTCGGTAGCGCAGAATCCCGGCCGAACACGAACCGGAAGTCTTACGATTGCCGGCCAAACCCTTACGCTCGCACAGACGGATTTGCGGCCTAGTAAGGACGACTTTGATATGAACGGTATACCCGACCTCGTTTGGCTGAACAATACAACAAGACAGGTCACGGTAAACTATTTTGGCGGCCAAGGGGGAGAGGCATTGCTGGGGTGGAACTGGCTCAGTGCGGCCGGCTCTCCAGGCTGGCATGTCGTCGCAGCGGCGGACTTTAACGGCGATGGCGTCCCCGATCTGGTATGGCAAAACGACAGCACCGGGCAGGTGGCGGTCGACTACTACGGAGGCTCTGGAGGAGCTACCTTTATCGGCTGGAACTGGCTGGATGTTAAAGGCGAGCCCGGTTGGAGGGTGGTCGCGGCGGCGGATTTCAATGGCGATGGCGTCCCGGATCTCGTGTGGGAAAACCAGAGCACCAATCAAGTCGTGTTGTGGTACATGGGCGGCGTCGGCGGCGCGGTATTTGAGGGCTGGACGTATCTGGTCGCCGGATCGCCCGGTTGGCACATTGCCGGCGCGGCCGATTTCAACCGCGATGGCGTTCCGGACCTGATTTGGCAAAACAACCAAACCGTGCAAGTGACAGTGAACTACTACGGGGGAGCTGGCGGGGGAACCCTGCTCGGATGGGCTTACCTCGACAGCAAAGGCGAACCGGGTTGGACCTTGGCCGGCGCAGCCGATTTCAATGGCGACGGCGTTCCCGATCTGATCTGGGAAAATCTATCCTCGAACGAGGTCGCGGTGTGGTACATGGGCGGGGCCGGCGGGGCCGTGATGCAGAACTGGGCGATTCTCATGACGGGCTCTCCAGGTTGGGCTATTGTGAACCATTAGCGCACCCGCCCTCTGTGATCGGATGTGGCTCACGATGTTAGCGCTATGTACGCCACGCGCAGGAAGGCTGAATTCGCAAAGAAGCTGAAGAAGCGCTGTTGGGACCGTGAGCGGCGCGTGCCTCGAAAGGCGGAACACATCGACTGGAAAGAGAATCCGCGCTTTGTGGTGATCTCGCTGAGGAGTGAACGACGGTGACCTGCGCCCATTCTCTCTACCACTGTTAAACATCAAATTACCCAGATGGGAACGGGCGGCGCATTGCTCTTGCGCGGGAGCGAGCCCGGGTCCATTGTTACCGTGCTTACCACCACCGATCCCGTGACCAGCCGGATCTTCGAGCCGGGCGCCAAGTTCACCACCATCGCCGGCCGTAGATATTTGGACCAGGTTGAAATGATGGACGGCACGGTCCGCGAAGTCATCGTGCGCGCCGTCAGGTAGGGACTTGTCCGATGAAACGGAGTCCGCGCCGACTCTGTTTCCGGTCCGTCGGGCGCACGCGGTGAAAGGAACTCGCGTATGATGGCATTTCCAAGGCGAGGCGCATACTATGATACGAATTCTTCCCATGTTTGCGGGCGTGATGTTGGCGGCGATGGCGGCCGATTTGCCGGTTCGAGAAGTGGTGCTGTACAAGAGCGGCGTGGGTTATTTCGATCGCGCCGGAAGGTTGGCTCCCGGCGAGTCGGCGCGTCTCGATTTCAAGGCGCGGGAGATGAACGACGTCCTGAAGTCGCTGACGGTCGAAGATAATGCCGGAAAAATCACGGGGCTGCGTTACGATTCGAGCGAGCCATTAGCCGAAAAATTGTCGGATTTTTCGTTTTCAGTAGGCGGGAGCCAATCTTTGAGCGCCTTTCTCGATCAATTGAAGGGCGCGCGGATCGAGCTGAAATACGGCCCGGAAACGATCGCCGGCATCATCGTGAGCGCCCGTACGGTGAAGCCGGACGAGAAGGCGCCGGAACGGGAGCAGGTCGTGCTGATGCTCGATTCGGGCGAGCTGCGCACGCTCGATCTCGGCGGCGGCCGGCTCGCTGCGCTTTGCCGACGTGAAACTGCAAACCGCCCTCAAGGATTATCTCGCGGTGCTGACGCAGTCGCGGTCGAAGGACAAGCGCAGCGTTTATATCGATTCGTCCGACGCCAAGGACCGGCAGGTCTCGGCCATTTATATGCTGCCCATGCCGGTGTGGAAGTCGAGTTACCGGCTGGTCTTTAACGAGCAGGGACAGGCCACGCTCGAAGGTTGGGCCATCGTCGACAACACCACGACGGACGATTGGATGAACGTGCGGCTGGCGGTCGTGTCGGGGCGGCCGGTGTCGTTTATTAGTAATCTGTACGAGCCGAAATTCGTGCAGCGACAGACGGTGGATCTGGCGGATGCCGGGTCCACGAATCCCGTTTTGTATGCGGGCGCGATCATGGATCAGATGGCGCTTGCTTCGCCTGCCCCGCCGCCGCCGCGCGCCGCGGCCGCGAAACGGATGGGTGGAAACGGTCTTCAATCTGGAACGGTGGGCGCGATTGGCGGCTTTGCCGGGTATGCCGAGTCGATGGGGACAGTGGCGCAGAGCAGTGTCGCGGTCAACACCCAGGCGCGCGAATTGGGAGACCTTTTCGAATACCGCTTCGCGGCGCCGGTAACGATCAAACGAGGCGAATCGGCGATGCTGCCTTTCGTGCAGCAGAAACTGGACGCCCGCAAGCTGCTGGTTTATGCCGAGAGCTATGGGCAGAATCCGATGAGCGCGGCGGAGCTGACCAATTCGACGGGGAAGACGCTCGACGGCGGCCCGATCACGGTGTTCGATGGGAACAGCTACGCGGGAGAAGCTCTGATGGAAACGCTGAAGGCGGCGGACAAGCGGCTGATCAGCTACGCCATAGACCTCGGCACCCGCATCACGACGCGGTTCGATTCATCGCGCGACGCGGTGCGGGAAATTCATTTGAACCGCGGACTTCTGACCACGAAGTATGCCTCGGAGGAGACCAAGACCTTCACCATTCGCAACGTCGACGCCAGGACGAAGACCCTGATCGTCGAATATCCCCAGCGCGCAGGCTACAAGCTGCTGAACGTAAAGCCGATCGAGACCACGGCGGCGGCATATCGTTTCGAGGTAAAGCTGGCGGCGAATGGGACGGAGAAATTTCCGGTCAACGAGGAGAGGATTTTCGACCAGACGACGGGCGTGTCGAACCTGACTCCGGACGCGCTGCTGGCGATGGTGCAAAATAAAACGCTGCCCGACAGCGCGCGCCGCGCCTTGCAGCAGATCGCGGACGCGAAGCGGCAACTCGCGGATACGGAGCGGCAGATCGGCGCCACGCAATCGGAGATTGGTGAAGTCACCAGCGACGAGGGGCGCGCGCGGCAGAACATCGAGAGCTTGAACCGCGTAAGCGGGCAGCAGGAGCAGGTGCAAAAATACGCGCGGCAGTTAGCCGATCAAGAGACGCGGCTTGCGAGTTTGCGCGATCAGGCCAGCCAGCTCAAGAAACAAAAGACCGGGTTCGAATCGAATCTCAATTCCATGATCGAGAAGCTGGAGTTTTGAGGGTCGCGCTCATCGGCTTCGGCAACGTGGGCCGCGCGTTTGCGCAATTAGTGGAACGCAAGCAGGGGGTCTTTCCTTTTCGCATCGTGGGCGTCCATACGCGGCACGGGTCGCTGGTAGAGGAACGAGGGATCGGCGCGGACGTGAAACTCGGTCCTGCAATGGGATCGGTCGAGGAGTTTCTGCAGCGCGCGCGGCCGGAGGTGGTGGCGGAATTGACGACTTTGAATGCCGAGACCGGCGAGCCCGCCACTTCGCACATCAGGGCTGCGTTCGGTCGTGGCTGTCATGTCATCACGGCAAATAAGGGACCGGTGGCGCACGCTTACGCGGCATTGCGCAGCGAGGCGGCGCAGAGGGGCGTCGAGTTTCGATTTGAATCGACCGTCATGGACGGGGCTCCGGTCTTCAACATGGTGCGAAACAATCTGCCGGGCGTGAAGGTGCTCGGGTTTACGGGTGCGTTGAACTCCACGTCCAAGGTCGCCATCACGGCGCTGCGGCGGGGCGGAACTATCGAAGACGGAATACGCGAGGCGCAGGAGATGGGCATTGCGGAGGCCGACGCCGCGTACGACATCGATGGTTGGGATTCGGCAGTGAAAACCGCGGCTTTGGCGAATGTGCTTATGGATGCGGAGGTCACACCGCTTCAGGTGAAGCGGCGCGGCATTCGCGATGTTACGACCGGGCAGGTGCAGGAGCTCGCGGCGGAAGGGAAAACAGTGGTGCTGGTGAGCCGGGCGGAGACGACGGCGGATGGCCTGTGTTTGACGGTTTCTCCTGAGGCGCTGGATGAAACGGACGTGGTGGCGGCCGTGCAAGGTACTTCGAACATATTGTTACTGCATACGGACCTGATGGGGACGGTAGGAACACTCTCCATTTCCCCTGGGGTACATCAGACCGCCTATGGAGTTTTCAGCGATTTGGTCGATATAACACGGAGTCTATAGTATGTTTCGTGTTTCAATCGTCGCCTTCGTCAGCTTCGCTGCCGTGTTGCCGTGCTACTCGCAAGACGCGAGTGGGCTGCCCATCCAGCGCGTCGTGCTGTACAAGAATGGTGTCGGATATTTCGAACACCTGGGCCATGTACGCGACAATCAGGACATCGCGATCTCGTTTACGTCCGGGCAATTGAACGACGTTTTGAAATCCCTGACCGTTCTCGATCTCAACGGCGGCCGCATTACGGGCGTGGCGTATGGCTCTGCTGCCCCGGCCGATCGTCAATTGGGCGATCTGCGGCTGGGGCTGGGCGAGAAGGCGACGCTCGCCGATTTTCTCGGCGGCCTTCGGGGCGCGCGCCTCGAAGTGCGAAGCGGAACGACCCTCATCGGAGGCCGGCTGCTGAGCGTCGACCGAAAGTACCGCGCTGTGAACGGGGCCACGATCGAAACCGATACGGTCTCCTTGATCACGGACAACGGTGAGCTACGCACGGCCGAGCTGTCGCCTTCCGTTACTGTACGTTTATTGGACCGTGGTCTTCCGGGCAAGGTCGATCGCTATCTCGACATTGTTTCCGCCTCTCGCGAGCCCGACGTCCGCCGCATGGTGATCTCGACCGGCGGGACGGGCGAGCGTTCGGTATTCGTGAGCTACATCAGCGAAGTCCCGGTCTGGAAGACCACCTACCGTATCGTGCTGAGCTCCAAAGCGGGACAGAGTCCGCTATTGCAGGGCTGGGCGATTGTCGATAACACGGTGGGCGAAGATTGGGACAACGTACAGTTGTCGCTGGTGGCGGGCGCGCCGCAATCGTTCATTCAAGACCTCTCGCAACCTTATTATTCACGGCGTCCGGTGCTGGCTTTGCCGGAGGCGGTGAACATGGCGCCGCAGACATTTGAAGCGACGTTGATCTCCGGCGGGGCGCGGCTGACCGGCCGGGTCGCGGATGCCATGGGATCGGGCGTGGCGAATAGCAGGGTGCGAGCGTACGACGCCAAGAATGCCGTGGTTGGCGAAGCGCTGACCGATGCGGCGGGAAACTACGATCTCGAGGGCGTACCGCCGGGCACGGTATGGCTGCAGATCGACTCGCCGGGGTTTCAGCACATGGTCATCAATGGATTGATGGCATTCGCCGGGGCATCGATTCGCCAGGACGCGACGCTGCAAGTGGGCGGCGTTTCGGAAACGGTGCAGGTAACGGCCGGAGCGCCAGGGGTGCAGACGGAGAAAAACTTTGTCGCGCCGACGCGCGGCGAAATCTCGCTGGGGAGCGGCGCAAACCTTGGAGGAGCCGGACGAGGGTTCAACAAGTTGCCTCCTGGCTTCGACGTCGGCGGCGGATATGGAGCGGCCTTTACAAAACCCCGCCAGCGCGCGCGCCCTTACTCAGGCCGCCGCGAGCGCACAACAGATCGGCGACCTGTTCGAGTACAAAGTGAAACAGCCGATCACGATCCAGAAGAACCGTTCGGCCCTCGTTCCGATCATTCAATCCGCGATCGGCGCCGAGAAGGTATCGGTGTATAACGAACAGGCCCACCTTCCGCGTCCGCAGCGAGCCTTATGGCTTACGAACTCGAGCGGCCTCACGCTCGACGGCGGCAGTTTCAGCGTGCTCGACGACGAAACGTTCGCGGGCGAGGGCGTGGTCGACCCCGTGCGCCCCGGCGAGAAACGGCTGGTCTCCTACGCCATCGATCTGGCGCTGAACGCCAGCACGAAAATCGGCAGCGAGCAGCAGCGCATCACGCAAGTTCGCGCGAACAAGGGCATTCTCATTCAAACGAGCGCGGTCCGGGAAAAGAAAACGTATACATTCCGCAACGAGGACACATCCGCGCGCGAGGTCGTCATCGAACACCCGGTCCGCCCTCAATACGAGTTGCGCGGCGATACGCAACCGGTCGAAACGACGCCGGACTGGAAACGCTTTCGGCTGCATGTGGACCCGAAACAGACCGCCTCGCTGGTGGTCGAAGAGGAGCGCCCAACCGTTGGCCACTTATGCGCTAAGCAACCTGACGGGCGAACAGGTCGCATTCTTCCTGCAGCAACAATCGATCGATAAAACGGTTGAAGACGCGCTCCGCGGCATCCTCGCGCAAAAGGCCGTTGTCGCGGATCTCGATACGCAAAAAGAGGCCCGCGACGACGAGGCGCAGGGGATCTTCGACGACCAGCAGCGCTTGCGTGAAAACATGAAGTCGCTAAAAGGCAGTCCCGAGGAGAAGGCGTTGATTCAACGCTACACGCAGCAGCTCAATGCGCAGGAAGACCGGCTGGAGGCGCTGCACAAAGAGTCCGCGCAACTGGAGGCGAAGAGCGAGGCCGCGCAGGCGGCGCTCAACCGCATGATCCAGGACCTTTCGTTCGACGTGAAATTGTAGATCGCAACATTCTAAATCGCAGCCGAGAGGGAACCACCCTCGAAAGCGCATGGGCAAGGCGCATTACCGGCATTCGTCTGAGCCGTTGGTACTCGCGCTCCAGTTGACGGTAATCGGTCGCATGCCGCTCGCGGCCGGCCTGAGCGATTGCCAGATCGCGTTCCAAGGCGTCGATATACTTCTGACCTTTCTCGTGGATGATCCCGTTTTTTTCGCAGAGCTGCACGAACATGGATTCCAGCTCCTGAATTCGCCGCTCGCGATCCGACAATTTGCGGCGCACCGCGGCAATGGCGGACGGCGCCTCATCAATTTGAACGAGCGGCTGCATCCGGCGCGCGCGATCAGCGAGTTGCTTCATCTCCTCGCGCAGATCTTGGATTTCGGCGGACGTTCCCGGCGCCCTCTTCCCTTCCCGCCATGAGCACCACCGCGCCGAGCATCCGGATCGCAGATATCTCCCGGCGATCATATCGCTGCGCTTCGCGAGAGCTTTCGGGCAGTTCCAGATACTGGCCAGCGGCATTTCATAAAGATTGCCGACCGGCTCGGAGAGGAAACATAAATGGACGTCGCCGTTCTCCGCCACGAAGAGAGTCGTCCATGGATTCGGACAGAGCGAAAAATCCGCCGTTTGATCCGGGACGAGATCTTCGCTGTTGGGATACAAACCATCGCTTGCTTCTCGAAGAAAAGAGCTGTCCAGATTCTGAGAGTCGAACAAAGAAGTGAAGCCGCTGGTCCGGATTTTGCGAAATCGCGGCCGCTCTCTTGACCATGCGTCCCGCACGATGCTGTACAACTCGCGGATCTCGCAGCCTTCCGCAATCGCCTCGTCACGCACTAATGAGGGCTCGCGCGATGTATTGTTGTCGTTCGTTTCGATGGTCTGTAAAGCAACTTCAGGAATGCCGTAGTCGCGCATTAGTTCGAGGTACCGCGGGATCTCCCGGAAATTGGATCGCATCACCACGAAAAATGAACTAAGGTGCGGAAACTCGCTGCCCAGCTTCTCCTTCCAGCGCTGAATGCGCCGGACGTTAGCCAGTACCTCGCCAAGATCGGCGCCTTGACGCAGGCGCGCATACGTTGCGGGCGTGCCTCCATCAATCGAAACCGTCACGTTTCGAAAAGGCAGCCGCACCATGCGCTCCGCCCAATCCTCATCGATCAGCGTGCCATTCGTCGTGATTTCAATAATCGGCCGCCGCGACGTGGCCGCCAAATCGTCCAGCAGGTCCCGGAATCCCGCGTAGGCCAAGGCTTCGCCGCCCTGGATGCCGAGGTTCGCAAGATACGGGTACAAGCCTGCGAACTCGCGCCGCAACTCCCGGCCGATTTCGGGGGGCTTGAGCAGGTTATCGCCGTTCTTCGATTGATAGCAGTGTGGGCAATAGATGTTGCAGGCATTGCCAAGAACCAGGCCCAGAAATCTTGGCTGCGAGCGAAGGTAGATGTTCTGGGAAAGATACTCGAGCCGGCTAAGGCGAAGGTTGTCTTCATAGAGGCTATCCACGGCACACTCCGATTCGTAAGAGTATCACTTCCAGCATACGGCCACTCCGGGCCGCACGCTATAATCGCCTTTCTCAGTGCTTCTCGATCTGAAGGGAATCGAAAAACGATTCGGCGGCGTGGTAGCGCTGCGCCGGGGCGACCTCGCCGTCGACGAGCGGCGAGGTCCATCTTTTGATGGGCGAGAACGGGGCGGGCAAGTCCACGCTCATGAAGATCGTCGCGGGATTGCAGTCCGCCGATGGCGGCGAAATGCTGTGGCGCGGCCAGCCGGTCCGCTTCCGCAATCCCGCCGAAGCGGCATCGAACGGGATTGCGATGGTCCACCAGGAGTCGCTGCTCGCGCCGCATTTGTCGGTTGCCGAGAACATCTTTCTCGGACGCGAGGAGCGCCTTCCGCTGGGATGGGTGAACCGCCGCCAGATGGTGCGGCGCGCGGCGGAGCTGATCGCGCACCATAAGTTTCCGTTGAACGCCGAGTGGCGCGTCGGGAAGCTCAGTCCCGCGGGCAAGCAACTGGTCGAGATCTGCCGCGCTATCGAGCAGGGGTCGAGCCTGCTGATCTTCGACGAGCCGACATCGTCTCTGTCCGGCGCCGAGGCCCAGGAAGTGTTCCGCATCGTGCGCGCTCTGCGCGATCGCGGTTTAGGCGTCATTTATATCACGCACCGTCTGGAGGAACTGCGCTCCGTCGGCGACCGCGTCACGATTCTGCGCGATGGTGAAACCGTTCATACCGGCGCGCTCGCGGACCTCTCCGTGGACCGCCTCATTCAAATCATGGTAGGCCGCGAAATCGGCTCCATTTACCGCCGCGAACGGCTTCCTCCCGGCGACGAGATCCTGCGCGTCGAAGGCCTGACAAGGCGCCCGGCATTCCAGGATATTTCATTTCGCTTGCGAGCCGGCGAAATCGTGGGCATGGCCGGTCTCATCGGAGCGGGACGCTCGGAGGTCTGCCGCGCCATCTTTGGCGTCGATCCGGTGGAGCGCGGGAGCGTGTACATTAACGGCAAAGCGGTGCGCATCCGCTCGCCGCGCGAAGCCGTGCGCGCCGGCATCGCTCTAATACCCGAAGATCGCCAACATACCGGACTCGGCATGCGCTTGCCGGTGGGACAGAATCTCACGATCGCAAACCTCGAGGGGGTCAGCCGTTTCGGTTTTCTCAAGCTTGGCGAGGAGCGCAAGCTGGCGGCGGATTATATCGAGCGGCTGCGCATCAAGGCCGATTCGACGAAGCAATTGGCGGGAAAGCTCAGCGGCGGAAATCAGCAGAAGATCGTGATCGCGAAATGGCTGGTGCGGGGCGCGCGCGTGTTTCTCTTCGACGAGCCGACGCGCGGCATCGACGTCGGCGCCAAGACGGAAGTTTTCGAGCTGATGGATTCGCTGGCGCGCTCCGGCGCCGCGATTCTCATGGTCAGCTCCGAATTGCCCGAGCTGGTTCAAATCGCGGACCGCATTCTGGTGATGCGACAAGGCCGCCTCAGCGGGGAACTGCCGGGCAGCGCGGCGCAGGAAGAGATCATGCGGCTGGCGGCTCCCGACACGCCGCCCCGGGAGCTGGCCGGATGATCCAGCGGCTTCTGCCGTTCCTCACGCTCACGGTTCTGTTTGTCCTGCTTTCGATCGCGTCGCCGAATTTTCTGACGGCCACGAATCTGTCGAGCGTCGTGCGCCAGACCGCGGTAATCAATATCGTCGCCCTGGGAATGACGATCATTATCATCGCCGGAGGCATCGATCTGTCGGTAGGGTCGATGCTGGCGCTCGCGGGCCTGCTCGGAACCATGCAGATGCAGGCTGGACGCCCCATCTGGGCGGCCATGGTGGTGGGCATGGCGGCGGGTACGGCCTGCGGATTCGCGAATGGTTATATGACCACCGCGCTGCGCATCAATCCGTTTATCGTGACGCTCGGAACCATGGGAATTTTTCGCGGCCTCGCTTTGATTATTTCGAAGGGCCTTCCCGTCCACGAAATTCCACCCGCATTCTCTTATTTGGGCGACGGCAATCTGTTGGGAGTTCCTTTCGTGCTGTGGATCTTGCTGTTCTGCGCGCTCGTGGTACACGTGATTTTGGAGTATACGCGGTTGGGGCGTTATTCTTTTTCGATCGGCAGCAACCCGGACGCGGCGTTTTACGCGGGCGTTCCCGTGGCTTTCGTCACCGTCGCGGTCTATGCTTTGGGGGGCCTGCTGACGGGTCTTGCGGGCATGATCGAGGCATCCCGGCTAATGACCGGACAACCGACCGGCGGGCAAGGTTATGAGTTGACCGCGATCGCGGCCGTAGTGATCGGAGGCGGCAGTCTGCGGGGCGGGGAGGGCAGTGTCGTGGGCACGCTCGTGGGCGCGTTTATTATGGGACTTCTATCGAACGGCAGCGACCTTCTGGGGACGAATCCTTATTGGCAGCAAGTGATCATTGGAGGGGTGATCATTCTAGCGGTGAGCTTCGATGAACTGAGGAAGAGGCGCGCGACCGCATAGCGGCGGTTACCGCGCTTGCGGGCACACTTCGGCCCTGCGCAAGGCAAAAAATCCAGAAAAAGCTTGACCCCCGGCGGATCCCCGCCCAAAAAGGCAGGGACCCGCCGAGGCGCCCCAATTTCCGCATTAGATGAAAGCGCTCGATGGCGACAGGCGCGCTGCCTGTTTCCGCCGATCTTTCGTCCGATACCAAGCTTCGTAGTCAGCGTCTCATCTCACAATGAACCGCCGGGAGGACCCTCCACCGGTTCTCCGCTTACGCGGGCCGGTTTCTCAGTAGGTGAATTCGGTTGGCCAACCTATTTTCCCTCACCTTACAAGGTTGAGTCGGGCAATTAGCCCTTCCCAAATCTAAGTATACGACGAGGGGTCCAAGCGAATACCCGTAAGTTACTGAAACGACGAGTGAAAATTGCCGTGAACGAGATTTGGCCTAAGCGTGAACTTCCGTGCCGGCCTTCAGTTTCTCGCGCTGTTCGCGCAGCACCGCTTTGCGGCTCAGCTTAATCTTATTGCCCTCGACGCCCAATACTTTGACCAGGATCTGGTCGCCTTCCTTCAGCTCGTCGCGAACGTTTTTGATGCGGTTTTCCGAGATCTCGCTGATATGCAGCAGACCGTCGGTGCCGGGGAAAATCTCGACGAAGGCGCCGAATTCCGCCAGCCGCACCACCTTTCCGAGATAGGTCTTGCCGACCTCGGCGACGGCGGCGATGTCGGTCACGCGCTGAATCGCCTTCTGCGCCGAAATGCCGTCCGACGCGTAGATGTTCACGGTGCCGTCGTCCTCGACGTCGATCTTCACGCCCGTCTCATCGACGATGCTGCGGATCATCTTGCCGCCGGGGCCGATCAGCTCGCGGATCTTGTCGGTCGGAATCGTCAGCGTATAAATGCGCGGCGCATTCTGCGACAGCTCCTTGCGCGGGGCGGCCAGCACGGCGGCCATTTTATCCAGAATGAAGAGCCGCGCCCGCCGGGCCTGTTCCAGCGCCTCGCGCATGATCTGGGTGGTCACGTTGGGGACCTTGATGTCCATCTGCAGACCCGTGATGCCATCGCGCGAGCCGGCGACCTTGAAGTCCATATCGCCGTAATGGTCCTCCGCGCCCGCGATGTCGGTCAGGATGGCGTAGGCGTCGCCCTCTTTTACAAGGCCCATGGCGATGCCGGCGATGGGAGTCTTGATGGGCACGCCCGCGTCCATCAGCGCCAGAGTGCCGCCGCAGACCGTCGCCATGGAGCTCGATCCGTTCGATTCCATAATGTCGCTCACGAGGCGAAGGGTATAGGGGAAGGCCTTCTCGTCCGGCAGAACCGGCAAAAGAGAGCGCTCCGCGAGCGCGCCGTGGCCGATTTCCCGCCGTCCCGGACCACGCATAAATCCAACTTCTCCGACGCTGAACGGCGGGAAATTGTAGTGCAGCATGAAGCGCTTCGAAGTCTCGGAGATATCGAACATCTCAATACGCTGCTCGTCGTCTTTGGTGCCGAGCGTAGCGGTGACCAGCGCTTGCGTTTCGCCGCGCGTGAACAGCGCCGAGCCGTGCGTGCGCGGAAGCACGCCGACCTCGCTTTCGATGTTGCGAATCTCGTCGAAGCGGCGGCCATCGGGGCGGCGGTGGTCCTTGAGCATCTGGTCGCGGAAAATGCGCTCCTTCAGGTGATCGAAGAGGTGCTTGACTTCGGCGCGCTGCTCTTCGGGGAAACCCTCGACGGTTTTTTTCTTGATTTGCGAGATGCGCGAATAGCTTTCCAGCTTTTCGTATTTCTGCGTATCGAGCGCATCGGTGAGATCCGCGCGAATGGACGACTCGATTTGCGAGTACATCGGTTGGTTGGTCTCCGGCGCCGCAAACGATCTCTTCGGCTTGCCGGCTTGAGCGACCAATTGCTGGATTGCCGCGACGATCTTCTTGCAACAGGCGTGGCCAAAGTCGATGGCCTTGAGGACCTGCTCTTCGGCGACCTCCTCGGCCCCGGCCTCGACCATGACGATGCCTTGCTCGGTGCCGGCGACGACGATGCCGAGGTCCGCCTCGCGCGATTCGGCGTAGGCCGGATTGGCGATCATCTTGCCTTTAACGAGGCCCACGCGGACGGCCGCCAGCACGTGATGGAACGGAATATCGGAGATGGCGAGGGCCGCCGCCGCGCCGATCATGGCGAGCGTGCTGGGGTCGCGCTCGGGGTCGGCCGAAAGCACCATCGCGATCACTTGCGTCTCGTTCTGGAACCCTTCGGGAAAGAGCGGACGGATGGGCCGGTCTATCAGCCGGCTGGTGAGAATTTCTTTTTCGCTGGGGCGGCCTTCGCGCTTTATGAAGCCTCCCGGAAATTTGCCGGCCGCGTAGGTGTACTCGCGGTAATCCACGGTGAGGGGGAAAAAGCTGGCCCCCACCTTCGGCTCCTCGGAGGCGCACGCCGTCGCGAGGACAACCGAGTCCCCGGAGCGCACCACCACGGCGCCATTGGCCTGTTTCGCGATCTTTCCCGTTTCGAGGGTGATCTTCAGACCGTCAAGATCGATTTCTACTGTATGTGCCATTTGAACAATCCTTAATCCCAGACCGCATTCCTTCGCGGCCCGATTAACGGATTAAGTGGAGACTGGAGTGAGGGAAATGGTTCGATGCACCCGCGACCGCGCGAGTATGCCTGACCTTCGTGCCCGCCGGGGCGCTCGCCTCTAGTGGCGAATGCCCAGACTTTGAATCAGGTTCTTGTACCTTTCCGGATTACGGCTTTTCAGGTACTTCAAAAGGCGGCGCCGCCGCGCGACCATGAAAAGCAATCCACGGCGCGAATGATGGTCCTTTTTGTGGGCCTTGAAGTGATCGTTGAGCTGCAAAATTCTGCGGCTCAGAATTGCTACCTGAACTTCTGGCGAGCCGGTGTCGGTCTTGTGCGTCTTAAACTCCGCTACTACGCTCTTCTTAACATCAGCGGCCAGTGCCATTCTCGAACAGATACTCCTCGTCTTTTCTTAATCTCTTTTATACGTAGTCCAGAATATCACAAATCCGGTTGACGCGAGCGAAGCGGGGCGGCGGGAGGGTTATCGTGTCGCAACGAAGGCGCGCGGTGCGCCGGATTCTGTTGAAGTGGTTTGAAAAGGCGCGGCGCGGGGCTAGCGGCTCGATCGGATTCGAACCGGACCGTGCTTCAAGAATCTTAAACTTCAGCGGAACCGTAGCACACGTGAAAAATGCGCCGGAAGACGTCCAACGGAAGTCTGGCATGGGCTGAATGAATGCCGCAAACGTCAGTGTCCGAGAACCGGCAGACTGGAGGGCAATTCTTGCGTCCATAGGCGCTGTTCGGATGTCTCTGGAACCGGCGTGCCGCGGACAGAGCTAAGCATCCGAATTGCCTGCTCGTGACTCGCGCCCGAGGCCATTAGAACTCCCGCTGCAATCAGGCCTGAGCGGCCGATGCCCTGCCGACAATGCACGGCCACGCTCTTCCCCTCTTCGAGTGCGCCAACGATGCCGGCTATGAGCGTGGCAGCTTCCCGCCTGGAAGCCGGCACTCCGCGATCGGGGATTGGGAACGAGATGAAACGGATATCGTTTTTTTCGGCGGCCCGGCGCTCGTCGCCCAAGTCCAGTTGGGCCGCTTCATCGTATTCCAATAGCGAAACGACTACATCGATACCGGCCCGCCGCCAACCGGCTGCCTCATCGTCAAGCCAGTCGCCTCCCCTGGGCCGAGCGCCGATAGCCAATCGCCCGCGCCAAGGACCCGGGATCCAGAAGAGGTTGGGCGTCATGGTTCGTTCCTCTCCATTATCTTTCGCGGAAGCCCATGAATTTCCTCGCTCCGTTTGAGGAGGATGGCTAGCCGGTGATGGCCATCGAGGACTGTTCCGTCGGGTCGCACCTTCAGTGATCCCGGGCGACCCGGATGCATTGAGGACTTTATCGCATCCGTCGGGAGGCGGCGAAAATTCCGCAAGCTTCACCGCGTTCAACGCCTCCTCCGCATGTAGGAATCTCAATTTCGGCCGTTCTGAAAAATCCATTCGGTTTCCTTCGCAGGCCAAGTCGGTTGATTGCAAGCGCTTCGGCCGCTCGGAGGAGGTAAGCATAGCACTCGCTGAATTGAGCTCAAAATCGCTCGCAAAAAACGTTCTCATAGGTTCCGCAACGTTAACTTTCAGTAATTGACAATTGCCGGGCTGGAGCTATGCTGAAGGCGCTGCATGCTTCGGGTTCCTGTTCGTTGGCGGCTGGCGGCTCCGGCGCTTCTGCTTCCTCTCGTCCTTACAGCATCATGGATTTGCTATCGCGCTCTCAAAGCGCGCGATCAGGCGGCTGCCGAAGCGGCCGCGGCGAAACGCATTGCCGTAACTTTCGAAGCGCTTGACCTGCACGCCGCGCCATCGTCCGACGCCATCGTTTCCGCCGCTGAATTTCGCGATGCGGCTGTATTTCGATGGCCGCCTTTATCTTTGCGGACCCGGAGCGCTATATGGCTACGATTCCGCGGGCGCGCTGGTCGAAACCTACAGAACCGGCCAGGAGCTGCCGCCCGGCGAGTTGATCGCACTCGGAAAGAGCGGAACCGAGCTTTTCATCGCCACGCGTGGAGCCGGCATTTTGATCTTCGACGGCGCGCGTTTCCGTCAGCTCCTGCCCGCCGATTCGCGGCTCCAGAACTTCACCAGCGTACTCGGCCTCAATGCCGGGCGAACCCTGCTCGGAACCTCCGGCCGCGGAGTCCTTGCGTGGGATGGAAAAACGCTGACCGACTTTCTTCCGGCGCTGAAAAACGCCTACATCACGGCTTTGACGGGTTCGGATGCCGACCTATGGATTGGAACGCTGGCGGATGGCGCATGGAGGCTCCATGCCGGCCAGCTCGATCACGTCCGCGCCGATTTACCAGACCCGCACGTGCTTTCTATCGCTATAGCCGGAGCGGCTTCCTATATAGGGACGCCGATTGGGGCCGTTGAATTTCGCGACGGAAAGAAAGCCCGCACGCTTGCCGAAGGTTTTTTTGCACGGTCGCTCGAAGCCGACGATGAAAGTCTGGCCGTAGGAACGGAAGACGAGGGGATCGTCACCATTCCTCTGCATTCCGCGGCGCGGCCCGGCGAGGCCGCCGTGGACCAGGAACTGAAAGCGCCCGTCGAACGGATCTTCCGGCTGGATGGCCGGCTCAACGGCGAGCGCTACGCCTTGGCGGGAAGCCTCTACAAATCCGAAGGCCCGCGATCGAAATGGACGCGTGCGCTCGAACCGGTGAAGAGCGCGCTAGCGGATCGCAACATCGCCGCGCTTGCTGTCGCGCGCGATGGCCGCCTGTGGGCCGGGTACTTCGATCGTGGGCTTGACGTAGCCGATGGCGGTTTCGAAAATATCCGCCACTTCGAAGACGAAAACCTGTTCTGCGTGAACCGCATCGTAGAAGATCCAGGCCGCGCGCGTATGGCCGTCGCGACGGCAAACGGACTCGTACTGTTCGACGCCTCCCTGACGGTGCGCCAAGTGATGGGCCGCAAGGATGGCCTGCTAGGCGGACCATGTGACAGACGTTTTGTTCCGCGAGCGGCGGCATGGTGGTAGCGACTCCGGCGGGGCTGTCCATCGCGGACGCGGGCGGTGTGCGCGGCCTCTATGTCCTGCACGGTCTTGTGAACAACCACGTCTATACGCTGGCAGCGGCGGGCGACCGTATCGCGGCCGGAACTTTGGGTGGACTTTCGCTTCTAGAAAACGACGTGGTGGAGGCGAACTATACAACCGCGAACTCGGGACTGAAACGCAACTGGATCTCGGCGCTGGAGCGCGTGGGCAACGACTGGTTCGCGGGAACCTACGGCAGCGGCGTGATGCGGCTCGACTCCTCCGGACATTGGACGGGTTTCGCCGACCTCAAGCGGGGATTTGAAGTCAATCCCAATGCAATGGCGCAGACATCCGGTTCTCTGTATACCGGCTCGCTCGGCGAAGGGCTGTGGGTCTATTCCAAGGCGACGGCGCGCTGGCACAACGTAACCACCGGTCTGCCTTCTCTGAACGTAACGGCGCTGGCGGTGGGCAACGGGTACATATACGTTGGAACCGATAATGGCCTGGTGCGGTTTCGCGAAGGGGAACTGCAATGAAGGCGCTGGCCTGTTTGCTGGCGATTGCGGGACTCGCGTTCATCGAGGAGCACGCTTACGGCGATGCGGGCGTTCTCGTTCCGGCGGGGCACGATCAACCCGACCCCGCGATTTTCTCCCTGAACGAAATGACGGTCGAGATCCGCATCGACAACGGCATTGCGCGGGTCCAGGTCCGGCAGATCTTCGCGAACCATAGCGAGACTATTCAGGAGGGCTCATATACTTTCGCTTTGCCCGGCCGCGCCAGTGTATCCGATTTCGCGGTATGGGACGGCGTGGTGCGGATTCCGGGCGTCATCCTGGAGCGCAAACGCGCGCAGGAGATCTATTCGCGCGTGCGCGCCATGGAGATCGATCCAGGACTGCTGCAGATGGGAGAACGCGGCGCGGACGAGGCCAGCCGCAATGAAGTATTCACGGCGAAGATCGTCCCCTTTCCCTCTTATGCCACCAAGCGCATCGAGCTCGAATATCAGGAGCGCCTGGCGGTAGAGAACTATCAATCGTCGCTGGCCGTTCCGCTGCGTCCGGATGTTTACCAGCAACAGACGGCGGGGCGCCTGACTATTACGCTGGAGCTTCGCTCCGAACATGCGCTGGACGATTTCGCCGTGCTTTCGAAAAACTATCCGCTCCAGATTCGCGAGAAGACCGCCCACTGGGTGCGCGCGGAGTTTTTCGGAAACGACGTGCCTCTCAGCGAGGATTTCGCCGTTCGATACCGCTATGCGGCCGCGGCAGCGAACACACTGAAAGTCATTACCGATAGCGAAAATGGCGAGAACTTCTTCCAGGCGATGGCGTTGCTGCGAGCGCACGAGAACACGGGGACCGCAGCGCCCAGGACCGTAATCGCGCTCTTCGATACCTCGCTCTCAATGCAATGGGAAAAGCTGGAGCGCAGTTTCGAGGCCACCGAAACACTGCTCAAGCGCCTGCGTCCCGAGGACCGCTTCAATCTGATCCTCTTCAACTCCGATGCCTTGGCGTTCGGGCCATCGCCGGCGCCGGCCACTCTGGAGAACATCGAAGCCGCGCTGACCTTCATCCGCAACAGCCGCATCCGGGGCGGCACGGACTTGCGGAAGGCGCTCACCGCCGGACTCGCGCAGGCCGCCCAGGGTACGGGCGAGCGGTACCTCGTACTGGTGAGCGATGGAGGCGCGACGGCGGGAACCATCAGCGGCGGCCGGCTCGCGAAATGGTATGAGTCGGAATGGCGCAAAGCGCCCGAGACTCGCCGGCCACACACGTTCCTTTTCGCCGTGGGCGATGACGCCAATCTCCCGCTGGCGCGAATGCTGGCGTCGAATCGCGGCGTGTGGGAGTGGGTGCGTTCCACCGAGCCGATCGACTTCAAACTGAACGCGTTTCTAGCGAAGATCGGAGAGGAGCCCGTGCGCGGTTTGTCCTTGCGCGCCGCGCCCGCCAACAATTTCAGGCTGGTGTACCCGATCGAGGATATCCATTTCGCCGGTTCCGCGGCGACATGGATTGGACAGTATGTCAGGCCCTTGCCCGCGGCATCGTTTGAAGTTACGGGCACGGCGATCAAAACGACGTCGCCGCTGCCCTCGCAATCGGGAGATCACCCTTATCTGCCCCGCGCCTGGGCTCGCGCGCGCGTCGATGCGCTGCTCGACAAAATCGCGCGGGAGGGTGAAGATGCGGCTTCGATCGACGAGATCATCCGCCTTTCGAAGAAGTACAAATTCGTGACGCCTTACACGTCGTTCCTGGCCGTGCCTCGCGCGCTGTTACGGCCGCGAGTGATCCGGCCGGGCGATCCGGTGTTGCGGGTAAAGACCGACCCCTCCATCGTCTCCGTGATCGCGATGTTTCCGTTCGGGCTGTTGAAACCGATGCGCCATCTGGGAGGCGAAGACGTCTGGCAGACGCGTTTCCTGGCGCCTGCCGGCATGGATGACGGGACCTATCGGGTGGAGCTGGTATTGCGGGACCGGCAAGGCCGCGTGTACCGCGAAGCGAAGAGCTTCGTGATCGCCAGCAAAGCGCCGGCGATTCGCGTCAAGCTGGGCGCGACGAAGGTCCGGGCGGGCGGACGGCTCACGATCGCGGCCGCGGCTTCGGCCAATACGCGTACGATTACCGCCCGGCTGTGGGGCGCTGAACCCGTTTCGCTGCGCTGGAACGCGGCGCTTCGAACCAATGCGGGGGAGATGTCGATTCCGGCCGCGATGCCGGCGGGCAAGTACAAGGTGCTGGTGACGGCGGAAGATGTCGCGCACAACATCGCGACCGAGGAAGTGGCCCTTGAGATCTGGTAAAGCGGTCGCGGCCGCGCTTTCCATTGCGATGCTGGGTGTCGCGTTGCGCGCGGATCTGGCGCCCTGGGTGCAGCGCCAGCCAGCCGGGTCCGTGCTCGACGCGTTGCTGCGAGCGATGCCGTTGCCCGGAGGCCCGGTCCGGTTTCGGCGTCCGCCATCGGAGACGCGGCCCGCGCTCGCGAAATTGATCGGAGCGGACCCGAAGAACGCGGCGCTGTACCGCCTGCGCGCGCAGGAAGCCGAGATGCAGCTCGACTTCAGCGCGGCGGAGAGCGACTGGAAAGCGTTCGCGGACCTGGCGCGCGATCGCGGCGAAGGCTATCTGGAACTGGCGGATTTTTATCATCGGCGCGCCAGGGCGGCCGCGGAGATCGGCGCATTGCAAACCGTGGGGACATTGCCGCCGGACAGGTTCATTCCACCGCGATCGCAACGCTCCTGGCAGGCTTATGCCCGGATGCTGTCCGTCATTAAAGATGCCGGGCTGCCGGCGGCAGCGGCATCGGCCGCGTTCCGAAGCTGGATTGCGCGGTATCCGAAAGAACAACTGCCCCGGCAGGAGTTCGTAAGTTTCCTGCTGAACGCGAAGCAATACGCGGGCGCGGAAACGCAGATCGCCGCTTATGCGCGGACGTTTCCCGACGACCGAGCGTACCCGGTGGAAGCTCGCGCCAGTCTCGCGGCAAAGCGGGATTCCGAAGATGCTGCCCTGCGCGATTTACGACAAAGCCTTCCAGCCTTTGTGGCCAAAGCCGTTGCTCGAGGCCTATTTCCAACTGCTCGATAAGAACGGCCAGTTGCGTGAGTTTTTGGGGCGCGCGAGGACGGCGCGCGAGAAGAACCCCGGCGACCTCGACGCCACAGCTCGTCTTTTCGCGTATTACCAGCACGCCAACAACTTAGGCGAGGCACGGCGCACGCTGCTCGAATACCGGCTAGCGAAAGAAGCGAAGCCGGGCAGTTGGACACCCGCTGAACTCAGAACATTGGCCGGTTTGTTCGCACGGTTGCCCGATGCGAACGAAGAGGCACGGGCGTTCTACGCGCTCTACAGCGCGCCCGGCGCGGCGGCGGCCGATCGCGAGACCGCTCTGGCGGGCATGATTGCGTTGTTACTCGATAAACCCGAGGAACCAATCCGCTTCGGATCGGGGGATCTGTCGTTGTACAAGGACATCGGCGCGGCAGACTCTTCTCCAGGATTCCTGAATGGACTGCTCTCGCTGGTTTTGAATTCGACTTCGCCCCGCTGGCAATACCAGCAGCAGAATGCCGCCGCTTTGGCTTATTTCCATCGCGCCGAAGGAGCGCAGTTGCTGGGCGAGCTGGAGAAGCAGTTTCCGATGTCTTCGCATCGCGCGGCGCTGCGGTCGAGTTTAATCGACGCCTATGCGAGCTATGGCGACGACGATGCGGCCATCATGGCGGCGCGCGCATTTCTGTCCGGCTTTCCTAAGGCCGCCGAGAGAACGCACGTTGCCCTGGCGTTGGCAGATGCGCTTGCGAGACAGCAGCGCACCCAGGAAGAATTCAGCGTTTATGAGCACATGCTCGCGGAGCTGGCGGCTGCCGCCGAGGGCGTTCCGCTGGGAACATACGGCGGAAGCGATAAAGGGCTTGTCGAGCCGCAAGGGAACGTCTTGCCGGCCGGCGCGCCGGAGCAAACGAGAGTCGCCCCTGGCCCGCGTTCTACGGATTACGCCGAGGTTCTCGACAAATACCTGGCGCGTCTCTCCGCCTTAGGCCAGCCTATGGAAGCGCTGCGAGTCTACCGGCGGGAACTGGACCGCAATCCCAAGGATCCAGGCCTCTACGAACGCTTTGCGGGATTCCTCGAACAGAACAATCTTGGCGCAGACGTGCAGGACGTCTACCGTCGCGCCATCGCGAAGTTTCCCGGCGATTTCTGGTATGACAAACTGGCGCGCTGGTATCTGCGCGGCCAGACAAACAGGCGCCTTCACCGCGCTGACACGCGAAGTCACCGGCATCTTTAACGGAACCGAGCTGGAATCATACTTCGGCCGGATAGTGCAGACCAGCAACATAGGCGCCGCGCTCGACCTGGAGTTGAACCTCTACGCGCATCAGCGGTTCCCCGAAGATCTGGTGTTCGTGCGCAATCTGCTGAATCGCTACGATTCGCAGGGCAACTCCGGCGCCGGGGCCGCACTCGCGCTGCTGCACGACTACTGGTTCTACGATGCCGAACTCAAGCGGCGCTACTTCGAACGGCTTTCTTCGACCGGAGAGCTGATGAAGCAGATCGAATTGCTGCGGCGCGATCATCCCGAGATTCAGGCGGAACAGTGGAGGCAACTCGCGATCTCCAATCCCGCGGCGCTGCAGTTGAATGCGGAAGCGGAGGCTTGGCTGAGTCACTTCGAAGCAGCGGCTCCAGGTCTGCGCGCAATCGCCGAACTCTATCCGGGCTCGACGGAAAAGGATAGCGCCGCCTCGTCCATTTACCGGTCGTTAGCGGCGTATTTTCCCGCCGACACTCAAGTAGCCGCTGGATTCGCGCGGAAAGCTTACGAGTCGGATGCCTCGAATACAAAACTTTTGGAAACGGTGGGCGACGTTTATGCCGACAAAGAAGATTTCGGCAAGGCGGCTGCCGCGTGGAATGCAATCCCGCGCGTCTTCCCCGGAAAACCCGATGGCTATCTCGAAGCCGCAACGGTGTATTGGGATTACTACCGCTTCAGCGATGCGCTCCGTCTGATCCGCGAGGCGCGAACCAGGTATCGCGATAAAGCGATGTTCGCGTATGAAGCGGGCGCGATCGAGGAAGGCCGGCGCGATTACGAGCGCGCGGTGGAGGAGTATCTGGCGGGGTGGAAGGACGGGAACCAGCAGGCGCGTGCGCGCATCGTCCGTCTTGCCGGCCGCCCGGCGCAGCGAGATCTGATTTACCGCATGACCGCAAACGCGGATGCGGAGCTGCGCATCGATGTGCTGAAAGCCCAGCAGCGTAAGGCCGAGCTCGAAGCGTTTCTCGCACGGGAGATCGCGGCCGCAAAGGGGATCGCGGACATCGTTCCGCTGGTGGAGGCGTCCCGCGAACAGGGCTTTGAAGCAATCGAGCGCCAGGGACTGGAGCGCGAGATCGCGGTAACGCTCGATCCTGTTGAGCGCATGCGTTTGCGCATCGAATTGGGGAAGTACTTCGAAGCCCACAAAGATATCGCGGCCGCGGCCCGCGTCTTCGAGGCGCTCTATAGCGAGAATCCGGCCGTGCTTGGCGTAATTCGGGCCAGGGTCGATTTCGATACGCGCAACAAGCGCGACGCCGAAGCCGTGGCCGCGCTGACCGAAGCCGCCGCGAAGGCCCGCGCGGATCTAGCGGCGCGGTTCCGCTTCGAAGCGGCGCGGATCGCGACCAACGCGGGCCGCATCGGCGAAGCGCGGGGATTGCTCGCCGGGTTGCTGAAGACCGATCCTTACCGCGCCGACTATCTCGCGCAAATGGCGGAAACGTATGCCGCCGGGAATGACGACGCGGGGTTCGTGCGGTTCGCCGAGGCTGAAATCGATGCCCTGAAGAAAGCGCCCCTGCCGGCTGAAGAACGGAAATCGCGAATCGCGGCGCTGCGGCGCAGGCTGATTCTAACGCTCGCGCGGCTGGGCGATTATGCGGCCGCAGTCGAGCAGTACATCGAAGTGGTCGACTCCTATCCCGAAGACGAAAATTTGAGCCGTGAGGCCGCGCTGTTCGCATCGGCGCATGGCCGCGGCGATCAACTGATCTCCTTCTACCGCAAGACGATTGCTGCAGCTCCCCGCGATTGGCGCTGGCCGGTTGTGCTGGCGCGCGTAGAGACCGCGATGGAGAATTACCCCGCCGCGCTCGAGGCGTATGCCGCGGCCATGAAAGCGCGGCCCGATCGCGCCGATCTGGTCCAGGCGCGCGGCGAACTTGAAGAGCGCCTGCTGCGTTTTGAAGACGCCATCAAAACGTATACGAGGCTTTATGGTTTGACATATAACGATCCGCAATGGCTCGATAAAGCGGCTGAGTTTCAGGCTCGTTTGGGCCGCGGCTCCGAGGCGGCGGCGACCCTGGAACGCGCGCATATCGGAGCGGGCGGCGAGACGGTAACCGGACTCTTCGCGATTGCGGAGTATCTCGATCGTTGGCATCTTAGCGCGGATGCGGTACGGTATGCGGAACGTGGCTTTACCCTGGCCGGGAAGGATCTCGCGCTGAAATATCCGGGCGCCCTGGACGTGTACGCGAGGATCATGGCCGGGGCGCGCCGCAACGACGCGATCCTGTCCATCGACGCCAAACAGGTCAACGCGATTCGCAGCGCCGGACAGCGCATCGCGGAACTCTACACCCCCGAAGAAAAAGCCGAGTTGGCCGCCAGACCGGACATCGGCCCGACACTGGCGCAGGCGGCGGAACTTGAGGACAATCTCGCGCGGTATCTTTCTACAGAGCCGTCGCGTTCCCGATGGATCGCTCTCGAATCGCGGCGCGGCCTCTATGAGCCGTTGAGCCGCGATCTGGAGGCGCTCGCCAGTCAGGCAGGGCCAGACCAATATCGCGCCGCTTCTCACAGAGGCGGCCACGGCCGCGACCAAGGCGGACGACGCCGCGTTGGAAATACGCATCTATGCGAGGATGCAATCGTTGGGCATCTTGCGGGATGGCTTACTGAATCGCTATCTGGAGTTGCTGCTGGCGCAAGATCCCAGCGCGCTAGTCGCGCAGAGGAGCGATCGAGCCGTGCAGGTGGCCGTGGCGTCGGGCAATGAAACCGTGGCCATGCAGGCGTTGCGGGCGCGCGCCGCTTCCCTGCCCCCGGTTTGGCTAAGCTCGTATACGGCGTTGACGGGCGTCTACTTCGACGACCGCTCGCCTGTTGTAAACCAAGCTTTCCTTGCCGCGCTCCACCCGCTGACGATTGGTCAGCGCCTCGCAGCGAAGCCGGACGCAAGCCGGTCCTTGACAGGCTCCGTCTGGTTTTATTACGGCGCACGTTTTGGCGAGTACCTGGCGCGAGGCGCCGCGCCGAATGCCGGCGATTATCTCCCGTCGGACCTCGAAGCGCACCCTGGCGATCCCGAAGCTTATATCGCGCTCGGAAAGTTCGATGCCGATACGAAGCTGTATCCCAATGCGGTGGCGGAGTTTCGCAAAGCGCTCGATCTCGACCCCGATCGCGGCGAAGCGCATGACGGCATTGCGCGCGCGCTGATTCAGGAGGGCCGCCGCGCGGACGCGATGGCCGAGTGGCGCGAAGCCATGGCGGCGTTTCAGCGCGAGCAGAGCAAAGGCGTTCGAGTGCGAGAGACCTTCTGGGCGCACGTTAGCGCGGCCATCGATGCTATCGCCGATGCGAAGGCGTTTGCCGAACTGCGGCCCGAGGTCCACCGGCTGCTGGCCGATTACGTTCATCGCAATGCCGGATACCGCCTCGCGGAATTGGTTGGTCCCGCTCTTGAAGCGTCATACCGGTCGAACGTGGGTGTCGACTGGCTGCTCGACATCGCCATGGAGACGGATGGATTGTGGGTTTACCTTGTCGACCCGGACGCGAATGAACAGGAATGGCTGGCAAAGTTCCGCCTTGCTTACGCGATGCGTCAGGCGGCGACTCATCCCAATTACGACACGGAGGGCGCACGGTCCGAACTGATCAACCTGCTGCTGACGCACGGCAAAATTTCAGAAGCGCTGGCCGAATGGCGGAAGTTCTCGCCGGCCGAACTCGAGAAATATCGCCGCGAGCTCGCTGGACTGGAGATCAGAGTGGCCGGGGCGGAAGGCAAGATCGACGATCTGATCTCCCGGTACAAGTCGCTTCCCGCAACCGCCCCCGCAATGCAGGAATTGCTGCGGGCTTCGACAACGCTCCGCAACGATGGCCATGTGCCCGCCGCGCTGTCGCTACTCGAGTTCGCCTACACCCGCGAGCTCGAGGCACAACATTTCGATATAGCCAATTTTATGGGGCTCTCCCGAGTTTATCTCGAACGCGGAAATCAACTGTCCCAGGCGGTGTCCACTCTACGCAGAATGACTCTGGTCGCGGGCGCTCCGTTTGAAGGATTCGAACCCGCGGGCGACCTGCTGCTTGAATTCCATCATGACGCTGAAGCGAAGGAGTTCTTCTCAAAGGCCGTTCAGTCGACGCCGTGGAATGCGCGGGCTAAGGTTAAGTTGGCTCGAGTCTCGAGCCCAGCGGACCGCGCCCGGCTGGCGGATGACGTCGTCGGCGATCCGACGGCGCCTTACGCTGTACGCGCGGATGCGGCGCGCACGATTGCTCCGGCCAAGGTCCCGGTGACAGGCGAACTGGCGCTGCTGGCGTCCGGCAATATATCGCCCGATGCCGCGCGCAAACCGTTCTACGTGGAATCGCGCCTAGCCGCGGCCGCAGGCGCTTCCGGCGCGATGCTGAAGCTGAATCTGTTGCGTGAAGCGCTCGCCATCGCGCCGGGGAATCGGGGGGTGCGGCTGGCGGCCGTTCGCGCGGCGCTCGAAGCGCGCAAGGACAGGCTGGCTCTGGCGATGTACCAGGCGGCAGGTCCGGTGTTCGAGTTTCAGTCTTCACCGGACAACCAAGCGCCGCTCGAAGAATCGGATTCCGGCCTGCTTGAGGAGCTTTCCGCCGCGGCGGAGCGAACCGGCGATTTGAGAGCGGCGCTGAATTATCTCGGGCAGCGGGACCCGCAGCGGCGCGCGGCGATCAAAGCCGAACAGAAACGCCGGGATGAAAACGCAAAGCGCCAGCCCGTCATAACCGGCAAGCCGGAACAAACGCAAATCGTGCGTGCGAGGGAACTGCCATGAAGAAGATTTTGTGGGTCTCCCTGGGCGTGCTGTCGCTGGGAACCGTGGCGTGGATGCAGGTGAACCAAACGGACCGGCGGGCGCCGGCCACGCTGATGCCCGCGGGCCCCATGATCTATCTCGAAGCCAGAGACTTCCATTCTCTGCTGGACGAATGGAATCGGTCCGGCGTGAAGCAGGCATGGCTGGCGAGCGCGAATTACCGGGTGTTTTCCAGCTCCAACCTGCTGCAGAAGCTCGAGGGACTCTATCAAGAATATGGCGCCGTCGCCGGATTTCTGCCGGGCTTGGGGGGAACGCTGGAGATCGCCGGGGGCGAATCGGCGCTAGGGCTTTATAATCTTCCCGAGCAGCAGTTCGTTTACATCACGCGGATAGAGGAATCGCAGCTTGTGAAAAGCCAGTTGTGGCGTCTGCGCGATAAGTTCACGACGCGCCAGGCGAGCGGAACAACGTTTTTTATGCGCCGCGACGACGCATCGAACCGCACGGTGGCGTTCGCGTTTACTAACAACTGGTTGGTGCTTGCCACACGCGACGACCTGATGGCGAATACCTTGGCGCTTATAGCGCGCCAGAACGCGTCCAGCCTCGCCGCCGAGCCCTGGTTCGCTTCCGCCGCGAAAGAGGCGGGTAATGCGGGAGAGCTGCGCATGGCGTTGAATTTGCAATCGCTGATTGGGGACGTCCACTTCCGGTCTTATTGGATTCAGCGCAATATTTCGGAGCTGCGGCCGTTCAGCGCGGAAATCGCGGATGTGCGGCGCACGCAGGAAGTGATCGAGGAGACCAGGACGCTACCGCGCGCGGCGGAGCGGGAAGTCCCGCCTCCCACGGACAGCGCGCTCGGCGCGATGGCGGCGCTGCGCGCTCTTGCGCCCGCGGACGCCGCGCTGACCCGCGCGTGGGCCGCTCCTTCGGCGGAGATGGTGGAAGCGCTCATCGAAGCCAAACTGATGAAGCCCGCGACGGACACGCCGCCACGCTGGGAGTATGCGCCGGACGCGGTCTCGACGGAAGAATCGGCTGGATCGGAGCAGGACCTCGAAACGCGCATTGACGAGCCCGCGTTGGCGCAGGATGTGTCTGGCTCGTTAAAATCGGGCGCGTTGAAAGAGCTGATCTCGCGGGCATCGCCCACCGCCCTGCTTCAGATTCAGTCCACGGCGAGGGCTGGCGCGTTCGTGCGAACGCCATCCGTGCTGGTCTTATCGGCGGCGGAGAATTGGGACGCCGCTGCCGTTCGTGAGGCCTTGTCCGCGGCGGTCGAGACGCTATGGAGCACTTCGCGGCTGGGCGTGGCATGGCAGCGGACATCGCTCGGACGGCACGGCGCCGAGCAGCTCAACGGACTCGGCGCGCTCCTGTTCGCGATTGACGGCAAGCGGCTGTTTCTCGCCAACGATTCCGGCCTGCTGCTCGCCACGCTCGACCGAATCGGAACTGCGCCGCTCGAAAGCGGACCAGCCTATGCGGCGGAGTTCCGGGCCGCGCGCGAACGAACCGATTACATGAAGATTATGCAGGCGCTGGATTTCCGAGGGCGCTCGCAGTCTTTTCTCTACAATCCTCAGGGAAATCGAACGCCTCAGTTTTTTTCCGAAAACCTGGGCAGCCTGAGTGCGGTCGGCAGTTTCGTTCAGAGCATGATCGTAACGCGCACGGAAGCGCCAGGTTTAGAGAGGCAACGCGTAATCTACAGGTGAGCCCAGCGCGATGGGCGCGCCGTCGCACGATGCAGCCGGAAACCCGTTATTCGACGGCGGCCAATTGCGGAGCATAGGTGCGCTCCACATAAGCATCCAGGATATCGATGAACTCGGCCACGATACGATCGCCGCGCAGCGTGGTCCTGAGCTTGCCATCTACATATACGGGCGCCACCGGCTCCTCGAAAGTGCCGGGGAGCGAAATGCCGATGTTCGAATGCTTGGATTCTCCGGGACCGTTTACCACGCAGCCCATCACCGCGACCTTCATGTCCTCGACGCCGGCGTAGCGATCTTTCCAGACCGGCATCTGTTCGCGCAGATAGGTCTCGATCTGATCGGCCATGTCCTGGAAGAACGTGCTGGTGGTCCGGCCACAGCCGGGGCAAGCCGTAACCTGGGGCGTGAAGCTGCGCAGCTCGAGCGCCTGCAGAATTTGTTGGCACACTATGACTTCATCGGTGCGATCGCCATTGGGTAGCGGCGTCAGCGAGGCGCGGATGGTATCGCCAATGCCCTCCTGCAACAGAACGGATAACGCAGCCGTGGTGGCGACGATCCCTTTCGAACCCAGCCCCGCTTCCGTCAACCCCAAATGCAAAGCGTAATCGCAGCGCGCCGCGAGCATGCGATAGACCTCGATGAGGTCCTGTACGCCGCTCACCTTAGCGCTCAGAATAATGCGATTGCGCGGCAGACCGTAGCCTTCCGCCGCCCGCGCCGATTCGAGCGCGCTCGCGACGATGGCATTTTTCATTACGGCCGCCGCTTCGAGCGGTTCGGGAACCCGCGCGTTGTCGTCCATCATGCGCGCCAGCAGCGCCTGATCGAGCGAGCCCCAGTTCACGCCGATGCGCACGGGCTTGCCGTACTCGATGGCCGCTTCGATCATGATGCGGAAATTGTCGTCGTGCTTCTTGCCGATGTTGACGTTCCCGGGATTGATGCGATATTTCGCCAAAGCGCGCGCGCACTCGGGATACTTCTTGAGCAGAATATGTCCGTTATAGTGAAAGTCGCCGATGATGGGAACGCGCACGCCGAATTTTTCGAGAGTCTCGACGATTTTCGGCACGGCGGCGGCGGCCGGCTCGGTATTTACCGTCACGCGGACCAGCTCCGACCCCGCGGACGCCAGCGCCATCGCCTGATTCACCGTCGACATCACGTCGGCCGTGTCGGTGTTGGTCATGGACTGCACCACGATGGGATGGTCCCCGCCGGTCCAGACATTGCCGATTTGAACAGGCACGGACTGACGTCGCGATATGCGATGCACGTTGTTATTGTAGCGGGGGCGAACCCGGCGTGACGCCGCCGGCCTCGGAATCCGGGCGGGGCCCTACGTTCCCGGAAAGCAGAAGTTCGCGCTGCGTTTTGCCGCTGCGTTTGCGCCCAAGCCGAAGCTCGCACTCTTCTTTGGCAATCGAACCATGAATGTTCTGAGAATCCGGTGGATCGCATCTCTTGTCGCCGGACGCGATCGGAACGACAACATCGTATTTCCCGGATACTGAATGAAAAAGTCCGGAAGCATTCAAATGTTTTGCTTAATCGCCAGCGGCCCGAACGCAGGAACAGAAAGATCCGCGCTGTCCCGAACATTGCAGTAGGGATCCTTCCCCTCCCCATACCGCAAAACCGCGTTGGCCGGCAGTTTTTCCCCTACATAAAGCAGCACCGCCGCCGGATCGGCGGGATCGAACACGGCCTTGTAGATGAGCGGATCGTCCTGGCCGCTAGCGTCTTGAATGCTGAAACCGGAGATGCGGCCCTGCGACTGCAACCGCCCGTTGAGTCCCGAAAACAGCACCTTTACAATCCCGTCGTTAAACGTCGCGGAAACGGGGCGCGGTCCGGGTTTCAAATCGCGGCATTGCGCGACCTCGGGAAAGAGATCGTGGCAGGCGCGGCCGGCAAGCTGGCGTCCGAGACGCTTGAGACCCTCCGTCGAGATATGGATGGGATCGTCCAGCGTCGAATCGACCGATGCGATCATTCCCGCGTAACGAAGCTCGGACTCCGCCCGGAGCTGCGCCTCCTGCACTTCGTTCCATTCCGCGACGTCCTTATTGGACACGTGACGGCCGATCTGAACATAGTAGAACGGCATGTGGAGCTCGTAAAAATCGGAGCGCACGGCGTTGACGAACTGCTCGAACTTATTCAGAAACAGCGGGGCGGCGACGGGATTGGCGTCGGACTCGCCCTGATACCAAAGCATTCCTTTCGTCTTGCCTCCCGCGGCGTTAAAGCGCCGCAGCATGGAGCCGTACAGCGAATCGCCGCCGCGATCTTTGAGCGCCGGCGACCACTGCTCCATCGAAGTGCCGCCGTGAGCGCAAGGGATCAGACCGATGGGCACGCCGGTGAGGCGAACCATTTCCGCGGCGAAAGGCAGGCCGAGTCCGGCGCCTTTCTTGCGCTCGCTCATATATGCGTCGAGCTTGGCCCCGCTCCATCGCTCGGGCTCGCCTTTATCGTCGACGCGCCAATGGACGCGATCGACGGCGCTCACCTGAGTGTGCAGCGGCTCGGCGGCGAGCAGCCAATGATCCTCCATATCGAAGCTGTGCACCAGGGGCATCGGCGGCTGCACATCGACGAGATCGCCGTGACCCTCCATGTTGGATTGACCCGCGAGTAACCACAGGTCGCCGACAAGGATGTTATCCACAATCAGTGCGTTTTCGGCGCCTCGAACACGCAACTCCAGACGATACGGACCGCCCGCGGGAATGTCGGCGAGTTGAGCGCTCCACTTTTGTTTTTGAATCTTACCGATGGAAATCCAGTCGAATTTAGCGAGCGCGCGATCGTCCAAGAGCAGACGCGCCTCGACCTCCTTGCCGTTGATCCTCTTGCCGGTCGCGGCTCCGGATAATTTCAAATCCGCAACGCCCGTTGGAGCGCGCTGCAGGACCTCGTAATCGCGAACGCCTTCAAGGGTCCGCAGTTCCTGCGATTGCAGGAGGACGGCGGCGCACGGAAGAAGTACAACTGCGAACCTCGCGTATCGCATGGCCTACTTCAACTTGCTTTCGAAGAGGCTTAATATGCGCTTGTATTCGTCGGCCCAACTGGTGGGCTGCTCGAAGCCGTGATTTTCGACGGGATAGACCGCCAGCTCCCAGTTCTGCTTGCGCAGCTCAATCAGTTTCTGCACCAGGCGCACGGTGTCCTGGAAATGAACGTTGGTGTCCACCATGCCGTGACAGATAAGAAGGGCGCCTTTCAACCCGTTTGCAAAATAGATGGGTGACGAGGCGCGATACGCGTCGGCGTCATTCTGCGGGAGGTTGAGAATGTCCGAGGTGTAGGGATGATTGTATTGCGCCCAGTCGCTGACGGGGCGCAGCGCCGCGCCGGCCGCGAAGACATCGGGTTGGGTGAACATCGCCATCAGCGTAATGAAGCCGCCATAACTGCCGCCGTAAATACCAATGCGCTTGGGATCGACGCCTTGCCGGGCGACCAGCCATCGCGCGCCGTCAATCTGATCGTCGAGGTCCTTGCCGCCCATGTGGCGGTAGATGGCGGTACGCCAGTCGCGGCCGTAACCGGCCGAGCCGCGATAGTCGATATCGAGGACGGCGAAGCCGCGCTCCATGAGAATGTGATGGAACATGTATTCGTGATAATAAGAGGACCACCAATGATGGACTTCCTGTAGATATCCGGCGCCATGAACGAAAATGACCGCGGCTCCGCCCTTAGAAAAAGCCGCCGGCTTGTAAAACTTGGCGCGCAGCGTGGCGCCATCGCGCGCCGGTATCGCGATGATGGGGACATCGAGCCAGGGATAGGTCCAGAACTCGGGCGCGGGCGAAGACGTCAGCTTCAACGCCTTGGCGTTGAGGCGGTTGGGGCGTGCGTAGAGTTCGGGCGGGCGGTTGGTGAAGGAATAGATTTCCGCGATCCAGCGCTCGTCGGGCGAAAAGACGACATTATGACTACCCGGCTCGGGCGTAATGCGCGTCCGTGCGCCACCTGATGCGCTCATTTCATAGAGCTGTTGATCGCCGGGATCGGCCTCGCTGGTGATGAGGTAGAAACGCGACTTATCGTTCGATAGCTCCGCGCGATCGACTTCCCAGTTACCTGACGTGAGCGCGCGCGGCTCGCCGCCTTCAAACGGGACGGTGTAGAGATGCGAATAGCCGCTGCGCTCGGATTGAAAATAGACCTCGCGGCCGCCTTTCATCCAGCCGAGCGTGAAGGCGCCGGGACCGTCGACCCAGGCGTCGTCGTGGAGGTCGGCCAACACGCGCGTTTTGCCCGTCGCGGGATCGAGCGCGAGCACCCAACGGTCCTTATTATCGGCGGCGCGCGCGTAGAGAACGGCCTTCGTCCCATCCTCGGACCAGACGGGCTGCATTAACTGCACGTCGCGTTCGCGCTCGGCGGGGGCTTTGGCGGGTTGGCGTTCACCGCCTTCCTTGCCCGTGTCCATCTTCGTCGCGCCTTGCGGCGGCGTTTCTCTACGGCCGTGGTCGACCCACTTCACCTCGCCGGTATCGACCGAGAGAATCGCCACGCGCGCGCGCGGCTGGCGGTCGCCGACCTTCTCGCGGGAGGGGATGTCTTCTGTATATGAGGAATCGCTGATGTAGTTCGGAACGACGGTGTTCTTCGCGCCCTCCGGCCTTTCGACGATCGTCGCGGTCACAAGCTTCTCGTCGGGGGAAAGCTGCAGACTCGCGACGGACTGCCGCGCCTGCAGCGTGAAACGTTTGCGCGGATTCTCTTTTTTGCGGCGCTCTTCCTGTTCCTTTTTCAGCTCCTCGCGCTCGCGCACGACTTCAAGCAGTTGCTCCTGCTCCTTTTTTAGAAACTCCTGGCTTTCGGTACCCTTCTTCTCATCGGAAGAGGACGATCGCGATTGCGCGCCGCGCCCGCCGCCCTGTCCCAGCCCGAAGCCCAGGAGCGGAGGCGCCGCCGCTCCCGACGAGCCGGATCCGCCCGTGCGGATATCGGTCATCTCGATGAGGCTGCCGTCGTCGAGCGACATCACATACAAATTGTTTGTTCGCGTGAAGTACACGTGATTGTCATCCGGCGTGAAGTGCGGATTCGATTCCGCCTCGGATGTTTTCGTTAGGCGGCGGCCGCGATCGGTGGAGTAATCGTACAGATAAATATCGCCGTCGTGCGCGTAAACGATCCGCTTACGGTCTTTCGAGCGATCGCCATTGGCCGGCGGCGCCAGGGCGGCTTCTTCGTCGCTCAGCTTGCGCAGGCCGGAGCCGTTGCGATTAATGACGTACGTATCGGGCTCTTTCAAGAGCGGATCGGACGCCTGCTTCCAGCGGAAATAAATGCGCTCGGAATCGCCCGACCAGCGCACCTCCGCGGGCTCGTAGCCGACCAGGCCCGGACCGCGCATGATCGTGTCGATGTTGAGTACGAGCTTGGGGACGGACGCTCGCGCGCCATCTTGAGCCGGCAAAGAGCCGGGAACCAAGAGGAGCGCACAGGCGCCAATAGAGAGCCCCCGGCGAAAGGAATGCTGCATTTCTACGAGATTAGCGCGTGCAGCCCAACTGCGCCAAACTGTAGTGATCGGAGCCTCTATCTCTCACGCTGGCCGGGCAAATTTGGGCCAGTCGCGAGCGACGCCAGTTCATGACACGATGTTGTACAACTCCAGCGCGCGGCGTTGAGCATCGCGGACGCAAGGGGCGACCGTAAATTCGTCTCTTGCCCGCAAGCGCAAAGTCTTTTTCTATACGATCCAACGTGGCGCCAACTCGGCCGCAAAGCTGCGCGGCGCCGCTGCGGCGTAATGAGTCACTAGCGCGGAGGCTCGGCATCTCCTCTCGGCTCGGCTTGCGCGCCGCCGTCAACGCGCGGGAGATAGTAGCGCGAGAGCCAGCGGGCGATGCCATCCAAGCCGGGGTAGAGTACCCGCTCGGTGATGCCCGCCTGGTCGAGCTTATCGCGGATTTCCCACTTCAGCGCCGCGGGCACCACGATTTTGCGCGCCACCTCGGGATGCTCTTCGATCCACGCATCGAACGTGCAACTGGCGCGCGAGGTCATTGAGAAAAGGGCGAATTGGTTCACGATGCGGGCGTCGAGCGAAGGCGGCTCCAGAAACAGCACGAACTCGCGGCCGTCGAGCTTCTCCAGGTCCTCCAGACCGGCGCAAACGTGGTCGAGCATCTCGGCGGTGAAAACGTCGGCCCCGGCGGACTCCAGCTCCGAGGCCATGGCGGGGGGCAAAAAGCGGTTGCTCGCGCGATGATTGACGCACCAGATCACGCCGTCGCGATCATAAGCGGCGAGGTCCTCGGTTGCGAAATGGGCGGCCACGAACGGCGAATAGGTCCAGTCGAGAAGACGCGTTTGCAGTCCGTGATGCTGCGCCAGCGCGAGCCAGTGCCATACGGAATTGCCGGCCGCCGCGGTCGAATGTGCGTACTTGCGGAAATTGCGCAGGATGTGCGATTCCAGTTTACCGGCGTCCCGATAACCCGCCGCCGCGCGAACCAGAGTGGTGTTGAGGCTGTTGCGCTCGTCGCCCATGCCGCGGTAAACCAGGCCGGAGCGGAAGCGTCCAATGTTGGGATCCCAGGCGTCGCGGTAGAGCTCGCCGACCAGCTCCAGCCAACCGCCAACGGTTTTTGTATCGACCGGGGTCATGATCTTACAGGACGCGACCGAACGGCGGGCGTGACAGGCGATAAACGATTTCGAAACGATACGGCGCGATTAAAAGTTCTACACGAAAGGCATCGTTCATAGGTCACCGGTTACTTGGTAATGCACGAACATTGTCGTGAATCTAATAGGCATGAGAAGTATAGCTGTTGTCTCGTTTATCGGTCTGCTATCTTTCACCTGTCTACAGGCGCAAGAAACACCCAGGTTTTCCTTCGATGCCGGAGGCGGTTTCACGACTCCCGTGGGTAACACTGGACACAACTTAGATTATGGCTGGAATATCCGCGGCGGCGCGGGATACAATTTTTCGCCCTATTTCGGCGTGATGGTGGACGCCGCTTTCAATGAGTTAGGCATCAATAGCGCGACATTGAATAGCGTCGGCGCGCCAGGCGGGGACATGCAGGTGTTTTCGGCGACGCTCGATCCGATTGTCCATCTGAACCCGAAGGGCCATTTCGATTTTTATATAACCGGAGGCGGGGGGCTGTTCCACCGCTACCAAGAATTTACGCAACCAACGGTGGGCGTGGCTTCGGTTTACAATCCGTTCCTTGGTTTTTACCCGGTTGCGTTCCCTGCAACCCAGGTATTGGCATCCTATTCGGTGAATAAGCCGGGGGTGGATATCGGCGCCGGAATTGCCATGGGCACTAAATGGCACGGTAAGTTCTTCGCCGAGGCGCGTTATGACCGCATATTCATGCGTAACTCGCACACGTCTTATCTTCCCGTGTCGTTTGGGTTCCGCTGGTAAGAGATAGTCTCACTCTTCCCGCAACGCCGTAACGGGATCGATGCGCGTCGCCCGCCACGCCGGAATTGCGGCCGCCGCCAGCGTGACAATCGCTAGCGCCGCCAGAACGCTCACGTATGTGGCCGCATCTGTCGGCGCAATGCCGAACAGCATGCTAGCGGCGACGCGCGCCATGGCGGCCGCTAGCGCCAGCCCCGCAGCCAGTCCGCACGCCATCAACACGGCGGCGCGCCGCAGTATTAAGCGCAGGATGTCCAAGCGTTCGGCGCCTAGCGCCATGCGCAGGCCCATCTCGGACGTGCGCTGCGCCGCCACATAACTCATCACGCCGTACACGCCCGCCATTGCCAACAGCAGCGCCAATCCCGCGAACACCGTCACCAGGAAGGTCCGGAAGCGTGGCGTCGCAATCGAAGACGCCACCATCGCCTCCATGGTCGTGAACTTCACCGCGACAACCGGATTCAGCTCATGGACCTTTTCGCGCACCGCCGCGATCAGCGAAGAAGGCTCCGCCGCCGTACGCAAGACCACTTGCACTTCGTTGCCGTGATACGGGTGCTGCCGCACCGGCATGTACAACTCCGGACCCGGCGACGATGCCGGCGATTGCTGCCGCACATCGCCCACCACGCCCACGATGGTCATCCATTTCGGTGAATCCAGCCCGCATTCAACCCGATGGCCGATGGGGTCTTCGTTCGGAAACGTTTGCCGCGCCAGCGATTCGCTCACGATCGCCACGAACGGAGCGTTGTAGTCGTCGCGGACGGTGAAATCGCGGCCTTTGGAAAGGGGGATCCCCATGGTAGCGAAATATCCCGGCCCGGCCAGACGAAATCCCGCATAGGGCAGATGCTGTCCCGGCCCGAACGTGCTCTTGCCTTCCACCGCATAGTATCCGTCCGACCCATATTGGCCGGCCGGAAGGCCCATCGCAACCGCCGCGGACGTCACGCCCGGCATCTGTCCGAGTTGTTCCGTGAGGTTCTGAAAGAATCGCCCGGCCTGCACATATTGCGGCAGCGTAGCGGCCGGATCGTGCGCATACATCACCAGCAGACCGTCGCTGCGATAACCGAGCGGGGCGGCGTCCAGAGTCATCAGGCTGCGGAAGAACAGCCCCGCGCCGATCGCCAGCACGAAGGCCAACGCGATCTCCGCCACGACCAGGGCGTTCCTCAAACCATTCGAGCGCCCGCCTACGCTCCCCCGCGACCCGCCCTGTTTCAGCGCCTCGTTCAGATCCGTGCGCGAGGTTTGCCATGCCGGAGCGAGTCCGAACAGCAGGCTTGCGAATAGCGAAATCGCGATCGCGAATGCCAGCACCATCGGATCGACGCGAACGCCGCTCATGCGCGGCAGGTTCTCGGGCGCGAGGCGAATCAGAATGGAGATTCCGAACGCCGCCAGGATCACTCCGAGGGCGCCGCCCAGTAATCCGAGCACGGCGTTTTCAATCGTCAGCCCGCGCACCACCCGTGCCCGGCTCGCGCCCAGGGCCGTCCGCACCGCGACCTCGCGCGACCGCGCCGTCGCCCGCGCCAGCAGCAGATTCGCGACATTGGCGCACGCGATCAGCAGCACCAGTCCCACCGCGCCCATCAGGAAATAAAGCGTCGAACGGATCGGCCCCACTAACTGCTCGCGCAGCTCCGTGGCCGCGAACGTCTTGTCGCGATTGCTATCCGGGTACGCCGCCGCGAGGCGCGCGCCGATGGTAGCCAGTTGCGTTTCAGCGGCGTCGAGCGAAACTCCGTCGCGAAGCTTGGCGACAGATGGATAGTTGTAAGCCGTGCGGTTGAGATTTTGCGGCGTATACGGCGCCGGAATCCAAACCTCGGCATGGCGAGGATAATCAAACCCGGCGGGCAAAACGCCCGCAATCGCATAAGCGCGGTTCTCGACCGAAACCACTCGGCCGATGGCATTCTCCGCCACGCCAAAATTACGTTGCGCGAACGCCGCGCCGACCACCACCGCGCGGTCCACATCGCGATCGGTGAAAAGATGGCCCGCAACCGGCGCAACGCCGAACACGCGGAAGAAAGCCGCGTTCACGAAATAAGCGCCCGTGAACTCCGCGCGATCCCGAAGCTGAACCCCCATCTCGCCGCCGAAATAGGGACTGATCGCTTCAAAAACGCCGTTGCTATCGCGAATGTCCACCAGATCGCCGCCCGTGAGCCGCGGCGTCATGCGGCCGGTTTTAGTAAATCGCGTCCCCAGCGCGACGATCCGGCCCGCATCCGGATAGGGAAGTGGCGCCAGCACGACCGCGTGCACCACGCTGAAGATCGCCGTAGTCGCGCCGATCCCCAGCGCCAGCGTCAGCACGGCCACTAGAGTGAACCCCGGAGTCCTCCACAGCACACGCAGCGCGTATCGCATGTCTTGAGATTATCGCGCTCGCCGCTTCTCCGACGTCTCGCCGTGGGATTGCCCTGCTCGGCCGCGCGCCGGCCATGCCGCTCCAGGATCTCCGGCCTCATTCCGGCAGGCGCCACGAGCGGCATCTTCGCGGCGCCCTGAGCCGAATCCCGGCGCAGCAAGTCAATTGGGCTTGGCGCCCTCCGCGATAAGGTCCGTCGCGCGCGCGATTGGGGCGGCCGATGCGAGTCGAATGCGGGCAGTGGCGCTTACGAGGCCTGCGGTGCGCTGGAAATCCTCCACAGTGATGGCCTGAGAAAGGTAGAATATTCGCACGACGCCTTCGCCGCGAGGATCGGAGATATGGTATTCGTTCGAGGCTGCTTCGCGCGGGCCGGGCTTGTCGAGCTCGTTCGCAAGCCATTCGGCCAGATCGGCTCGATCGGACGGCCCTCGCAGTGCGACCGCTCGCGGGCCGACGTAGGTGAATAATGCCGGATATCCGCAATGCTACGTACCAACGATGTCAGCTCCATGAATTCCCGCACGGTTTTCGTATGCGTCCAATGCAGGACTCGCATCACGTCGTCGTTGGACCCTCGGACGTGGTATTCCGGCGCAGCGGCGCCCTCATCCCGCGGGCTTGCCGAGCTCGTCCAGCAGCCACGCCGCAATCGCCATCTGCCCAGCGGTTCCGCGCGCCGCTATAGCTTTAGGGACGTCATAGGCGAAGAGTTGCCGCATGTTCTTCGTGGTGCGGACGAGCGTGGCGATTTCCTGAATGTCCGGCACAGTCTTGGCGTACGGCAGATGAAAGACCTGCACAACGGTCGACACTATCGGCCATGCGATATTCGGGATTCTGAATTTGGGCCGCTTGCTGGTTTTCCGGCTGATCGAGAGCTTCCAGAAGCCAGCCAGCTTCACCTGATCGGACGCTGCACCGCTCCCTCGGCGTTGGTGAAATTAAAAACTCGATATTGGTCCGGTGGGTCCGATGTTTACGCGCACAGGCCGGAAACGAAGAGGACGGCGATTGGGAGCGATGTGAGTCCTGCGCATGAGTTCTCTCGCTATCTCTTATGTTCAATATCCGGCAACAGTCCCGTGAGCAGTCCGATGGCGGGCAGGTACGAGCACACATGATATACGAAATGAATGCTCGTCATATCCGCCAGTTGCCCTAGGCACGCCGCGCCGATGCCCGCCATACCAAATGCGAATCCGAAGAACAGTCCGGAGATCATGCCGATTTTTCCCGGCACCAGCTCCTGCGCATAGACCAGGATGGCCGAGAACGCGGACGCCAGAATTAAGCCGATGACGACGGTGAGAATCGCCGTCCAGAACAGGTTCGCGTAGGGCAACAGCAGCGTGAACGGCAGCACGCCCAGGATCGACCACCAGATCACGAACTTCCGCCCCATGCGGTCGCCTACCGGGCCTCCGATGATCGTCCCCGCGGCGACCGCGCCCAGGAAAATGAAAAGGTGAATCTGCGCGCTTTGCACGGAAATGTGGAATTTCGTGATCAGATAAAAGGTGTAATAACTCGTCAGACTTACAAGGTAAAAATATTTTGAGAAAATGAGAGCGATCAGAACCGCGATCGCGAACCCGACTTTTTTCGAGGACAGCCCCGCGGGCCGCGCCATCCGCAATGCGCGCGCTACCGCCACGTGCGGGCGGTTGGCCTTGTACCATATCGCCACATAGCTCAGAACGCTAATTCCCAACAATGCGGCCAGAGAGAACCACGCTATGCTGCCCTGTCCCCGCGGAAGCACAATGAAGGCCGCCAGCAGGGGTCCCATGGAGCTGCCCGCGTTTCCGCCAACCTGGAACACCGACTGCGCCAGCCCATGTTGCCCGCCCGAAGCCATGCGCGCCACCCGCGACGACTCGGGATGAAAAACCGCAGATCCCAACCCTATCGTGACCGCCGCGACCAGCAGCATTTCGAAACTCGGCGCCGTCGAGAACAGTACCAGGCCCACGCACGTGAAGCCCATCCCCACGGGCAGCGTGTAGGGTTTGGGACGGTAATCGGTATATAGCCCGATGAGCGGCTGCAACAAAGACGCTGTCATCTGGTAGGCCAGCGTAATCAGCCCCACCTGCATGAAATCGAGATGAAACGAGCTCTTCAGAATCGGATAAATCGCAGGAATCAGCGATTGCGACATGTCGTTCAGAAAATGGCAGAAGCTGATCGCCGCCAGCACCTTCAAGACGATGGTCGACGCAGTCTTGGGAACGGCCGGGGCGGCCGCGTGTTCGCTAACCTGCATGAGACTCGCCGCGGGACATCTCTCCCCTAGTGTATCCAAGCACTCCCAGTCCGCCTTCTGGAGCACGCTCCGCAACCAGCTAAAATACGGATAGCGCTCCCACATGAAAACCTTCTACATCGAGACGTTCGGGTGCCAGATGAACGTCCACGATTCGGAGAAAGTTGCCGGCACGCTCCTCTCGCAGGGCTATTCGCAGGTTGAGGCGCCCGAAGACGCCGACCTGATTCTGTACAACACGTGCAGTATTCGCGACAAGGCGGAACAGAAGGTCTTCAATCGCCTACAGCAGTTCAAGAAAGAACACGGCAAAGGCAAAACGTTTGGGGTGCTCGGCTGCGTGGCGCAGCAGGAGGGCGCGAAGATTTTCGAGCGCGCGCCGCACGTCAGCCTGGTCGCGGGCTCGGCGAGCTATAACAATCTGCCGCAAATGCTGGTGCAGCTCGAAGCGGGCGGCAGGCGCGTGACGGGCCTCAATCTCGATACGGACGAAACTTTCGATACGCCGTTCGCGCGCCGCGATAATCCGCATCGCGCTTACATCACGATCATCGAAGGCTGCGATAAATCGTGCGCTTACTGCGTGGTTCCGTTCACGCGCGGCCCGGAGCGCAGCCGCGCTAGCGCCGGCGCGCTCGAGGAAGCGCGCGAACTGGCGCGCATGGGATACACGGAAATCCAGTTGCTCGGCCAAAACGTCAACAGTTATCGCGATCCCTCGCCCGCGGGTTGGGATTTCGCGCGCCTGCTGCGCGCGATGGGCGAGGTGGAGGGCATCCGGCGCGTGCGCTTCACCACCTCGCATCCGCGCGATTTCGTGAAGGAGATCGTCGATGCTATTGACGAAAATCCCGCGCTATGCAATCACGTACACCTACCGGTGCAATCCGGATCGGACGGCGTGCTGGCGCGCATGCAGCGGCTCTACACGCGCGAGCAGTATATGCGCCGCATTGCGTGGATGAAGAACGCGCGACGCAACATCTCGATCACGACCGACATAATCGTCGGATTCCCGGGCGAGACGGAACGCGATTTTGAAGAGACGCTGAATCTGCTGGATGAAGTGGAGTACGACTCCGTGTTCAGTTTTAAATACTCGAAGCGCCCCAATACACCCGCCCTGACGCTCGAAGACCATATTCCCGAAGAAGAGAAGAGCCGCCGCCTGACAATACTTCAGGAGCGGCAGCGCGCCATTCAGATCCGGCGTAACGCCGAGCTCGTGGGCAACGTAGAGGAGGCCATGGTGGAGGGCTTCAACAAGGCGACGGGACAATGGATCGGCCGCACGTCGCAGAATCGCACGCTGAATTTCACGCACGCCGCGTGGGCCAATCCCGGATGCGGCTTGGAGCGCGGCGATCCGCTGGGCAAGTATGTCGCAGTGCGCGTAACGCGCGCCGGGGCGAATTCACTGTGCGGGGAAGCGATACAGTAGAGATGCGAGAGGGGGCTGCATGGAAGTCGAAATGAAAATTCGGGGCCTGATGATGGACCCCGTCAGCAACATGCCGATCGTCGTTCTGAAGGACGTCAACGGCAACTCGATTCTACCCATCTGGGTCGGTATTTACGAGGCCAACGCCATCGCCCTCGAGATCGAAAAAGTTTCGACCCCGCGCCCCATGACCCACGACCTCATCAAAACGCTGCTGCTCGGCCTGGGAACCGGCATGCGCAAGGTGGTGGTGAGCGAATTGAAGGAAGACACCTTCTACGCCATTATATGGCTTGAAAAGGAAGGCGAGCTGATCAGCGTGGACTCGCGTCCGAGCGACGCTCTGGCGCTGGCGCTGCGTCTGGACTGTCCCATTTACGTGGACGAAGCGGTGCTGAAGAACTCGAAGATGTCGAGCGCCGTTTCGGACAAGGTGAATAATAACGAGGAACTGCGGCGCTGGCTGGAGGGCTTGGGCGACGAGGACCTCGGACGCTATAAGATGTAAGCGCCGATTGGGCGCCGAGGCACGCGCACCGGCTGCTGCCGCACCTATCGACGCACTGATGGCGAGGCGTCCACAAGCCTCATCACCTCTGCCGCGCTAATAGCAAACGACGCGCGTGAGCGTGGTTGCGATTGAGGCGCATGCCCGGTATGCTGGAGCAAGCGGTGGAGTTCGCTCTACGCCGCCAGCGCGGCCAATGACTCCTACAGTGGATTTTCCGCTGGGGAGCCGCACGCTTTAGCCTTTCGGCAAAATCCACAACAACTCAATTTGGAGGTCGCATCGATGGAACAGGTGTGGTTTCTCGCGGCGTTGTGGGTGGGCCTGGCTTTGATAGCCACGCTTCTCGCCATTTGGTTTCGTATTTCCACGGCGCTTTCGGAAATTGTAGTCGGGACCGTCGCACAGCTCCTGATCGGCGCATTCGTGGGGAGCGAGGCCCTGGGCATGAAGGCGCCTTGGATCACGTTTCTGGCTGGAACGGGGGCGATTGTGCTCACATTTCTAGCGGGGGCGGAGCTAGACCCGAGCGTCTTCAGGCGCAAATGGAAGGAAGCCGGGGCAGTCGGTCTGGTGGGATTCTTCGGTCCGTTCCTGGGCGCCGCGGCGGTAGCTCATTTCGTGCTGGGGTGGGCCGTCATGCCGAGCTGGCGGCAGGCGTGGCGTTGTCGACAACATCGGTAGCGGTGGTCTATGCCGTAATGCTCGAATCCGGCTTCAACCAGACTGAGTTTGGAAAAGGCATTCTGGCGGCCTGCTTCATTAACGATTTGGGAACGGTTATCGCGCTTGGCTTGATCTTCGCGCCGTTTACGATACGCACGCTGATATTCATTGTCATCGCCGTTTGCGTATTTGTCATTCTGCCATTCCTGACTCCGTGGTTCTTCCGGCGCTTTGGCGGGCGGGTTTCCGAACTGGAAGCGAAATACATTTTGCTGCTGCTGTTCGGGTTGGGCGGCTTGGCAGCCTGGGCCGGCAGTGAGGCGGTGTTGCCTGCATACATCATCGGGATGACGCTCGCGGGAACGGTGGGCAAAGACCACGAGTTGATCCGGCGGCTTCGGACTCTGACATTCGGGCTATTGACGCCGTTCTATTTCATTCGCGCCGGCTCCCTGGTTTCCGTACCGGACCTGGTTGCGGCGCCGCTGGCCTTCATCGTGTTGCTGGGGACCAAAATGACGGCGAAGCTTGTCCCGCTGGTCCCGACTGTTCGCTATTTCAACTATCTGGGCCATGAGGGGCTGTACTATTCGCTGATGATGTCCACGGGGCTGACGTTTGGGACCATCTCGTCGCTGTTTGGGTTGCAACATCACATTATCGACCAGGCGCAGTACTCGTATTTGGTCGCTACCGTGATCGGTACCGCTATTATCCCAACCGCCATTGCGAACGCCTATTTTCTGCCCCGGCACTTACTGCCGAGAGCCATTGATCCGGACGAGATCGAATTGGCGCAAGAAGGTGTGCAAGAGGCTCCATGAACGCTGTTGGAATCCCGTTAGTAGGGCGTCAAGCTGAACTCAGACGCATTCTGGGCCTGTTGGAGAGCCGGGGATCGCTGCTGTTGACGGGTCCATCCGGCTCGGGAAAGACCGCTACTGAGGAGATGTCTCCGCTGGGGATCGTTCAGAGATCCCGTTTCGCGTCGCGGATTCCCTTCCCGGCCGCCGGCTTCCCCACAAAATCTGCCAGGACTCATCTTCCCCGAAGGGCGGTTAGGGGCGTGAGGTGGGGTCAATGAAGGACGGTTGATCGCGACTGCCGCAGAGTGTACCCTGGGAATGCGATTTGGCCGAGGGAAACCGGAAAGGATGGTGAATCGTGCTTCCGAAAGGCGCCGCCAAGAAGGTCACGATCTATGTAAACGAAGATACGCGCCATCATACAGAATCGTTGTGGAGCGCAATCTTTCAGTTTCTACGCCACAAACGCGTAGCCGGCGCGACTGTATTCCGTCCCATGGCTGGGTTTGGAGCGCACCATGTGATCCACAGTCCGAACATGGAAGCCACGATGGAGCATATGCCCATTCGGATCGAGTTCGTGGAAACCGCCGAGCGCGTCGATGAGATTCTTCCGGCTCTCTACGAGATGGTTGCGGACGGGCTGATCGAAGTGCAGGACACGACCGTAATTAAGAGCGCCATGAAGGGGCGTCGGACCGAGCCGAGCCAACCCCATGTGGAGATCAAAGGCGCCGCGAAGATGATTCGCATTTACCTGGGCGAGTCGGACAGGTTTCATGGCGAGCCGCTCTATGAGGCGATCGTGAAACGTCTGAGCATGATGGATGTCGCGGGGGCGACGGTGTATCGCGGAATCTTGGGTTATGGCCTCAAGAGGCACACTCATAGGGCCGGTTTCCTCCACTTTTCCCACGATCTGCCGATCATGATTTCGATTGTGGAGAAAGAGGAAAGGGTCGAGGAATTGATTGAGACGATTCAGCCCATGATGCAGGACGGCTTAATTGCGATCTCGGACGTTGAGGTGCGGCGGCTGGCGCACCCCATGCCGGGGCGGGAGGAGCCGGACGTTGCTCGCGGCGCAACCCGCTAAATTGCTTCGGCTGCATTTCCGCGAAGGCGATCGCTACCACAACCAGCCGCTTTATGAAGCCGTCGTCCAGCGATGCCGGGAGCTGGACATCAGCGGCGTCACGGTATTTCGCGGATTCGAAGGCTATGGGGAATCCGCCGAGATTCACCGCCCGCATCTCTTGACGAGGGATC
>CAWJUK010000001.1:0-69945 GCA_963846035.1 uncultured Acidobacteriaceae bacterium | reverse complement strand
GGGTCACCCGGCTCGCGGCTCAGATACAGTAGAACTCTATGCAACAGCCTCGCCGAGCTGCCCGGATGGTGCTCTGGGCTGCGCTTATTCCGGCATTTCCTTGTGCGCTCGCGGCTCAGCATTTGTCGGTGAAGTGGAAAGAGCTGACCAGCGCGGATTTCGACTCGGCGGTTCGGAAAAGCGGAGGAGTGTGCCTGCTGCCCTTTGGAATCTTCGAGAAGCATGGGCCGCAATTGCCGTTGGGAACCGATCTGATCAATGTCCGATACGTTTCCTTGCGGGCCGCGGAGCACCAATACGCAGTGGTTTTCCCAGAATATTATTTTGGCCAAATCTTCGAAGCGCGGCACGAGCCGGGCACCATCGCGTATAGCGCAAAACTGCAGATGAAACTCCTCCAAGAAACGACCGATGGCGAGGAACGGCTGCAAGAAAGTCGTGATTGTGAACGGTCATGGCGGCAACGAGAATTTCCTGCCGTATTTTGCACAAACGCAACTCGCCTCACCGCACGATTACGTTGTGTACCTGATCATGCGCGGAGCCTATCCGCCCGGACGGCCCGCTATGAAGACGAGTGTCGATCTGCACGCCGGAGAATCGGAAACGTCGCATACGATGATTTCGCGTCCGGATCTGGTGCATTTGGATCGAGCGAACGCAGAATCGGGCGCGGATCAAAAGCGGCTGAATCTTCCAGCCGACGTCTACACGGGCATCTGGTGGTACGCGCGATTTCCGAACCACTATGCTGGAGACGCCTCGGCCGCCAACAGGAAGTTGGGCGAGTTCGACATGAACTCGTGGACCGCTGAAATTGAGGCCGCGATACGCGCGATCAAAGCAGATCAAGAGAGCCTGCATCTTCAAGACGAATTCTTTGAAAAATCAAAGCATCCGCTCGATACAAAGCCATGAGCACCCGCTTAGAAAACGTCGCGGAGCAAATTGTCGAAGCGCCGGTCGCGACGGAGAGGGTCCAGCCGCGGATCGACTTTCAACCACAGCAACCACACGTCGCGCCGCTCGAAGGCACTTTGGAGCGATTCGATTGCGAGATCGGCGGCCCCGAGCGCTACATATATAAGGCTTTGCCAGTACGGTGGGACATATCGACGGGTCGAGATCTGATCGAGCTCGCGTAACGCGTGCGAGGCTTCGGCGTGGTTCCCCGCATTCGCATAAGCGTGGCCGGTGCCGGCGATCATCATCGGGTGCTCGCCAGAGCAAACACGGGCGTTTCGAAACTCGACAATCGCTTCTTCGTGCATATCCAACTGTTCGTACGCCAACCCGAGTATGTGTTGGGCGGCCGCAAACCTCGGCTCGAGAGTAAGGGTTTTCCAGGATTGGTTCACAGCACCTGCGTAATCGCGCGACACGTACAAGCTCCACGCGAACGAGGTGTTGATTAGAAGTGACAGCGGATCGAGCTCCTGCGCCCGGCGAATCTGCTCGATTGCCTCTTGCGGCCGTGCCATAGCAGCCAGAAAATTGGCGTACGAGCGCCGGGCCTCGGCGTAGTTGGGATCGAAAGCGATCGCCCGCAGATACTCCCGTTCGGCCCCGGACCAATCCCGATCGAAGATTGTCTTGGCAGTCGCAAGCGAAGTATGCGCCTCGGCAAGGCGGCCGTCCAGCTCCAGAGCGGTTCCAAGGCACTCTCTTACGCGGCGGGCGGCCTCGGCGGGTTCCAGCATTCCCAAAAGTGCAAATAGTATGTAAGCATCGGCGAGTCCTGTATACGCGACTGAGCAGCCCGGATCCTGGACGATCGCCGCCTGGAAATGAGCGACGCTCTTGCGCAAATCCTCTTCGGTAAGTTTGCCGAAAATATATCGCCCTTTGAGGTAATCCTGGTAAGCCTCGGACCGCGGTGCGTTAGGGGCCCGCGCCACGTTGGTTTCATCCATCGCCTCCACATGCCCAATGAAACGGTATCCGAGGCCGGGCAACGTTTCTATGAAGTGGCTCGTCCGGGAAGAATCGTGTAGAACCTGCCGCAAGCAATTCACGGCGGTGTTCAAGCCGTGCTCGAAATTCACGTGCAGATTGGGCCAAAGATGCCGCGCGAGTTGGGACCGGGTTACGAGCGCCCCCGGATTTTCCAGCAAGAGCTCAAGCACCTGAAATGGCTTGCGCTGGAGCTTCACGCGGAGCCCGCGGTTCCTCAACTCGCGATTCGTCAGATCAAGCTCGAAGACTCCGAAACGAAGTTTTCGGCCGGAGCTGGGTGAAAATCCCGGCACATTTCTGTCCGAATGGCGAAGTTGGTTATCGTCAAAGTTGATGTCGCGATTCATATCCTTTGAAATGAAGCCCTTCCCCCCTGATGATCTTCTGACTTACTCCTGACACGCTTTACGGTCTCGGTATTCGTCTGAGCGTTGTACGAACACCAAACCAAGCGGGTTCCTAACATAGGACACCGAAAAAGGAAATTAGTCATGAATCTACGAAAAACTCACATTCTCGGTCTTGCATGCTTCGCCGCAATGCTCGGTATCGCTGCCTCGAACGCGCAGGCGCAAGTCGGCACTGGAAAATTGAACCTGCCCTTCGAAGCGAAGTGGGGCAAGGCAGATTTGAAACCCGGGCAGTATACAATCTTTCTCCCGTTATCCACCAGCAACGTGCAACTGATCTACATCTACGGGAACGGAAAAACGATGCAGGTGATGACCAGCACGACAGAAGTGGGACGGCCATATGGGCGCAGCTTTCTTCACTTGGTGCGAGTTGGCGACGTGTACGCGGTGAACCAGTTCGATTTCGGGGCCGCGGGAAAATCCTTCAGCTTTGTTACACCAAAGATTTCCAAGGAAGCCGCGGCTGCGGCCAGTTCGCAATCCACATCCATCGCGATACAGTAACTACGGCCAAAGCGGGGTTTTTATTCCCGCTTATCGCCCAATTCTCGCTTCGGCAGCTAATCCATTTGCGCGGAAAACCTTATCGGGCCGAGCGGCGTCCTATATCCAGGAACAATTACTGGAGGACGAGGAATGATGGACAAAAACTCGAGGAACAGTATTATCGGCTTCGGACTGATCGGGCTCGGCTGTGGGTTGGCGGCGGTCGGCCTCTCAATGGTGGTCCCCGCATGTGCAAACTGGTCCGCGAACGTGCTCGGGGAAACGATGCGCAAGGGTAGAGAAGGTCTGCTGTCGGGAATAGAATCCGCAGCGGCAACGATGGGCGAGGTGGCCAGCCGGGCACAGCATCACTTTGGGGAAGCAGCTAAGGCCGCACGCCCTGCAGTCGCGAAAGCGGCAGGAGCGGTGGAAGACGCAGCGCACCGAGTACGCCAACGAGCCTCATACGAGCAGGCATCATAACTGGTAAGGAGTGCGCCCGAGCCGGGAGTCGAAGGCCTCCAGACACCCAGTCGGGCCTTTCAGGAGAATTCGGCCCCGCGCTCGGCAAGCAACTTCTTAAGAATGGAACGGTGGCACCATTGCTCGTTCTCGCAATAGCAGCCTAACGAGAAGTTAGTCTGATGAGACAGAGCCGCCAGCAGATCCAGGAGGCGCGCGGCATCCGCCTGTTTCATCTCGGCTCGGTATTTGCGCTCGAACGCTCTCCATGACTTCTCGTCCTGCGATGATTGGGCGAATGCGACCAAGTCCTGGCTCGGGGCAAGGTTCGGCAGCCACACATCGTAGAAATCCAGCTTCGCGAACTGCGTTTTCGGCACGCCGCGTGGCGGTCTGCGAACCGTTCCCAGCCGCAATCCTTCATGTGGTTTTCTCGGAGAGCCCAGCCTCAACACGCGAATCGGCAAATTTGAATCCTCCTTGTCGATCCGGTTATCTCACATAGGAGAATTCATTATGAGCAATACGACATCAACCGCGACCCTGGACGTGGAAAGCCACTCGCAGGATCAACACACATACACAGCAAAGGCTTATGCGGCACAGAGCGCCACATCGGGGTTAGCAGGGACTTCTATCCCGCGCCGCAGCGCTCGGCCCCAGGACATACAGATCGAGATTCTCTACTGTGGCGTGTGCCACTCCGATTTGCACCAGGTTCGAAATGAATGGGAAAACGTAGCGCCCACCGTGTATCCGTGCGTACCCGGCCATGAAATCGTGGGGCGTGTGGTGAAGGCTGGGAGTGCCGCAAAGAAATTCAAAGAGGGTGATGTTGCGGCTGTCGGCTGCATGGTAGGTTCATGCGGCGTTTGCGTCAATTGCCGTGAAGGGCTCGAACAGTACTGCGAAAAAATCCCGATATTCACATACAACGGCGAAGACAAGGTCCTCGGCGGTGTCACGTATGGCGGTTATTCGGACAGCATCGTGGTCGACGAAGCGTTCGCGCTGCGAGTGTCGGATCAGCTCGATCCCGCCGGTACGGCTCCGCTGCTGTGCGCGGGCATCACGACATACTCTCCTCTGCGGCACTGGAATCTCCGAAAGGGGCAGAAGATGGGCGTCGTAGGGCTTGGCGGGCTCGGACACATGGCTTTGAAATTCGGCCACGCGTTCGGCGCTCACGTTGTTCTCTTCACGACGTCACCGAACAAAACCGCCGACGCGCTACGCCTAGGGGCTGATGAGGTCGTCGTGTCGAAAAATGAAGCGGAAATGCAGAAGCATCTCGGCAGCTTCGACTTCATCCTGGATGCGGTCTCCGCCGACCATGATCTGAATGCTTACCTCAACCTTCTGAAGCGGGATGGAACGCTGACCTTGGTAGGCGCGCCGGGAAATCCAATCCCGATCTCAGCGTTCTCGTTAATCATGGGCCGCCGGCAGTTGGCTGGCTCTGCGATTGGCGGCATTCGCGAAACGCAGGAAATGCTGGATTTCTGCGCCGAAAACGGCATCACGTCCGACATCGAGCTGATCCCCATCCAGCAGATCAATGAAGCGTACAAACGCCTGGTGAAAGGCGACGTGCGCTACCGGTTCGTGATCGATATGTCGTCGCTGAAGGGAACAGCGAAAGCGTAGGGGTTTACTGATCTTCAGAAGCCCGCAGCCTTACTGGACCCCGCGTATGCCTCAGCAACTCGCGCTGTATCCGCATATCCGACCCAGCGGGCGATTTTGCCATTGCGAAGGGTGAACACATGGGCAATCGGGACGTCGATGCGTCGGCCCGTCGCCTTGACTGTCGCCGTGAAACGGCCCGTTGAGACCACCTTCTCGCCCTGGGTGATCCAATCCTCGGGCGTGACCCGCCCATCGTTCACGGTCGTTGCGAGCGCCTCGAAGAAGCGTTGCACGTCTTTGCGCCCGTGGAAGGTTCCTGCATACGGAATCGAGTTGGGCCCTTCGTTGATCCAGTCCACGTCGTCGGTGATGTGGCTCCAGGATGATTGAATGTTACCCTGCGCAAACGCGGAATAATCTCTTGTATCAGCTCTAGATTGTCGTCCTTTGGCATAAACACCTCTCCGAGATTATATCCGCGAACTGAATTCTCCCCGGGGTGACGCAACCACGCGGCCGGTCGCGCCCTAATCGGCTTCCGTTAAGATGGAACGTCCCCAAACATATGAAATCACGCCGCGCTACTAATCGCCGTTCTCGGGGCTATAGCTGGCAGCGCGAAGTTTCGCAGTTGCCGAACATGTTGCCGCGAAAGTCCGCACCTCCGGAAAGCGCTTCCGCTCGGCGCTGATGGGACAGTAGTTCAGACAGATTCCATAGGCGGACCACTCAAAAAGTTCTCAAAGCAGGGCGCCTGAGAAATAAGGAGAGCACTGTGACAGCCACGATACTCGCGCTCACAGCCGCAGTGAACGGAGCGCCCCACAAGCTGATCAGAGCGCCCGCTGGAAAGTCTCCTAAGGGCCGTACTCCCATTATGAGAAGAGTATTGAGACTCATGACTCGGCCGCGCATGTGGTGAGCGACGCGTGTCTGTAAGGCGGTCGATGTTATGGCCCCGATGATGCTCTGCGACATCCCGAAGAACGCCAGCGCAATGAACGTAATGACAATGGTCCGGCAAAAACCAATAACGATGAGACTGCTCACCCAAAACGCGAATGCGCCAAATGTAAGAACACTCTTTTTGAACGCATCAGAGAGGGAAGTAAGGAATAGAGCGCCTGAAACCGCACCGATGCCGGCTGCAGAGAATAAAAACCCAAGAGTGCTGGCACTGATATGAAGATTGCGAACGGCGAGTATGGGCAACAGTAGCGCAAGCGAAGGTCCAGAGAACAGCAAAGTGCCGTAGCTCAACAGCAGCCACGGGAGCACCGTGTCGCGCTTCACCGTTACGAGCGCTTCTTGGACTTGGGTAAGCAGTTTTAGCCTTCCGCTTGCCGCCCCTGATTTCGGCGGACGAATGATAAGGAGGCTCGTCAGAACAGCCAGAAAGCTCAGCGCGTTGAGGAAAAAATTTGCAGGCAGGCCGATTGTATCTACCGTGATGCCGGCGAGCGCCGGACCCAATACCGATGCGGAATTGAAAACCGCTGATTGCAGAGATATGGCATTCAGCAGATCTTCTTCAGGAACCAGGGAAGACATCAGGGCCGCACGCGCGGGTTGATCGAAGCTTAGAATCGCGCCGGACAGGAACGCGATGATCACGATCATCCAAACCTGAATTCTTCCCGCAATCGTCAGCAGACCCATCACTAGAGCCAGGCACATGAGGAGACTCTGTGTGCCGAGCAGGAGCCGCCGCCGCTCCAGGCGATCCGCGAACCCGCCGCCGACCAGGGCAAAGAGGAAGAATGCGAGCGCCTGCGCCAAAGACACGAGACCGAGAGCAAAGCCTGAATTTTGAGTGAGATGAAGCACCAGTAGACTCTGCGCCACGATTTGCATCCACGTTCCGACCGCGGAAATGATCAGACCGATCCAGAGGATGCGAAACTCACGATGCTGAAGTGAGCGGATCGCTGCGGGCCAACTCCGATTCCGAGGTATTTCCATCGATTGTGACGGGTGATTTCGATAGAGCAGCCGTTTGCGCTATTATTTCTTTATATTCTTAACAGGAGAGTATCGCCATGGAATGGTCCACACCGCAGTTCGAAGAAGTTTGCTTGAGCTGTGAAATATCGAGCTACAGCAATCCTGAAATTTAGTTTCTGATGGATGCACGTTAGGGTCCTGGGTGCAGCCGCCGGGGGTGGTTCTCCACAATGGAACTGCTCTTGCAGTAATTGCAGGCGGCTGCGCCAGGCAATTTTCCCTGGCCCGGCTCGATCGCAAACCCAGCTGGCCATCAGCACCAACGGCGAGCAGTGGTTTCTGGTAAACGCAAGTCCGGACCTCCGGTTTCAGATTGAATCTTTTCCTGCACTAAATCCCCGCCCCACTTCGTTGCGGCAGTCGCCGATTAACGGTATCATTCTGACCTCTGCAGAAGTGGATGCCTCGCTTGGATTGCTGCTGCTGAGGGAATCGCAGCCGTTCATAATTTATGCCACGGAGCCGGTACGGCAGCTCTTGACGGAAGACAACAACCTGTTTGCTGTTCTCGAGCGGCAACCGGGTCAAGTTCGGTGGAAGGCCGTCACCCCTGGCGAGCTGTTTGAGCTGGAATCTGTGAAGCGGCAACCGGCGCATATTCGTTGTACTCCGATCTCAATGGGCGGAGCGTTCCCAAGTTACGTCGCACCACGGAGGGCGGCTCAGTTAGACACAGCCGGTGCGGTGATCGGGCTGATCTTAGAGCACGGGTCGAAGCGATTTGCTTTCTTCCCCGCTGCGCAAACGATTGCTCCCGAGTGGTTGGAGCAGATGCGCACTTGTGACGCGATTCTGTTCGACGGCACGTTTTGGTCTGATGACGAATTGATTTCCATACAAGGGCATGGTAAAACCGCGACCCAGATGGGACATTTGCCGGTCGGGGACCCAGGCGGCACGCTGGAACAGTTTTCGCCTTTGACCAGAGCTCGAAAGATATTCATCCACATCAACAATACAAATCCGATGCTGGACGAAGAGAGCACCGAATACAGGCGAGTTCGCGCCGCGGGATGGGAACTAGCTTTTGACGGAATGGACATTTGTCTATGACGCAGGCTGCAGAAAATCCTTTACTCACTCCGCAAGAATTGAAAGAACGCCTGCTGGCAGTAGGGCATGACCGCTATCACCACAAGCACCCTTTTCACCTGCTCATGCACAACGGCGAGCTGACGCGCGGCCAACTGCAGGCTTGGGCTCTCAACCGCTACTACTACCAAAGCCAGATTCCCGTGAAGGACGCGATCATTCTGTCGCGCAGTAACGATCTCGAATTTCGACGGGCATGGCGTAAACGCATTCTGGATCATGATGGGGTAGACGGCGAACCTGGTGGGGTTGAGAAATGGATCAAGCTCGCGGAAGCGACAGGCGTGCCGGCCGAGCGAGTGATTTCGGAACGTGAGATTCTGCCGGGCGTGCGCTACGCAGTGGACGCGTACTTGAACTTAGTCAGCCGGCGCAGCTTCTTAGAAGCCGTGGCTTCTTCGCTGACAGAGCTGTTTTCGCGCGATTTGATTTCGCTTCGAATTGATGCTTTGCGTCACCATTATCCCTGGCTTGACCCTGGCTTGACGTACTTCACCGCCCGATTGACGCAGGCACCGGATGACGCGGCGTTTGCGCTAGATTGGGTTACCGAGCATGCGCGCACGCGTGAGCGGCAGGAACTCGCTATTGATGCCCTCCGGGCTAAGTGCGACATCCTTTGGGCCCAGTTGGACGCGATCTATTTTTCTTATGTCGACCCGGCTTGGCCGCCCCCCGGAGCATTCGAACCTGAAGCATGATGAAGCAGCCCGCTCTAGCAGAATGTCCGACATTGAAACCGGGCTGTAGACTTTCAACATCGAGTCCGGAGTCACTGCTTTTGATACCGGAAGGAGCATTGCGCTTACAAGGGCCGGGCAGACGAATTCTCGAGCTTTGCGACGGTCAACGCACCTTGGCCGGTGTCATTGAACAGTTGCAAACAGAATTCCCTTCGGCAGAGGCGGCCAGGATATCGGAAGAAGCCGTGAACTATCTGATCCGCCTGCAAGAAAAAGGCGCAATCGAGTTTCTATGATTCCGGGCCCGCAGGCGTTGATCGCAGAAGTGACTCACCGTTGTCCGATGCACTGTGTGTATTGCTCAAACCCCATGGAAATGCAGAGCCGGGATCGTGAGCTCTCCACCGAGGCATGGACGAGAATTATCCGCGATGCTGCAACCTTGGGTTGCTGGCATCTTCATCTGACCGGCGGCGAGCCGCTTTCTCGGAGCGATCTCGAGCAGTTCGTGCGCGTGGCCCGGGAAACAGGCTTGTACAGCAACCTGATCACCTCGGGATTGGGTCTATCACGCGAACGATTGAAGCGCCTGGTCGAGTGCGGGCTAGACCATATCCAATTGAGTTTCCAGGACAGCGTTGAGGAATCCGCTAACCTCTTGAGCGGCACGGCTGCTCATAAATTCAAACTGCGGGTAGCGAACTGGATCCGAGAGCACAGGCTCGCCTTCACCGTCAACATTGTGGTGCACCGGAGCAATCTCGACCGCGTGGAAGAGTTAATTGCGCTTGCGGAACAGTTGAACGCCGACAAGCTGGAGATCGCAAATGTGCAGTACTACGGCTGGGCACTGCGAAATCGCCAGCATCTGCTGCCCACGCGCATGCAATTGGAACGATCCCTGCCCATTGTTGCGGCGGCCCAGGAGCGTCTAAAGGGCAAGATGAGAATCGATTTCGTTCTTCCCGATTACTACGCTAAGTATCCGAAGCCGTGCATGGGTGGTTGGGGAAGGCGATTGATGCTGATCGATCCGGCGGGCCGGGTGATGCCGTGCCACGCTGCCGGTGTGATTCCGGGAATGCAATTTGAGAACGCTCAGGAGCAGCCGCTGCGCTGGATTTGGGAGAACTCAGCATCATTCCAGCGTTTTCGAGGGAACGATTGGATGCCGGAACCCTGCCGCTCATGTGAACGGCAGGAAATCGATTTTGGGGGATGCCGCTGCCAGGCGTTCTTGCTTACCGGTGATGCGAGCGCGACAGATCCCACATGCTCGAAAGCTCCTCTGCGGAATGTAATCGACGAGATCGTTGCGAAAACCAATCCGATGGCGGAGGAGCGGCCGGTGCGCGAAGAGTGGGTCTATCGAATCGACCCAATCATGCGAGCGTAGCGCTAAAACCCGATGTCGACGGGGAGTGGGATCTGCTGCGCATGATTTGCTGAGAGAATCGACTCGCGGAGCGGGATCTGCATAGTCGGAACAGCTCACAAGCGTATAGGATGAGAGGGGATCGGGGAGAGCGCATACCGGCTGTGGTGAGGCCAACGCGGGCAGGGTGAAACGGCGAGCCACACAAGAGCGACAATGATTCGATGTCCACGAACCGCTTAGCACTTCTGCGCGAGATGCTCAGCCAAGATCCGAATAACGCCTTCGCGCGCTATGGTGTAGCCATGGAATGCGCCAACTCCGGGCACTTGGACGAGGCCGTCTCCGAGTTCCGGACGCTGCTCGAACGCGACGAGAGCTATAGTGCCGCCTACTTCCACGGGGGCCAGGCGCTCGAGAAACTAGGGCGCCTCGAGGACGCGCGGACGTGGTATGAGAAAGGCATCGAAATTACGACCCGCAAAGGCGATTTCCACACCCGGTCCGAGATCCAGGCGGCTCTCGATAGCCTGCCCGTATAGCCGCTATCTAAAAGAAAAAGCTCATTCGGGGAATGAGCTCTTCCTTCATTACATGCCTCTCGATGTGAGAGGTTACGTCTCATGGGAGAATCAGATTCGACGGTATCGCAACCCGTCAAAACCTGTTTGTGATTGGAGTTTAGGGCCAGCGGGGGGTTAAGTCAAGCGCATTTTTCCGCGCCTTTAAAGTGCCTTGCAAGTACCTATGCGGAAACCATTTACGGCCCAACATGTTTTTCGCACGAACCGCAAACCGCGCGCGTTCTCTGTGGAAAAAGGTAGTGGTTAAACACGCTAACTGCAGCCACATCTTGGGTTTACAGCTAGTTAATCTCCGCTGAGCCGCAACGTCGTCATCGCCTCTTCAGATTCGAGCCGGCCATAACGACGCCGGTACACCCGCATACCGGCATACATCAGCCCCGCGACAAAGCAGATACCCGCTAACACGCAGCTCAGGTACACGATATTGAGCAGCAAGCGATACAGAGGCTTCATCGGAGGGGGCGGAGGCGTATCGTTCCAGGTAATTTTCGCTTCATATTCCACCAGGTGGAGCAGACTCGTCGCCTCCTGCTCGGTTGGCGAGCCGAGCACGGCCGCGAGCAGCACACCCGAGCGCTTCACCCGCACATCGGAAGACCCGCGGAACTGGGCCATTCCGAGGCGGGCCATCTCCGGCGTGGGATAGTAGAAAATTGCCAGACGAACGGGCTTGGCCTCATTTTCGAGCTTGTAGCTCGCCACCTGAGCTTCTGCCCCGTGATCGAAGCCCAGGTTCAAACCGGCCAGTTCGGGCGCGAACGCCCGAAGCGATGCGGGCCCCAGCACATATCGAGCCGAATTCGGAACCAGACTCCGCCTCGGCAGGAACGTGAGAAGCGCGGGAAGCGCCGTATCACGCTTGTCGGGCAGGCCCTCAGACACCGCATCGATATCGGCTTTGCGGGGCAACCCGCCTTCGAACACAAGGACGTAATTGTCGTCAGCCACCACGGTCCGATCTCCGTCACGCGTGCAAAACGGAGCCAAATCGCACGTCTGGGCGTTCGGAGAACGAAGCCACTCCCACGCGGCAAGCGCGCCCGTGAGGTCTTTCATTTCATACGTGGTGACGTTCAGCTTTCCGCGTTTGCTGGTCTGGGAATGGATGAGCCCGTATTCTCGCCAAAGCGCGTCATCGGCGACAGCCGAAAGTAATGTACTGAACAGAATCGCAAGGCCGAGGCCTAAGCGGCAGCGCCGTGGCATTTCTTATACTTCTTTCCACTTCCGCACGGGCACAGTTCGTTGCGGCCCACCTTAGCGGCCTTGTTCACCGTTTTGGGCTGGCCGTTGGTGGATTCCCCGCCAGCGAACTGGAGTTGGGCGAGCTCGCGATCCTTCTTTCGTTGTATGTTTCGCGTAAGATCCAAGACAGACTGCTGGGCTTCCCGTCTTTGCGCTTCCAGAGCCGTGGCGGAGGGCGCGCCGGCGATTTCCGTGTCGATTTCCTCGTAGTCTTCTTCTTCAGGCTGCGGATAGGGAACCGGAACGGTCCCGCTTTCAATGCGCATGAAGTAGAGATAACGGACCGTTTCGTCTTCGATGCGGTCCATCATGTCTTGAAACATGGTGAAGGATTCTTTCTTGTACTCGATAAGCGGATCCTTCTGACCGTAACCCCGGAGCCCGATGCCCTCCTTGAGGTGATCCATCGAGAGCAAGTGATCTTTCCACTGCGTATCAACCACGTTGAGCATGATGATGCGCTCGGCCTGACGCAAATTGTCGGCGCCAATCATCTGCTCTTTGTCTTCGTAGCGGCTGACGAGGAGATCGTCCAATTTCTGCTCGATTTCGTCGCGGCTCACGCCGGTAAACTCGTCGACGTCAATCTTCGCGCCGAACTGGTTCAGAACGGCGGTTTGCAAACCAATCAGATCGTATTGGTCGTAGCGCACGCCTTCCGGGCAGTACTTGTCGACGTATCCGCCGAGAATGCCGCGGACCATATCGAGGATGCGTCCCTTCTGGTCCGCGTCTTCGAGCAATTGGCGGCGCATTCCGTAGACAGCCTGCCGCTGCTTGTTCATCACGTCGTCATATTCGAGGACGTGCTTTCGATTGGCGAAATGTTGGGCTTCGACGGCTTTCTGCGCGGCGGCGATGCGCTTGGTGATAAGGCCCGATTCGATCGGAACATCTTCTTCCATGCCGAGGCGCAGCATGAGCTTCTGCATGCGCTCCCCGCCGAAGATGCGGAGCAAATCGTCTTGCAATGAGAGATAGAAGCGGGAGCTGCCGGGATCGCCTTGCCGACCCGCGCGGCCGCGCAACTGGTTATCGATGCGCCGGGATTCGTGACGCTCCGTGCCAAGGATGTGAAGGCCGCCCACGGCGATGACTTCCTTGCGTTCGGCTTCGATCTCGCGGCTGATCTGATCCTTCATGGCCATCGAGCTCGCCGGGCGCGAGTAACTCGGCCGATTTACCATATCTTCTTCATTCGCTCTTCGAGGAGCGCATCCGGATTGCCGCCCAGCAGAATGTCAGTACCGCGGCCCGCCATGTTTGTGGACACAGTAACCGCACCTTTTCGGCCGGCTTGGGCCACGATGTGGGCTTCGCGCTCGTGATTCTTCGCGTTCAGCACTTCGTGCCGGATGCCCACTCTTTTTCAAGATGGCAGCGAGGCGTTCCGATTTTTCGACCGAGATGGTACCCACCAGAACCGGCTGCCCCTTCTCATGCAGCTCTTTGATTTCCTTCGCGGCGTTGCGGAATTTCTCGTCTTCGGTGCGATAGACGACGTCCGGATTTTCGATTCGGATGAGCGTCCGGTTCGTGGGGATGACCGTAACGTCGAGGTTGTAGATTTTGCTGAATTCAGCGGCTTCCGTATCCGCAGTACCGGTCATGCCCGCCAGCTTTTTGTACATCCGGAAAAAGTTCTGGAACGTAACGGTGGCGAGGGTTTGGGTTTCGCGCTCGATTTTGACGTTTTCCTTGGCTTCAACCGCCTGGTGAAGACCATCGCTCCAACGGCGGCCCGGCATCAAGCGGCCGGTGAATTCATCGACAATGACAACCTGCCCGTCCTGAATCACGTAATCGCGATCAGGCAAATACAGGATATGCGCGCGCAACGCTTGCTGGACATGGTGATTAAGCTCGATGTTGGCAGGGTCATAGAGATTGCCGCTGTTCAGCAGCTTTTCGACCTTGAGAACACCCTCCTCGGTGAGCGCTACACTGCGGTGCTTTTCATCGACCGTGAAATCGCCGGTCGTAATTGACTGGCCCGGCTCTTTGCCTTCGATCACCTCGCCGCGCTCCAGATAGGGAATGATGCGATTAACGCGATAGTACTTGTCGGTCGATTCTTCGCTGGGGCCGGCGATAATCAGCGGCGTCCGCGCTTCGTCGATCAGGATGGAATCCACTTCATCGACGATGGCGAAATTGAATTTGCGTTGAACATAATCCTCCAGGCGGAACTTCATGTTGTCGCGGAGGTAATCGAATCCGAATTCGTTGTTTGTGCCGTAAGTGATATCGGACCCGTAAGCGCGGCGGCGCTCGTCTTCGTCGAGATCGTGAACGATGGTCCCGACACTCAGGCCGAGGAAGCGATGAATGCGGCCCATCCACTCGGAGTCGCGGCGGGCGAGATAATCATTGACGGTAACGATGTGGACGCCCTCGCCGCCTAGGGCGTTGAGATAACTGGGGAGAGTGGCAACCAGCGTTTTCCCTTCGCCGGTTTTCATTTCGGCGATGCGGCCGCGATGGAGAACGATACCGCCGATCAACTGTACATCGAAATGCCGCATATTGAGGATGCGGCGGCCGGCCTCGCGGCAGACGGCGAATGCCTCAATCAGGATGTCATCGAGCGAGGCGCCGTTTGCAAGCCGCTGTTTGAAATCCTGCGTCTTGGCGGCTAAATCGGCGTCCGACAGAGCTTGCATTTGCGGCTCGAAGCCGTTGATAGCGGCCACGAGCGGTCGCATCTTCTTGATTTCGCGGTCGTGTTTCGTGCCAAATACTTTGGCAAGCACAGTTTCGAGCATGTCTGCCGGAGGGTGGCTGTACTTCCAGTGTAACTGGAAGTGGGCGCCGCCGTTCCCTTATGGGCGCGGCTCTGTTTTGGGGAGCAAGGGCTTCCCGCAGAGGCGCTCGAGGATCGAGACGGGCGCCCGGGCGGCATCGGCGAGCGACCCGCGAGCGATGATGAACGTCTGCTCCAGCGCGTATTGACCCGATTGAACCGAGTGCGGAACAACGTCCGTGAAGGTGAGCCAGGTAGAACCGGGTGGAAACTCGAACCGGTGCTTCGTGCAGTTGTCCTGAAAGTCCCGGTTGCGCTTCAGGTAATCGTGAAAATCCAGCATGAAGCGATCGTACGCCGAGCGCGGAATGACAGGAAGACCGAGGCCGTGAAGAACCCGCGCAGAGCGGCTCCGAAGGCGACCGGCGCCCGAAGACGCTTCACTCGCAATCCGGTTCAGGCCGGCGTCCGCGGCGTACTGCCCCGCAACCTCGCGCGAACGGATCGGAGGTGATCCACACGCGAGTTTTCGTGGGGTGAACGTTGGTGAAGAAGCGCAGGATCAGGTTCCCGAACGTCGGGCGCGACGGAAACGCGTCGGTGTGGATCAGATCGTTGCGCTTATTTAACGGGAGGTCGCGCCCCTGCTCTTCGAGCGGCCGGAAGCTGGCGTAATCGAGTGTCCAGTCCGGCGCATATTCGGGGAGCAACTCGCGCGTAAGCTGGGTGGCTTTCTGTGAATAATCGCGCAGAGTGGCTCGCAAGCGATCAACCTCAGCGGCGCCCGGCTTTGAAGCCGGTTACGCGATCGCTCGCCGGACGATACGCGATGTTCTTATGCACAGCGCGGCTCGAAAACGCGAGGCTACGAAGAAATTCCTGGTCCTCTTCGGGAAGAGCGAACGGCGTACGCGGGAAGAACAAGATGTTGCCGGCTTCGAGTTCAGGCCGGTAGTCAACATGCTGCGCGCCGGATGAATCGATCGTTACGAGCCTCATTCGGCTTCGGTCTCCTTCGCCGCAGGGTGATGGGCGAGCGGTTTCAGAATATCGTCCAGGAACGCCGGGGTGTTCGCGTTGCGAACCAAGCGCGGGTATTTCGGTCCGCCGTGATAATCGATTTTCACGACCTTAAAGAATGAATCGTTTTCGACGATGAACTCGATGGGCTGGGTGTTCGATGTCGCATCGCGAATCGCTTGACGGAGCAAGTCGTCCGTAATTCGCCGGCCATTCACGGCTATGAATCGCATCCCCGGGCCCAGTCCCGCCTGATATGCGGGCGACCCAACCAGCACGTCGTCGATTGTGTTATCGGAGCCGAAGCGTATGCCCAGCGAATACCAGGCATTCACGCCACGGCCGCGGAATTCCACAGCGCGGCTGTACTGATTCGGCTCGGCGGCGTATTCAATGTGATACCCACCGTTCCGGATGCCTTGCAGCGGCGCGTGATCCACATTCGAAGTGAGTCGGGCACGAAAAAAAGCACTCCAATCGTAGGGTTGAATCGCGTTCAGGTTCGCGACCACGTCTTCGAATGTGTACGGGACGAGTTCCGGCGGGGTATTGCCGCCGAGACCGAGAAATCGAGCGCAGAAATTGTTGATCGACTTCTTGTTTTTCGAGAGCTTGCGGATGGTAGTGTCGACATCCAGCCAGATCAGCTCGCCTTCCGCGTAGTAATCGGTGGTGCGACGCCAGTTGTCCCATGCTTCGTCCGCGTCGTAGAGAATTTGAGCGGCGACGGCTGTGTCCTCGAGATTACGCCACGTCCGGCCGGGGCGATGGTCCAGTTCGGCGGCGGAGTCGGCAAGATACTCGCGATACTGCTCTGCGGTCCAGATGCCGCTTCGCGCGGCGAGCACGTCCCCTAAGTACTGAGTGAGTCCTTCGTAGACCCACAGCAGCTCGCCCTTCATCGGATGCTGGTAATCGGAGGTCACCAGGCCGGCCGGTCGGCGATATTTCCCGTTCCAGGAATGTGTGAACTCGTGAGGGAGCAGGTCGCCCGCAAGCAACTCCAGATCGTCATCGAGGAAGGTTCGGGCCTCGACGCGATCATCGCTCGACTGATGATGCTCCAGGCCGAAGTGTGCGACCTGATCGCTCAACGTGACCAGGAAATGATAGCTGTCGTAGTGGCGCGAAGCGTAAAGCACGCCCGTCTCGCGAACGAGGTTATTGAAGCCAGCAAGTTCGGCCGCGCCAATGTTCAGGTCTTCCGGACCATCGGCTGCCATATCCAGATAGTGTTTGGGCTTGATCTCCGGAGCAAGCGGTATTTCCTTAAAGAAACGGCCTGCGAGCAGCGGAGAATCGACCAGCATATTCAGGGGCACTGCGCGAAAGCGAGTCGTCGGGCCGCTACTTGAGGAGCGCGTGAGCGCCGTGCCGAAACTCCAGCCACTGGGAAGCGTAACGGAAGGCTCGAAGCTGACGCTTGAGTCGGCCTCGCCCGAGGGATACAGGAGCAGCTCGTTCCAGCTCAGTACCGCGAGATTCGCGCTGGTGGATGCACCAGCAGAAAATCCGGTGGGCGGCGCCGTCGCCAGGAAATCGAGTTTCACGTCCAGCGTTGTTACGTTCGCAGGAACATCGAGATGCAAGGCGAACATGTTTACGTCGTCGCGACGCCACGGCAGCATCTGCCCGCCAGCGGTAAAGACGATTCCAGCTAAATCGGTTATCGGGCCGTCAGGGCTGTGCTCGCCGGGAATCCACTGCGGGTAGACGAGCGTCAGCGGACCGGATTGAACCGGCATCGAAAGATGCGCGTGGAGAAGTTTTCGCGGCGCATCAGTCAGATCCACGGCGAGCGTTATCGGTGGCGCGGAGAAGCCGAGCGAGACGGTTGCGAAGAACGCAGCAAGACAGGCCGGATGGAAAGTGATCTTAAGCAAGTTCCATCATAAGAGGAATGGACCCATTCCTCGAGTTAGCGAAAGAGGAAGCGAAGAAAGGGCTCGCCGAGCACGGCATCCCGATCGGATCCGTGCTGGTTCTGGACGGGCGCGTGGCGGGCCGGGGACATAATAAGCGCGTTCAGAATTCGAGCCCGATTCTGCACGCGGAAATTGACTGCTTGCAAAACGCCGGCCGCCTCTCGCCTTCCGAGTATTTCCGTTCCACGCTCTACTCGACCCTGTCGCCCTGCGACCTGTGCAGCGGGGCGGTTCTGCTATACCAGATCCCACGTGTAGTCGTCGGAGAGAACCGGACATTTCGGGGGCCTGAGGAGTACGTGCGTTCGCGCGGCGTTCTCATCGAAGTGGTGAACGACGCCGAGTGCGTCAGCCTCATGCAGGAATTCATCCGGCAGAACGCGGCGCTTTGGAATGAAGATATCGGGGTGGTTGCCTGAATCGGAATAATGAAGAGCGGGGCAACGATTTGGAGCAGATTATGGAATGGTTCGCGGGGGTTTCTCGTGAACACGTGAACGGTGTTCTCGAGCATGCCTCGCGAAGCCTAGCGGAACCCATCCCGGCCTGAAGCCGCTCCGTGCTCCCGATATGTTCCGCTTCCGGGCCCCCTTTCTTGTACACTAGCCTCCGGTGGAGGTGAGCATGCCAACACGAGACAATTCCCGGCGGCAGATCGTCATTTACCTGCTTCTGACGTTCGGCTTTAGCTCGCTTTTTTATTTCCTGATCCTGCGGGCGCATGGGTTTCACGGCACGGGTGGAACGTACACACTCGCCCTTATGTGGTGTCCGGCGCTGGCCGGGATGCTCACGCTGAAGCTCAACGGGCGCAAGCTGAGCGAGCTCGGATGGAAATGGCCGAAAAGCAAATACGCGGCCATGAGCTGGTTTATCCCGCTGCTCTATGCCGCCATCGCGTACACAATCGTATGGGTCAGCGGCCTCGGCGGCGTTCCCAATCGCGAATTCATGGCACAAGTCACGAGGCTCATGGGTGTGCACTCGTCCCCTGCGGTTTCCACCTTGATCTATGTGCTGTACATGGGCAGCTTCGGAATGGTTCGCAGTCTCTCATCCGCGCTCGGCGAAGAGATCGGTTGGCGTGGGTTCCTCGTGCCGCACCTGGCAAAGACATTCAGCTTCACGAATACCGCGCTCATCAGCGGAATCGTGTGGTCATGCTGGCATTATCCCATCCTGATTTGGGGCGGCTACAATGCGGGCACGCCCCACTTGGTACGGCCTTATGTGCTTCACCGTGATGGTGATCGCGATTTCGTTCGTGTTTGCCTGGATGCGCCTGAAATCCGGAAGCCTGTGGACGGGCGCAATCCTGCACGCGAGCCACAACCTATATATTCAGTCGATGTTCACGCCTTTGACGCGCAATACTGGCAAGACGGCAGTGGTTCATCGATGAATTCGGCGCCGTGCTACCGCTCATCGCAATCGTGTTCGCGATTTACTTCTGGACCAGGCGCGGCGAGCTGCGGGGCGGCCCTGACGAGCGCCCGGCAGCAGTATTCGATCAGAAATTAAATTTGGCCGCGAGCTGAATTCCGCGCGGTCCTCCGCCTCCCAGAAACGGATTGCCGATCCCCACGTCGCCGGTGGCTGTCAGCGGGTAATAGCCGGTCCCAACCTCGCGATTTCCGGCAAGCTGAAACCCGTTGTAGGCAGGATCGGCGATAAACGCGGGCAGAAATGGATTCGCAAAATTCGGGTGGTTCAGAACGTTGAAGAATTCGGCCCGCAACTGCATGCTGACGCGCTCCGTTATCGGCGTGGTCTTGTAAACGGCCAGATCCCATTGCTTGAAATCAGGCCCGCGGAGAGAATCGCGCCCCAGATTGCCATAGTGCCGCGTGCCGGGAATGCAGTCCGCCGCAACGCCGGTCGCCGCCGTCACGGTGCACGGGATTGCAAACGAGCTCAGCGCCATGAATTGATTCGGATTGCTGTTGTTCTGAATGATGGATCCCACCAAATCCGGCCGGTCGAAACCTCCGCCTCCGCCGCTGTAGTCGTCCTCGCCGTTGTAGTTGAACTGAAATGGCTGGCCGCTCTGCAGGGTCACGCTGCTGTTGAAGCCCCATCCGTTTTTCAGCCGCTGCATGCCTCCGCCAACTTTCGGAAAATCGTATCCGAAGATCCAGGTGAACCGCAGGGGCACATCGAAATTCGATAACGCATATTCATTTCCAGGGTTCGTGCTGTCCTGCGGCTGCGCGGCGTTCGGCTCGAAGTCCTCGCCATCGCTTGAATTGTCCATCGATTTCGACCACACAAAATTCACCATCGACGTGACGCCGTGCCATCCATTCAGACGCAGACTGGCTTGGAACGAGTTGTAATTCGACTGCCCCGACGAGTTTTCCTGCTCCAGGTAATACGTCCCGTACGGATTCCCTCCATACGGGCGAGCGGCGTTACTGAAATCGTGAATCCCGAAGGTGCATCCCGCGATCAGCCCCAGATCGCATTGGTTGATTGTGGTCGCACTCGGCTGATTCAGATCGAAAAATCTCCACAAGCGATGGCCTTGCGAGCCGACATAACCAACTTGCAGCACGATATTGTTCGCGATCTGCTGCTGAATATTCAAGTTGAAATTTTCCATGTACGGCGTACGAATCCCCCGATCGAAGGCAAAGACGTCGCACTCGAAATTGCAGGCGTTTTCGTTACCGAAGACCGGCACGCCGGGAGCAAGGGTACTAACGGCCGTTCCGGCTGAAAGGATCGGCAGAGGCCCAACTGGGTTATATGCCGGACCAGGAGAGAAGAACGTTTCGTAGGGTAGGTGACCCAATACCATATCCTGCGAAAACGCGTCGAAAAACAGTCCGAAGCCGGCCCGGATTACTGTCTTGCCTTGACCTGTGACGTCCCAGGCGATGCTCGCCCGCGGCGCGAAGTTCTTGTAATCGGGCTTATAGAGCTGGCTGAGCCCCGGCTGCCCCACTTGCGTTAACGTGAATGTTCCGGAGCCGGTTGCCGGAGCAAAACTCGTGACGTTGCTGAGCAAATCTCGCTCCTCGGCGATGACGCCGGAGAAATCCCATCGCAGCCCATAGTTGAATGTGAGGTGGCGCGCGATCCGATAGCTATCCTGCACATACAATCCAACGCTGTTCTCGGAGGTATGGCGCGTGGTGTCTCCCGCGTACTGAAATCCGCTCGCCAGCGTGCCCGACAGAAAATCCGAAAGATCGGTGAACTTCAGCCTTCCCCGGAAGTATTTGTCAAAGTATTGCTGCACCGACGTTCGATGGAAATCGAAACCGAACTTGACATCGTGTTTCCCGGCCTTCCAAGAGAAGCTATCGATGACCTGATTGTTGCTGTCGACGCGATGGCGCGGAACACTGCTGTTCGCTCCGATTTGGCCGAAGGAGGTTCCGTTGATGTAAATGATCGGAAGTCCCGAATTCGTTACGCTGGAGCCGGAGCAACCGGCGGTCGTACTCGCCGCGCACAGACCGACGGAACTGGGTTGGAACGTTTGGTCCTGCGGGAAAAATCCTTCCGCGAATCGGTTCCAGCCGTACCGAAGCTCATTCACTTTGTTGGCGCTGAACGTGTGCACGTAAGACAGAGAGACGAGCTGAACGCGCGTGGGAGTGACCGTGTTGAAGCCGGGGAGCGGACCACCGCCGGCAGTCAAGGCGAGAGGAAACGATTGCACGCTGTCGCCAAAGAAGTAGCGTCCGGTGAAGATATTGTTGTCGTTGAAATAGTGATCGATTTTCGAAATGAAGCTGGTGAGCCGGTTATACGAAGGAGTGTCGAGGGTGGCGTTCGGGGTGCCCCCGCACCCCAGGTCCTTGCCGGTGTGAGGCGCCGTGGCAGTCCCGAATGTTCCGGGGATGTTCGGCAACGGCCAGGGATAATGTGTTGCGAGCAAATTCGCGATTACCGGATTCGGAGGTCCGTTGGCCGCGATATCGGCCGCAATCTGCGCCGGATCCGGAACGCAGCCAAGCGTCACCACTCCCACGCTCTCTTGCTGGCCTTCGTAATCCGCGAAAAAAAACGTTTTGTTCTTGACGATCGGTCCGCCCAATGCTGCGCCGAATTGGTTGTTGTGAAACGGCGCTTTGGGTTGCGTACTGATGTTAAAGAAATTCCGTGCGTCGAGGGCGTCATTGCGGAAGTAGTCGGCCGCGGAGCCATGGAACGAATTCGTCCCGCTCTTCGTGACGATGTTGACGATCGATCCCGCATTCCGCCCATACTCCGGCTCGAAATTCGAGAGCACACGAACTTCCGCAACCGCGTCGATCGGCAGAATCGCGGAAGGCGTACCGAACACGCCCGCCTCGTTAATTGCCGGCAGATTGCGATACCCGTCGTTCATGTCGGTTCCATCCAGGAGGTAATTGTTCGCACGCCCCCGGGCTCCATTCATGCTGAACTCGCCGAACGAGCCGGGGGAATCGCTGATCTGATCGGGCGAGCCGGAAACGCCGGGGTTCAAGAAAATCAGTTTCGTGTAATCGCGGCCATTGATCGGAAGATTCTCGACGGTTTTGCTGGTGAGCACGCCACCCAGATCATTCGTCGTGGTCTCCACCTGCGGCAACGCCTCGGCCGAGACCTCAACCGTTTGCTGAATTGCACCCGCCTTGAGCTGCGCGTCTACGCGCCGCTCCGCCGCAACGTCCACCGTGACGCCGGTTGCCTCGAAGGTTTCGAATCCCGATTGCGTCACCGTGAGGGTGTAGCTGCCAATCGGCAACTCCGGAATCGTGTAGCTGCCGTCGGCTGCGGTCGTTACTGATCGCTCCAGCGCAGTCTCATTGTTCTTCGCCGTGACTTTCGCTCCCGAGACGCTGCCCCCTGAGCTATCGGTCACGGTTCCGAGGATCGTCCCACGGAAGGTCTGGGCAGACGCCCCGAATTCGAATGATGCGATAAGAATTAAGATTGCGGCAAACGCTCGCACATATCCTCCAGTAGTTCTAGCAGTATTCTGAATTCTAACTTGATTGCCGGTCAGAAAGGAAGATCCTCGATGGCGAAAAAGAAGCCGGTGAAACCTCCAGGAACTTCGAAAGGCCCTCCCGTTGGGGGTACTTCGGGCTATCAGTTTGCGGACCCCCAGTACACGGCTGATGATTACTCAAGCTTCAGTAAAGCCGACCGGATGGCGGACAGCGCGATAAACGTCAACAATCCGCCTCTGCAACCCGTTCCGGCTCCGCGCCAGAATCCGCCGGTCTTATCGCTAAGCGATATCCTGCCGGCCGCCGCGCTCGCCCCTTATCAGACGTCCATCACATTCCACAGCGTGGGCGACACGGGCGGAGTGAAAGAGCCTTCGCATCAGTTCCTGGTGGCGGATACGATGGTGCAGGATTTTTCAAATTCCGCGGCAGTATCGCGGCCTGCATTTTTCTACCATCTCGGAGACGTGGTCTATTATTTCGGCCAGGCCCGTTATTATTACGACCAGTTTTACGATCCGTACCGAAACTACGCAGCCCCCATTTTTGCGATTCCCGGGAACCACGATGGGGTCGTTTACTCCGGCGAGAAGGCGGCAAGCTTAGCTGCGTTTCAGAAACAATTTTGTTCGAGTGCGCCCACCCACGCCGAGGAAGCTATGGGCACGGCTCGAAGCACCATGACCCAGCCCGGCGTGTACTTCACATTGCAGGCACCCTTCGCAAGAATTATCGGGCTATATTCGAATACACAGGAAGGCACCGGAGCGGGCGTGATTTCCGGCGGCGTGGTAGGGCAGGACCAGAAAAAATTTCTGGTTGCGCAATTGAAACAAGCGGTGCAGGATCGCGGGAGCGGCAAGTTCAAAGGCGCGCTGATTATTGCGGTTCATCATCCGCCCTTTACCGGCAGCGAGGATCACAACCCGAGCCCGGACATGCTCGCCGATATCGATGACGCGTGCACGCAAGGCGAACTGCCAGCCGGACGTTGTGTTTTCAGGGCACGCCCACTTATACGAGAGATACACGCGCTATGTCCAGAACAGCCAGATCCCGTTCGTGGTGGCCGGCACCGGCGGATATTACAACCTGAGCACGTTTAAGCAGAAGCCTGGCACGACACCGATTCAACCGCCCGTCGAGTCGACGGATGAGAGCGGACATCGACTGGTGTTAGAAACCTATCACGATCAGAATTTCGGGTTCTTGCGCGTGAGGGTCTCGCAGGATGTGCTGTCGTGTGAGTTTGTCGCGCCAAGCGGGGGCTCCTCGCCGGCGCAGACGCTGGACCGTTTCTCGCTGGACCTGAACAAGCACCAACTGATTGGCTTTCAAGTGCCGGGTTAGGGGCCGGGCGTGCCTGACCCCTACGCGGCGAACGTAACTACTGTGCCGGGCATGGCCGGCCCTGTTAACTGCTACTCGACCGGCTGGAACGAGTAGAGATCGGGGACTCTGAACGAGCGATAAATCACCGTGTTGATCAGGTCCTTGTACTCGGTCGTTCCGTTCGGCGAGAATTCCGTACACTGCGAATGAAGCTGTGTTGTTGGCGCCGGCAATATACCCGGCTCCGAAGGAATAGTCGCCATTGAGAAGGAGCTGAGCGCTCCCGAGGGCGCCAGAGAACACGCCCAAATCGTAGTTTTTGACAGGGTAGGCGATCAGATTGGTTTGATCGAGATTCCACGATTGACCTTTACTGTGCTCCCCGCCATGCGCGAATCCGACGTTGTTGTTGTCGAACACCGTGAATAAGCCGTTGGGTTGGAACTCAGCATCATGCTGGTAATTGAACCAGGCGTCGGTCGAGACACCGCTGGGAAGCGAGAAACTGCCGTCTGGCCCAAGTTTCCAGATGATGTCGCCATCACCGGATGCATTGTCGTAATTAACTTTGACGACCCAGGCCTGATGGCGAATCGAGAAGATCATGTTGCCATCCGAGGGGATATACCAGATGGAGTTCATGTGCGTCCAGTCGTTCGCCTGCGTGTAAGGCTTGCCGGTAGACGGGTCGATGTTATAGAAATGCGCGGGGCAACCTGCGCCCCCAGCGGTACAGACGTTGTTCAGGAGCGCCGGACGGGTAACATCGAGGTAATCGAATGAATCCCAGAACCACACCACTTGAAGGTTCTGATCCATGACGATCACGATATCGCCCAGCACGTCGACGTTGCCACTACCCTGGTTTCGGATCTGCTCGTCCGTTGCCATGGTGGCGGTGTAACCATTGGGCAGCCGAATCACATCGTGAGACAAGAAGTCCAGATTGACGAGGAACTTGCCCTCCTTCTTCCTGAATCCGTTGATCTCCTGCTGGAGGATCGTCCAGTTGGTCTCGCGTATGATGTTGCCCGCCATATCGTATTCACGGACATACTGATGGTCGCCGCAGCCGCCGGAGCGAGGCGTCGCGCAGACCTCATCCGACGCAATCGGGTCGTCCTGGAGACCGAGGAAAGTTCCGCCGTACACCGCACGTGTCATGTAACCGGAATCGGGCCGCTGAAACTGCTGGTTGTACCACACAATGTTGTTATTGACATCGATGGCGAAGGGAGCAGGGAGGCCCATCTTTAATACGATCGGGTAGCTGTTCGAGGTGGGAGGATGTGCTGCCGTCGTGATGGATACGCTCGGAATCGTCGAATCGTTCACTTTGCCCGTCGTGAACGTGAGCGGCGCTCCGGGAGTGTCGAAGGGACCGTTATAGGTATCCTGCTGCAGCGCATACGTGGTGCTCGGCCGCATGCCGCCGATATAGAAGTTCACGCTTTGACCGGTGGTGCACGGCTGGAAATGAGTCAGGTGCCATTGTGTGTCGCCAGTTGCCTTGTATCGAACGCGTACCGTTTTCCCGGCAGTGCAAGGCGGGGCGCTGTACAGAGCAACAAGCGGATTGTTGGTGGAAGAAACGACGGGTGAGCTACCGGTCACCCGAGAGGTCACCGATACCGTATCGCCCGCCACGCCGGAGCCGCCGCTGGAAGAATGAACGACCACCAAAATGTCAAACGAGCCTTCGTTGCTGCTTGGGGTCCAGGCGAAGGTATTCGTGTAATAGTAGTCCTTCAGAGTGGTGTAGCTGGGGGTGCCATGCGGCCGGACTGCGAACTTGTAGTTGAAGGTGGCGCTGCTTGAGGTCGTATCCGAAGCGGTGGCCGTAAACGTAATGGTTCCTCCCACGGGAATGCTGCCGCTTGATGCGTGCAGATTGACGTTCACGGTGGCAAAGAGGGTAGATCCGGCAAGCGCGAACAGAGGCAGTGCTACGGGTCGCGCCATTCCCCAGAGCAGGATACGCGAGGGGCGGAAACCCAGCAGCATCCCGAAACACGCGAGCATTCCTAGGAGAGCCGTGGCGCCGGGCGTCGGGAGGGGGAGGGTAGGCGTGGCGGGCACGGCTTGCGCGCTCAGCGCACTCAAGTTGACCACTTCCAGGCCATCGTGAATCGCGCCATTCGGCGTGCGGCCATCGCCGCCAATGTAATTGATGCTGATTAAAGAGCCGGAGGACGTAAAGCTGTAAACGTACCCGAAGCTTGCTGCATAGAAGACATTCGCGGAGGTGTCATAGGCCAAACCATAAAGCGGTCCGAAGCCGGTATAGATAGTTGCTGTAATCTTGCCGCTCGTGTTCCGGACATCGATGCCGTCCCATCCGCTCACGGCATCGCCGCGCGTGGTGTACAGCGTCGAACCGTTGCTGGCGATGCCGGCGTGCTTGTACCCGATATTGAACGAACTCAGCACGGTTCCGGAAGTGCTGACGTTGTACACTACGCCGTCATATCCCGCCAGCCACAGGCTTCCATTTTGCCCCGGAGCCCCGTCGCCGATCGCATCCGAAATATGGAACGAACTCACCGCGTGTTGGGAGGAATTGTATGCCGTCACCGTACTCGAATTGAACGTTGACGTGTTCGGCTGAACAACGTACAAAAGACCGCCCTGTTGCACCGCCGCTGAAGCGGCAGTTGGACCGAAGTCCTGCTGGTATGAACCGCTGGTCGAATACGATTGCAGCGGGGTTAACGTGTTAAATCCGACAAGCAAAGAATTGCTTGCGAATAATGCCGGTGCCGAAATCGCTAATAGAGCAAGGCACGGTTTAAAGCTCATCCTCATGACTCCTTAAATTGAAATTCTGCGAACATCCATGGATGCTACCAAAACCGGTGTGCATCTCGGACTATGTTACGCACATCACGTCCGGAAGAACTAGTAGCTTTTCCCATCTGCTAAGGTACTTCGAGTACTATGGCGGTGTTATTGGGGAGAGGAAAAGATCGAAATGCTAGACTAAATTGATCGAATTTTCGAGCTCTGAGAATACGTCTGTCCATGCGAACCGAGTATCCATCGAAACATGAAATCACTCGTGCGTGGCATGTCCTGGATGCCGATGGAGCGGTCCTCGGGCGGGTGGCGAGTCGCGCCGCTACCTTGCTGATGGGGAAACACAAACCGATATATGCACCGTCGGTGGACACAGGGGATCATGTCGTGATTGTGAATGCTGCCAAGGTGAAGCTGACGGGCGGCAAAGAAGGGCAGAAATTGTACCGGCGTCACACCGGATATCCCGGCGGGCTCATAGAGACCCGTGCGAGGCGGATGCGCGAGACGCGGCCGGAGCGAATGGTGGAGCTGGCGGTTTCGGGGATGCTGCCCAAAACAAAACTCGGGAAGCAGATGTATCGAAAGCTCAAGGTGTACGCGGGCGAGCGCCATCCGCATCAGGCGCAAAAGCCTGTGCCACTGAGTTTGTGACCAATGGAGCAAGGCCCGCCGATTAGGCCGGGCGACTTAAGAAAGGATCTGGAGTGGCGGGAAAGCTAGTACAACAGCTGGGAACCGGACGGCGGAAGACGGCGACGGCGCGCGTGTTCCTGCGAACCGGGAAGGGCCAGATTACCGTCAACCGGCGGAAGTTCGAAGATTATTTCGTGAACGAGTCGGCTCGCGCGTATGTCAGGCAGCCGTTGCTCGCCGCGGAAATGGCCGACCGGTTTGACGTCCTAATTTTGACCAACGGCGGCGGCGTGAGCGGCCAGGCGGGCGCGGCCCGTATGGGAATCGCTCGCGCTTTGATTGAATTCGATTCCGAGCTGCGGGGGAAACTCAAGCAACTCGGCCTACTGACGCGCGATGCCCGTGCGCACGAGCGAAAGAAGTACGGTCAAAAGGGCGCGCGAAAACGTTTCCAGTTCTCGAAACGCTAATCATACGCTCTTCTCTTGTGTTCCTAAAGCGTGTGGCGAACAGCTTCAACAACTGACGCCTTGCGCTTCGTCCATCCATCCCGCAGTTGCTGTTGGGCAATTGCACAACCAGCCTGCCGGGATCGCGCAAATTCCGCTTTGGGCCGCGCGACACTGGGAACGGCTGAAAAATCATAATAAAGGAGGCAGGTTGCCATCGATTTCGATGAAAGAATTGCTTGAAGCCGGCGTTCACTTCGGGCACCAGACCAAGCGCTGGAATCCAAAGATGAAAGAGTACATCTTTGGCGAACGTAACGGGATCTACATCGTGGATCTGCAAAAGACGCTGAAGCTCTTCAAAGACGCCATGCGATATGTGGGCGAAATGGCGGCACAGGGAAAGACGGTTCTATTTGTCGGCACGAAGCGCCAGGCGCAGGACGCGATCGCCGAAGAGGCTGGACGCTGCAGTCAATATTACGTGAACCAGCGCTGGCTCGGCGGCTTGCTGACAAATATCGCGACCGTGCAGCGGTCCATCAAGCGTTTGAAGGAACTGGACGCGATGTCCACCGATAACGCGTACGAAGGGCGCGCCAAGAAAGAGGTCGGCCGCTTGGAGCGGGAGCGTAAGCATCTGCAGCAGAATTTGGCCGGCATCAAGGATATGAACGGGCTGCCCGATTTGTTATTCGTGATCGATTCGAACAAAGAAGCGATTGCAGTAAAAGAAGCGCGCAAGCTGGGCATTCCGGTGGTCGCGGTGGTTGACACGAATTGTGACCCCGACGAGGTCGATTACGTCATTCCGGGCAACGACGACGCTTTGCGGGCAATCCGGCTATTTACTACAAAAATCGCCGACGCGGTGGTGGAGGGCCGTTCTCTTGCCACCGAGCAGGAGTTCACGGCCGAGAAGATCGTGAGCGACGAAGAACCCGCAGCCGAGCAGACTCCAGAAGAATACACCCAGTATCTGGATCCGAAATACGCGGAGCAGTTGATGTCGGAGAGCCTTGCAACCAGCAACGAGCCGGAGGCTCCTCCGCGTAAGGGTCCCGGCAGCGAGGCGCCGGAAGAAGTCGTATCGACAATCGGCGAGCAATAGCGCTCGACGAAAAAGCAAACCGAAAGAGTCATGCGCCATGTGATGGCTTGCCGTAAGGTGCGTCACGTGTGTATACGAGGATAGAAGCAGAGGATTTGAATGGCCGAGATTAGTGCACAGTTGGTCAAAAAGCTGCGCGAGATGACGGGCGTCGGAATGATGGAGTGCAAGAAGGCGCTAGTGGCGGCGAACGGCAATGTGGGGGAGGCGGAAATCATTCTTCGGAAACAGGGAATTGCATCGGCGAGCAAGAAGCAGAGCCGCTCTACGAAACAGGGGATGATCGGAGCTTTTATCAGCCCGGATGCGAAGCTCGGAGTACTTGTGGAAGTGAACTGCGAATCGGATTTCGTAGCTCGAACGAGCGATTTTCAGGCCTTGACAGCCGATATTGCAGAGCACATTGCGCACAACAAGCCGCGGGTGCTGCGGATCGAAGAAGTGACCGAAGCGGAGCGCGCCAATTTTAAAGCGCATGAGGCTTTGTACGAGCAAAAGTTTTCTAAGGACCAGAGCACGACTGTCGCGGACATGGTGAAGACGAAAATCGCGAAGCTCGGCGAAAACGTCAGCATTTCCCGCTTCGCTGTGTACCAGGTTCAGGCGACCGGTGTGGCCGCCCACTACATCCATGCGGGCTCTCAGATCGGCGTGTTGCTTGAGGCGCATACCGGATCGGAAGAAGTGCATCAGAACCCGGAATTCAAGATATTGATGCGCGATATCGCCATGCAGGTGGCGGCTGCTTCTCCGCAATTTGTGAGTAAAGAGAGCGTTGCGAAAGATCTTCTCGAACGAGAGCGCGACATTCAGCGCGAGCGGGCACGCGGCGAGGGCAAGCCGGAAAAAATGCTCGATAAGATTGTGGACGGCCGGATGAGCAAGTTCTATGAAGAGGTGAGCTTGCTGGAACAGCCTTTCATCCGGGAGAACACGATCTCGGTCGGAGAGCTGATCCGGAACGCTGCCGCGAAGCTGGGCACAGCCATCGAGGTGACGCGGTTCACACGCTATAAAGTGGGCGATGCGCTCGATGCGCCCGGCGTCGAAGCAACGCCGCTGCCGGTCACTGCATAGTATGGGCGAACCGGCTCGCCTGAGCAACCGCATTCCGGAATTTCGACGAATCCTGCTGAAGATCAGCGGCGAGGCGCTGGCCGGACCACATTCCTTCGGACTCGATCCGGATCGCGTCCTGGCGCTCGCGGGCGAGGTTGCGGAAGTCGCGCGAACGGGCGTGCAGATCGGTCTCGTGTTGGGAGGCGGCAACATCTTCCGGGGCGTTGCCGCTTCGGCGCATAGTATGGACCGCGTAACCGGAGATCACATGGGCATGCTGGCGACGGTGATTAACGCGCTTGCGTTTCAGGATGCGCTGGAACGGCAGGGCATACCGACGCGCGTGATGACGGCCATCGAGATGCATCAGGTCGCCGAACCCTACATCCGGCGAAGGGCGATACGCCACCTCGAGAAAGGCCGGGCCGTGCTGTTTGCCGCTGGAACGTCGAATCCGTATTTCTCCACTGATACAGCGGCCACGCTACGAGGCCTCGAAATTCATGCGCAAATCATCGCGAAGGCGACGAGCGTCGACGGTGTCTACGATAAGGACCCAAAGTTACACTCCGATGCGGTGAGATATCCGGAAGTGAGCTACACAGAGGTTTTGTCGAAGGGACTCGGCGTGATGGATGCCTCCGCCGTGGCGATGTGCAGAGACAATGGTCTGCCGATTGTGGTTTTCGATCTTAAGGTGACGGGCAATATAATGCGAATGGCGATGGGCGAGACCATTGGCACCGTCATTTGCTGAACGCAATCGAATCATGAAACCAGAACAGCAGGCCCCAAGTGGGTCCGGCACTTTCCGCAACATTAAAGACCTGGAATCGCACGCGCGTGCGCGAATGGAAAAAGTACTCACCGATCTACAGGGCGAAATGGCCCACATCCGCACCGGTCGCGCTTCCATCAGCCTGTTGGACAGCGTTCGAGTGGACTACTACGGCTCGCCTGTTCCCCTGAATCAAGTGGCGCAACTGCATGTTCCCGAGCCTGCGATGATTACGGCCCAACCCTGGGACCCTTCCACCATCGGAGCGATTGAAAAGGCGATTCGCAATGCGGATCTGGGATTGAATCCCTCGAATGACGGTAAGATCGTGCGGGTTCCAATACCGGCCCTGACCGAAGAGCGCCGCCGCGACCTCGCCAAGAAGCTCAGTCACATTGCCGAAGAACGCCGGGTCGGTTTGCGAAATATCCGGCGTGAGGCAAACGATCACCTGAAGAAACTGTTGAAAGACAAATTGATCAGCGAAGACGAAGAGCGCCAGGCGCTCGATTCAATTCAGAAGCTGACAGACAGCCAAATCGGAAAGATCGACCAAGCTGCGAAGGCAAAAGAGAAAGAAATTCTCGAATTTAAGTAGCAGGCGGTAACTGGCTCACTACTTTTCCGTTCTCGTCCAAGAACTGCAATTTTGGGCTTCCCTTCGGGTCCACTTCAATCACGATGCGGTCGCGGCCCTCTATGTCCTTCAGCTTTAGGGAGACGGAGCGATCGTCGGCGCGGCCCAAAAATAGTCGCTGCTCCGGGCGGCCATGCTCCGCGAAAAATTTCTTGAACTCGGCTTCTTGCTGTTGCTTCGGCAACTCTTTCGTACGCTGCTGCTCGTCGAGGATGTCGGTGATCGGGTAGTCGGGATCATCGACGATTGAGAGGCGGGATTCCTTGTGGCCGCCTTCTTCGCTTGCATCGATCGTGAAGACCTGATCTTGCAGGTAGCGGTCGAAGCTGAGATGGCCGTAGCTGCTCACTTGGCCCTTCGAGTCCTTCATTCCGCCGAAAATGAGTCCGCCGTTCTCCGTGCCCTCGTCGTTGAAGAAGATCATTCCGGCGGTTGTTCGGTTGGGGTGCGGGTATTCCTTGCCTTTGATGATGATGCCCGGGAACTGTGTCTTGTTCGATATGACCATGCGCAATGTGCCGTCAGGCTCGACGACATCGAGGCGATGGACCGAGATCTCGTCGAAGCTGGTCTTCTTGCCTGTAACGGCGAATCCGCTGAACACGGTGACGATGAATGCGATCGTCAACAGTCCCGAGTAAATCGCAAGGAAGCGTGGATGGGAGAAAATTCGCATGAGCATAAATACGCGCTCGTCTGATGTTCTGTTCCGCAGGCTCAGTAACTCAGCCAGCCTTTATCGTCGCCGGCGGGCGCGTTCGCGCTGATTTGCTTCCCCATTTCCTGAAGCGTGCCCGCGAAACTAACGGGGTGCCACCAATGTCCTTTGAACGGGCGGCCCCATTCGAAGGTCGCGTTCATGGGCGGAGCAGTGGTGTTGTGGCTGAATTGCTCGAACAGCGAGACGGCCAAATTCAGATAGAAATTGTCCATGTCGCCGCAAGTGAAATGCAGCTTGCCAGCGACGGTCGGCCCGATACGGGGCCAGTTTTTCTCGGCATAATAGCGGAGATCGTAGCCGTGATCACGCATGTACAGCGCCACTGTGCGATCGATTTCTCCGGTCTGCTTGTTCCACAGCGGGCGCGGGTAGCCGTCTTCGCCGATAGGGCCGTAGATCGCTTCCCAGGCGTGCAGTTGCATCCCTGAACGGTTTTTGCTGCCGAGAACCTCTTCGAACTGGCTCATTTGCCGAAGCGTAATATTCACCTGGCCTTCGTCGCTCCTGCGCATCGGCCGCTCACCGGTGATCCAGGCCCGGCCAGGGGGCGTGTATGCGTTGTCGTCTTCGTAAATGTTCACCATTTGATATCTGCGGAAATCGATGGGATCCGGGTAGAACACCCACGCACCACCGAACATATCCGCGTGCTGCAATTGCAAAACCAGCGAGCCCCAGCCACCTGTGGATGCGCCTTCGAGTACTCGCGCATACGGCTTCCCGATGGCGCGAAAGCTTCGTTCCACATATGGAATTAGCTCTTTTGTGATTGCGTCCCCGTACGGACCTTGGTTGACGGAATTCACGTTGTATCCGTCCGGAAAAAACGGCGTGGCTTCCACGAACGTGACAGCGAGAAAACGGGGGAAGTGGTCGGAAATCCAAGATTGATAGAACTCATAACCGGTTTGCAGGCCGCGCCGATGCACTGCCGCAGCGTTCTCGTGCTCGTTCGGATTATCGCTGAACTCAAACGGCGCGCCACCGAGAAAACCTTGAGGGTAGACGACCGGATAGCGGACATTTGGGTGTTCGTCATAGCCTTTTGGCAACAGAACCGTCGCACGGAGGTAAACTGGTGCGCCCCAGAACTTGGTCAGCAATTCGCTCTTGAGCGTCAGGTGCTTCAGCCATTTGGTATCCGGCTCGGCTGGCTCGGAACGGATGATATGGTTCAGAACGAGCGGAATATCGAAGCCCGATGCCGGATCGAGATGAACGCGTTTCACATCGCTGTATAAATTCCCGGCGGAGACTTGGAGCGGATGCCCGTCCATATCGAAATGGACCCAGACGGTGTGGCCGTCCGATCGGTCATATTTCTGATAGACGTTCAGAAGCGCTTCCACGAAATAATCGCCCGCGGGAAGGCGATCTAATGATGAGATTGGCTGCGAAGCCGCAGTCGCGTCCACAACTGCGGCTTGGCCCGGCTTCAGATCCGAGACATCGACTCCGAAAACCGGTGTGACATTCGCGAAGATTTGGAGTCGCGGCTCGGGCGTGCCCGACCTCGCGACGACCACGATTAGCCTTCCGGTGGTGGCTTCAGACCGCATGGCTTTCTCAACGGAGATGCTGAATCGAACTGCGGAAAGGGCCAGCGAAGCGCAGGTAAGACCTGCGGCAAGTAATCGTAGCATTGATTTATTTCGCCGGAGAAGGTAGAGAATTGACGATTTTTCCGCTTTCATCCATGAAATCGAGATGGGGGGTATTGTTGGCATCCACGCGTAGCGCAATGCGCGTTTTCCCTGTGCGATCGGCGATGGTGACACCGGCGCTGCCGTCCGGGGCGAGTCCGGCGAAGAGACGATGCGCGCCGAGATCGCCGCGAGCGATTTCTTCTTTCAGCTTGTTTTTCTCCGCTTCCTTTGCCGCGCCTTCGGGCATTCGGTCAATCTTTTGCTTTCTGTCGATCATCTCCGGCAACGGTGTGTTCCCTCGATCCCAGACATGCAAGCCCGAGCTCTTCTGGTCACCCGACTGGCTATAAGCAAGGCCCACCGTCTGATCTTGATTGAACTGATCGAACATGAAGTCGGATGACGCCTGGATTTCTTTTCCGACGCCGTTGCCGTTAAATCCCATGCCGCCGCATTCGTCGCCCTTATCGTTAAAGAAAATCATTCCCGCGCTCTTTGCTCCATGTCTTGCTCCGGTGAATGTCTTACCGCCCACCACCGGCTCCGGAACGCGCTCTTTATTTGTAATTGCGATTCTCACCTTGCCGTCCGGCTCGACGATATTCAGAGCGCTCGACGTCGAGTTCCTGGATTTTCTGATGGCTCTTTTGGAACCCGGATGCAATGACGACGACCAGAGCCAGCATCAAAATTCCGTTGTAGATCTGTAGCGCGCGAAATTTCTTTTCAAGTTTGTTCATGTATTCACCTGTTGTTCTGCAACGTCCATAGCCATATCGTTCGGTCGAGACTGCTTGATGCCAGCCGTTTCCCATCCGGCGAAAAGGCCACCGCGCTCACCGGCATCGTGGGACCTGCAAACGTCTGCGCCAGCGTGCCCGCCACAACTTCCCATAAGCGCGTGAAATGATCCGCTCCACCAGTCGCCAACAGCTTGCTATCGGGTGAAAACGCTACGGAATCGACGGGTAGCTTCAAAGTGTGGTGCCGGGGTCCAAACCGGCCCATATACGCAACATCCCCGGACGCCTGCAGAACGTGCGTGGTCTGCCCTGTTTGCAGGTTCCAGATACGCGCCGTCTTGTCCCAACCACCTGATGCGAGCAACTTGTTATCCGGTGAGAAAGCCACAGCCGTAACAAGGTTGGTGTGACCCTTGAGCGTTTTCACAATGGCGCCTTTGTGCAGGTCCCAAACATAGACGTCGACCGCAGCGCTTGCCAGGTATCCGCCATCGGCCGAGGCCGCAAGAGACGTGACCAGCCCACCCTGTTTGAGTGTTTGCACAAGCTCTCCGGACGCTACGTTCCAAACCGAGATGCTTCCGTCCTGGCCACCGGCAATCAGCCGCTTCCCGTCAGGCGAGAAAGCGGTCGAAACCGACCATTCCTTCAGTCCCTTGAGGGCCTTCGTGCCCGGGTGCCTGAGTGGGCATCGAACAGCAACAATTCCGCGTTGTATCCGCTCGAAACTACCCAGCGTCCGTCGGGCGAATACGCAACTGCGTAAATCTCTTCGGAGGTCGGCACGGAGTGAATTGCTTTATTGGCAGCAACGTCCCAGAACCGTACCGTGCGATCATCCCCACCCGAAACAAGCGATCGGCCGTCCGGCGAGAAAGCGATCGATGTAACGAACCCCGCGTGGCCCTTCAGCACTTCCGGCGCGGAATTTGCGGAGCCAGCGCCCCATAACGGCAGCGCAGCGAGCCCGGCAAGTAGGAGGCACACCCTCATCACGGCTTCGCCGCTGTGGGCTTTGGCTGCTCAAGGACCACTTGCCCTTGCTCGGTCATTCTCAGTTGAGGAGTGTCCTTGACTGTAATCGAGACGCCATTCTCGCCGCCGTTTTGAAGCGCCATTTCTGGGCCGCCATCGGGCCCGGTTCCGAGGTCGCCTTGTTTATCCCCGACGCTGTCCACAGAGACGTTCGCGTTGCCGCTATCAAACGTCCCATAGCCTCCCCGCTCATTCCCATCGCCATCCAGAATCAGCATTCCGTACACTTTTTCATTCCGCAAATACCGCTTGCCCAGAACCATCGGATTCGGCAGCGGCGCGCCAATCCAAATTCGATCTACTCCGTTTTGATCCTCCACAATGAGTTGCCGCACGCGTAACGGGGAAGTTGATGCAGTGGATTGGGCATGGGCGACCTCTACGCGAGACCACGCGATGGCAACGAAAGCGCCCACCAAGCCGGAAGCGAGAAGCACAATCAATATTGCCTGCCGCTGCTGCCGTTTTACAAGAATCGCAAGAGTCCGCTCCAGCGGCTGTTCTGCACCTTCCGGTTGCATCGACCTAGAAGGCGTATTTCAGCGCGAACTGGATGACCCTTGGATTCACGATCGTGCTCGTGATCTGCCCGAAGGAGCTGGAACCGAAGTTTGTGCTCGGATCGCCGAAAATCGGATGATTGAATGCGTTGAAGAAGTCGGCTCGAAATTCGAGAAACGTTCCATCACGCGGCCAACTCATCCCAAACCGCTTCGCTGCCGAGAGATCGAAATTCGCCTCGCTGGGCCCATGAATCTGCCCGATCGGTGCATCGCCAAATGCGGTGGCAACGCCGTCGGCTCCGATAACGGGAGGCGAAACGAAACATGCGGTGTTGAAGTAATCGGAAAGCCGGCCCTGAGCAGAGCCGGATTTGATATCACTGCGCAGCCCGGGAACATAATTGGGCCGATCATGACGAAATACCAAATGCATTCTGCGCGTTGCTGTTTACGGCAAAGAGCGGGTGACCAGATTGGATAGTCGTCACTCCGGCAACTCTCCATCCATTCACGACCTCCGAAGCAAATCCCGGAAGCGCGTTCCAACGGGGGAGATCGTACGAGTAGCTCAAAATAAGCCGTTGCGGACGGACAAACGGGTCCGGGCCGTAACTCAGCGCGAGATTGTTCTGGTCGCCGTAGGCGCTGCCGCCGAACCCACCGCCGGTCACGACGCCCGGGGCCGTCGTCAGGTCACGGGCCCAGGTGTAGGACGCAAGGAACTGGAGGCCGTAGCTGAAGCGTTTGCTGAGGCTGACCTGAAGCGAGTTGTACCAGGCGGACCCAGCGGGCTCGATCAGCAGCAGACCGGTCGGGCTCCAACCTTCATAGGGAACCCGCAACGGGATGTTCGAAATCGTATTGGTGGTTTCGCCTCGAATCGGATTTTGCGGGCTGGCGAGAAAGGCTTGATTTGGCTCGAGCGCGGCGTAGAGTTTTGTGCCGCGTCCGCCCACGTAGCCGACGTCGAGCACGAAATCCTTCGCGACTTGCACCTGGACGTCCGAGCTATAGTGCTGCCAAACCGACGGCTGCCAGTCTTGCGATAACCCCTGGAATGTGTCGGCGGTCGAGGGCGAATAGGAAACCCAGGCGGGAAACGTCGGAATTGGCTGCGGAATCGGGTTCTGCAAACTGGCGGCAGCGTTCTGTGTGCCCAGCGCGAAAACCACCGCAGCATACGGCTGCGCCGTGAGGCTTTGGAACAATCCGACACCGCCGCTGCGGCTGCGGAACCAGCCATACCCGGCGCGAAATACGACGCGGTTCGTACCGGGTATTTGCCACGCGAGACCAGCGCGAGGCTCGAACGTATTCTGCCCGATTCCCGCGATTCCGAACTGATTATCAATTCTGCTGACCCCGGCGGGCGGTGTGCCCTGATAATTCGACGGAACCACGTAGCCCGCCAGCGTGCCTGCCGTGGGCGGAGTCGGATCGAGCTTGAAGAGGTCGAGCGCCGTGTTGCGCCCTTGGGTCTCTCGAAAATCGCCGAGGTGTTCGAAACGCAAACCGATATTGAAAGTGAATCGCGAGCTGACTTTGATGTCGTCCTGAACCCAACCATTGGCGTCCCAATAACGGTAATAGCGGCCGAGCTCTCCCGGGAGGGCGAGATCGTAATACTCGTTGCTGGCCGGAAGTCCAGCCGCTGCCGTCCCATTCTGAGTGGCGTTCAGACCCAGCAGAAAGTCAGCAAAGGAGATGAAATAGCCGGAGCCGAAATAAGCGAAGTTCGGCTCGTTTGTCTGATTCCTGGTCACGCCGCCACCGAAGCGTAGATTGTGGCGTCCATGCGCCCAGGTGAGCGAATCCTCCAGAACGTACGTGTTTTGCGCGAATACCGCACTCTGCCCTTCTCCGCCCAGGCCGATATTCGCAATCCCGAGTCCCGGCATATCGTTGACGAATGATGGAACCGTAGCGCCCAGATCGGACCAACTGAACAATTCGCCCTGCATGTTGTCGGCGAGGGCACGATTAAACCCAATCTGAAATTGATTCAGCACAGTCGGACTGATGATGTAAGTATTCGAGAGAGAGAAGTTGCGGAAGTCGGAGGTCGTAAAGTAGGGAAATCCGGGAACCGGGCCGCCCGGCTGGTTAGGCGATTCCAGGGTTTCCGTTGACGTTCCGTTCGCATAAAAGAAACGAACCTGCCACCGGCTTTTTTCGTTTTGAAGATACTCGGCATTGCCCATGTACTGGTCCTCGGTGAACGGACACGGAATGCTGAAGCTGGCGCTCCCTTGCGCATCGAATGATGCGGTGGGGTTGATTGTCTGCGGTGTAGGAATCACATATTGCCCGTTTGGAAGCTTCATTTGCAATAGCTTCAGTGCCACCGGATTAATGTTCGATCCGTTCGCCAGGATCGCCGGACCCACTCCGCCCAGAGCGTCTTGGAATGTGCCTCGCTGTCCTGCGAATAGAGCCCCCAGCGCCGCCGCCGACCTGTCGTTCGTGAGCGGGGGAAGAAGGGCTGTGGTGGCGCAACCACCGGAGACGCCATTGCGCTGCCGGCTACCCTGATAGGAGCCGAAATACAGAAGCTTGTCCTTTATGATGGGGCCGCCGATGGTTCCGCCGAACTGGTTCTGCTTGAGTATCCCTTTGGGCACGCCGTTCTTGTTCAAGAACCAATCGTTGGCGTTCAGATCGTTGTTGCGAAAAAATTCGAACAGAGATCCGTGAAGCTGGTTGTACCCGGTCTTGGTGATGACGTCGACGCTTGCGCCGGCATCTCGCCCGTTGGAAGCGTCGTAAGGGGTTGTTACCACCCTGAACTCTTCAAGCGTGTCCGGGTTGGGTATGGGAATGCCGCCTGTAAAGGTGCCTGCGCTGAAGTTATCGTTGACTTCAACCCCGTTCATCTGGAAATTGTTGTCGTTCGTAACTCCGCCATTCGCGGAAAATCCGGCGCTCGCCGCGGCTTGGCTGGCCGCGCCCCGGCCAAGATCGCCGGCGTTTGTCATCTCTGCGGAAATACCCGGGATTCAGGGTGACGATCTGCAGATAATTGCGAGCGGCGAGCGGCAAATCGTTAATCATCCTCGCGTTCGTGACTGTTCCGAGTTGCGCCGACTCGGTCTGAAGCTGCTCCTGGATCGCCTCCACGGTTACATGTTCGGTCACCACGCCGACTTCGAGCTTTACGTTGAGCGTCGCCGTCTCGGCTACTCCCACCGTGACGCTGGGAAATGTGAGAGTCTTGAAGCCTTGCTTGCTAACCTCCACCTGATAATGCTGCGGCGGCAGAAGAGGGACCGAATAGAGGCCGCCTGTTTGCGACGTGACCGTCCGACTCTCTCCCGTGGCTTGATTCGTCACGCGAATCGCGGCACCTGGAACGACAGCGCCCGATGCGTCGGTGACCGTGCCCGCTAACGCTCCCGTATTAGCATTCTGGCCGTAGGCAGGGCCCTGGAATAATGTCAAAGCCAGCGCAGCCAAGGCACCCCACCCCGAACGCGCAAAAACGATTCGCCAGGGTTCCCCGTCGCCAAATAGTTCTCATCATTTGCATCACCTGATCACCCCTCTATGCAACAAATGCTTCAGATTGCTGGGAGTCTAGCACCGCCTATCGGCCTTTGTCAAGCCCGTTCCATTCCTCCGCTTGCCGGAATTCGAGTCCCGCCAATACCGGTAGAAAATCAGGCCCGAGACAATCAGCATCAGTCCGATCGACGACCGCACCGGCCGCGCCATCCATAAACTCACCGTAACCGCCAGCGCGCTCAGAATAAAAATGCACGGAACTACTGGATATCCCCAGGTCCGGTAGGGCCTCGGCAATTCCGGTTGGGTTTGGCGCATGCGCATCATCGCGATCACCGCCAGCCCATAGAAGATCCAGCTTCCGAACATCACCAGTGACGTGAGCTCCTCGAAAGTTCCCGTGAGAGCCATAATGCTGGCGACGCAGCATTGAAGCACCAATGCGTTTCCAGGTGTTCGAAATTTCGGATGAATGGCCGCTGCGAACCGGAAGAAAATTCCATCCCGCGCCATCGCGTAATCCACCCGCGCGCCGCTCAGAATCGAGGCATTCAGCGTTCCGAGCGCCGAGATCCCCATCGCCAGGGTGATCCACAGGGCCGCTGTTCGCCCCGCAAAGCTCGCGAAAACATCTGAGGCGATATGTTGCGATGATGCAACCGCCCGAAAGGGCAGCGCGTAAAAGCAAACTGCGTTGAACAACAGGAAAATCGCGATTACAAATACCACCGAGCGCACGATCACCCGCGGAAAGTTCCTGGCCGGGTCTTCTACTTCCGATCCCACCAGGTTCAGATCGTTCCAGCCATCGTACGCCCACAGGACCGCGGCCAACGCCGCAAGAAATCCGCGCATTGTTCCCCAATCCACCCCGGAAGGCCATAGTGCATCCAGGTTTCGTGCCGGCTTGTGTATCAACAAAAAACCGCCGCCGATGATCGCCACCACCACCGCAACCTTGCACGCTGTCAATCCGATCTGGATTCGCCCTCCAACCCTCACTCCCAGATAGTTCACGAACGTGATCGCAATGAGCGCCACCACCGCGACCGGTTGTTGCCAGGTCACCACGAATGCGCCCGCGCTTCCGGCAGCGAACGGCAGCCCCATGTGAAACGTGTATAGCGGCGCGGTCAGCACCGGAAAGAAGAAACTGCAAAATCGGAGCAGCCCCGCGGCAATCGCTGCCACGGAGGCCGGCCGGGCCACCGTCGAATGCATCCACCCAAATAGAAATCCCCAGACCACTCCAAAGCCTCGCCGCAAGTAGGCATATTCCCCGCCCGCCTCCGGAATCGACGTGCCCAGCTCGACATAGCAGAGTGCGCCAAACATGGAAAGCACGCCTCCGGCAACCAGCGCGGCGAAAAATATCGTCAGCGACCCAGCTTCGCTCGCCATCTCGCTCGGCTTCAGGAAAATTCCCGTGCCGATCATTGTGCCGAGAACGATTGCGGCCGCCGCCGATGGCCCTAACCCGCGCACCAGCCCGGGTTTTTCCCTGTCACCCCGGCAAAGCATCGATCAGGGCGTCTACGTCTGCTTTCGTGTTATAGAAATGGGGCGCGATCCGCAATCCGCCCCGGCGCGCACAAACGATGATGTTACGCTCCTCCAGGTGCGTGCAAACCTCTTCGGCGGAAAAATCAAGCGGGCGGCAGACTACGATGGCCGAACTTTCTTCCGCGCATCGGGGGCTCACAATTGTGTATCCGCACTCTGCCAGCCGGTTCCTGATATAGCCATTCAGCGACAGGAGATAGTTTTCGATGCGCGAGGGATCTGCTTCTAGGAAAAGGTCAATCGCTTCTCCCAGGCCGCAAATTCCTACGGTATTAAGCGTCCCACCTTCAAAGCGAATGGCTCCATCGCGGAAATCCAAATCATGGCAAAGGTGGTCCTCGTAGCCTTTCACCGCCGTCCAGCCGATTACCGTCGGTTGCACTTGCTCAAGCGCGCGGTCCGAAAGGTAAAGCAAGGACACTCCCTTGGGTCCCAGGAGGAACTTGTGCGCTCCGGCGGCAAACGCGTCAATGCAATCTTGTTCCACATCCAGTTGCAGCGCTCCCAAACCCTGCACAGCATCCACCACGAATAGAATTTCACGGTCCCGGCAGAACTGGCCGATGCGCCGGATGTCCAGTCTTTGTCCACTGGCAAACTGGACCCAGCTCACGGTTACTACACGCGTTCGGTCGTCCACCAGAGTCAAAAGCGCGCCCGTATCGATTCGTTCGTGTCTTTCGGCTTGCAGGCGAATTTCCAGGTCTTGAGTTGCTGCAATCCGCAACCAGGGATACAGATTTGCTGGAAATTCGACGGACGTCGTCACTACGTTATCGCCTTGTCGCCATTCGATTCCGTTAGCAATGATCGAAAGCGCTTCGGACGTATTGCGGAGAAACGCGATCTGGTAAGGCTTGGCGTTAACCAGGCGCGCCGCATTCGCTCGGGTTGAAGCGTGCACGCATTCCAGATCGGCTGAAATTTGCGAGCCGTGCTTCATAATGCCGTCTAACGCGGCGGCCATACCGTCACGCGTGGGTCTGGCGAGGGGCGAAACGCTCGCGTGATTCAGGTAAACGTAACGGTTCGCAATCGGAAACAGCGAACGGAAGTGGCCTGGGAAATCTTCCATCGGATGTCACAAACACATTTGTTGCATTGCCTGTGATATGTTCCGACACAAATGTTGTTCCTGTCAACTCGTGGCCTCAGATTCCGTTTCTATCTTTCACGAAAAATCGCCTTCCGGTGCGCTGCTCTTTCGCTGCTTCCCGTAACAACCGGTTCGTCAATTGCCGTTTCTGGTTCGCCACCGCTACCAGTGTCACGTTGATTAAGGCCATCCCGCTGGTGTACGAGTCGGCGAAAGCGACGCGGTCCGTCGGAGTGATGAAAAACTCATTGCAAAGCTTAACAATCGGTGAGAGATAGCTGTCGCTGATGCCGATACAGTAAGCGCCCTTTTCGGAAGCTTGTTGGAGCGCCTCAACCGTGTGGGCCAACCCTCGTCGATAGGTAATCGCGAACACAACATCTTGTTTCCGGACAGCTCTGGTGCGATGCACCATTTCCCCGGGAGTGGATGCGCTCGCGGCATTAAAACCGAGCATCGCAAGCGTGTACTCCAGATACATCCCTAAACTCGCCGTCATGTCGCCCGCCAGTATCACGATCCGCCGCGCCGCCCAGACCCGTTTCGCGATCGCTATCACCCGCGCCGGATCCAGGCTGTTTTGAAACTCTTTCAGGTTGTTGATATCGCACGCCACAGAGCTGCGAATCAGATTCAGCACCCCTGACCCGCGAGGCCGGTATTCGGTGGGTTCGGCTGAGGTGGCGAAGGCCACCACGCGTTCATGCAAGTATGCGCGGAATTCAGCATATTGCCGGAATCCAAGCGCCCGGAGCGTGCGCAGTACGGTCGAAGGATCGGCGTGAAGCCGGCGCGCTACCTGCCGCAGGCTCAACAGCACATAATCGCTGGGCTTTTCGAATATCGGTTGGATCGATGCCCGGCGCCGCGGCGAGAGAAACTCCAGCCGTCGGGCGGCATCCACGCCGCCTGATAATTTGGGTACAGTTTTGGTTGCCCTCAAAAGCCGGTCCCTCATACACTGTAATGGGTCCGGTCAGCGCAACTCGAACTGCAAGAGAATATACTGGAATCGTTTGTTGCATCTCTCTGCCTGTTCTGACTCAAATGCATCTTGTGTTGAGGGAATCTGACGAAATCCGCTATGTACGTCGATTCCCACGGCCTCGCCGTCACAGCTTCTAACCGGGCTTCCGTCGAGCGGCTCGACACGGCTATTTCTTCATACCTCGGGGCCAGCAAGAATACTGCCGGCCAAGTTTCGGCAGTCGTGGAAAATGATGCTGAATGTGTGCTCGCGCTATGCCTGAATGGTTATCTCTTGATGCATGCCGCCAAACCGGCTTCGGTGACCGAAGCCAGGCAAATACTCGCTCGAGCGGAAAACGCCGGCGCTGATCCGGGGAAGCACCTCGCGGGAAGATCTCCACATCGCGGCCTTGGCGGCCTGGATTGATAGAGATCTTGCCGGATCGGCCGCATACTGGAATGCAATTCTGCGCGAACACCCGCTCGACATTCTTGCCCTCCGGCTTGCCCAATTCATGGCGTCGTATCTGGGGGACACTTGTGGCATTCGGGATTGCGTCGCTCGTGTTCTGCCTGCATGGGACGAGAGCATGGCGGATCACGGGTTTCTCCTTGGCTGCTATGCTTACGGCCTCGAAGAATCCGGTGAATACCTGCTCGCCGAGCGAACGGGACGGCTCGCGGTGGAACGTAATTCCGCGGACCTGTGGGCTGCGCACGCCGTCACTCATGTCATGGAGATGCAAGGTCGTCCTCGGGAGGGCATCGCGTGGCTCGATGAACTGCACGGAAACTGGCAGGACTGTAATAATTTCGTCAACCATGTTTCGTGGCATCGCTCTCTCTTTCACTTGGCCCTCGGAGAATTTGATCGTGCTCTCGAAGTGTACGACCGCGATGTCCGCGCCGAATCCACGTGCGAATATCTCGATATCGTGAATGCTGCGGGTCTCCTGTGGCGGCTGGAACAGGCCGGGGCACACGTCGGACCGCGCTGGGAAGAGTTAAGCGAACAGTCTGCGAAGCACATCGGGGATCATTTGTTCGTGCTTGCCGATCTTCACTACGTCATCGCGCTCGCTTCCGCCGGAGACCCGGCATCCGCCGAATTCTTCCTCGATTCCTGCGCGCGCTTCGCTCGCTCGGGGCATGGAACTGAGGCGGACGTCATGAATGAAGTCGGACTCGCCACCGCGCGAGCTATTCTTGCTCACCGCCGCCGCGATTATGCCGCAGCCGTCGAGTTTCTGCTTCCGCACCGCCATCTGATCCGGCGCATCGGCGGCAGCCACGCGCAACGAGATGTTTTCGAACAACTATTAATCGACTCCGCGCTCCGTTCCGGCAGCGCCGAAATAGCGCGCTCGCTCCTCGCCGAGCGAATTCATCGCCGCCCGCATGATATCTGGAGTCACAGGAGTTTGGCTATCCATGAACAATCTTGTTGAAACCCCACTTCTCGCCCGCCGCGCCGAGCGGTTGCCCCAAGCGATGCCCGGGCCTCTCCCCGACGGAGCGATATCCTTCGATTCCGGCCATGCCTCCCCGGAAGTTCTCCCGGACTTGGCGGAAGAGGCGAAAGCAGCTCTGTGCGCCTACCGCGCCGAAACCCTCCAATACGCGCCGCGCCCCGGCCTGTCCGAGCTCCGGACGTGGATCGCCGAATACATGACCTCTGATGGTGTGCCGAACGTCTCAGGCGATGACATTCTAGTCGCCAACGGCGCAAAACACGGCCTCGAGCTCGTCTGCCGCCTTCTGCTCGATGAAGGTGACTCGATCGTCGTCACCACGCCCACATACTTCACGGCGATTCCCATTTTCAAGAGCTTCGGCGTGAAGTTTATAGAAGTTCCACAAGATGCCGCCGGCCTGAACGTCGACGATTTGAAGCGAACCCTCGAACAGATTAAGCGCGAAGGCCGGCCTTTGCCCAAATTCATCTATGATGTCCCCGACTTCCACAATCCGACCGGAATCACGATGTCGCGCCAACGCCGAGAATCGCTGCTCGATCTCGCCGGGCGGAATGGCCTTCTAATCGTAGAGGACAGTCCTTATAGAAAGGTCCGGTTTGAAGGGGAATCGGAACCGTCGCTCAAGGCTTTGGACCACGCGAATATCGTGCTGGCTTTGGGAACGTTCTCGAAATTGCTCGCCCCAGGCTTGCGCATCGGCTGGATCACGGCCGACCGCGGCCTATTGGCGCGCATCGTGCAACTAAAATCTGATGGCGGCTCTTGCCCGCTCACGCAACGCCTTATTCTCGAATTTTGCCGGGCCGGACGCTTCGATTCTCATATCCGAAGAGTGCAAGACAGTTACCGCCTGCACCGCGACCGCATGGTATCGGCGCTCCGGCGCGAGTTGCCGGAGGTGTCTACCGTTGTCCCGCAGGGCGGATACTATTTGTGGCTCTCTCTGCCACCCGGAATGGACGGCGACGAGCTCGCGAAGCGCGCTGCTCAGAAAGGCGTAATCGTGCTTGCCGGAAGCAAGTTCTTCGCCGACCCGCACGGCAAGAACTCATCGAAGGGCCACCTACGGGTTGCCTATAGCCACGCATCTCCGGATGAAATCGAGACCGGCGTCGCACGGCTCGCAGAAGCCTTCCGATCCATGGAACAGTGACAATCGAATCACCGCGCGTACCAGTTAATGGGGGAACCGGGCGAGATCACGATCGGAACCGCTGCGGCCGCGCACGGCGAAATCGGGCGCGGTTTTCTCCACGTCGGCGAAATGGCAACCGGTCCTGTCCAAATCCCGATCGTGATCGTGAACGGCAAAGCTGCCGGCCCCGCGCTCTGTCTTACCGCCGGCGTCCACGCGACCGAATACGCGCCCATCGCGGCCGTGATGCGCATCATCAATGAACTTGACCCGAAGCGCATGAAAGGCGCTGTGATTGCCGTTCCGATTGTGGCCATGCACATGTTCGCCAGCCGGTCCGGATTCGTTTCGCCAGTCGACGGTCTCAATCTGAACAAAATCGCGCCGGGCGGCCATGGATCCATTTCTGAAATTCTCGTGAAGGCGTTGCTCGATGAGATCATCGCTCGCGCCGAATACTATGTCGACCTCCACGCGGGTGATCTTGGAGAAATGTTGCTGGCCTTCGCCGGTTACAGTCTTACCGGGAATGCTGAAATGGATCGTCAGGGTGAGGCGCTGGCGAGACTGTTTACGCCCCGGCTGATTTCTTTGGCGCGTAGAGGTGACGCGCTGCCGCCTTTCCCGGGTTCGATCGTATATGAGGCTACGCGCCGGGGCATCGTCTCGATCCTCGCTGAATCCGGCGGTAACGGCACTCTGGAAGAACCCGATGTACTCGTACACGTGGAGGGCGTCCGCAACATCATGCGTTTTTTGAAGATGATCGATAGCGATCCCGTCATCTCTCGCCCGCAGATTCGCGCCATCGATCGCGCCGTCACGCGCGCGAACCGTTCCGGTCTGCTTCATCTGAAGGTCGCGATCGGCGATGAGGTGGCGGAAGATCAGATCGTCGGCGAAATCTATGACGTTTTCGGCCGTATTGTGGAAACCGTCCGCGTGCCAAAGGCCGGCATCGCTGGATTAGTGTGGGCGCACAAAGCTGTGAATACCGGCGATCCCATCGTGCGTTGCTGGTACACGGAACCGGCCCGGCCGTTTCCTCTCACCGATAGATTTATTGTGTGATGTTCCTTAAAAGCACCGCGCTCTTCTTCGCCATCGCGATTCCCCTGCTCTCGCAGCCGCCCGCTCGTATCGCGATTAAAGCCGGCAGATTGATCGACGGTACCGGCTCGCCTCCGCGCTCAAACGTCACCGTCCTCGTCGAAGGCGCAAAAATTCTGTCCATCGCTCCCGGCTTCGCTACGCCGGAGCACGCGCAGGTGGTGGATCTTTCCCAAGCCACCGTCCTGCCGGGCCTCATCGACGCGCATACGCATATTTTTCTGCAGGGATCCCACACGGCGACGGATTACGCGGATCAGCTACTGAAAGAATCCATCCCGTATCGCGCCATTCTGGCGGCTCGAAGCGCGCGCATTGCGCTCGAACATGGCTTTACAACTCTGCGCGATCTCGAGACCGAGGGAGCGATGTATGCCGACGTCGACGTGAAGACCGCGATTGAGCGGCATGAGATTGCAGGGCCTCGATTGTTCGTTGCCACTCGCGCGCTTGCCCCGACCGGCATGTATCCGCTGCTTGGATATTCTTGGGAGCTCGAGCTTCCGCACGGCGTGCAGGTCGTCAATGGCGTCGAAAATGCCCGGCTCGCCGTGCGCGAGCAGATCGGTCATGGAGCGGATTGGATCAAGTTTTATGCCGATCGGGACGCCGCCTTCTCGCCCGACGGAGGGCTCCACAGCCGCGTGAACTTTACGGATGACGAGGCGCGAGCAATTGTCGACGAGGCGCATCGCCTCGGACACCGGGTGGCAGCGCACGCGCGCGGATCGGACGGAATTGCTGCGGCGCTCCGCGCCGGAGTGGATTCGATCGAGCATGGGCCCGGTTTCACTGATGACCTCTTGCGTCAGGCGGCGCGCCAGCATGTTTATTGGATTCCCACCGCAATGGTCGTTTCGGGAGAAACCACTCCCGGCGGGCGAAACAGCGCCATGGGGCAACTTCAGAAAGAAGCGTTCCGACGCGCGCTCGACATCGGTGTCAAAATCGTTTTCGGAACGGATGCCGGCGGATTTGCCTGGACCGACCGTAACGAGGCGCGCGAGTTTGCCTTTTACGTGAACTATGGCATGACGCCCATGCAAGCGATCCAAAGCGCTACTTCTTCAGCCGCCGAGCTCCTTGGCTCTAGCGATTCCTTCGGAACAGTCGCGCCCGGAAAATCAGCGGATCTCGTCGCCGTTGAAGGCGATCCCCTCACCGATATCACGCGTCTCGAGCACGTCAGCTTCGTGATGAAACAGGGCGTCGTTTACAAACAGACGCGTCCTTAGTCCCGTTAAAGCAATACTTCTCACTGGCAGAACAAAATCGGGTTTGCGGTCGTTTCCGGGTAATAGAACTGAGCGTTGAACTTGCAGGTCCGCGACGAGATCGTGAGAGTATCGTTCACCTGAAGCTCGAAGGAGACCGGCACGCCATTGCCCTCGGGACCCGTGAACAAGCTTTCAGCATCCGGCACCCAGTCAGCGAACGGCCTATTTGACGCCGAGCGGCCTGTCGCGACGACCACGCCTGGAAACGTGACGGGCCCGGGCTGGTGGGCACGACGGGAACGCTCAATGCAACTGGCGTTGGAACTTTCAGCTCATGCCAGCTTCGCGAGGCTGGGATGATGCAGTGGCGGCTCTCGTATTGCGAGGTCACCAGAAGATTTCGCTCGGCCAGGATGGCGACGCGATAGTCTCCTGGGGTCAGCTAGATGCGGGAACCATCGACCGCATGGAAGCGCGCGGTTCGCTTCAGAGTGATCGCGGATATCGCGCCGGCCGAGCCACTGCCTGATGGCCGTCCGCACGGCCGTTCTTTTTCGCTGCGAGATGAGGGCAGGTTGGACAACTCCAGGAGCAAATCGGCGAGCTGTGACATAAGTCGAATCCCAAGATATTATCACCGCCTGCGCAGTCTTGGTGTAATCTTTGAAGTGTTTTTGTATCTATGAGCAAATGCAGGCATTCCGGAATTTTGACGCTCGCACTTGTAAGTGCGACTGCCACCCTTTGGGGCCAAGCCGCGCACCCCGATCACGATTGGCCGAAAACAACGCCGCAATCGGTGGGAATCGATCCCGCTCCAATCCTGTCACTCAGTGCCGATTTCGCCAGCGGCAAATATCCTGACGTCGACAGCATGCTTGTGATCCGCTGCGGAAAGAACGTTTTCGAGCGCGCCTATTCTCACGATTACGGGAAGATCTACTACAAAGAAGCACATACCAGGGGACCTCTCAACGCGCGCTTAACCGGAATCTACAATTACTTTGATCCCCGATATCACCCGTACTACGAGGGCACCGACGCGCACACGATGCAGTCCGTCACGAAGACCGTCACCTCCGTCACAATTGGCATCGCCATGACTCGGAACGAGTTTCATGCAACACTGGACACGCCAATCCTTCAGTTCTTCGATGTCTCCAAAGTAAAGAACGTGGACGACCGCAAGCGACGCATCACGCTGCGCGATCTGCTTACCATGCGTAGCGGCCTCGATTGGGACGAAGATCTCCCCTATAACGATCCGCGTAACGGCTCAAGCGCGATGGAAGCCACGGACGATTGGGTGCAGTTCGTGATCGACCGGCCCATGGCTCACGACCCTGGGACCTTTTTTGCATACAGCAGCGGAGTGGCTGAACTGATTGGCTACATTTTCCAAAAGGCGACGGGCCGGGACATCGTCGAGTACGCAACGGAGCATCTCTTCAAACCGCTTGGGTTTGAACATCAATATTGGAAGCGCACGCCTCTCGGCTTAGCAGATACCGAAGGCGGCTTGTACCTTCGCCCGCAAGATCTGGCGAAGATCGGCCAGCTCTATATGCAAGATGGTGTTTGGAACGGGCAACGCATCGTCTCGCCCGATTGGATTAAACAATCCATCACTCCCAGCACCGATGCTAGAGGAGGAACGAAGTACGGCTTCGAGTGGTGGCTGATTCCTCACGGGACCGCGCCCCAGCGGCTGGCGTGGGCGGCACTGGGGTTCGGCGGCCAACGCCTGCTGGTGCTTCCGGAAGATCAGCTCATTCTCGTTTTCACAGGCTGGAATGTCCTTGGCGACCCTGCGAACAATCGCGAGCTGATCGACCGCATCACTCCCGGCGTCCATCCGCACAGCTGTGCCGCGACGTCGGGCTCCCGCGAGTAGCCGTCCGGCTCACATCACCGAAGCGAGCTCGCGCCACGGCTTGCCCTGCGATTCCGCCACCGCCGCGTATGTGATTTGGCCCTGAAACGTGTTTACCCCTTCTTTGATGGGTTTGCTCTCTTCACAGGCGCGCGCCAGACCCTTGTCTGCGAGCGTCAGCAAATAAGGCACGGTCGCGTTCGTGAGTCCGAACGTGGAGGTGTGGGGCACCGCTGCGGGCATGTTCGATACACAATAGTGCACCACGCCATCAACATAGTAGACAGGATCGGTGTGCGTGGTCGCATGCGCCGTCTCGAGGCAGCCGCCTTGATCAATGGCCACGTCAACCACAACTGATCCCGGCCTCATTCGGGAAATCATCTCTCGGCGCACTAATTTGGGGGCCGATGCTCCGGGAATCAACACCGCACCCACGACGAGATCGGCGTCTCGCACAGCCTCGCGGATCGTATACGTGTTCGAGGCCAGCGTTCGAATCGAATTCGAGTAAATATCATCCAGCTCGCGAAGGCGGTTGAGATTGCGATCGATAATTGTCACGTTCGCGCCCAATCCGCACGCCATTTTCGCGGCATTATGGCCCACCACGCCGCCCCCGATCACCGCGACATTGGCCGGCGCCACCCCCGGAATCCCTCCCAACAGGATTCCGCGGCCGCCATTGGGGCGCTCCAGATATTGAGCACCCACCTGCACGGCCATCCTTCCTGCAACTTCGCTCATCGGCGTCAGCAGCGGAAGGGAATGGTCGGGCTCCCGAATCGTCTCGTATGCCACCGCGTTGACACGGGACTTCACCAGCGCCTCCGTGAGAGCCGGCAGCGGCGCGAGGTGAAGATACGTGAACAGGATCAATCCGGGCCGAAAGAACCCGTATTCCGAAGACTGGGGCTCTTTCACTTTCACCACCAGATCGGATCTGCCCCACACGTCCGCGGCGCTGTCGAGAATAATGGCGCCCGCCTCCGAGTAGTCGTCATCTGGAATCGAGCTGCCAATCCCTGCCCCCCTCTCCACCAACACTTCATGCCCGTGCTCGCGGAGCGCCGTGATCATGCTGGGCACGCACCCCACGCGAGTCTCGTGATCCTTCACTTCCTTGGGTACGCCGATGACCACAGTTGTTGTCCTGTCCTTTCCTATTTTGGCAACGCCGGTTGCGGCGAAGTTGTCGCGGATTCCGACACGCCCAAGTTGTCGTGTTTCGGTCCAAGCCCCAAGGCCGCTAATGAGAGTGCGTTGATTTTCCCGTCATTCGGCAGCCGCTGCTCGGTTTGAAAACGCGTCAACGCATCCACTGAATCCTGTTCCCATTGCCCGTTTACTTCGCCTTGAAAATAACCTTTCTCGGCGAGCGCCTTTTGGATTTCCTGATAGCGATCGGGGTCGGGATGCAATTGATATGTTGGCGCGGGAGCCGCATGCGTCCTGCGTCTTCCTTTGGAATATCGTGCACGGACCGTGTGCGCGGGTCCGGATCGCGAGGAGTGCGTCTCGGAATTCCTGGTTTGCGACGATTCAGTTGGGGATCGCTCGTTTCCGGCAGCCGGAGACGGCTGGAACGTGATTCCCATCAGAATGAAGAGGACGACCCATTTCATGGGCAGCAAACAAATCTTAGCATTGCGTTACAGGCTGTGGAAAAGGCGGGACTGATTGACGATCCGGCTGAAGCCATGGCAGTTCCTCTTGCTGATCGCGGCTTTGGCCGTCGCGATGACGTTTGGAGTCCACCTCTACCGCCATCGGTTCGTGCGCTCGGAAGCCGGCATGCTGCGCTTGCTGCCGCGTAATACTGCCTTGACGTTCTTTGCGAATCTGGGAGTGCTGCGACGCGCCGGAATGCTGCAGATCATCCTGGGATCGAAGCCCGCCGAAGAGGCCGCGTATCGCAGGTTCACCAATGAAACGCATTTTGAGTTCGCGCGCGATGTCGATATGGTCGCGGGCACATGGGACGGCAGCCACACGTATCTCGTGCTGCGCGGCCGTTTCGATTGGGAAATGTTGCGGCAGTACGCGCTCGCTCACGGAGGCAAGTGCCGGCGCCATTCGTGTGGGCTTCCGACGACCAAATCCGGGCAGTGGGCCTCATTTCTACCCATCCAGCCGGACGCGATGGCATTGGCGGTGAGCGCAAATCGTTCCGCCGCGCTCGCTCTTTTGCCCGGGCGCAGTAGACGACTCGAAAAGCCTGCCGCCCCAGCCGGTCTGGGTCAAGATATCGCCGGCCGTGCTTCAAAACAACCCCCCGCAACTACCGGTGGCCATACGCATTTTTGCCATTGCCCTTCAGTCTGCGGACGACGCTCTAGTCGCGCTCGCGCCAGCCGCTGCGAGCACCGATATCGCCTTTCTCGTTGCAGCTCGACGCGGAGTTTCGAACGCATGCGGCCGCTGATACCGCTCTAAAACAACTGCAGATTCAAACCAGCCTGTTGAAGCTCGAGCTCGCGAGAGAGCGTGCGCAGGCGAGCCCTGCGGATCTGAGTGGGCTTCTTATCGCCGGAACATTTCAGATTTCTGATACGCATGTACTCGGCACCTGGCCGGTGCGAAAGGAGCTGTTGAAGGCGCTCGAGTAAATCCGGGCTCTGTTCTACCCTAGAAGTAACCCGCTAATGTCGACCAGTGTTTTGGAATCTCCCCCGGTCGAGGAACTCTACAAAAGCTTAGAACAGAAATTAAAAGCCCTCCGGCCTAACGACGATCTCACGGCGCTCGATCGGGCCTATCGCCTCGCCGCAGATGTCCACAAAAAACAAAAGCGCGATTCGGGCGAGCCTTACATTACGCATCCGCTTGCGATTGCGCACCTGCTTGCAGATATGCAAATGGATCTGGTGTGCGTGATCACCGCTCTGCTGCACGATGTGGTCGAGGAATCGCCTCCCGAAGACGCGGAGCGAGTAAGACAAGAAATCAGGGCGAATTTCGGCGAAGACGTCATTCGCTGCGTCGACGGCGTGACGAAGCTAAGCAAAATCAGCATGGCGAGCCGCGAAGAGCGTCAAGCGGAAAGCCTGCGTAAAATGCTGCTGGCGATGACGGCCGATATCCGGGTCATCATCGTGAAGCTGGCCGACCGGCTCCACAATATGCGGACCTTGAACGCCCTGTCCCGCGAGCGCCAAGAAAAGATCGCAAGGGAAACCATCGAAATTTACGCGCCCATCGCGCACCGGCTCGGAATGGGAAAAATCCGCGTGGAGCTGGAGGACTTGGCGTTTCGGACGCTCGAGCCCGAAGCTTCGGCTGATTTGGGAAAGCAGATTGAATCCAAGCGGCAGGAAAACGAAGAGTGGCTGCGGCAGATGAAAGCTCAGATTGAGCATAAGCTTGCGCGCGAGGACATCCCTGCCCGCGTCGATAGCCGCGTGAAGCGCGGATATTCGGTTTACCAGAAGCTGAAGCGCCAGAAGATTGCTCTTGACCAGGTTTATGATCTCCTGGCGCTCCGCATCATCACCGATTCCGTGAAAAACTGCTATGCGGCGCTCGGAGTGATTCACAACGAGTGGCGCCCCATTCCCGGCCGCATCAAAGACTTCATTGCAATGCCGCGGTCGAACCAGTATCAATCTCTGCACACCTCCGTCATCGGTCCGGGCGGCATGGCGTTTGAAGTGCAGATTCGCACCGAAGAGATGCACCGCCTCGCGGAAGAAGGCATCGCGGCTCACTGGAAATATAAGGAAGGAAGCAAAGGGCCGGGCAAAGACGATCAACGCATTGCATGGCTGCGCCAGCTTGTCGAGTGGCAGCAGGAAATGCACGATTCGAACGACTTCTTCCAGATGCTAAAAGTGGATCTCTATCCGGAAGAGGTCTACACGTTTACACCGCGAGGGCGCGTGATTGTGCTTCCGCGCGATGCAACGCCGATCGACTTCGCTTATGCGGTCCACAGCGACGTCGGAAATACGTGTACGGGCGCTCGGGTCAACGGCGCGCTACGGCCGCTTAAGTCGACACTCCGAAACGGCGACGTCGTCGAGATACTCACCCAACCAGGCCACAAACCGAGCAGAGATTGGCTGGCCGCCGTCCGCACCTCGCGGGCGCGGAACAAAATCCGCCACATGATCAATCAGGCGGAGCGCACGAAGGCGGAAGAAATCGGGCAGAAATCTCTCGAAAAGGAAGCGCGGCGGATGGGAGTCAGCCTGGGCCGAATCTCGCGCAATGACCTGCAGGCCGTGGCGTCTGAATACGGAGTAAGTAAGACCGAAGATTTATATGCCGCGCTCGGATTCGGAAAATTTTCCGCACGCCAGGTGCTTCAAAAAGTTGCCCCCGAAAAAGCGCCTCTGGAACCGGAGCCTGCTCCATCTGCGCCGCCGCTCCCCGAGAGTGCCGCAACTGCAACCGGGATTGCAGCCCGGCGACAAAGATCTCACGATTCACGTAAAAGGAATAAACGATCTGCTGGTCTATCGCGCCAAATGCTGCAATCCGATTCGAGGCGAGCAGATCATCGGCTACATCACGCGCGGCAAAGGTGTCGCGGTGCATTCTACGCAATGCTCCAACGTTCAAAATTTGATGTATGAGGCGGAGCGAAGAATTGACGTCGAATGGACGCGCAGTGCGAACGAGCCGCTGCCGGTGAAAGTCGTCGTCCATACTGACGATCGGCCAGGCATTTTGAATCAGCTCACATCTGTGCTGACGGAAGAAAAAAGCAATATCAGGACGCTCGAAGCCCGCGGCGATCACGCGCGCCCCGGCGACAGCGCCATCATCGATATCACTATGGACGTTCGCGACAAGAATCAATTGGAGCGTGTGGTTTCGGGCTTCCGGCGCATTCCCGGTGTCAGAGATGTGGAGCGTATCCAGAACGCATCCTAGCTGCCGCAAATGGAAAAACAACTCGAAACAGCAGCGGATCCCGAACACATCGCGATCTCGAAATCCACCGGTATCAAGATCGACTGGCGCGATGGGCACCACAGCGACTACTCGCTTGCCTATTTACGCGATGAATGCCCGTGCGCAACCTGCACCGGAGCCCACGGGACAGAACCGCAGCGATCAACCTACGCGAACCCCGGACCGTTTCCGATGTTCAAGCCTGCGTTGCGAATGAACTCAGTCGAGCCAATAGGCCAATACGCAATCCGGATCTACTGGAATGACGGGCACAGCACGGGTATTTATTCTTTCGATCACCTGCGGCAAATATGCTCCTGTCAGGAATGCCAATCGAAGCGCGACGACTAACTTTGCACGTGACGTTTTGACGGCGGGTTATCGCGGGAGAAACACATCTAAGCGACTCGCCTTCGGGCCGCGGTGTTCCTTTTTGTCGCCTTCAGATAAGCGAGCGAAATTAAGAGCAGAAACGGAGCAAAGGCGGGAACGGTGTACTGGAGTCCCGCGACAAAGAATGTCGCGATTGCGATGGCGAGCAAAGCGGCGATCCCGAACAGCGTCGAAAAGGGGAAAAACCACAACCGCATCGGGAGCGCAGCGACGCGCTCCGGACCGAGAGCCCGTCGAAACGCGAGATGGGTAACGAGAATTGTGCCCCAGACAAAAAACATGCCTGCGACAGCGACGCCATACAGCATGAGGAAAGCCCGGCCAGGAGCGTAGATAACGAGCAGAATGGCAGCGATCATTCCGGCTGTAGAAACGGCAAGGGCCGCGCCGGGGACTCCGTTCCGATTCAGGCGGCCCAGCCATTCGGGAGCATAGGATCCGCGCGCCAATGAAAAAAGCATCCGCGTCGTCAGGTAGAGATCGGTGTTTGAGCTCGATAATGCCGCCGTGATGACAACGAGGTTCATAATGCCGGCAGCGTACGGTATCCCCGCGCTCGAAAAGGCCTGCACGAAGGGACTGCTCGTGATGCCACTTCCACCCTCGTTCCAGGGCCGGATTGCCAGCATCACGGTCATCGACAGAACGTAGAAAAGGATCAGCCGGAATATTATGTTTCGCATCGCGCGCGGAATCGAACGCTCAGGTCCCTCAGCTTCGCCGGCTGTGACCGCGACCACTTCGATTCCCATGTAACTGGTCAAGGTTATGCTGAGTGCTAACCAAACTCCTTTCCAGCCGAACGGGAAGAAGCCGCCATGCGCAGTTAGATTCGATAATCCGATGCCGGGTCTCGACCCAAACCCGGCGATGAGAGCGACGCCCACCGCGATAAAGGCAAGGATCGCGAGAACCTTAATCAATGCAAACCAATATTCAAATTCACCGAAGCGGCCGACCTGTAAGGTATTGATCGCGACCAAACCGATCGATACGGATACCACCCAGATCCACTGTGGAACCATCGGAAACCAAAATCCGAAGTAAATGGCGACCGCCGTAACTTCCGCTCCGATCGCAATGATCTGGACAAATGCATAAGTTGCACGAACCGCAAATCCCGCCCAACTTGTAAGGTAAATATCCGCATACACCCCGAAAGATCCCGCCACGGGATGGACGACGGCCATCTCCGTAACCGCGTATCCCACGATCAGAGCAATCATGGCGCTGAAGAGATATGAAACAATAACTGCCGGTCCGGCGAGCCGGATGGTAACGCTGCTCCCGAGGAATAGACCTACCCCGATTGCCCCCCCGATTGCAAGCATGCTCAACTGCCGCTGAGTCAACTTGCGCTTTAGGCCCTCGCTCGAGTGCGACGTACTTGCTCAGATCGCCTTCCGACACGGAACTGTTCGGGCGGACGTCAGGCATGCGAACTTATATCGCCGAGCAGCTCCGCGAAGCGATGAATCTCGTTCGTCGTGTTGTAGTGAACCAGCGATGCGCGAACTGCGCCAGCCGGGAAATTCAATCCGAGGCGCCGTATCAGTCTGGGGGAATACATGTGTCCGTCGCGAACGGCCACGCCGGCCTTCGCCAGTGCTTCGGTGACCTTTTCCGGAGAGATGGTTTTCACGTTGAATAAGAAGGTGGGCACGCGCTCGCGCACGTCGATGCTCTTCTTGAATGCCATAGATACGTGCTCCACATTCCCGGAGCACTCGGAGGAACTCAGACGAAAGCGTTTCTTCATACTCCTGGATCGCGTTCATCGCCGCGACCAAATTCGCGCGACGCGACCCAGGCTGTTGGTCTCCAGAAACCTGTTTACCGAGGGTTTCCAGATAACGGATCGCAGCGTCCATACCGGCGACGTTCTCGTATATAAAGGTGCCGGCCTCGATTTTTCCTGGGGGTTCATCGGGAATGAAGTCCTCACGGAAAGTCGGGAGCTTGCACAGCAATTCACGGCGACCCCACAAAAAGCCCATGTGTGGCGAGAATACCTTATAACCTGAGCAGACCAGGTAATCGCAACCAAACGCCTGTACATCAATCGCTCCGTGCGGAGCGTAATGTACGCAATCGAGAAAGACCTCAGCGCCGCGATCGTGCGCGAGCCGTGCCACGGCTGCAACGTCGACGATGGATCCGAGGGCGTTCGAAGCAACGGCACAAGCGATGAGCCGCGTCTTGTCAGATAAGAGCGGCTGCAAGTCTTCTGCGTGAAGATTGCCATCCTCTCTCATATGCCACCAGACGAACTTCGCCCCCTCTCGCCCAAGAGCAAGCCAGGTGGCAATGTTGGACTCGTGGTCCATATCTGTGACGACGATCTCATTTCGATGTTGCAGCGTATGGCCGATGGCCAAACTCACCAGCCGTATGAAGGACGTGGCATTCATGCCGAACGCAATTTCATCAGGATCCGAGGCGTTCAGCAGGATAGCTACGCTCTGGCGCGCACTCGCGATCGAGGCATCCACCTCGAGGCTTTTCTTATACCGCCCGCCTCGCTGAACGTTATGGTCCAGCAAATGGTGATTCACAGCGTCGAGCACCACCTGAGGAATTTGAGCACCGGCCGCGTTATCAAAGAAGATGACGTCCGGGCAACTCAGGGCAGGAAAACGAGAGCGTACGGCGTCGGGGCTAAATTTTCCGGAGCGCGGTTCTTTTTGTGTCAAATTTGGGCCTCGGGGACAATCCATGATAGAATCCCTCGACATGTTGGACGAGCAGGAAAACGCAGATTGCAAAAGTCGATTCGACGTGACTCGCGTTCGCATGCTGCGCGCGCTGCTCTTTGCAGTCTGGGTCATGATGCTGGGAGCCGGTGTTTGCATGGCGCAGATTTTTCCGGGACGCATAACGGGTACGGTCCGGGATACCCAAGGCGCAAGCATCGCGGGAGCGACGGTGAAACTCACGAATCCATCGACTGGATTCGAGCGTTCCCTGACCACCGACCAGAATGGCGATTTCAATTTCCCGGAGTTAAGCCTCGGCACGTATCAGTTGACAATCAGCAAGAGCGGATTTACTACCGCTGTTCTGACTGATATAACCACTTCTCTCGGCCAAGTGAATACCGTCACTCCGACATTAGCCGTGGGGAGTGTCCAGACACAAGTGGAAGTGACGGCCGCACCGGCGCTGCTGCAGACCCAAACGAATTCTGCCGGCGGCCAGTTGTCCGAGGTACAAGTCAATGCTCTTCCGATCGGTAATAGCGACTACACGCGTCTGGCGCTTGTACTGCCCGGGTCCGTCCAGAACAGCAATTTCGCTTTCGCTCAGTTCAGTATTAACGGATCGCGGGCGCGCTCGAATGGATTCAATATCGATGGTATTTCAAATACCGATCCATCCACATATCTTCCGGCGCTAAACGAAGGTGGTAACTCGGCCACCGCGGCCACCCGGCTTCCTCTGGATGCCATTGAGGAAGTAAGTGTGATCAGCGCCGGCGGCGCTGATACGGGACAAAACTCCGGAAGTGTCATGAACGTAATTGTGAAAAGTGGAACGAACCAATTCCACGGGACCGCGTATGAAATGCACAGAGATGCAGCGCTGGATGCGGCGAATTTCTTCGAGAATCTGGGCGGCATCCCCAAAGCGCATTTCGTGTGGAACGAGTTTGGTGTCTCCAGCGGTGGCCCTGTGTTGTTTCCTCACTTGTATGATGGGCGAAATCGTACGTTTTTCTTTGCTTCCTATGACGGTAGCCGTCTGCGCCTCGGCACTACATTAAACGGCCTCGCGCCGACGCCGACCGATATTCAGGACGCCGAAACAGCTCTGGCAAGCGCGGGGATCCGGCCAAACCAACTTGGGCTGAACATTCTTAATGTGTATAAGTCCTATCAAGGCCTCAGCCTCTCGGGACCATTCGTAGTCGATAACCGTGGGCTGCAATCACCGAACAGTTTCATCGCCAAGATCGATCACAGGATTTCCGATGCAGACTCACTCTCGGCCCGATATATTCATGCGACTGGTGATGACGAGTTTCCTGGCGGCGGGCCGGGGCCTGGCGGAGGTTCTCAGCTCAACCCATGGTTTGGAGTCACACCTACCCAGGTGGATAATTTCGCGATAAGCGAAGTACACATCCTCTCCCCGAACATGGTGAACACGTTTAGGCTCGGTTGGAACCGATTTAGCCAGTTTCAGGAGGGCCGTGATTCCAATGTCAATCCGATGACTATTGGACTGAACACCGGCGTAGGTCCGCAAAGTTATGGCCTCCCCGAAATCGACATAGGCGGTCCGGGCCAAGGCCGCTATTCAAATTTGGGGCTTCAGTATGGAGCTGGCGGACGCGTTGCCACAAATTTTCAGGGAGCTAATGATTTCAACCTCACGCGCGGAGCCCACGCATTACAATTCGGCGTCAACATTCTGCACGATTACTCAAACTACACAATCTCAGGATCTCGGGGGCTGCTCACCTTCGACGGATCACAATTGGGCGACAGCCTAGTTGGAAACTACTCTTTCTCGAATCCGGTTGGCGTGGCTGGGCTGATTGACTTGCTCGCAGGATTGCCTACTCCAGGAAACACTTTTATCAACAGAGTTGGCAGCGGCCGCGCAAATATTGATCAGAACATCGTGAGCGGGTACGCAATGGACACTTACAAAGTGACCAGCAGGATCACGCTGATCGCCGGTCTGCGGTATGACTATTTTGGAACGGTCAATGAATCTCGCGGGCGCTTCTCGGCATTCACTCCTACACTTGGGCTTGTACCCGCGCAGGAACTGCCCGGCGGTCATTTATACGACGCGCCAAAGAAGGACTTCGGTCCGCGCATCGCTGTCTCATGGGCGCCCTCATTCTCTTTGTTTCGCGGGCGCCAAATGATTTGGAGAGCCGGGTATGGTATCTATTACGATACCTTCCCTCTGAATAATTTCGAAGAAGGTGTAGCGCAAAATCCGGTTGGTCCAACTGCTGGTTTTACGATCACCCCAACGCCGCCAATACCGTTTGGTGTTGGGGTGCCAATTTTTGGCGCGCGGCGCTCCTGTGCCGCCGTTCAATGTCACGAGTGTTGATCCTCATCTGAAGACGCCAAACACACAAATATGGAATCTGAATCTTCAACAAGAGCTCGACCCGAGGTTCGTGCTGCAAATCGGCTACGTCGGAAATAAGAGCACGCACCAACTGCAGTTGTTAGATATAAACGCACCCACCCCCGGGCCACTAACTCCGGACAACGCGCAATCCCGGCGCCCGTTCAATTTGCTTTACCCAACCCTGGGGCAAATCAACACGATCTCATCGGTCGGCTGGGCGAATTACGATTCGCTGCAGGTTGTGCTGAAATCCACAGATTTCCACGGTTTGACGACGCAGGTGGCATTTACCTGGTCACACAACCTAGACACCGCGTCTGAAGTGGATGACTTCTTTGGCACGAGCGGATACATTCCTCAGAATCCGAGAGATCTCAAGGGCAGTTACGGTAATTCCGAGTTCGACCAACCGCGAGCACTGATCATCACATATGTGTACGCTATTCCGACGGCGAAAGCCGGTCGGGTTTTATCGTTTGTTTCGCGAAATTGGCAATTGTCGGGCACGACCACGTTCCGGGATGGCTTGGCTGCTCCCGTCCTCACTGCAAATAACAGCAGTGGCACGTATAGCTTCCATGAGCGGCCCGACTGCGTTGGGCCGATTCACTATCAACTGCAGGATTTTACACAGCCCTATGTCGATCCCAGTGCCTTCCTGGTGCCGCAACCGGGGACAGGCGTTTTTGGAAATTGCGCACGGGATCCGATATTTGCACCCGGACTGATGGATTGGGACATCGCCATGCAAAGAACTTTCAAGCTTGGCGAAAGGTTCGCATTCGAGTTCCGGACGGCCTTCTTTAACGCTTTCAACCACCCGAACTTTGCCGAGCCTTCACCGGATCCTAGCACCCGGATAACGGCGACTGCGGACGATGGCAGTTTTGATTCTCATTTTGGAGTGGGCGGCCCGCGTAATATCCAATTCAGCGGCAAAATTCGATGGTAGACGCTCGAATCGCGGGCGAGGCGACAGCGCGCTGTAAGGAAAGCGTGCTTCAAACTTAGGCAGACCACCGGTAACCTATTTCATGCCGCGCTATTTCACGGTTCTACTTGCTGCTGACGTTTTCCCCTGCTGCGATTGCGCAGAATCGCGCATCGAGTGTTATTCAGATCCAAGTAGATGCGATTCGAGCACCTCAAAAAATATTACACGCGGAGCTCGAGATTCCGGCAAGTCCCGGGCCGTTAACTCTTTACTATCCGAAGTGGATGCCGGCGGATCACTCGCCTGACGGGCCCATCGCAAATCTTGTAGGTCTGAAGTTCTCTGCGAATGGAAAACAGATTGTCTGGAGACGAGATCTCGAGGACATGTATGCGATTAACGTAAATGTACCGGAGGGAAGCTCCTCGGTGAACTTAGGGTTGGATTTTCTGCTTTCGGCGCCGGGCCCTACCATTGACTTTGCTGCCTCAGGGACTTCGGATCTGCTTATTCTGATGTGGAACGAGGTTCTGCTGTATCCGAAAGGGCGGCCGGTCCATGACATTATCTTTGCTCCCTCGCTTCGACTGCCCGCAAATTGGAAGTTCAACACGTCCCTACCCGTCGCGCACCGATCAGGAGATCGTGTTGAGTTCGCACCCGTGCCGCTTGATCTGCTGATTGACTCCCCGGTTCAATCGGGAGAATTCACGCGAGTGATCCCACTCAGGGGCGGGACTAACGTTCCGCATGAACTCGATATTGCCTCTGATGATGCGTGGGCGCTGGATATCCCGCCGCATTTGATTCAAGCTTATGAAAAGCTCGTGGCGGAAGCGACGGCTCTATTTCAAAGCCATCATTATCGCGATTACCACTTCTTACTCACATTAAGCGATAACGTTCTGCCTCTTGGACAAGAGCATCACGAGAGCAGCGACGATCGCGTAGCAGAGCGGACACTCGCCGATCCCGACGCTCGGCTCCTTGAAGCTGAACTCTTTCCGCACGAGTTCACTCATTCCTGGAATGGTCAGTTCCGCCGGCCCGTTGGGTTGGCTACGCCTGATTTTCAGAAACCTATGAGGGGCGACCTTCTCTGGGTCTATGAGGGACTGACCGATTACTTGGGTACGGTTCTAACGGCGCGCAGTGGGTTATGGAACCCAAATGACACTCGCGAAAGGCTGGCAGTTATTGCCTCGACACTGGATCACCGTGCAGGCCGTGCCTGGCGCTCGCTTCAAGACACGGCGGATGCCGCGCAAATCTTGTATTTCGCCCCAGCAGAGTGGACATCTTATCGGCGCGGCACTGATTTTTACATCGAAAGCATTCTGTTGTGGTTGGATGTGGATGTCACAATTCGTAAGTTGACCCATGATCAGCGCTCGATGAACGATTTTTGCCGAGCTTTTTATAAAGGGTCCGAGGGAGAGCCGGTAATCAGTACTTTCACACTCGACGATGTGATTTCTACGTTGAATGATATTGCGCCTCACGATTGGCGCTCGTTTCTGCGGGAGCGGCTGGATTCCACAGAGGCGCACGTCCCGTTACGAGAAATTACCGGCTCCGGATGGCGGCTCACGTATACCGAAGTTCCGAATCAAATGCTCGCCGCAGAGGAGAAAGTATCTGGAACGGGTGATTTCACAGCCTCGCTCGGTTTGGTTGTCCGATCGGACGGCGCAGTGCAGGATGTCATACCAGGAATGGCTGCAGAAAAAGCTGGTTTCTGTCCATATATGAAAGTTGTCGCCGTCAACGGGCGCAAATTTTCCGTTGCTGAACTCACGCGAGCCGTTTCGAATTCACTGAGCAACCGGGCTGACATCATCGTCGTGGCATCGAATGCCGGAGCGATCGGTACTCACAAAATTAGCTACCACGATGGCCTTAGGTCCCCTCATCTGGAAAGGACGGCTGAACTTCCTGATTACCTGGCTGAAATTCTTACTCCACTGAGCGGGGCCGGGACCGCGAGGAACGCCAGGTAATCGTTTCAAGAGGGGGCGATGGGTGTTTCTTGATTTAAGATCGCGACCCAGCGGCGTTCCCGCCGGATCCAGGTGGTGCACTCAATGACTGGCGCGGAAGGGAGCGGGTTTCCATTGTACGTCCCCTTGCGAGTTGCTTTGTAAATTAGAATTACAGTTTTTGGGTTCGGCACGTATCCCTGCATATCGGTAATTTCAGGGTCTTCCAAGCTACGCTGTTGCATCGTCGCAATATAATCGGCCTGAGTCATGACGCCACTTTGGAAAATCATCAGCCCATCCGCCGGAACGAGCTCGGCGAAACGGGTTGCGTTCCTTTCCCTGGCCGCTTTCCAAACCTCTTTTTCCAGCTTGATGACATCACGAATTGCGCGCTGAGCTACAGGGTCATTGGATTTCCGAATTGCGCATTTCATTTGAGCGAGATCCGAAGAATTCTTTCAGAACCATAATCGCTGATTCGGCACAGCGGCAGACCACAAAAACCCGATGGTCTAGCCACGACCGATAAACGCGAGTGCGGACGTGTAAGAAAATCGCGCTTGATGCGACTAGCTGTTTGGAAGCCTAAGAGGATGCTTGCAGAGGCAGCGGTCGCGGACAGAACAGTCGAGACTGGGGCAGAGACATACAGCGACAAATTCCGGGAGTTGTTCGAGACGTATCAGGCCGCGCTGCGCCGTCTCGTTTCGGCATACGTCGTGAATCCGGCGGATCGCGAGGACCTGCTGCAGGAGATTGCCGCGGGAATTTGGAAATCGCTGCCGGATTTTCGTGGGGAAGCCAGTGAGCGCACCTGGATATATCGCATCGCGCACAATATTGCGATCCGGAACGGTTCGCGAGCCCGCAGCCGGAGCGCGCGGGAGACGCTGATCGGAGAATCGTTCGACCGGCCCTCGGGGGAAACAGGCGCTGAAGCCGCGCTCCTGCTGGATGAGAGGGTGCAGGCTTTGATGAATGCGATTCGCGAGCTGCCGGTGATGGACAGACAGATCGTTACGCTGCATCTGGAGGGGCTGAGCGCCGCTGAGATTGAGGAGGTTACTGGAGTTTCGCAAGGGGCGGTCGCAACGCGGCTCACGCGAATCCGGCAAAGGCTTGCCAAGCGGGTGCAAGGAGGGCAGGAGTGATGGATCAACACGTCGATCTGGAAGAGCTTTGGAAAAGCCAGCCGGTAGATACCGGGGTGAACGGTGAAGAGATGCGGAATCTTGTATTGACGAAAATTGCGGCTTTTGATCGCAGGATCCGGCGGCGGAACAGAACCGAGACTATTGCCGGTTTGATCGTGGCACCAGCGTTTGCGTACTTCGCGTGGATGCAGCGTGATCCGATTCAGCGGCTGGGGAGCATCATTATCGCGGCCGGCGCGCTGTGGATCATTTATTACCTGTGGCGGTACGGGACCGGTCCGGCGGATCCGGCTTCGGATCAGACGCTCGCGGATTATCGGCGCGCGCTGGCCCTGAAATATGAGCATCAGATCCGTTTGCTGAGGCGAGTAAAATTCTGGTATTTGGCTCCTTTGTATGTCGGTTTGCTGACAGGCAGCGCGGGCGTACTCAGAGAGCAAGCGAAAAACGGCGCTATCACGTGGGCAGATGCGCTCCTGCCGCTAGTGTATACGCTGGTGGTCGCTGGCGTTTGGTGGCTGAACGAAGTGTACGCGGTTCGCAAGCTGCGGCGGCAAAGCGCCCAGCTACTATCCGGGATCGAGGAGGAAACACAATGTTGAGCTCGAAGATTGTTTTTGTTCCGCTGTTGGCACTTGGCTGGCTGGGGGCGGGGATGGCACCGACATCGCGGGTGGATGGTATTTGGCTGGGGACGCTGGAGGCGGGTGGGGCCAAACTGCGCGTACAAGTGCACGTCAAGAGCGACTCGGCGGGGAAGGAATCTTGTTCGCTGGACAGCCTGGACCAAGGGATGATGGGAGTGCCGTGCGAAAACGTGCAATTCGACGGCGAATCGTTTTTCATTCGAAGTCCCGGCCGTGCATGGGCACTGGTCCGGAACGCTATCGAAGAACGGCGACGAACTGGATGGGGTGTGGTCGCAGGGAGGCGAGTTGCCGTTACGTTTGACGCGGCAGGCAACTGCGGCTGCGCCTGCGCCGAACGCGCCGAAGCCACCGAAATACGACCCGGCGATCGGCCCGGTCGGAGTGGCGGAGCTAAAGGCGGTGCTCGACCGAGATCTGGCGGGCGCTCTCAAGGAGGGGTTGCTCGCACCCGAGACACACGGCGGCGTAGCAATCGGAGTGGTGCAGCACGGACAGCGCCGATTTTTTGTTTACGGGCCCGTGAAAGAAGATTCGATTTTCGAGATTGGGTCGATTTCGAAGACTTTCACCGGGCTGATCTTGGCGCAGATGGTGGAGCAACACAAAGTGAGGCTGGACGAGCCGGTGCGGGAACTGCTTCCGCCAAATACGGTGGCGAAGCCGGAAGGCGCGGAGATCACGCTAGTCGATCTGTCGACGCAGCATTCGGGACTGCCTCGGATGCCGGACAATTTCCATCCTGCCGATCCGCAGGATCCGTACGCGGATTACCGTGCGGCGAATCTATACGAGTTCATCGCGAAGCATGGAGTCGCGAAGCCGGCGAAAGCAGAGTTCCTCTACAGCAATCTCGGGGTGGGGCTGCTGGGACAGGCGCTGGCGAATCGAGCGGGGATGGCGTATCCGGAATTGCTAAAGATGGAGATCACTGAGCCTCTGGCGCTCAAAGATACGGTGGTGAAGCTTTCAGCGGAGCAAGAGAAGCGATTTGCCGAGGGGCACGACGCGCAGCACCGTCCGGCGCACCCCTGGAGCCTGGATGCGCTAGCCGGGGCGGGCGCGATTCGATCAACCGCCGGTGACATGCTGACGTATCTAGAGGCGCAATTGCATCCGGATCGCGTGAAGCACGCGGCGGGAGCAGGCCGCGCGGATTCGCCCGCGAGCACATTGCCAAGCGCGCTCCAGATGTCGCACGAACTGCGGGCCGATGTGGGGCCGGGGATGAAGATTGGGCTGGCGTGGCTTTACGTGTCGGACACGGGGAGCTATTGGCACAACGGAGGGACAGGCGGATTTAGCAGCTATGCGGTGTTCAACCCGAAAGAGGATTACGCGGTGGTGGTGCTGTTCAACACGACGCTCAGCGAGAACGGAAGCTTTGCAGACATGCTGGGGCAGCACGTCGAGGAGCGGCTTCGCGGGAAGCCGGCGGTTTCACTGACTGAGTAGGAGCGGGGGTGGATTTCACCGGTTGCAGGCATACTTGGGGTTGATAAGATCAAAGAGCGGGGTGGAGCAGTCAGGTAGCTCGTTGGGCTCATAACCCAAAGGTCGCAAGTTCAAATCTTGCCCCCGCAACTAAATTTCCTTCCTTTCGGCAACATGCGCGGATCGGGGCAACGATCCGAAGCGTGACAGACACGTCTCGATCAGCCCGGCAACTGAAGATGGGGAGATCAGTGGAAGATCGATTGTGCTGACTACCATGGGAGGGATGCTGTTAGCGTGCGCGGCATTGCTGTTTTTTGCACTATGCGTGGACGTCAGCGGCTTTGCACAGAAAAAGACAGCGGCACCCGCCCCTAGTGCGGCACCTATTGGCAACGAGCGGTTTCGTGCTGACATTCGCACCGTGGAAGCTCTGTTGCCGAAGCTTTCGGATCGGGGAGCGGCGCAGTTTTTCCTGGCTTATTTGTACGCGCATCTCGGCGAATTTCATAAATCGCTTTCCCTCCTGAAGCAGTGCCCGCTGGGTGAAGGGTTCGACCCGAGCGGCGTGGAGCGCTTCAAGCCCCTCGAATCGAATCCTGAATTCCGGGAACTGGTCGCGCGCATTCACCGGCGCTACTCCCCTGTGCACCGGGCCCGTGCGGCCTTCACCATCCCCGAGAGCGAAATTTTCCCAGAGGGCCTTGCGGCAGACGTGGAAAAGCGCATTTTCTACCTGGGAAGCATGCACCTGGCGAAAATCATCAGAACGACCGAAGCGGGCAAAGTTTCGGAATTCGTCAAAGCGGGCGTGTACGACCTGATGCCGGTGGGCGGCGTACACGTCGATCCCGCGGACCACAGCGTGTGGGCCGCGACGGATCCGGGAGTCAAGAATCGGTCGGAAATTGTACATTTTGATGTGCGAGGGAAATTGCTCGAGCGCTGGCCTGCTCCGGGAGCAGGGCAGCATGATTTGAATGATCTTGTGCTGCGCGGCTCGCGGGAAATTTATGTGACCGATACGGACGCGGACCAAGTCTATCGCTTCGATCGCACGACGCAGCGCTTCTCGTCTGTGGTGTTTCCGCGGCCGATTTTCTATCCGAACGGCATCACGCTTTCCGCCGATCGTAATTTTCTTTTTATCGCGGACATACTGGGCGTGCTTCGTGTCGATTTGCGAAACGATGAGGCACAAGAAGTCAGAGTTGACGGGCACTACACTTTGGCGGGAATTGACGGGCTGTATTGGTATCGCGGAAATCTGGTCGGAGTACAATACGGAGCCGGAGCGTACCGCGTTGTGGAGTGGCAGCTTTCGGCGGATGGGCGGAAAGTGGTATCGGCGGAAATGCTGGAATATCGCACGCCGCTCGTCAAGGACCCTACTACTGGTGCGATTGTCGGCACGAACTTCTACTTCATCTCAAATACCGGGATAAGCAATTTGGATGAGAACGGGAAGATTATTGATCCTCGGAAACTCGAGCCTATTCACATGTCGGTTGTTGCACTGAAGTAGCTCCGATCTCGGTTTCCTAGTAAGCATCGCGCTGGGTAGCCAATTGCTGCGCCACAGAACAGTGAAGGCATAGACAGCGCATTCCGTTACCTCGCGGCCGGATGGGGCAGCAGACCCATTTCCTGGTAGATGGGGCGGATGACCGCTCTGACCTTCGGCAGCTCGAGCGTGAACCACAGTGAGCCGAGGAGACAGAACGCGCCCGTGATCATAACGGTGTGGGGCGCTCCGATGCGGTGAGCCAGAGCGCCTGCCAGCAAGCTGCCGAAGGGCGCCGCACCGAAAAAGGCCATCGTGTAATAACTCATGATCCGGCCGCGTTTGTCTTCCGGCACCAGCGCCTGAATAATCGTGTTGCTAACGGAAGCGGTTTGTATCATGCCGAAGCCGACGAAGACCAGGAGTACAAGAGACCACCACAACGTATGCGACAGGCCGAAGAGAATCAACGCGACTGCTAGCATCGCGGCCGCGATCTGAAGCATCCGCGTAAGCCCTACGACCGATTTGCGGACCGCAAGAGAGAGGGCGGATACGAGCGCGCCAACTCCGGATGCTCCCGTCAGCCAACCGAGAGTGGTCGGACCGCGGAGCAGCACCTGGCCGGCAAAGATTGGCAGCAACACAGAATAGGAGTAACCCATCAGGCTGATCAGGGCAAAGACCAGAAGAATGGTGCGGATGGGACGAAAGGTACGAACGTAGTCCCAACCTTCGCGCATTTGTTCGAGCATCGTGCTCGCATTGCGGCGGATGTCGGAATGGATGTTCGGGAGCTGGATGCGCATCAGCAGCAAGGATGCGATCACCGCAAAATAGCTGACGCCATCGATAAGGAAGCACCAGCCCTCGCCGGCGGCTGCGATCACCAAGCCGGCAATAGCCGGGCCGATCAAACGCGCGCCATTCGCCATGGAGGAGTTGATGGCGATTGCGTTACTGAGGTCGTTGCGATCCTCGACCATCTGCACAAGGAACGATTGGCGCCCAGGCATGTCGAATGCATTGATCAAGCCCTGCAAAGCGGCAAGAGCGATGATTTCCCAGAGGGTGATGACATGCGCCAGAGTGAGGGCGGCCAGGGCGAGCGACTGGACAGCAGCAGCGGCTTGGGTCCAGACGAGCAGCTTGCGGCGATTAAGGCGCTCGACCCAGACACCCGCAAATGGCCCCAGCGCAAACGAAACAATCTGGCCCGAGAAGCCTACAATGCCGAGCAGCAGCGCCGAATGGGTCAGGCGATAGACGAGCCAGCTTGTCGCCAGGCGCGTCATCCAGGTGCCGATCACGGAGATGCTCTGCCCGGAGACGAAGAGCTTGAAGTTGCGGTGCCGCAGCGCGCGCCAGGCGTGGGACATCGAATTTCCGGGGACCAGGGTCACTGCGGAATCGCTTTCAGCACGTCGGCGGTGGTGGCGACCTCGCCGAGCCGGGGAAAAATCGTTTCGACGCTGTGGCGGTGCGCTCCGGCGTCGCGATCCGTCATCGCATCCGCGACAAGCACCACGTTGTAGCCGTAATCGTAGGCGCGGCGAGCCGTCGATTCCATGCCAATACTCGTTGCAATCCCGGTAACAAAGACCTGGGTAACGCCGCGCTGGCGCAAGTAGTCATCCAAAGATGTGCCGATGAACGCACCCCACCGTTGTTTCGTGACGATGTGGTAGCCGGGCTGCTGCTCCAATTCAGGAACGAGCTCGGAGAAATCGGTGGGAAGCGAAACTTTGAGGCTTCCGGCGTCGGTGCGGCCCGGAGCCAGACCCGTCACATGCACGAGAACGACCGGCAGACCCCGCTCGCGGAAAGCACGCGCGAGCTGGGCAGTCCGGCCGATGATCTCGCCGGCCGGGTGCACGGTGGGCAAACCGATAATGCCTTTTTGCAAATCGATTACGACCAAGGCGGCGGTTGCATCGAATCTTGTGAGAGGCATGGTTTTTC